>CAZSQS010000004.1:0-105524 GCA_964608995.1 uncultured Smithella sp. | reverse complement strand
GCCAAGATATCATATTTATCATCTATACGAAAGAACTAATGTTACATGGTACTAGGAGAGACTGGATCGACAAAGTAAAAGGCAGGCGCATCTAAAAACGCGCAGCTAAAGCTACGCACTACATTTTTTCACAGAGCGTTGCCTGAGCTTCGCCTGTATCTGTGAGGCATTACATTTTTTTACCTCTATACACACGTAAGTTGTCCACGGATGGCATGAAAATTGATATGTAATGCCAAATGTGATACGAAACGGATCATAAATATCCATTGGTTGGAAACATCTCAGTCTGGTTTGTCCAGGCAGACTTTGCCGGAGCGCATAAATGAACAAAATATTAATTGCTCTGTTGCTCTTAACCCTGTCCGCCCCTTGTGCTTTTGCGGCTGATCGTATTGCCAAAGGCGATGTGCTTTCGCTTGGGCAATGCCTTGATCTGGCGATAAAAAATAATCCCGCAATCTCGGCGGCCCAATCCGGTGTTATACAGGCCGATAGCCGGATCGGCCTTGCCCGCTCGGGCTACTACCCTCATCTGAATCTGCAATCCGGCTATTCGCGCATCGGAATCCCGTCCGAAACGCTGCAAAGCACGTCCAATAACGCCTATTCCAATACATTGAGCCTTCAACAGACGCTTTTTGATTTCGGCAAAACCGGCACACAGGTGGACATTTCGAAACTTCATAAAGAAGCGGCCGAATCGGATGTTCAAGAGATCACCGCCTCCGTCATTTACGGCGTGAAAGAAGCCTACTATGTTTTTGTCAAAGCGCGCATGTCTCTGAAGGTGGCCTCTGAAACGGTGAGCCAGTTTGAGCAGCATTATGAGATCGCCCGAATGTTTTTTGAAACGGGAAAAAGTTCAAAAATTGACGTCACCAGCGCCGAGGTCAATTTATCCAATGCACGCATCCAGCTTCTTTCCGCGCAAAATACGCTGCGGCTTTCCCGCCTGGCGCTCAATCGCGCGATGGGCATCATTTCAACGCCGGAGTATGACATTCAGGAAGAATTTGAACCCGAAATCGAAGGTGTTTCTTTTGAAGACGCGCTGGCCCGGGCCTACGAAAACCGGCCGGATCTCTTGGCCGCCATCCACAGAAAAGAGGCGCTTGAAAAAAACGTCTCGCTTCAAAAAAAAGGTTATTTCCCCGTTCTGGCCGGAGCGGCAGGATACGGCTATTCCGGCAATGAACTGAATTCTCTGTATCATTCCTGGAATGCCGGTCTGTCCCTGACGTTTCCGCTTTTTTCAGGATTTTCAACCCGCTATGCCGTTAAAGAAGCCGGCGCAGGCGTAGAGGTTGCCCGCGCCAATGAGGATGCGCTTCTCCAGCGTATTCATCTGGAAGTTCAATCCGCGCATCTGAGCCGCCGGGAGGCGCTTGAGCGAATTTCAGCGGGAAGAACCATCGTGCGTCAGGCCGAGGAATCGCTGGAACTGGCCAGAGGCCGCTATGCCACGGGTGTGGGCAGCTCCATTGAAATTACGGATGCCATGATTCAACTTAACAATTCCAAAATGACTTACATCGGCGCGCTGGCGGATTTCAGCATCGCCCAGGCCAGTCTCGAAAAAGCGATCGGAGCCCACCCATGAAAAAAATAATTGTCGCGGTTATCATCGTCATCCTGATTGCCATCGGCGCATTGATCTTTTTTAAAAAAGGCGACAAGGCGCCCCAGTACGTCACGGGCATCCCCGAGCGCGGCGATATCCGCGCGATAGTTTCCGCTACGGGAACCGTCAATCCCGTTACGACGATTCTGATCGGCACACAGGTTTCCGGCACGATCAAGGAACTTTTCGTTGACTTCAATGACGTCGTTCGAAAAGGTCAGCTGCTGGCGCAAATCGATCCTTCGTCATTTGAGGCTCAGATGGCTTCGGCCTCCGCAAATTTATCGCTGGCGCTGGCCAATCTGGAAAAATCCAAAGTGGCGTTGCGTAATGCGAAAACCACCTTTGAACGCAATTCAACCCTGTTTGAGAAAAATTTCATATCGCGAAGCGATCTGGATTCCTCCGAGACGGCTTACCTGTCCGCCGAGGCCCAGATCAAGGCGTCAGAAGCGCAGGTTTTGCAGGCGCGGGCTGCCCTGGAGCTTTCGCAAACGAATCTGCGCTACACCAGAATTCTCTCGCCGGTCAACGGAACGGTTATTTCGCGCAATGTGGACGTGGGGCAGACGGTGGCGGCAAGCTTTCAGACGCCGACACTCTTCACCATCGCGCAGGATTTAAAAAAGATGCAGATCAACACGAGTGTGGATGAAGCAGATATCGGCGCCATTAAAAAGCATCAGCCGGTCACCTTCACGGTTGACGCGTATCCCGACATCACCTTTCGCGGCAAGGTCTCTGAAATCCGCAACTCCCCCACGATGGTGCAAAACGTGGTCACCTATGATGTGATTGTCGATGTGGACAATTCGGAGCTTAGGCTCAAACCCGGTATGACCGCGAATGTATCGATTATTCTGGCCGATAAAAAGGACGTGTTGCGTGTCCCCAACTCCGCCCTTCGTTTGAGAATACAGGACCCCGAACTTACCGCCGCGGCGCCGAAAGGCCCCGGTGTCTGGGTGCTCGACGATAAAACCCCAAAGCGCGTTTTGCTCAAGCTCGGCATTCGCGACGGCCGTTTCACCGAAGTGCTTTCAGGCGATATTTCTGAACAATCGCGTCTGATTGTCGAAGTCAAAAACGATCAACCCTCCGCTGCATCGACCAAACCGCCCGGACCGGGATTTATGAGATAATGGCTTTAATTGAAACGGTTCAACTGGAAAAAAAGTATATTGTCGGCGACAGCGTCGTCTCCGCGCTCGATGACGTCTCGATTCGTATTTCGGCTGGTGAATTTGTCGCGGTCATGGGGCCTTCCGGCTCAGGCAAATCGACCTTCATGAATGTGCTGGGCTGCCTCGATGAACCGACAGCGGGCCGTTATCTGCTCGATGGCCTGGATGTGAGCGGCATGGACCGAGACACGCTTGCAACCATCCGCAATGAAAAAATCGGCTTTGTGTTTCAGGGGTTCAATCTGCTTTCCCGAACCTCCGCCTTGGAAAACGTTGAGGTTCCGCTGCTCTACAGCCGTCACACCCCCAAAGACCACAAAAAGCGCGCGCAAGAGGCGCTGAATTTGCTCGGGCTGTCATCTCGCGCGCACCACCACCCCAATCAGCTCTCCGGCGGCCAGCAGCAGCGCGTAGCGATCGCCCGTGCGCTGGTCAACGATGCCCCGCTGTTACTGGCCGATGAACCCACCGGCAATCTGGATACAAAAACCAGTCTCGAAATTATGGAGCTTTTTGTCCGCCTCAATCAAGACAGGAAGATCACCATTGTTTTGGTGACGCATGAACCGGATATTTCGGCCTTCAGCAAGCGAATCATTCGCTTTCTGGACGGGAAAATTGTCAGTGACTTGGAGAATCGGCGATGATCCATCC
This sequence comes from uncultured Smithella sp., assembly GCA_964608995.1. Lineage (GTDB taxonomy): Bacteria > Desulfobacterota > Syntrophia > Syntrophales > Smithellaceae > UBA8904. The sequence continues at coordinate 102,062 of CAZSQS010000004.1, read as the reverse complement.
GGCATCCACAATCAAAATATCGCTTCGGGCGCTTCGCGTTAACAAAATGCGATCGGGGCTGACCATGCTGGGAATCATCATTGGCGTGGCGGCCGTGATCACGATGCTGGCGGTGGGCAAAGGCGCAAGCCAGAAAATTGCCGAACAGATCGCCGCCGCGGGCAGCAATCTGATTCTGGTGTTGCCCGGCACGACCACCGCCGGGGGCGTCCGCATGGGCGCAGGCTCCGGACAGAGGCTCACGCCCGCGGATTCCGACGCCATTAAAAACGAATGTTCCGCCGTCCTGACCACTGCCCCCATTGTGAGTGGCGGTCAACAGGTCATTTACGGCAATTCAAACTGGGCAACGCTGGTCTATGGAACGGACGATCAGATTCTGACTGTGCGCGACTGGAAACTGGCCGCCGGCCGAAATTTTTATGATCAGGACATCCGCGCCGCCGCAAAAGTGTGTATCCTGGGGCAAACCGTTGTGGATAATCTTTTTGGCGATGAAAACCCACTCGATAAAATCATTCGCATCCGGAAAGTTCCTTTTACCGTCATCGGTGTTTTAGAAGTCAAAGGCCAGTCGATGATGGGGCAGGATCAGGATGACATCATCTATGTGCCGCTTTCCTCCGCGCATCGCAATCTTTTTGGCCGGTGGCTCCATGGCTATGTCCGCTCCATTCTGGTCAAGGCCAGAAGCGTGGATGACCTGAGCCGTGCGGAGATGCAGATCCGCGATCTGCTGCGTCAGCGGCATCGCGTGGGACCGGGGCAGGAAGACAGTTTTACGGTGCGCAATCTCACGCAGATGATGCAGGCCGCCGAGGAATCCCAGCGGGTGTTGTCGCTGCTATTGGCCGCCATTGCGCTGGTCTCGCTTCTGGTGGGCGGGATCGGCATCATGAACATCATGCTGGTCTCCGTCACGGAACGGACGCGTGAAATCGGCATCCGCATGGCGGTGGGCGCCCGAAGCGGAAATATTCGCCTGCAATTCATCACCGAAGCGCTGATCCTGTCGCTCATCGGCGGCCTCATCGGAGTGCTTCTGGGTATTTTTTCGGCTGAACTGCTTTCGTATTTTGCCGGCTGGTCGGTGATGATTTCGCCTTTCTCCATCGTCCTTGCCTTCGGTTTTTCGGGTCTGGTGGGGATTTTCTTCGGGTTTTATCCCGCTTATAAGGCATCGCTGCTCAATCCAATCGACGCGCTTCGCCATGAATAACCAGCGCTTTTGGCCTTACAAATATGAATTGACAATTTATTTTATTTACGGTAAAAAGCGCCACCGAGAAGTCGAAAGACGTATCGGCAAGTAAGCTAAACACTAATGAAAATAAAAGAATAAGGGAGGCACAGGCAACGTATGAGCATGGAAATCAAAGCCCCGATGCCGGGGAAAATCGCAAGCATTCCGATGAGCGTCGGCGCTCAGGTTCAGGAAGAAGACGAAGTCATCATCATGGACGCCATGAAAATGGAAATTCCGGTTTACGCGCCGGGGTCCGGCGTGATCAAGGAATTCAAAGTGAAGGTGGGGGATTCCGTTAACGAAGGCCAGGTTCTGGCTATTCTCGAATAAAACGGTTTGATCCAAATCGAAAATCCGACCCCATTGACGTTTGACACAGATAACGTCAATGGGTTTTTTTTGACCCCGCTAACGTCGTGACGCGCTGAAGCGTTCAAAATCGGCAATCATGGACCGGTATTGAATGATCAGGTCATTGCGGCGCTTGATGCTTTCGTTATACACTTCGACAAAATGCTGCTGATACTTGCGATCCACCCAGTCCTTTTCGGCCTGCGTTAAATTGGTGTCACTTAAGGACCGGTGCGGAAATACCGTTTTAAAAATCGCTTCGCGATTTCGCTCAAGGGATTCACGCGCGATTTTATCCGGGTCGATGTTGTCGGGATGTTCCCCGAGCTGCTCCAGCGCCCAGGCGGCATATTTTTGCCGATCCAGCGATCCGTCGGGCCGCGAGATGGGCGTGCCGGTTTTCCATTTAACAAAGTTCACTTTACCATTGGAATCGAGATAGCAATACACCTCGTCACGGGTCTGCTGAACGACAACTGGACCCGGCGCATCAGATAAGACAGGCAACGGGCTTCCCTGCTGCAAAGCGGCAATTCTCGAAGCGGCAATGCAAAAATTCAGGTTTTGACCGGTGCGATACTGAAATGTTGTAATGCCGATAACGTCACCTTGCATATTAAACAGCGGCCCGCCGCTGTTGCCGGGCGATACGGGCGCCGTGATCTGAATCAGATCCACCGCGTGCTGATTGCGCCGCACCGCCGACACGATGCCATCGGAAACCGTCTGTTCCAACCCCAGAGGAGAGCCGATGACGACAATTTTTTCACCCACATCCGGAAGACGGCTGCTGAAGCGGACCGGCTTGGATTCAGCGGGTGTGGCATCAGTTGAGGCAATGACCAGATCGCCTGCCGCATCTTCCCGAAGAATTTTCCGAACGCGAAAGACTTGCCCTTCAGCGGTTTTTATTTGCGCCGAATCCGCCTTCGGCAAAACATGCTGATTGGTAACGATATGTCCCTGCGTGTTGATAAAAAAGCCGCTCCCCATGCTGGAAGGCGTTTTCACCACCACCACGCTTTGCCGGGTGGCGCGAATAATATCCGTTACACTCAGTTCTTTCGTTTCTTCTCCAACGGTTGACCGCCCGGATAAATCCTGCTGGGGCTCTTCTGTTTTTGCCGTTGTGTCCATCTTTTGTTCGGGAACTGCCTCAGGCACTGACGGCGCTTGGGTCATCTCCTGGGGCATGCCTTCTTTTGATTGAAAGAATTTAACAACCGACGGTGTCAGAAAATGATGAGTGACCACCATCAAAAAAGCGATCAGGGCCGCGTAAATCACTGCGCGCTCGACTGACCTCTTTTTTTCGGAAATGGGTGTTGAATGGGTGTGATCCTGTGACGTATCGCCGGAGTGCGCTCCCTCATCCTCATCGCTTATTTTCCATTTGCTGTAGATGATGCCACATTTAGGGCATTCAGCCTCTGGAATAATCGCATCGCTTTCTTTCCGGGTATAACCACACCGGGGGCATGTTGCCATGCTGGCCTCCTAATACCCCATGAAGGTTTTTATTTTTTCAATATCTTCCATGAGCTTTTCAAAGCCGGGAATCGTGAGCGATTGAGGGCCGTCCGACAGGGCTTTTTCCGGTTCCGGATGCACTTCAATCATAATGCCATGAGCGCCAACCATGAGCGCGGCCTTGGCCATGGGCGGCACCAGCGATCGCCTGCCGGTGGCATGGGAGGGATCCACCACGATGGGAAGATGCGACAACTCCCGGATAATGGGCACCACCGACAAATCCAGACTGTTGCGCGTGGCGGTTTCATACGTCCGGATGCCGCGTTCACAGAGAATGACCTGTGAATTTCCTTCCGCAAGAATATATTCCGCCGCTGCAAGAAATTCCTCGATGGTGGCGCTCATTCCCCGTTTGAGAAGCACAGGCTTTCGGATTTGCCCCACCTCGCGCAGCAGATCAAAGTTTTGCATGTTTCTTGCGCCCACCTGCAAAACATCGACATAACTTGCGACCAGCTCCACCTGTTCGGTATTCATCACCTCGGAAACAATGGGAAGCCCTGTTTCCTGCCTGGCGAGCGCCAGGAGTTTGAGCCCCTCTTCCTTAAGCCCCTGAAACGTATAGGGGCCGGTGCGCGGCTTGAAGGCGCCGCCGCGAAGCAAATTCGCGCCTGCCGCCTGAACGGCCCGTGCGGTTTGAAGAATCTGTGCTTCGCTTTCCACCGCGCAGGGACCGGCAATGATCACCGGGCTTTTCCCTTCTCCGACCTTCACAGCGCCGATGGAAATGATCGTGGGCAACGGATGAAAATCTCGCGAAACCATCTTATAGGGTTTGGAGACATGAATCAGCTCCTTCACACCGGGAAGATCGGAAATGGTGGTATCGCTCACGTAACCCTTATTGCCTAAAACTCCGATAGCCGTTCTTTCGCTTCCCGGAATGGACGAAGCGATGAGCCCCATTTTTTTCACCGCCGCCACCACCGAGTCGATTTGCTGAGGTGTGGCGTTGGAATGCATGACGATGAGCATAAGATTTATTCTCCTTTTGCCTGTTTACAGGTCATATGATTTTCATCCCGTCCGGGCCAGATCGAGCTTGCCCTGCCAGCGGATGATCAGCGCTTCCTTCAAAATGGCATGCTCGGGTTTTTCCAGAAACGGATCGCGGGCAATGATCCCAAACGCATCTTCCTTGGCGTCATTCAAAATTCTTGCGTCGCGCAGAATACTCGCAACGCGGAAATCGGGAAGGCCGGATTGCCGCGTGCCGAGAAAGTCGCCCGGCCCGCGGATGGCCAGATCCTCTTCGGCCAGTTTGAAGCCATCCGTCGTTTTTTCCATAACCTTGAGCCTTTTTCGCGCCTCCGGTGAAAGTTTATAATCCGTCACCAGAATACACGATGAGGGAATGTCGCGCCGCCCTACCCGTCCGCGCAGCTGATGCAGCTGCGAAAGCCCAAAGCGCTCGGCATGTTCTATGACCATCAAAGACGCATGGGGCACATCAATGCCCACTTCGATGACCGTTGTGGAAACCAGAACGGAGATGGCGTTTTGCAAAAAATCCCGCATGACCTCGTCCTTTTCACTGTCCTTCATCTTACCATGAATCAGTCCTACGCGGTATTCGGGAAAAATATCTTTTTGCAGATGCTGGGCCATTCGGGTTGCGTCTTTTAAATCCAGATTTTCCGATTGCTCCACGAGCGGATACACAATGAAGGCCTGGTGCCCTTTAACCAGCTCTTTGCGGATTTCGTCGTAGAGCACCTGCCGTTTATGCTCTCCCATGATGATGGTTTTCACCGGCTTTTTACCGGGCGGCATTTCATCAATGACAGACACGTCCAGATCGCCATAAACCGTCATGGCCAGCGTCCGTGGAATCGGCGTCGCGGTCATGACTAAAACGTCGGCCCGAATGCCTTTGTTTCTAAGCGTCGCCCGTTGCATCACGCCGAAACGGTGCTGTTCGTCGATAACCACGAGGCCAAGCCGGTGGAAATCGACATCCTCCGAAATCAGTGCGTGCGTGCCGACAATAATATGGGCCTGGCCTGTTGAAATTTTTTCCAGAGCGTCTCTGCGGACCGATGCGCTCATGCCGCCAATCAGCAACACGGTGCAAAGCCCCACGGATTCGGCCCAGGCCGAAAGGGTTGCAAAATGCTGTTTGGCAAGAATTTCCGTCGGCGCCATCAGCGCGGCCTGATAAGCATTTTCGCACACGGTGATCATGGCCGCCATGGCCACCAGCGTTTTGCCGCTTCCGACATCGCCCTGCAAAAGACGGTTCATGGCGGTTTTCGCCGACAAGTCTTTGGAAATTTCTTCAATCACGCGCTTTTGCGCCCCGGTTCGCTCAAAGGGAAGGCTCGCAATAAATTTTTCACCAAGCTTGCCGTCCGTTTGAAAGGCAATCCCCTGTTCCAGAACCCGGCCGGATTTCTTCACCGCCATGCCCAGCTGGAAAAAGAAGAATTCATCATAGATCAGGCGGCGGTGCGCCTCCGATTTCGCTTCGACCCAATCGGCCATATTGGCGTCGCCTGGCGGGAAGTGAGCCTGTCTGAGCGCTTCGGTAATATCAGGCAGTGCTCGCTTGCGCACAATTTCTGAAGGAATCGGTGAGAGCACATAGCGGGCATATTGCTCCAGCGCACCATACATCACCTTGCGCAGATACTTTTGATGCAGGCCCTCCGTTTCTGAATACACGGGAACAATTCTTTTAAAATTCAGAAGGTTTTGATCATCTTCCTCATCAAGAACTTCATAGTCGGGATGGATCATGGATTTTCCCGTGTAACCGGGCGAAACGTTCCCGGTCAAAATCACTTGCGTCTCTTTTTTAAAAATCCCCGTGAGATAGGACATCTGCCCTTTAAACCACTTGGCGGTCAGAGTGCCCGTGCCGTCGCTGGTATCCACCTCCAGAATTCTTCTGCGACCGTAGTGTCGAAATTCCGTTTTTAATACTTTCACTAAAACGGTTTGCACTTTGGCGGTTTCCAGATGTTGAATTTTGCGAATTTCGCGACGGTCTTCATACGTTCGAGGAAGGAAATACAGCAAGTCTTCCACGGTGCTGATCTTTTTAACGGCAAAGCGCGCAGACATTTTCGGTCCGACACCTTTTAAAAACTGCACGGGTGTCGCCATTTTCTCGACCGAGGCATGAATATCGGCAATCCTTTCCGCTATCTGTTCTTCCAGATAGGGTGAGATATATTTTTTCGCGTCATGGGATTTCAGCCGCTCGATTAGCCGGTTCAGAAGCGCCGAGGCATCGGTAATCCGGGTTTTCTTCGTTTGCGTATCCTGAAGGTCATAGTCGGAAAAGAGCGTTTGCATGTTTCCGAGTGCCGGCTCGAAAGCATTTTTCAAATCAGCAGGCAGTCCGGCAATCGTTTGCGAAATCATCGCAAAGAGGGATTTTCCGAAATCTTTAATGTGTGTCAGATTTTTAAAATCGTCCCTGGCGGCAAATTGCAGCGGTTGCTCAATCTTTTGCAGATTCTTTTGAAATAACTCCATGCACGCTCCGAACCGCCGACGGGTGAGTAAGGGTAACCCTATTGAAATTACCGTTTTTTTTAACAAATAATTCCGGTTTGCGCAAGTCAATGATTGACACGCACGCTGATTTGCGTTAGGAATTCAACGCGATTTTGCTCTAAAGAAATAATCTATTTTATGGAGTCCTATGTCTAAGAAAGTTTCAAAATCCACTTATGCGGATGCCGGCGTCGATATTGACAAAGCCACGGCATTCGTCGAGCGCATCAAACCTTTAATCAAAACCACTTCGCGCAAGGAAGTCCTCTCCGGTATCGGAGGATTCGGCGGACTTTTCCGTTTTGATACCGCCAAAATGAAAAACCCGATCCTCGTGTCTTCCACCGACGGCGTGGGAACCAAACTGAAAATCGCCCAGATGATGGATAAACACGACACCATCGGCATCGACCTGGTCGCCATGTCGGTCAACGATGTGATCGTCCAGGGCGCCGAGCCCCTGTTCTTCCTTGACTATCTGGCAACCGGCAAAATCGAACTGGAAAAAAGCGTCTCGATTGTCGATGGCATTGTCAACGGTTGCAGGCAGGCCGGATGCACCCTCCTGGGCGGAGAAACAGCGGAAATGCCGGGTTTCTATCCGCCGGGCGAATATGATCTGGCGGGGTTTTGCGTCGGCGTCGTCGAACAGAGCAAACTCATTGACGGCTCCACCATCAGCATCAGCGACCGGGTGATCGGTCTTGCCTCCAGCGGCCTGCACAGCAACGGCTTTTCTCTGGCCAGAAAAGTGCTTCTGGAAAAAGGAAAACTTGGCGTTGACGACACTGTGCCGGGCTTGTCGCGGCCCATCGGCATGGAGCTTCTGGAACCCACGCGAATTTATGTCAAATCGCTTTTAAACCTCTTTAAAAGCTTTAATATCAAAGGTCTGGTGCATGTCACGGGTGGCGGCTTTTACGACAACATTCCCCGCATCACACCGGATGTTTGCCGCTGTGTCATCAATCCGAAAAGCTGGAACATTCCCCCCATTTTTTCCGTCATTCAGGACATCGGCCACGTCGATGACGCGGAGATGTTCCGCGTGTTCAATATGGGCATCGGCATGATTATGATTGTACCCGAAAAGGAAAGTCAGGACATTCTGGATCGCTTGAACGTTATGGGAGAACAAGCCTATCTGATTGGCGTCATCGAAAAAAAGGAAACGGGCCAGGCGCCCGTATGTTTCTCCAACCCTTAAACGGAAAGCGTATGGCGAATCGTTTAAAATTGGGTGTTTTGATATCCGGCGGCGGATCAAACCTTCAATCCATCATCGATCATATCGCAAGCGGGCATTTGCGCGCCGACATTAAAATAGTGGTAAGCAATCATGCTGAAGCTTACGGACTGACGCGCGCCAGGCAGGCGGGCATCGACTGTGCCGTATTAAACCATCAGGCATTTGCCACGCGGGAGGATTACGACCGCGAACTGATCCGACTCTTAAAAGAGGCCCGGGTTGATCTGATCGTGCTGGCAGGATTCATGCGCATTTTGACGCCTCTTTTTCTTTCGGCCTTTTCGGATCGCATTATCAATATCCATCCCGCCCTGCTTCCCGCCTTTCCTGGAACGCATGTGCAGCAAAAGGCTTTGGATTACGGCGTCAAATTTTCCGGCTGCACCGTGCACTTCATTGATGAAGGCGTGGATACCGGCCCCATTATCATTCAGGCGATTGTGCCGGTGCTGCCGTCCGACACAGCCGAGACGCTTGCGGAGCGTATTTTAAAAGAAGAACATAAAATTTATCCGCAAGCCATCCGCTACTTTGCGGAAGGCAGAATTTCCAAAACGGGCCGTCAGGTCAGCATAACAGGTTGCCATACACCGCAATCTGCGGCCCTGCACAATCCACCGCTGGATGCGCAATGAATTTTTTTTCAACCGCGGCCATTTGCGGGAGTGTGGACGATGTATGATCTAATTGTCATCGGCGACGACCTGTCGTCTCATATTGCGGCTGCCTATGCGTCCCATAACCGCATCAAGACGCTTTTAATTGCCCCAAAAGGTTTGGGGGGGTTGCAGCTTCTCGGTGACTGCGTTTTTCACCTTGATCCGACTCCGCTTACAGGCCTGGCCGAAAACCTGTGCAGCAGGACCATTCTCGATGAAATCGGTATTGCGCTGCCCGAAGCAAGCACGCTTCAGGCCAACCCGGCCTACCAGATTATTCTGCCACAACATCGTATTGATTTTTTCAACACCCCCGAATCCCTCCGTGCGGAACTGGCCCGGGCATTTCCCCAATACGACGAGGAATTTGAAAATTTTTACACAGCCGCCGGTGCGACCGCTGCGGCCCTGGAAAAATGGATGATCGCCCATCCGCATCTTCAGCCCCACAGCCTGAAACAATATTTTGCCTATTTAAAAATTTATCCGCAAATGCTCAGCTACAAATTCGCCGCGGTGAAACTCGATAAAATCCTTTCTCAGGACACTGCGCTTGAAAAAATCTGGGAGGCGCAGCATGCGCTTCTGGCCTGCAATCATTTTGATCTTTTTTCACTGGGATCAGCGCTTCAGTACTCTGCGCCTTTTCGGGGCGTTGCCCATCTGCCACAGGGCAAACAATACCTCTTCAATGAAACGATCAAGAAAGTTGAAATGCACTCCGGCCTTTATCTTGAAAACTATGAGGTGCTATCCATTGACCGGGGAAAGATTCTGCAGCTTAAGATTCGGGCCAAAAACGGGCAGACCTCCGACATCTCCGCCCGTCATCTGATTATCAGCACAAAGTCAGACTTCCTGGACCTGTTTGCCGATCCGCCAAAGGCCCTCAATTTCTCGGAGCGGTTCCGTCCCTCGAACATCGTGTATTATCCCTTCACGTTATACCTGGGTGTTTTGCAAACCTGTCTGCCCGAGCATCTGGCGCGTCATGTCGCCGTCGTGCCGGAGGTGTCTAAAAATCTTTTCGACGACAACCTGCTCATCCTCGAAACAGATTTGGCGGCAAATCCGCCCTCCGCCTCTCACACCCCCTGCGCGCTGACGGTCACGTCTTTTCTTCCGCCCGATGCACAGGCCTGGACAACCGACGCGTTAAAGCATTCTGCGAATAAAATGATGAAACGGTTGGAATTCTTTTTGCCTTTCCTGAAAGACCACATTGAGCTGTTCGATCTGAATCAGTCCATCGATCTGTCGATTGCCGCCAGGCACGTCGTCACGCCGAAAATCCGGGTTCGTAATGCCCTCACTACATCTTTTGCGGCCAAAAGCCACAAAACGCGTCATGACAACGTTTTTCTGACAGGCGCGCCGCTTTTGAGCGACGCCGGATTTGACGGAGAAATCCTGTCCGGGAAAAACGCCGTCTTGCATGTTCTTAAAAAAAGGAATGAAATCCATGATCAATGATTTTTCCATCGCTACGCTCGGTTTATGTGAGATCGATTCTCCCCTCAATAGCACACACTTTGTTTCCGATGACGAAAAAATTCTGTTCAACATCCGGGTAAGCGCATTGGATGCGGTGACAGATGCTTCCGGTGCGCCCCTCTCCGTCGAGTCCGCCGGTCCGCGCCGGAAAATCTTTTTTGATCCCCAAAATACAACAGCGGCCATCGTCACCTGCGGTGGACTTTGCCCCGGCATTAACGACGTCATCCGATCCATTACCATGACGCTCTATCACCGTTATGGTGTTAAAAACATTCTGGGCATCCCCTACGGTTTTCGCGGCCTGAACCCGGCCTTCGGCTATTCCCCCATTTCGCTGAGCCCTGATTTCGTCAAGGACATCACGCATATCGGCGGGAGCATCCTGTCGTCCTCGCGCGGTCCGCAGGATCCTGCGGTCATGGTGGATTACCTTGTGTCTTTGAACGTGGATATGCTTTTTTGTGTCGGCGGCGACGGTACGATGCGCGCGGCGGAAAAACTCACCGCCGAGATTCGCAGGCGACAGGCTTCTGTCTGCGTCATCGGCATCCCTAAAACCATTGATAATGATTTGAGCCTGATTGAAAAGTCCTTTGGGTTTGACACGGCTATTGAAAAAACGGTCGAAGCCGTCCGCAGCGCGCACGTCGAGGCCAAAGGCGCCTTCAACGGCATCGGCCTGGTTAAAATTATGGGGCGTCTGTCCGGCTATATTACCGCTACGGCTGCACTCGCTCAGGGAGACGCCAATTTCGTCCTGATTCCCGAAGTGCCGTTTGATCTTACGAGTGAAAAAGGTTTTTTGCGGGCGCTGGAGAAACGGATGCAGGCGCGGGGTCACGCGGTTGTTTTAGCGGCGGAAGGCGCGGGGCAGAATCTTTTGCAAAAAAACGATGCTGGAGAAAAAACCGACGCCTCCGGCAATATCCGCCTTTCCGACATCGGTCTTTTTCTCAAGCAGAAAATTGAAGAGCATTTTCGAAACATTTCCGTGGAGATCAATCTCAAATACATTGAGCCCAGTTATATGATCCGCTCAGTCCCCGCCAATGCCTCCGACAGCATTTATTGCAGCTCGCTGGGGCAATACTCCGTTCATGCGGCCATGGCAGGGAAAACCGGACTGCTGGTTGCGCTTCGCAATAATGAATACATTCACCTGCCGCTTCGCGCCGCCACCGCCGGCCGCCAGATTGATCCGTCAGGCAACCTGTGGCTTCGCGTTTTGGAATCCACCGGCCAGCCCGCCACCATGAAAAATTGATCGGTTCAGCGTTTCTGCAATTCATCCCGAAGCGCCATGCCGATGGTTTCCAGCATATAGGGCTTCCGAACGTATGCGCCTGCGCCAAGCCTTTGCGCCTCCATCACACGATCCGTTTCAGAAAATCCGCTGACGATGATGGCCTTCTGTCCCGGAGAAAGCGCCAGCGCTTTTGAATAGGTTTCCAGTCCATCCATACCCGGTTCCATAATCATGTCCAAAACGAGAATATCCGCCTTGTTATTCTTGAGATATTCCAGGGCTGCTTCTCCGCTGGCGACGGCCTGAACGCGGTAACCCAGCTTCTGGAGCAATCCACAGGCGATATCCCGTTGTTCTTCAATATCATCGACCACTAAAACCGATTCACCGTTTCCCATGTATTTTTCCAGCGGGATGATCTTTTGCGGCATGCTCAATTCTTCGCGGGTTACTGGAAAGTACAGGGTAAATGTGGTTCCTTTTCCAACTTCGGTATGCACATCAATATAGCCGTTGTGATCCTTGACAGTGCCCCAGATGATGGATAGCCCCAATCCCGTCCCGCTTCGGCCCATGGCCTTTTTAGAATAAAACGGCTCAAAAATTTTTCCCCGATGTTCGGCGGGGATTCCCATTCCCGTATCGGATACGCTCAGGATGACGTAGTCTCCCTCGCTGATTTCTTCATATCCTTTGACGGGCGTGTCGATGTAGCGGCTCTCGGTCCGAAGGGTCACCTCTCCTTCTTCCTTGATGGATTCCGCCGCGTTTAAAATCAGATTCATGAGCGCCTTTTCCAGATGAAGAGGCGACCCCTTAATGTTCATCAATTCAACCTGACAGGCCAGGCTGAATGTCACACGCGGGTGACGGCTTTTAATCTCGTCAAATACAGGGGTTTTGACAAAAGCGGCAATGACGGCGTTGAGATTCATGACACCCGGCGACATGACACCCCGCCTGGCCAGCGTCAGAAGGTCCTGAACAATAGCCGTGCCTTTTTTTGTAGACAGCATAATCTTTTCGGCATTAGCGCGCGCCGGATGCCCCTTGGGAATCTCCATAAGCAAAAGCTCCGAATATCCAGTCAGACCGCCCAGGACGTTATTGAGATCATGGGCCACGCCGCCTGCCATTCTGCCTAAAGCCTCCATTTTCTCGGCGCGGTAGAGGCGCTCCTGCAGGGCGTCTCGTTCTTCTTCGGCCCGCTTGCGTTCGGTGACGTCATTGTATAAAATTTGAAACTGCGAGGCGCCATTCCATAATATTTCTTTGCGGAAAGCGCGCAGGCGCCGCACATCGCCGTCCTTGCGAATAATGCTGACTTCATATTCTGAAGGAACAAACTTGCCTTTTCGCCTTTTTTGTCGTCGTTCCAGAAATTCCGTATAGCTTTCAGGCGCATAACGATCTTTCGTTGGTGTATTGCGCAGCTCTTCGATGTTCTTATAACCATAAAGATCCAGAAGCGTCCGGTTGGCGTAAATCGTGTCTCCCGTTGCGGAAACGATTCTTGCCCCCAGGGGGGAGTCGTCAAGCGAACGGCGGAAGTTTTCTTCACTTAACCGCAACGCCTCTTCAGTCCGCTTACGCGCGGTTACGTCAAGGGCAATCCCTGCAAAGCCGATCGGATGGCCATAGGCGTCCTTTCGAAGTGACGCCGAGATTTCAAAACTGGCTTTACTGCCGTCCTTGCGGTTAAATTCCGTTTCGATCCCCTGGCGTGGCCGACCGGTTTTAAACACTTGATTGAAGTCCCGATAAAATTTCTTCGCCGTGACTTCATCCTGGAATTTGCGATGGTTTGCACCGATCATCTCCTCCGCGGAATATCCGATACACCGGCAAAGCGCATCGTTGATAAAAACAAAGTTGCCGGCAAGATCCCCTTCGTAATAGGCTTCCTGCATATCCTTGATGATGCCGCGGTACTTCTGTTCGCTCTTGACCAGCTCATCTTCCATTTTTTTGCGTTCAGTGATTTCCCGCGAACAGATCACAATCGCCGTCATTTTGCCATGGGCATCCCGAAGCGAATCGCCGATGGATTCCAGCCAGACATAGTGACCGTCCGCGTGACGGACGCGATATTCAAGGGTCACCGAATGCTCCTGAATCACGCCCTCTTTAAAGACGCGCAGGCACCTGTCCAGATCGTCGGGATGAATAATATCAAAAACGGATTTATTCATGCGATCTTCAGGCCGGTAGCCCAGCCGTTTGAAGTGCGATGGACTCTGATATAAATTCGTTCCGTCCAGATCAGTCACCCGAATCATATCGGACATGTTATCGGTAATCAGCCGAAGAATTTCCTCGTTTTTCCGAAGTTCCTCTTCTGCCTGCTTTTGTCGCGTAATGTCCCGGAGCGTGCCGTAATAATCAATTACTTTACCTTGAGCATCACGTCGAAGTCCGCCGGTGATCAGAACATCGACAACGCTTCCATCACAGCGTCGCAACTGGACGGAATGCTCCTTGACATACCCTTGCTTCTCAATCAGCGCCGTCAGGGCGGCGCGATCATCCGGATTCAGATATAATTGTGTAACAGGGATTTGAAATAAGATTTGACGGCTTTCATACCCGAAGATATCCAACGCTGCATCGTTGCAATCAATCCATCTCCCCTCTGGAGAGGTGATGAAGATGCCATCGCGAGATGTCGCAAAAATTTCCCGGTATCGCTTCTCGCTTGCGCGCAAGTCCTCTTGTGCTTTCTGATGTTCGGTCATGTCGGTGAAGAAGCCCGCGTTGCAGAGCGCGCCTTTAAATACAATAACGGTTTTACTGATGTTGACGGAGAAGATCGCGCCGTCTTTGCGCAGGCAGGGGATATTCAGCGCCCATTGTTTTTTTTCTCCGGAGAGGTCATCAAACCTGGCCAGCACATCGGGCAGGAACTGCCGTGGATGAATCTGCCCGATATCCAGTTGCAACATCTCTTCGTTGGCATATCCAAACATGGCGCACAGAGCGGTATTGGCGTAACGGATTTGTCTGGTTCGAAGGTCAGCCACAAGGATTCCTTCGGCTGCGCCGTCAAACATCATTTTATAGCTGGATTCAAAATCCTGCAGTTCGTGGACTTTCTGTTTCAGTGAGTCAATTTCCTTGAGAAGATCCGATTGAGATTGCGAGGGGTCTTGCATCACCTGAATCCTGCTTCGCTTACCGAATGGAAGAAAATCAAAACGGACGCTATATAAAGGTCCACCTGTGAAATCTATCGCAAATTACAGTTTTCGTGGAGAAATGTCAAAAAGAAAGTGTTGCCCTTACGACGGGAATGCGATCAATTTTCAGGGTTTTGTTCCGCGCCGACAAGACACCCTGGGACGATTAATATCACAAGAAAATGAATATGGATTTATTTGCAGAGTCGTTTTTCAAGCATTCCTCTATAAGGAACTGCCCGACACTGTCTTTTAAAAAACAAAAACGCCGTTTGAGGCGTTTTTGTTGAATTATTTTTAGTAGTATTTTCTTTTTAAAAGTCTTTGGGCAATGCATCAAGTTCCGCCAGTGAAAATACCGGTCCGTCGGTGCAAACGTACTTGTAGCCCACATTGCAACGGCCGCATTTGCCGATACCGCACTTCATACGCATTTCCAGCGAGGTCAGAATATTTTCTTTCGAAAATCCCAACTCGAAAAATACCGGCAGTGTAAACTTGATCATAATGGGCGGACCACAGATCACAGCCACCGCATTGGCGGGCGACGGCGCCACATCCTTGCACACATTCGGAACAAAGCCTTCGCGTCCTTTCCAGTTGGCATCACCCTTGTCCACCGTGATGATGGTTTGAATGTCGTCGCGTTTTTCCCAGGCGGCCAATTCATCTTTATATAAAAGCAGACCAGGATTTCTTGCCCCGTAGATAACGGTGATCTTGCCGAAGCGAGGACGGTTTTCCGGGTGCAGCATATAATTGATGAGGGAGCGCAGCGTCGTAAAGGCAAATCCGCCGCTGACCACGACGATATCCTTTTTCTCCAGAAACTCAATCGGCCAGCAATTTCCCAACGGCCCCCGCAACCCCAGTTTCGAGCCTTCTTCCATATCGTGCAGTGCCGCCGTGACAAGACCCGGTAGAACCGTTCCTGCGCGATTCACGGTAAACTCGACATAGCCCGGGTCGGTTGGCGATGACGCGATGCCAATGGGCGATTCGCCCTTACCGTAGATGGACAGTTCAGCAAACTGGCCGGGCATGTATTGAAATCGTTTTTCGTCTTCCGGATGAATAAATTTCAGACGAAATGATTTTTGGTCATGCGTATCGACTTCGTCGATGATTTTAATGATTTCAACCGGCATGGGAATGTATGGATTATTTGAACACATGGCTTTCCTCAATTTAATGATATTTCAGATTATCGTTTTAACTTCGCGCATCATGCCTTCTGGGCCATCTCCACAATTGAGAAGATGTCAATATTCACGGGACAATTCCTTGTGCACCGTCCACAGCCCACACAGGAAATCGGACCGTATTTACGGATATGGAACGAATATTTGTGACAAACTTTCTGCCGCAGGCGCTGATAGACTTTCGTGCGTGGATTGTGACCGCTGGCCTCCAGTGTGAAATCCGTAAACATGCAGGAGTCCCAAACCCTGCGACGGGTTCCATTTCCGAAAAGCGTCTCGTCGCAGATGTCGAAGCAATAGCAGGTTGGGCAGACAAAGGTGCAGGCGCCGCAGCTTAAACAGCCATCGGAAATTTTCTCCCAGAATTCCGTTTTATGAAAAATATCTTCAAGCTTTTTCGCGATCGGCTCAGCATCAACACAATTAAAACGCGTTTTAAACGAACGCCCGGCGGCAACGGTTTCATCAAATACTTTTTCATCGGCCGCTGTCGCGTCGGCAAGATTGCCAATGCCGGAAAGGAGCGTTTCACCTTTTTCCGTGATGGCTTTTAAAAGCAGTTCCTCGCCATTTGAAATCATGAAGATGTCGCTGCCTTCCGGATCGGCCGCGCCGATTCCCATAACGGAATAAAAATCCGCAGAATCCGCCGGCGTCTTCACGTCAAAGGCATAACCGACAATGGTGGTGGCTTCTCTTCTTTTGGTCCAATAGGGATCGGCCGCTCCCGTTTTCGTAAAATGAATATCCATGATCTCAAAGCTTTTCACATCGCAGGGACGAACGCCGAAAAGTATGGTTGGCCCGATTTGCGTATCGATACACTCCGCATCGAGAATGGACTTGCCGGTGAAATACCGCACAAAGTCTTCCGTATGCGGGAAAAAGGCTGATTTGGGGCTCATCAACGTATTGTAAAAATTCAAATCCACCTGTTTTGCGTCGGAGATTTCACGGAAATTATGTCCCGCCTCTTCCCGGACAGGGGCGATCAGCGTTCCTTTGCCCATCAATTGGGCGGCCAGATCGGATATGTTTGAAACGGCTGTTTTCTTCAACACAACAAAGCTCCTTATTCCAGAATTTTATCGGAATCGTCCACGCGGAAATTGACCAGGACGGGTTTATCCTCAATGCTCATGCCGGCTTTCTGGCCGAACATGTCCTCGCATTCTTTGGCCACTTTCTTATGGAACAGATACAGGGGAATATCGACCGGGCAGGCGCGTGAACATTCGCCGCAGTCAATGCAGCGACCGGCCAGATGATGAAACCGCGTCAGATGGTACATCATATTGCCGTGCGACTGGGGTGATTTATCTCCCCACTTCGGTTTGTTTTGATCAATGAAACACGGATCGCAGTAACACATGGGGCACGCTTTTCGGCAAGCGTAGCAGCGGATGCAACGATCAAATTCCTTCTTCCAGAACGCGAAGCGCGCATCCTGATCCATCGCTTCATATTCCGCCAGCACCTCATAAGGCAAAGGCTCGGGCAGACCGGAGATTTCTTCACCCAGCAGGATATCGTAAATTACGGGATTGGCCAGACCGCAGGTGGTCTTGCTGTCAATGACTTCCGCCGTTTTGGAATTTTTCATGCCGGTTGCCGGAATCCCCATAATGACCAGATCGTCCCGTTTTACTTTTTCTTCCTGGATGAGCTGAATCACGGCGCGGCTATCCGCTGCTTTGACGGCAACCGCAATTTTTGTTCCACGCGGATAACGCACCAGATAACGCGCCAGATTGGCCGTGCAATACTCGTTAAAGACGATCGAATCGCAGTCGGCTGCGCTTTTGGCGACATAGGGCATGGGGTGATTCTCATCATAGCCTTTCGTGTAAGCCAAAACCAGACTCACTTTTCCCGTCTCCAGAAGCCCTCTGGATTCGTTTTTCAATTTTTCCTCAATTTGCTTAAAGCTCGTTGCCATATTGTCTCCCGACGTTATTGTGAAATCTTGAACTTGGTCTGAGGGCCCAGATTTCTGATCTGTTCGGTAAATTCCGTCACGACTTCGGCAAACCGGTTGCCCTCGGAAGCGGAAATCCATTCTACGCGAAAACGGCCCGGTTCGATGCCGGAAAATTCGAGAATTTTACGGGTGACGGCCAGACGCCTGCGGGCATAGAGATTACCCGTGTTATAGTGGCAATCGCCCGGATGGCAGCCACCGACCAAAACACCGTCCGCGCCCAACTGAAAAGCGCGAAAGATAAACGAAGGATTGATGCGGCTGGAACACATCACGCGCACCACCCGCATATTCTGCGGATACTGCAAGCGCGTCGTTCCGGCCAGATCTGCTCCGGTATAGGTGCACCAGTTGCAGGCAATACCCAGTATCTTAGGTTCAAATGACATAGATTTTCCTTTCTTTGGAACTTAGAACTCCATTAAGCCTTCCATCTCAGCCAAGACCTGATCATTGGTGAAATGACGGGCAATGATGGCCGATGTCGGACAAACAGACGCGCACAGACCGCATCCTTTGCAAAGCGCCTCGTTGATCTCCGAAACGCCCTTGTCTTCTTTGAAAAACGGTGCGCCATAGGGGCACACGCGAACACAATTCTGGCATCCGCAGCACGAGGCGGGATTCACCATGGCCGTCGTTGCTTCGAGTTCCATCTTGTCCTTCACGACAATCGTAAGCGCTTCGGCCGCCGCGCCGTAAGCCTGTGCTACGGTATCGGGAATGTCTTTCGGGCTCTGGCAAACGCCGGCAATGAAAATGCCTTCGGACATCGTGGAAAGCGGCGCGAGCTTTGGATGACGCTCCATGAAGAAACCGTATTTATCAGTACTCAGATTAAAGAGCCTTGCGACATCTTTGGAATCCGCGCGCGGTTTCATGGCGGGGGAAAGCACCACCATATCCACGGGCAGCTTGATGAATTTTCCCGTAATGGTGTCTTCCGCTTCGACAATCAAACGGCCCGGTTCGTCGGCGCTTTCACAAACGCGCGCGCCCTTGCCGCGTATAAACTTCACATCTTCTTCAATGATGCGGTTATAAAATTCTTCGTAGCCTTTACCGGCAGCGCGCATGTCGATGTAAAACTGGTAAACATCGGCGGATGTTTTTTCTTTAAACAGATGGGCGAATTTGAGCGAATACATGCAACACACCCGGCTGCAATGTTCATAATTATTTTTGTCGCGGCTCCCGATACAGTGGAAAATCGCAATGGCCTGAGGCTCCTTGCCGTCGCGAAGTGTCACTTTACCGCCGGTGGGACCAGCGGAATTGAAAAGCCGCTCGACTTCCAACGCGTTATACACACCGGGATATTTTCCGTAGCCATATTGAACCAATGGCTTCGTGTCCATCAAATCATAGCCGGTCGCCACGATCACCGCGCCAACCTTGACGGTGGTGAAACTATCCTTCTGCTCAAAATCGATGGCTTTTTGTTCACACACTTTTTCACAAAGACGGCACTTGCCCTTTATGAAGTAAGTGCAGGCGTCCCGATCGATGATCGGTTTTTGCGGCACGGCCTGCGGGAAAGGAATGTAGATCGCTTTTCTCTTGACCAGCCCCTCATCCCATTCGGAAATCCCCTTGCCGGGGCATTTTTCCGTACAGGCCAGACATGCGTTGCATTTGTCATGATCGACATAGCGGGCTTTCTGTTTGACCGTAATATCAAAGTTTCCGACGAATCCTTTGACTTCGGTCACTTCGCTATAGGTCATCATGGTGATGTTTTTGTGCTGTAAGACCGCGTCCATTTTCGGTGTGAGAATACAGGCGGAACAATCGAGCGTGGGAAAGGTCTTGTCAAACTGCGCCATATGGCCGCCGATGGTGGAATTCTTTTCCACCAGATAAACTTTCTTCCCGGTATTGGCCAGCTCCAGCGCGGCCTGAATACCGGCAATCCCGCCGCCGATGACCATGACGTCGGAATTAACGTCAATCACACGTGAGGTTAAAGGGGCCAGTAGCCTTGCGCGGGCAACCGCGCCGTTTAGGAGTGCCTTGGATTTGGCCGTCCCTTCGTCAATATCATGCGTTACCCAGGAGACCTGCTCACGAATATTGACAATCGTCAGCAGATACTGATTCAAACCGGAGGCGGCCAGCACCTTGCGAAACGTTTGCTCGTGCATCAGGGGGGAACAGGCCGTAACGATGACGCGATCCAGCCGATGTTCTTTGATGTCGTTGGCGATCATTTCCTGGCCGGGCGTCGAACACATGAATTTGTAGTCCTTCGCGACAACCACATCCGGCAGCGTGGACGCAAATTCCGCCAGTTCACTGACGCGGACCGTCTTGGCTATATTCAAACCGCAGTGGCAAACAAAAACACCAATTCTGCTCATATCCTCTCCTAGCTGTTTTTCTTCAAATTCCTAATTACTTACAGGCTGCAGGCATCTCCAACCAGCTCTTCAATGTTGATATCCAGACTCTCCAGAAACAATTCCGTCACGTCTTTAATTTTAATCTGCTCATCGACATTGAGCGTCCTGGCACTGTCTTCAAACATGGTAATGCAGTACGGGCAGGCAGTTGCTAGAACGGTGGCGCCAGTCGCCATGGCCTCTTCAATTCTTAGATCGCTCAAGCGTTCGCCTTTGGCTTTTTCCATCCACAATCCGCCGCCTCCGCCGCCACAACACATGCTCTGTTCGCGCGAGCGACCCATTTCGATGAATTCCACGCCCGGAATGGACTGAATTACCTGTCGCGGTGCGTCATAGACACCGTTGTGCCGCCCTAAATAACAGGGATCGTGGTACGTGACTTTCAGCCCACCCATATCTTTTTTCGGTTTCAGTTTCCCTTCCTGCACAAAACGGGCAATCAGTTCGCTGAAATGGAGGACTTCAAAGTCTTGGCCATAATCTTTCTTAAAGGCTGCCAGACAGTGCGGTGAAACGGTAATAATTTTTTTGGCACCGTTGGATTTTAAATAATTCAGGTTATTGCTTTTGAGTCTTTCGAACAGTTCGAGATCGCCGACTTTTTTCAAGCTTTCGCCACAGCAGTTCACGTCCGTGGTGGGCATCCCCCAACTTACGCCTGCCAGATTCAATATTTCCGCAGTGGCCCGGGCCAGCTTCGTGTTTCGCGGATCATAACAGACCGTACAGCACGTCCAGAAAAGATATTCCTTATCAGATGCGTATAGCGGATACTTGTCTTTTGCCCAATCGTTTCGCTTGGCCTGATCGCCGGACCAGGGATTGCCGCGCGCCGACATGGAACCGACAAATGCCCTCAGACTCTGCGGCAGCATCCCGCCGCCGCTGTAAACATTACGAATCGCCGTGACGATGTCGATGAGCTCAACGCCGCGCGGGCATCGGTCCACGCAGAACTTACAGGTTGAGCAGCCCCACATAAACTCTTCGATGCCGTCGAGACCGAGCTGACCGTAACGGACAAGCTTTCGGATATTAAAATGTGTAATCGGCGTCCATGGACACGTGCCGGTGCAGGTTCCGCACTGGTAACATTTTTTGAGCGCTTCGCCACCCGCCTCCATAATCGCCTGGGACATTTCCAGATAGGGCGTAACTGTTTGTGACATTATGATCTCCTGTCCTTGTACTTCGCACGTTAAACAGTCAACAAGGTTGATCTGTTCCTAAACATTCAAGCGGTATCTATTCAACTGCCCAGCGTTCGGCTTTGATGGTCAAAGCGCCCACCGGACAAGCCTCAACAATCTTTTTGATTCCCTCATCATTCACTTTCGCAAGCGGCCTGCCAAGCGCCGGTTGTATGCGTGCGGAAAATCCTCGATTGACAAATCCGAGAGCGGAGGTTCCAAAGATTTCTTCAGTCATCCGAACACAGGTTCCACACTGGATGCATTTATGGCTTTCATAGAGAACTTCGCTATGAGACTCATCCCGATCGAAGTCTCTGCGGCTGCCGGCAAATCTTTCAGCATCCGCTTCAAACAGGGTTGCATAAGAACGCAGTTTACAATCTCTGGCGTCTCCACAACCGCATTCGAGACACCTTTTAGCTTCCGCGCGCACTGAATCGGGTTTAAAGCCGGTTTCCACTTCGCCGAAATGGCTTACTCTTGATGCGGCTTCCAGCTCCGGCATCTGAGCGCGCTTTTGTTTTTCTTTTCCTTCAATCACTTTTTTGGAGATCTCTTCGAGCTTGCCCATAGAATGGTTGTAAGCAGTAACATCCCCGAGAACTTCTTTTCCGGTGATGAACTGATCCATGGCAATGGCGGCCCGCCTGCCCGCGCCAACGGCACGAACGGCAATATCGGCGCCGGTCACACAATCCCCGCCTGCAAATACTTTTTCCGAATTGGTGCGAAGGGTGCGCTCATTGGCGACGATACCGCCCCATTTGGCAAGCTCCACGCCTTCCATCATCTTGGCATCGACCGCTTGGCCGATGGCGGCAATCACGTTATCAACAATCCGCACATGTTCACTGCCGGGCTGCGGAACGGGGCTTCTTCTGCCGGACGCATCCGGTTCACCCAGTTCCATCCGGATACACGTTACCGCCAGCGAACCGTCGTCGCGTTTTTCAATTTTTGTCGGAGCAGCCAGAATTTCCAGTTTGACGCCTTCTTTCTCGGCTTCATGAACTTCCATATCCCATGCGGGCATTTCTTTTCTGGTCCGACGATAAAGGATCATGACTTCTTTCGAGCCCAATCGCACGGACGTTCTGGCGGCATCCACGGCCGTATTTCCGCCTCCGACAACCATAACACGGTTGCCGATGGGCGTTTTTTCATTTCGTGATGCATCGGCAAGAAACTGGATGCCGGAAAGAACCCCCGGAAGATTTTCACCCTCCACGCGCATACCCTGAGCCTTCTGCGCGCCAATGGCAAGAAAGACGGCATCATACTCTTTTTTCAACTGTTCAAGCGAAATATCCTTCCCGATCGTGACATTATATTTGAATTCTGCGCCCAGCTTTTTCGCGATGTCATATTCTCTATCGATCACGTTGCGCGGAAGTCTGTAGGCCGGAATACCAAAGCGCAACATGCCGCCAGGCGCCTCGTGTGAATCAAAGACCACTGCCTGATGACCCAGAATCTGCGAATAATAGGCGGCGGACAGTCCGGCCGGACCTGCGCCAACGATTGCAATCTTTTTCCCGGTCGTTTTCGCGGTTTTCGGAATATAATCTTTTCCTGTTTCCGAAACCGCATCCGCTGCGAATCTTTTGAGATGGCAAATGGCGATCGGCTCTTCAACGAGCTGTCTGCGGCACCCTTCTTCGCACGGCCGGGGACAAACGCGTCCCAATATGGCCGGCAGCGGCATATTCTTCTTAATCACCTTCAAGGCGGAAAGGTCATCCCCCAAAGCGAGCTGTTTGATAAATCCCGGTATATCGATTCCCGCGGGACACTCCGTCGTGCAGGGCGCCAGACAATCGCCCAGATGATCGCTCAGAAGAAGCTCGACACAGGTCCGGCGCGCTTTTTTTGACCGTTCGCTCTGGGTGTTGATCACCATGCCCGGCATAACCGCGGTGGAGCATGACGGCGCAAGATTAGGTCTTCCCTCGACTTCAACAGCGCACACAAAACAGGAAGCGAAGGGCTTGAGCTCCGCGTGATGACAAAAGGTCGGTATTTTTATTCCAAGGCTTTTTGCGGCGTCAAGGATTGTGGTTCCGGCTTCAACTTCCACCGCCTGTCCATCGATCGTAAGATTAACTTTTCCCATGGTTTATGACCTCCCTAAACAACTGCCACAGCATCGAATTTGCAAAAGTCGCGGCAGACACCGCAGCGGATGCATTTGTCCTGATCGATGACGTGAATCTTTTTCTTTTCGCCCGTGATACAGTTGACGGGACAATTTTTCGCGCAAACCATGCAACCGGTGCATGCCTCGGTTATGTTGAAAGAGCACAGCGGACGGCAACGTCCCGCCCGGCATTTATGATCACGAATATGTTCTTCGTATTCCTCACGGAAATAACGCAGTGTGGTTAACACCGGATTCGGGGCCGTCTGACCCAGTCCGCAAAGACTGGTTGTCTTGATTTGCGCCGCAAGATCCTGCAGCAGATCAATATCCGATTCCTTCCCTTTTCCTTCACAAATCCGGGTCAGAATCTCAAGCATCCTCTTGGTTCCGATTCTGCAGAATGTGCACTTACCGCAGGATTCGAGCTGAGTAAAATCAAGGAAATACCTTGCAATATCAACCATACAGGTTGTTTCGTCCATGACAACCATACCGCCGGATCCCATAATGGCGCCGGTTCGCGTTACTTCGTCATAATCGATCTTTGTTGTAAAGAGCGCTGCGGGAACACATCCTCCGGACGGTCCACCCATCTGAACCGCTTTGACATTGCGTTTCGTCCCCGTCCCGCCGCCAATATCATGAATGATCTCTCCGAGGGTAATGCCCATGGGCACTTCCACCAGGCCGCCACGTTTGATTTTTCCGGCCAACGCGAAAACTTTCGTGCCCTTGGACTTTTCCGTACCCATCGCGGCAAACGCTTCGTAACCGTTTCGGATGATCCAGGGGATGTTGGCCCATGTTTCAACATTGTTGATCGTTGTTGGCTTTCCAAAAAGCCCGGACTGAGCCGGAAAAGGCGGTCGAACGCGAGGCATGCCCCGGCGCCCTTCGATGGAAGCCATCAAAGCCGTTTCTTCACCACAGACGAAGGCGCCTGCGCCTTCTTTGATATGAATGGTTAAATTAAAATCACGGCCCATAATCTTCTTGCCGAGAAATCCTCTTTCCTCGGCCTGGGCGATCGCCAGATACAGGCGTTGAATGGCCATTGGATATTCAGCACGGCAATAGATATAAGCTTCATCCGCGCCGATGGCAAAGGCTCCAATGGCCATGCCTTCTAAAACGGCATGTGGATCGCTTTCCAGCGTAGTCCGATCCATAAACGCTCCGGGATCCCCTTCGTCAGCGTTGCAGATGATATATTTTTTGGGGCCTGGTTCCTGTCTGGCAAACTTCCATTTCATCCCCGTGGGGAAGCCAGCGCCGCCACGCCCTCTGAGGCCTGCTTTTGTCACATCGTCAATAACTTTGTCTGGATTATTTTCTTCAAGAATCTTTCTGAGGGCCTTGTAGCCATCAACAGCCAGATAATCTTCAATTCGCTCCGGATTGATATAGCCGCAATTCGCTAAAACAATCCGTTTTTGCTTGCCCATCAGCTCTTTGAATTCACCCTCATCGAATCGCGCCGTCCATTCCAGTTTCGGCTTACCACCCAGAACATGCTCTTCGATGATTTTTTCCATCCGTTTGGTTGACACGTTGACGTAAATGAAACGTGCCCCGTCCGGCTCAAGAATCTGCACCTGCGGCTCACAGTAACACATCCCCAGACATCCCGTGATGCTGATATTGACGTCGAGTTTCTTGTCGGCTACCGCCTTGTTGCACAAATCAAATACTTCCTGTGAACCGGAAGCAATATTGCAGGTGCTCATTCCAACTATTATTGTTTTTTTGTTTTCTGCAGTCTGTGATTGCACCTTTTATTCCTCCTCAACCCGGAAATACCAGGTTTATTTCATAATCATCGGATCTTTACGCATTAAGAAAGTTCTTTGAGGACTTGAACAACTTTCTTTCTGTCCAGTCTTCCATACGTTGCATTATCTATCATGACCACCGGCGCCAGTGAGCAGCACCCGACACAAGCCACCGACGTTAAAGTGAATTTCATGTCTTTTGTGTTTTCGCCTGTTTTTATACCCATCGCCTCTTCCAGCGCTTCAGTAATCCCATCTGCGCCGCCGACGTGGCAGGCTGTCCCATGACATACCTTAATGATTTTTTCTCCGACAGGCTGCAGTCGAAACTGCGCAAAAAAAGTAGCAACACCAAACAGCTGTGACTCGGTCATTTCGGTTGTTTTGGCTATATGTTCGACGGCTTCAAGAGGAACATACCGGAATTCATCCTGAATCGCCTGTAAAATTGGAATCGCCATATCCGGGGTCTTTCCCTTCTTTGCCACGATTGCATCAATTTTGTTGAGATCAATACCCATTTCTTATCCTTTCCGGCTCTGTTTAACGCCGTACAATATTTTTCGAGTCGGTAAATATAGCAAAGAGCTAAGGGTGTCAAGGGAATAGTGGCAAACCTATCTGAAATTTATACATATTTAAGCCAAAAATATTGGATATTTAAAGAAAAATGACTGATAGTCTTTTTAAATTTTTTTTATCAAAACAGATGTGTTTTTTATTGCAATTTTGAATAATTTGATTTCCTCTACTATAACATACATTAATTCAATAGATTATGATCTTTATATGGCCTTTTTACGCCCATTCGATATCAACATAATTTTGAGCCCAAGCGTATTATGCCTATTTTTTATTATAATACAGATACTTAGACCAACTACACATATTGATGTTCGATAACTACATATTGTCGTACCAAGATATACACAGCATCATTATTTGTATTGTTGTCACCAATATCCGTAATGACATCTGTCATGCTTGAATATTTTTTTATATTTTTAGACAGCAAATAAACATATTGTTCATATATTTCAGTATATTAAAAACTATTTATGCTATTTCTTGATTTTTTATTCAGTTGGCACATCACTTGTAATACAACTACTGAATTTGAAATTTGTCAGCTTGATGTAATGAATCTATAAAATAAATGAAGAGGAGAATCTACTATGCGTTTACAAAGAAGACAGGTCAAAAGAAGCGTTATCGCTCATCCGGCACACCTTTTAACTTTGTTTGAAGCGGTAATGTCAGACGATCATGTATTTTACGATAAAATCGAATTCCATCACCTCCTTCATGTTG
Source organism: uncultured Smithella sp. (assembly GCA_964608995.1). Taxonomy (GTDB): domain Bacteria; phylum Desulfobacterota; class Syntrophia; order Syntrophales; family Smithellaceae; genus UBA8904. The sequence continues at coordinate 75,597 of CAZSQS010000004.1, read as the reverse complement.
AGAAACTACGTGCTGAAAGATCTCAAAAACCTCTTTTATTAATGCTTTTAGATATTTCAACTATCATGAACAATGGCGCTCCCGCGGATACACCTGATAAAATCAAATCCGCACTGGGACCGTCATTGCGGGAAGTTGATATTCGTGGTTGGTATAATGCCAACCAAACGATCGGTGTCATTTTTACTGAAATTGATTCCATCGACTCCAGCGCTATCGAGGTCATTGTCCGGAAAATCCACCGACGCTTTTCAGAAAATATCGATCCGGAATTGATTAAGAAAATCAATATATTTTTCCATATTTATCCTAAAATGTAAGGGGTGTTGAAAAAAAACATGCATCAATTAAGACAATATTCAATTTTGATGATTGCGTTTTTCGTTTTCGCGGCGATACCCTGCTGGGCTAACGGTGTCGGCACCTATCCCGTTATGAAACCCACACCGGAGTTACTAAGATCATGGGTGGATAGTTATAACGCGTCACCGAATGCTTCGATCAATATCAGTGTTCGTAGTCATCTACTGAGATCGTCGGCACTTTCTCACAGTACTTCGATGAATCTGTTGTATCGCCTCAATTATGTCCCCGAAACACGAAACCAGGGAAATTGCGGTAATTGTTGGGTATGGTCGGCAACAGGTCTGCTGGAACTGGCTTTGTATGAGCAAACGGGCGCCAAAGATGCCCTGTCGATAGAATTTTTTGATGCTTGTTATTCAAATTCGGATGTTTGTGGCGGCGGATGGCTCTCCGACTTCCGCAATTTCTATGCTTTCAAACGCTTCACTGTTTCCACCTCCAATTCAGGCGCAGCTTACACAGGACAGAGTTTCAGCTCCTCACGATGTTCAGCCGTTGCCGTTACTCCCCATTACGCTCTGTCCGCAATTTCCAGTGAAGTCACTCGTATTCCGACGACTCCTCTTGATTCGTCCGCCGCCATTGTCAACATCAAGTCTATTCTTCAACAGAAAAAAGGCGTCTGGTTCAGCTTTTTTCTTCCGGATCAAGACGCCTGGAATGATTTCCGGTCGTTTTGGAGCACGATGCAGGAATCCGCCCTGTGGAATTCGGATCATTATTGCGGTGCGCCTTTTTCAGATACGGGGGGGGGCCATGCTGTGCTGATTGTCGGTTATAACGACGATGATCCGGACCCCAAAAATCATTACTGGATTGCGCTCAACAGCTGGGGAAAGACCGCCCTGCGCCCGAACGGCACCTTTCGTATAAGCATGAATACGAATTACAACTGCCGGTATGCCGGCAACCTTCAGGCCTTGTATTTTCTAACGCTGGATGTAACATATTGCGCCTATCGTCTCACACCGGCCGCCCAAACGCTCCCTTCAGGTGAAAATCATGGCAGTTTCAGCATTACCCCTTCCGGCAATGCATGCACATGGACAGCGGAAAGCTCAGAAAACTGGATTACGCTCGATTCAACTGAAAATAGCCCGCGTACTGTCCATTTTACCGTAGCCAAAAATACCGGCTTGTCCGCAAGAACGGGGAGTATCCGCGTTGGCGGACAAAATTTTACAGTCACGCAAAAAGGGGAATCGCTAAGCGTTAGCTCATCGAATCCGAGAAATCATTCGGAAGACATCCCCGTATTCCAAGCCATCCGGGTCACCTTCAACAAACCCATTGATCCGGCGACACTCAATGCCGAAACGTTCTTTTTAAGCGACGGTGTTTCCGGAAGCATTGACTATGATGACGAGTCGCAAACAGCCGTATTCAAACCATATCAACCCTTTGCCCACTCGAAAAATATTACCGTGACGATCACCACCGATGTTCATGACGTAGATGGCGATCCCCTTGATGAGACCTACATCTGGTCATTCACTACAGAAGCCCCCTCCTCCGCCTCTGTCGGAAATTCTAATGGCCCTCAGACGGACGGCGGAAGCGGTGGCGGATGTTTCATTGCCACAGCCGCTTTCGGTTCGCCACTTGAAAAGCACGTCACCCTTTTGAGGAAATTTCGCGACCTGCATCTGCTGACGAACTCGCCAGGAAGGCTGTTTGTTTCATTGTATTACAAATATTCTCCGCCGATTGCAGACGTCATCGCTGATAGCGGCCTGTTAAGATTCATCGTCCGCGCCGCCTTGATGCCCCTGATCATTTTTTCCGCCTCTGTCATGAAATTTGGCTTTTTCGTACCTGTTTTGTTTACAGCAGCTCTTTTAATAATGATGACTATTGTGATTCGATACCGCCGGCTGGTCAGGCAGAATGGCTTGAAGGGCCAGGAAAGGGATTAGAACGCAATCGAAGAAATAACACCGCGCCCGGAATGAGGAAGATTCTATTGACGCATGTCATTATCCAGGGAGGATAAATGATGTTCGAGCGACTGCCAAAGCTCTTCCTTCCCCCTTTTGTCTTTTGCGGAAAAAAGGACTGACTTGTTCCGGGTGCACCCCCCCAAATCTTTCTCAATCAACCTTTTTTGATTCAGCGTTTGATTATTGGACAATTTATCGATTTTGGTCAGCGCGAAGATATAGGGAATGCGGTATTGATCCAGCCAATTCCGAAGTGACAAATCATCTTCATTGGGTTTGCGCCGGATATCCAGAATAAACACAACACAGGCCAGATTCAGTCTTTCTTTCAAATAGGATTCCAGCATCTCGCCCCAGTCTTTTTTTACGGATTTAGAGACTTTGGCAAAGCCATAACCGGGCAGATCGACGAAGATGATTTTTTCATTGATCGCAAAAAAATTGATCAGTTGCGTGCGGCCGGGCGTGTTGGAGGTTTTGGCCAGATTCCTGCGTTCCACCAGCGCATTGATCAGAGAGGATTTTCCCACATTGGAGCGTCCCACAAAGGCAATTTCCGGCATCGTCCCGGGCGGATACTGATCCGGCCAGACGGCGCTTTTGATAAATTCGGCACTGGTGATTTTCATACTTTCCTATTCCCGCTCGAAGGCGATGCCGTATTTATCCAGTTTGCGCTCCAGTGTCGGGCGGGACACGCCCAGAATATCGCAGATTTCACCTTTATTTTTGTCTGTCTCCTTGATGATCTTGCGAATGTAGCGGTCTTCCACCTGATCGAGCGTCAGAAATTTCCCGGGCTCATCCGGCGCAAATAAATCCGAAAGTTCTTCTTTCTTTTCAAACCCCGTGTCTTCTTTACCCAGCTCCGGAAAATCGTTGACGCCCAGCACCTGCCCTTTGGCTACAACGGCTGCGCGAACCAGAATATTTTCGAGTTCCCGCACATTACCGGGCCAGCCATAGGTCATGAACTTGTCCATCATCTCGGCGGAAACGCCAATAATTTTTTTATGCAAATCCAGATTGATCTTGGACAAGAGATAGTCAATCAGCGGCGGAATATCCTGCCTGCGGTTGCGAAGCGGCGGCAAATTAATCGCGACGATATTTAACCGGTAATACAGATCGTCGCGGAATTTCCCTTCTTTGACCATCAACTTTAAATCTTTGTTCGTGGCGGACATGATCCGGGCATGCACTTTGACACGATCTTTCCCGCCAACCCGCTCAAACTCCATTTCCTGCAAAACGCGTAACAGCTTGGCTTGAAGATTCACCGACATTTCACTGATTTCATCAAGAAAGACCGTGCCGAATCGTGCAAGTTCGAATTTACCAAGCTTTCTGGCCACCGCGCCGGTAAACGACCCTTTTTCATGACCGAAAAGTTCCGATTCCAGCAACGTCTCAACAATGGCCGAGCAGTTGACGGCGATATACGGTTCGTCCGGGGAGGTATTATTGTGAATGACCTTGGCAATCAGTTCTTTTCCTGTGCCGCTTTCGCCCTGGATCAAAACCGTTGTGCGGCTCTGGGAGACAGTGCCGATTGTTTTAAATATTTCCCGCATTTCATTGCCGGTGCCGATGATATCACCCACGCGGAAGTTGCGCGACGGCTCCATTAAAAGCCCGTCGATCTTCTTTTCCATTTCCAGGGATTTCAGGGCTTTCTTGATGGCAATGTCCAGTTCATCGACATTGACCGGTTTATGAATATAATCAAACGCGCCGCCTTTCATGGCATTGATCGTGGTTTCCATGTCATGAAAAGCAGTAATCATAATGACTTTTACATTTTCATTTTCTTCTTTGAGATCTTCGAGCACCGAAAAACCATCAACATCCGGCAGACGAATATCCAAAATGACCACATCGGCGGGGTCCTGCACATAGTTGTTCAGACCGTCCGTTCCGGTCAGTGCCGTCCGGACGTCATAACCTTCCTCGGTTAAATACAGATCCAGTGTTTCAACAATCGAAGCATCATCATCAATTACTAAAATACTCGCCATTATCGTCAACCTTCGTTGTTTTACAAATATGATTGCCTGTCATTTTCGTTCAAAGCGACGTCTTTCATTAAACGGCAGCGTAATGCAGACCTTCGTTCCCTTTTCCTTTTCGCTGATGATTTCAATTTTCCCCGAATGGATTTCAACAATTTTGGACACTTGCGAAAGCCCCAGTCCCGTGCCGTATTTTTTCTTGGTAAAGAAGGGATTGAAAAGGTGCGGCATATCCTCATCCTCTATGCCGCATCCGTTATCCTCAACGACCACCAGGACTGAGGGAGGCTGCGAACCAATGTTTCGAGCATAGATGCGGACGGATCCATGTTCTTCAACCGCTTCTGCAGCATTGCGGATCACATTGATAAACGCATCCGTCACCATCGCCACGTCGATATTGACGGGCGGTATTTCCTGAACTTCCAGTTTTATATCAATATTTTTATCCTTGATGACCTTCTCCGCAAGTGCGACCGCCTGTTCGAGCACCTTTCGAAGATCAGCGGAAACGATATTGGGGTCCAGGGGTTTTGCAAAAACCAGCACATTGTTGACCAGTTCTTCCAAATGCTCTACTTCTTTCTGGGCAATTTTAAATCGCTTGAGATCATTGCCTTCCGGATTCATGCGTTTTTCAAGGATCTGAAGACTCATTTTTATCGATGACAGCGGATTGCGCACTTCATGGGCAATGCCTGCCGAAAGCTGACCCAGCGCGGCAAGCTTCTGGCTGTTGTAGAGTTTCTTTTCCAGATTTTTAAGTTCCGTAATGTCCTTTTGCACCAGCAGGTATCGATCCGTTCCGATCACCGGGGTCGTGGTTACCAAGAGATTGCGTTTTTTGCCGTCTTTGGCCGTCGTCTCAATTTCATAGGGTTTAAAAATCCCCCTTTGGGCGTCTTCCCATCGGGCAAGCACAAGGTTTTGATCTTCAGGGGCGACAAATTCAAGAAAGTTCTTTCCGGTGAAATTCCCCGACGCTTCTTTTTTCAAGCCCCGGCTGACAAAATTCACCGTGCCCTCTTTATCCACTTCATAGATTTTATCCGGCAGACTTTGAACAATGGACTGCAAATAATTATACAACCCTTCAATTTCACGCCGAAGCTCAATATTTTCCCCCAGTTCATTCTGTAGTGTTTCCGCGTATTCACGAAGCGTTCGGGTCAGTTCTTCCTCGCGGGAAATATCCTGCAGGGTTTCAATGGCGGCAATGACCCTGCCGTCCTCATCATAAATCGGCGCGGCCAGAAAATACGTGTAACGGCTGCGTCCACCCAGATTTTCAAAATAATCATTGGCTTCGTATGCGCCGATGACCTTTTCCGATTGTTTTGCGCGTTTGGCGCCGTAATACTTGCCAAGGCTTTCCAAATCCTGATCAATAATCAAATCGGCAATGACGGGTCGCTTGACGCTATAAAACGGCTTGTAGTGAGAGTCCGTCCCCAGCATATCCGACGCTAAATAGCCGGTCAGCTCCTCACAGGCGCGATTCCACAAAATGACTTTATGCTCCTTGTTGATCACAAAAGCCGGAATCGGCAAGCCTTCAATAATGCCGTCCGTGGTTTTCTTTTCCCGAAGCAGCTTCTCCTGCCAGGCTTCCCGCTCGGCAAGTCGTTCCTGTTCTTCGCGCAAATGCAGCCTTTTGCCTTCGCGAAACGCAAAGTAAATGCCCACCACCACAATAACCACAATCAGCACCAGCGCGCTGAAGAGCGTATAGATGAACGTTGTCCGAACCGGCGCGACCACGCTTCGATAAGGCGCCGTCACCAGGATATACCAGGTATGATTCGCGATCGAAATCGGGGCATAGGCAATCACGCTTTTTTGCGACCGGGCATTGGGCTGAAGAATTTTCGCCTCCATATGCCGCCCCTGCTCTGACGGAAATACGATGGCATTTTCACGATAATCATGGATCAGGTCATTGATGTTTTTTCCCACGAAGACGGCATGGGGATGCATCAGAATCCTGCCGCCCCCATCGACGAGCCACACGTCTCCCAATTGATTATCCTGGATTTGTTTCTGGCAGGTATTCACGAGCTCCTGCATTTTAAAAGACACCATCCAGGCCCCCGCAAAAATATTGTTACTCTTCCATAGCGGATATCCCCAGACCAGATAACGTTCCTGATTGGCCGGAAGGGCGTCTTTGGCTAATTTTTCCGCCTGAGCAATGGCAAGATACTGCCGTTGACCAAACCTCACCGAACGAAAGTGACCGATCAGTTCAATGGCGGGGCGGACATCCTGTGGAAGGATCTGTTTAACTTTCCCCTCCGCGTCATAGACCACCACAGCATCTATTGTTTTTCCCCACACGGAATAGAGCACTTCCAATTCCCGGTATGTCTGTTTGGTTAAAACGTTGCAGTTGGGATCAAAATAGGTAAACAGCGCAATATTTTTTTCGACCTGTGAAAAAACATCCTCCATCCGCTGTGCGGCATTTTGCGCTGAGGCCAGTTGCTGGCGGCTGAACAGATCGACGGTTTCCTTCTCTCGGGCGTTATACACCGTCAGGGCCAAAAGCAAAATGACCAGGATAACAAGAAGGCCAGCCAGCCAGATGCGAATATTCAATAATTGAAGAAAAAGCTTGAACGCTTTTTTGAACCAGGACACTTATTCTTCGTTTTCCTTGTTTTTTTCTTTATGAGAGCGCCAGATGCCCACGAGCACATAAACCAGAACAGACGCCGTCAGCGAAATCAGCAATTTGGCAAGACCGCTTTCAATTTTGAGAAGATATGTGCAGATCACCCAGATCACCGGATAGGTAACGGCTGTTAATAATTCCTGCATGGCAATCCTTTTTGCGACAGTTTCTTACACGCCGCGTCTCAAATTTTTTTGCATCGTATCGGTATTATTTCAAAATATCAACGAAATTATCGCGCCTTGTCTTGAATAAATCGCTCCAGATGTTCGGCCAGCCTCGCCTCGACGCCGCTGTAAAAATGATCGGCCTTTTCCATAAGAACAAACGTCGCGCCAAGTATTTTTGACTGATGTTGCAGCTGGACCGCATTGCAAAAATCGTCATAACTGCCGCAAACGATCAGATCGACGGCATGTTCAAGTCCTGTCCAGTCAAACGCCACAAAGGCATCCGGCGGAGAAATCAGAAGCGTTTTCTCAAAGCGGACATCTGTTCGTTTAAGCAGCAGGGAACAAACCCATGCGCCGAAAGAATATCCAGCCAGAAGAATTTTTGTGATGCCCTGACTTTCCAAATAACGACAGGCAGACATAACATCCTGCTGCTCTCCAGCGCCCTCGTCGAATTGCCCCGTGCTTTTGCCGACACCGCGAAAATTGAAACGCAATGTGGAAAAGTCGTATTTCGCAAAGACCTCCGAAATCGTTTCCACGACATTATTGTGCATCGAACCGCCCATCTGTGGATGCGGATGGCAAATCACCACCCCCGAATTGCCTTTCGCCCTGTAAAACAACCCCTCGCCAGTCAATTCGCCATTGGACCATAAAACGGATGTTTCCCTGCACGTCATCGCTAAATCTCTCCCGAACGATGGCAAGCGCACCATCGCTTTTCCGAATATTCTTGAAGGATCGGTTGAACATCATCGCACGCCGATATTTTATACGCGCAGCGGTTTTTAAAGTTGCAGCCCTTCCCGTCCGCATAACCTGCCTCGCCGCGTATCAGGTTTTCCCGCTTTTTCCGCCCCGGCGTTAAAGTGGGCATCGCTGAAAACAGCATCCGGGTATAGGGATGAAGCGGCGTCGCATACAGATCATTTCGATTAGCCAGCTCGACAATGCGCCCCAGATACATGACAGCAATCCGGTTTGACACATGACGAATGACATTGAGATCATGGGAGACAAACAAATAGGTCAGGCCGAAATCATTTTTCAAATCCATGAGCAAATTTAAAATCTGAGCCTGAATCGACGCATCGAGCGCGGAGACGGGTTCATCGGCAATAATCAGCTCAGGCCTCAGGGCCAGCGCGCGGGCAATGCCGATGCGCTGTCGCTGGCCACCGCTGAATTCATGGGGATAGCGGCCCGCCTGTTCTTTGCTTAAGCCCACTTTCGCCATCAATTCTGCTGCGGCGGCTATGTTTTCTTTGCGGGAGCCGACATCGTGAATATGCAGAGGCTCGGCGACAATGCTTTGCGCCGACATTCGCGGATTGAGCGACGAATACTGATCCTGGAAAACCATCTGAACCCGCCGCCGATAGGCTTTCAGATCGTCGCCGGAGAGCTCAAAAATATTTGAATCTTTATAGTAAGCGCTTCCTGCCTCCGGAGATTCCAGCCGCATCAGAAGCTTTGCCAGCGTTGATTTCCCGCATCCCGACTCACCCACGAGCCCCAGCGTTTCGCCTGCGGCAATCTGAAGATCCACACCATCTACCGCATGAACGCTTCTGCCCTTGGAGCTGAAAAACCCACCTCGCAGCGTATAGATTTTTGAAAGCTTCGCAATATCCATCAATACGGATGACATGACTGCCTGTCCTTTTTTCATAGATCACTTCCCGTTTACAAGATGACAGGCGACAAAATGTCCATCATCCACTTTAATCAGATCCGGCTCGCAATCCCGGCATTTCTCCATCGCAAAATCACACCGGTCGCGGAAGCGGCATCCGGTGGGAAGCGCATAAAGACTGGGAACCGCACCGGGAATGGTTTGAAGACGGGTTTCGCCCTCCGAGGAATTAACCGCCGTTGGCCGTGAAGCGATCAGCCCGCGGGTATAGGGATGACATGGCGATGCGAAGAGCTTTTCCACCGGCGCGGTTTCCACCATTTTTCCGGCATACATCACCGTCACCTTTTGCGCCGCCTCGGCCACAACTCCCAGATCGTGCGTAATGAGAATGACCGCCATATTGTTTTTTTCTTTAAGATCAGAAATCAGATTCAGAATCTGCGACTGAATGGTCACATCCAGCGCCGTCGTCGGCTCATCCGCCAGCAAGAGACGCGGATGGCACGACATCGCCATGGCGATCATCACGCGCTGACGCATGCCCCCGCTTAGCTGATGCGGATAATCCCTCAGACGCAGCTCGGGGTCAGGGATGCCCACCTCGTCTAAGAGTCTGGCGCTGAGGGCAAGCGCCTCCGAATGCGGAAGCAACAAATGCAGGCGGAGGGCTTCGGCAATCTGCTCGCCAATGCGCAAGACGGGGTTAAGCGACGTCATCGGCTCCTGGAAGATCATGGCCAGATCACGCCCCCGCCTTTGCCGCATTTCCTCTTCTGAAAGTGAAAGCAAATCCTGACCGTCAAAGATAACGCGTCCTTCGGCAATGCGTCCGTTGGCGGGTAAAAGCCGAAGAATCGAAAGCGCCAGCAGCGTTTTCCCGCAGCCGGATTCGCCCACCACGCCAAGCGTTTCACCGGCTTCAAGCGCAAGCGACGCCCCATCTACAGCAGCCAGCGTTCCGTGGGCCGTATCAAAAACCGTCTTTAAATTTTCAATCTCCAGAATCGGCGGCATATTTTTTATTTTTCGTAGCGGCTGCGCAAAAAGTCCATCAGAAGCCTGACCGGCGTGCCGGAGGCGCCTTTTGGGATATACGCTTTATCTTTTCCGCTCCAGGCCGGTCCCGCAATATCCAGATGCGCCCAGGGGTAATCGCCTGCAAATTTGCTCAAAAACGTCGCCGCCGTGATGGTTCCCGCCGGTCGTCCCCCTGTGTTTTTAAAATCCGCAATGTCGCTTTTGATCTGCTCTGCATAGATATCCCACAAAGGCAGCTCCCACAGAAGCTCACCTGTGGCCTCGGACGCTTTTTTCATGTCGTTTTTAAGCGCATCATCCGTGCCTAAAAGCCCTATGACATCATCCCCCAGCGCCACGATGCAGGCGCCCGTCAGCGTGGCAATATCGATGATGGCGCACGGTTTGAAATGCGACGCATAGGAGAGGGCATCCGCCAGAATCAGCCTTCCTTCCGCGTCGGTATTGAGGACTTCGATCGTCTGACCCGAATAGGATTTTAAAATATCCCCCGGCTTCAAAGCGCTTCCACCCGGCATATTTTCCGTGGCGGGAATCAGACCCACCAGATTCACCGGCAGCTTTAAATCCGCCGCGGCCATAATACAAGCCATTGCCGCCGCGCCGCCGGACATGTCTGTTTTCATCTCATCCATTTTCTCGGCTGGCTTGAGGCTCACGCCGCCGCTGTCGAATGTCAGCCCCTTCCCCACTAAAACCAGCGGCGCCTGGCCCTTCTTGCCGCCCGAATATTCGAGAATAATAAACTTCGGCGGCTGATGCGAGCCGGAGGCCACGCCCAGAAGGGCGTTCATGCCCAGCTTCTGCATTTTATCCCGCTCGAAAATCGTGCAGGATACGTTCTTTCGTTTGGCAATAGCTTTGGCCTGCCCGGCCATAATCGACGGCGTCATCTCATTGGAAGGCGCGGAAACCAGATCGCGCGCAAAGCAGACAGCCTCTGCAATGATGAGGGTTTTTTGAACCTCTTCGCGTATGGCCGAAAACTCAGACGCATCAACAAGGAAATCCAGCTGCCGGACGGTCTTGATCTCATCTCGCCCGATCGTTTTGTAGGGTGTGTATTGATATAATCCAAGAAAGGCGCCTTCTGCAGCAGCCGCGGCGACCTTTTCCGCCGGATCGGCATACAGACTGAAATCCAGCGCTGTGGCCATCTCCGAAATATTTCTATCGCGCAGATACTGCGCGGCCTTGGCGTAAGCTTTGCGGATTGTCTCCAGTTTCAGGTCTTTTTTCTTTCCCAGACCCACAAGCGCGATACGTTTGGAAGGCAGCGCCTTGGTGTAGAGCAAAGCAATCTGGGAACATTTTCCTTCAAAGTCCCGGTTCTTTAATACCTCGCTAACGAGCCCGCCTGTTTTCACGTCAACCGCCCGCGCGGTACCCGACAGCGCCTCATCCTGCGCCAGCGCCAGAATCAGCGCCTGTGATTGCGCGTCAACCGCCAAACCTTTTTTAACTGTAATTTTCAAAAATATACCTCCTTAAAAAGGTTAGTCATTTCCGCAAAAATTGGATCATCCCTAAACGAAAAGCGCACCTGAAGGTGCGCACTACATATAAAAATGCAGTCAGGACCTTTAGGCCCGTAATTAAATGGAGACATTAGTTCAGGAAAGGCATTATTTCAGATTTTTTCTTTTCTTTAATCCCAATTCCCTTGCCACATGACGAAAGGGTCTTCCCTCTCTATTCGATGAATCCATTTTCGCATTCCTTAATTCCTTAAGATCGGCATAGTCTTCAAGTTCTTCCTGGATGCGAAGAAAGTCTTTATATGGAATGACAGCAAATTCCTTTTTACCCTGTTTTTCAATGATTTGCGCTTTCATGACTTATCTGTATGCCTCCTTCCTATTGAGAATACGGTATATAATGATTGTGTCCCCAGACAATTCAAAAAGAATACGCCAATTTCCAACTCTCAGGCGATACTCCGGGAAATAATTTGAAAGCCTTTTAATATCGCCCGTTAGTCCATTTTCCATTGCAAAAACTGCATCTGCTATGCGCTGAGCATCCGCTTTTGGAATCTCGGCCAAATCTTTTTGGGCACGTTTTCGAATTTCAATTTCATACTTCATGCCCTGTTAATAGCACATCAACAACAATTGTCAATTATGACGATGCTTACTGGAAGGAAATCGCGTTGCGGCGCAGCGAGGTATAGATGTCTTTATGGCTGGCCTTGAGAATATATTTCAGATAGTTGATATTCTTTTCGATGGCTTCCTCATAGACATGGCTGTTTATATTCCAGCGATCGCGGAAATGATCGACCATAAACCGGCCGACATTGCCAAAATCATTTTTAAAGCGTTCCTGCGTTTTTTTATGAAAGCTGACGGTCTTTCGCAACAAATCCACTTCACTGTCAAATCCCGCCACACAGCCTTCTTCAAATTCATTGTAGAGCTGGATTAATTTTTCCAGATAAAGCCGATCGGCCATCTGCCCCAGCAAATCCGCCGTGCCCAGCATCTTCCCCAAAAGGGCGGTTTTCCCCGTTTCAAATGCCTCGTCGGGAAGAATGGTGTGAACGCCGGTGCAGCTGATGATGTCGCTGAAATTTTTCAAATCATCCCTGAAATAATCATCATGCGCATAATACTCGCTGACAAAATAAATGCTGCGGCCGATATGCACCATTGTATATTTTGCGCCCGTGCCGGACACATCGCTTGCATACTGAATGTAGCCCGTATCGTGCATCAGGGCGGCAATCAACCCCAGATCGATGTCTTTTTGCGAAAACGCCATTCCCTGCACGGACGCGCCGTGCATCAGGCGCGCCATCGCCAGCAGCACCAGGAGCGTATGGCGAAAATCATGATAATTCGTATTGCATTCCCGGTAGCCCGTATATTGCCCGAGAAATAAATTTTCAACGTCCCGACAGGCGCCATCGAAACGGGAAAAATCAAATGATGGCAAAATCAGAGACGTTGTAAACTTGACTTCACGCAGGATGAGCGTGTTATCGCGAAAATCCAGAAGGTTGGTTGAAAACACATTTTTCTGCATATAAGCACGTCCTCTTGTCGTTTTGCAGGAACATCAATTTGGACTAATCTATTTTATCAATCGTAATCTACGTATCAACGACCAGCCTGATTCAATGTAAATGTTTGAGTGCCAGCTACACTTCTTACCGTTATCACGCCTGTGCGTTCAGACGCAAACCAAGCACTATTCGCTGTATATTGATAAGTGATCTGACCAGGACCAACGCTATTTGAACCCGACTGGATGTTAAGCCATGACGCATTACTGCTTGCACTCCACTGACAATCATCACCAACACTTACAGCAATTGTCCCGTTACCTGCGGGCGTTCGGGCCGCATTGCGGCTGGCAGGATTGATGGTCAAGAGACAGGGATTGGGATCCGCGAGAAAATGCATTTTGAAATTCTTAAGGATGACAGTTTGCGTCTTTTCACCTGTGCCGACGGTAAAACCATAAAGCAGTTTGTCGAAACTTGGAAGACTTGAATCCAGTGCAACTGTACGGTCGATTTTGGGCGCTACTGAGCCTGAACGCGGCGCCAACGTATTGTAATAGGTTTCCGTAACGTTTTTAAAGTGATCATTAATTTCAGCAATAGAACAAGCAGAGGAACCGTTGGGGGATTCGCAATCCACCCATACTTTTATATTATAAGTATGGGTGGCAGGATTTCGAATAACTTCAACGCGGGCCAGGTGATTGACGTTATCCTCAAGCCAATGATATGTAGCTTTCGGTCTTTCATAATATCCCCCGGTCCCATCATCTCGGGCCGAATTTCTCGGCGTGCGATCTGACGCGCTGGAGGGAATCCCGTGAATATTATCATCATAACTAATGCAAAGATGCCGGTTGTTGTTTGTACAGTTACCGGTGGTTTCGCCCCCCCAGAATATCGCGGCAATGTGATTATTGACACCCGCGTCAGCCCTTCCACTTAGACACCCATAAGCTGTCATGGATTCTCTGTTAGGATAGGTATCAAATTCAATCGCCATTTTGGGATAATCCAGCCCTCGTTGATTTGCTGTGTTATCGGAACCAGCGTAACAAAGCAATTCGCCCCTGCTTTCAGAAGCAGGTCCCCCTCTTCTGTTGCGATCATTATTGGCGGCGTTGATCATCGCAAAGGTAAAACCATCACCCCAGTCAGTGCTGGATGCGTGTGAATCACACGGCGAAATTTTAAACTCAAAGTAAAAGTGGAACCCGCCCATGAAGTCGCATTTGTTCTCGGAACAAAAAGAATTGGTTGTTCCCGTACCACCCAGCCAGATAGCGCCACAGGCATCAGAAATACCATTCCCCAAAATTACCGTATTGCTAGTGGGGTTACTGGGATCAGGTTCAATTGTTATAACATTTGGTTTGTTTATAACAATTGAAGCGCCGTAAGTGAAATCCGGATTAATGACAGACACATCAATGACTCTGTCCCACGCATGCACGGTCATTGTTTTTTGCGCGGCCATGACGGCCGAAGGTAGAAGAACCATCGCTGCAGCCACTAAGAAAATCCATCTTCTTTTAATTTTATTCATCATAATGTTACTCACTTTTCCCGAGAATTTGTGGGGCCATATCCGTAATTGTGGCCTCATTCCAATCACAGCGGCTGTCCCAATACGTTTCCCCGCCAACGCGATTGCCGAATCCAGATGTATTCAAAACATTCCGGACCGATCCCCCCGGAGCGGACCATGGCCCCCAATTATCATCCGGCATGGCCGCTTCATCCGAAACAGCCACGCCAAGTTCACGGTCCCAGGTGTAACTGGTAAGTATCTTCTCCGCGCAATTTCCATAAGCCGGAATCATCAGAGCAATGGAAAGAAGCGCCGCAAAAACGCCCAGCCTGCTTTTCTTTCCGAAAATCGTCTCTCTTGAAGTACTCATCTTTCCACCCTTTGAATATGGTCAACGCTACCAGGAATTAGCGGCAAATTCCGCAAGAACATAATCCAGCGTGACCTGCGTTGTGTTTGATGTCACCGAACCTCCCACTGTCGCAAGGGAACCGATCATAAAGGCATTGTCGGGAATCGTAATGTCGCCATCGGCCAAAACGGTACCCAGCCATTGTCTGGGCGAGCCATTGGTGGTCATTTTAAAGGCCCCTCGGGTTTCCCAATACGCACGGCGGGCCAACGCTCTGGCGCCAGCGGCCGATGAATTGTATAACGTGTTAATATCCGTCCAGGTGGTTCCGTTGGTGGAAACTTCAATCGGCCCGGAATGAGTGATGTCGCCCGTTGAAAAGACGGTAATCGAATTACCGGTTGAAAAATCCAGCCTGATCTTCTGGGAAGAATCTCCCCCGCCGTTGATGCCAGTAAAATAATAGCAGCCCGGGTCTCCAACCTTCTGGCAGGTTCCTGCTTTGAGTGTTAATGTGGAGGACCACCCCATATTCACCGTTCCATACTTCCCAGGTGATAGGGTTACGGGCGAACCGGATGTCACGGTAATGTTCGTTCCTCCTGCGGTGAAGGTCTGTGTTTTGGGCGGAACGACATCCGGGCATTTTGAAGGCGGCGTTGGCAAGATTCTCGGCGGCACAGGCTGGGCCGTTCTGCCCACGCCACCAATTGTCCCATCGTTGACAATCGTTCCTCCCGCCCAGACACTGCCTGCAATCCTCGTTCCCGATTCAAGAGAAACATTCCCGGAGGCATGGGCATTTGCGCTGATTTGCGCATTGCCGTCGGTCAATCTGACATATCCGCCCGAATACACATCGCTCAAGGCAAAACTCATATCAATTAAGACATTTCCACCCGCATGAAGCGCTTTGTGCGCTTTTGCTCCTGAAGACATAAGGGTCACGTCGCCTGTGGCGAATATTGAATCCATTGCTTCGCAGTTAGCGCCTAAAGTCACATTCCCCCAGGCGTTGATTTCGCCTGAGACGGTGGAATTTTGTGACTTGAGCTCAACGTTTCCGTTTGACGCGCAAATGGATCCTATCACTTTAGACGCGGATTCCAGAAGAACGCTCTGTGCGATGATATCGCCTTCAATGTTGACTCCCGAAGCGGTGGTCACCGTCTTGGCATAGACACTGCCTTTGATCTTGGCATACGACCACAGATGAATGTTTCCGGTGGAGGCATAAATGGCATAATTATTTTCGCCGGTGGACCAGCCGGAACCTTCGCTCACGCTGACCCCGAGATTACGATCCCGGTCGAATATCGTCAGGGTTTTCTGAGCGGCCATTGCCGCGCAAGGCATGATCCAGACGGCCAGCGTTATAGCGAATATTTTGTTCAACGTTTTGCTCATGTTGCTCATACGTCCTTCAATTCCCGTACTGGGACTTCGATTGAAAAGCGATGTTCTTGCCGATATAAATTGTTTTCGCCGCCCCGGTAAAAGGCGCGGGCACAGTCGGACAAGTTCCCTGATACTGCAAACCGGTCAACCGCAATGTGCCTGTTTGAGAAACATCCCTAAGCTCGTAGGAATATATGATGGGGTCATATTTGCCATCAGGTCTAATACAGGAATCCTTTTCTTCAAGAAAGATCATCCCCTTTTCCGGCGGAAACATCACGGCTGCCGCCGCCTCCGCAACAGGCATTACAAGATTCAGATTGCCACCCGCTAAAGTTGCGCCGGAAAAATCATAGCCCAGATAGAATTCATCACCCGCCGTGACGGTAACCGCACTCTTTAATGTAAAAATGGCTTTTGTACCGGTATTCGCAGTAAATGAATCATCTAATGATGCACTTGTAAATACATAAACATCTGGGGATTTTCCCTTCTTTTTAAGTTTTCCGGTCATCCCCGAAGTAAGATTCATTTTAATTTTTTTTGTTCCGTTTTCATCCACAGGTGGCCTCTCGCCAGGGAAATAAAGCGTTAATTTGCAATCAGTCTGCCCGGAAACACAGGATTGGCCGGTTGAAGCGTAAAACCAGTAAGGATATACGATAATTTTGCAGCTTCCCTGATTATCCGGCATGTCAAAGGTTCTGTTTTGAAGATTAATCAGCGTTGAAATTTTCTCCGTGTTTGCTGCGGCCTTGTATTCGCTGGCGGCAATGCGCACGCAGGATTCCGACAGGTAATAGGCTTTGGCCGCTTTTTGCGCTTCGGCCTGATTGAGAGCCGAGGTGGACGACAGGGTATAGACTGTCGCGCCGACTATGGCCAGAACGACCATTGAAATAATGATGGCAATTAAAATGGCGCCCCGCTCGGAAGAAATATTTTTTACCTGATCTTTTCTGAAAGGCTGCATATCGAAATTCCTTTATCCATTAATTTAAACTGGGCGCGTTAAGGGTTTGCGTCTGCCGGGGATTAATCGTCGTTTGAAAAACCAGCGATGGATTGCCGGTGGTAATCACGACGCGAATCTGCGCCAGATCGTCAAAATTGTTTGCCGAAGTCCAGGGAGCGCCATTGTTTTGAAGAAAGGCAAACGAGGTCGAAGCTGTGTTGATGTTATTCATTAACGTATGCATGGCGTCCGCCGGGCCGAGCTGAATCTCATTGTTGGCGTTTTGAATACTGTAGGATGTTCCGTCCGCGTCGTTATAATCGATTTGCGTGGCATTGGCGGTGGCAATGGCGGTGGCGTCCATTAATTCCTTTTTCATTCTCGCCATGGCCACTTGCGCCTGTTGGGATATCTGAGTGGCCTGACCGGCAATAATAAAGTTTTCCACGCCTCTGACAAGGCCCATGCTCAGACCAACGGCCATAATGCCGATAATCACCAGCACGGCAATGACTTCAATCAGGGTAAAACCAGCTTCTTTCCTTTTTTGGCGCATTGAGTTCATCCTGTCTTTCATTGTGTAAATATACTCATGAGCGTCTGATCTCCGTCAACCAGCGTCACGCGCAAGACGGATTGCGTGGTGTAGGTTCCGCTGGTCAGACTGATCAGACCGGTTTTACCCGAATCCACATAGAGCTGACCCGTCACATAATTATCGCGAAAGGCGCTTAGCGTAAAGGTGGTTGGGTTGGCCGTAATCTGTTCGCGATACTGGCTGGTAATAATCTCCATCTGCTGAATCAACCGGTATTGACTTTGCACCTGGCTTACGGGAATGGCGCTGCGGGTAAACCCGCGCCCCAGATATGTCATGAACGCCGTGGCGGCCAGCGCCATGACCACAATGGTCACAATGACTTCAACAAGTGTAAACCCTTTTTTATCTTTCATGGGATGAATCCTGTTTCTGGGGTGATGGAAACGGTTTTGGAGGAGTTTCCTCCGGTCACAACAATGGTCATGGGAGCGGCGAGCTTTTCAACCGGTGTTCGATATGGAATGCCGCGGCTGTTAAAACAAATGATAAATGTTGCGCCGAATCGTATCTTCTTTTCGGTCAGACTGATCTTACGTTCCGCCGTTGTATATTGAAGATCATCCGGCAGAAGTTCAACATTATTGGGATTCACCCCCCGGAACATCCAGTATTGATTCGTGCCCGAATCATAATAGATTCCCATGAATGTCTCGCTGTCCTCATTCGCGTTGGGATTTCGGTTCATCGCCTGCGTCTGGGCGTAACGCAAATGCGTCTTGAGCATTTCGGCGCCCGTATAGACTTCCGCATCAAAACTGTTTGAACGCACCGCCACCACGGCTGACAATATTCCCAGAATCACCAGGATGGCAATGATCTCCAAAAGCGTGAAACCGTTTTGTGTTTTAATTCGTTTGCGCACAATTTTTTCCTTCGTAAGTTAAATCGTATTGCAGAGCCTGTCCGATAGCCCCAATCAATATGAGTTCCAGGCCAACCGACACAATGGTTAAAATCAGCACGAAAATTAACGCCAGCGGAATGGATAAAACCATTGCCAGAATAAAGGCATTTCCTAGAATCAGGAAAATATGCAAGATGGTAGCCGATTGCACTTGCGAGAGAGTCTTCGGACGGTATTGAACAAAAAAGGACAAAACCATCATCATAAAAGCGCTGCAAAACGTTATGGCCGGCTGAATTTTGAGCCACAGGCCAACATCGGCCGACGAAAGGGCATCATAGAGCCCCCCAATGGCGACAAGCCCCGCGACCAGATAAAAAAACCCGACCGAAAATAAAAGAAGCGCGCATTGCCCGGAAGACATTTTTTGCCCTGAAAAGAGCCATTCGGCATTTAGACGATTTTTCAAACTGAGGCGAATCCTTCCCGATAAGCTCAGTGTTTCGGGCTTAGCCTTCTTAATTTTTTGCATAATATGTGGCACAAGATTTTCCGGCGGCTGAACCGAGGATAGCTTTCGAATCTGTGCAATGATTTCCGGATAGTCATTAATCGGATCCATATTTTTTCCCTTCTGCAATCTATACACTTCCCGGCGCCAAATAGTCACAATTTGCGGCTGCTATTAACGGTCGCATAATAATATTTACATCGGTCATTCCCGCGAAAGCGGGAATCCAGAATTATTTTACTGGACCCCGGCTTTCGCCGGGGTGACGATTATGCTAAAAAACGGATCAGATGTTGTTACAATTATTGGACCGTTTTCATCCAACCTTTAAGTTTTTCCAGCGCCCGGTAAACGCGCATTTTCGCGGCGCTTGCCGAACAGCCGGTGATGTCGGCAACTTCCTCAAAGGTCAGATCCTGCATATATTTCAAAATAAGTGCCTCCCGCAGATCAACCGGAAGTTTTTGCATGTTCATTTCAAGGCCCGTGATGCTTTCTTCAAGGTCTTCCGTTTCGCGTCTCGCGGCTGTTTGATGCAAGCTTTCTTCCCGATAATCATTGAGGCTGTCGCCCTTTTCTTTTCGCGCTTTGTCCCGGAGATGATTCCGGATGAGATTAATGCCCAGTGTATAAAGCCAGGTAAAAAACTTTTGATTCTGATCAAACTGACGGAGCTTCAAGTAGGCCCTAAGAAAAATCTCCTGCGTCAGGTCGTCCGCGTCTGCGTAGCTGCCGGTCATCCGGTAGGCCAGATTGAAAATCGGCCCCTTGCAATCATCCACCAGTTCGGCAAAAGCGGCCCTGTCGCCTGAGAGCACCCGATTGATGATCTGTCGCTCGTAAGCCTGTTCCATCCCTTCTCACGCTTTGCCCTTTTGAGAATTTTTTATAAGGAGCCGTCCACATTCGGTGCTTCCAATTCTATTATCGGAACAAATTGTATTTTAAAATACAATAAATGGCGCGAATTCCATCTTTCCAGTTGATTTTCTTTCCTTCTTCATACGTTCTGCCATAGTACGAAATACCAACCTCATAAATCCGGCATTTCGTTTTTGCGATCTTGGCCGTGATTTCAGGTTCAAACCCAAAACGGTTTTCCTCGATGAATATGGACTGAACCACCTCCCGACGGAAGGCCTTATAACAGGTTTCAATGTCCGTCATGTTCAGGTTGGTCAGCATATTAGACAGTAAGGTAATAATACCGTTACCCACCCGGTGCCAGAAATAGACCACGCGATGGGCCTCGCCACCCATAAATCGCGAACCGTAAACCACATCCGCCTTGTCATCCAGAATGGGCTGAAGGATTTTGGGATATTCCCGTGGATCGTATTCCATATCCGCGTCTTGAATGATAACGACATCACCGGTTGCCGCCCGGATGCCGGATCGCAGGGCCGCACCCTTGCCTTCATTTTGTATGGCATAAACAACTTTGCTGACGCGGGCTTCTATCACGCTTTTTAAAATTTCCTGTGTCCCGTCCGTCGAAGCATCATCGACGATGATGATCTCCTTATCCGGGAAAGGCGCATTCAAAACGGCATCCACAATATTTTCAATTGTTTTTTTCTCATTGTAACAGGGAATAATAACGGATAGTTTCATCGGCAATCCTCTCTGAAAATCACTTTTCTTATGCAGACGGAAGCGCCTGAAGCTGCACCTCTATTTTTTTCTGATTTGACCGTCCTGCTGCGGCGTTTTCAAATGGGCCACTTAAAAATACGTATAAGCCTTGAGAGTTTTTCCAATGGACAGAGCGGCCCTGTCGCCTGAGAGCACCCGATTGATGATTTCCCGCTCGCGTTTCCGGTCCATCCGCCCATACCTTCATTAATTTTATGGTTGATCCCTCTTCACAGGCGCTGATCCGGCTTATGACCCGGCTGTCAGTTCAGACTCAGATTATTCCCTTTTGGATCGAGTATCAACAGGTTTTCCTTTATCTTTTTATCATATTCGGTGTCACCTGCGGGAAGCTTTAACTGGGCAATTTTGAGAAAATTGATGGCATCTCGTTTCTTTCCGGCAACAGCCGCTGATATACCCAATGCAAAAACATCGCGATAATTGGCTTCCGGGTCAAAGGGATTGATAAATTTTGAGATAGCTTGATAGGCCTTCTTATACTGCTTGAGGTGGCCGTAACAGGTGTGCAAATTCCAATAGACTCTCCCCTCACCTTCCATAATCCCTTTACTGATGGCCTTCTCGTAATATTCAATGGCTTGCTCGACACGCTCCAAAGCGCGCAAAGCATCACCCTTGAGCGCATATCCTTTTGATATATTGGGATAACGCTCAATGATTCTGTCTGCATAAACCAGAGCCTCTTCATATTGCGCATTGGTGATTAAAATATTGGCGATAATAATGTTATTGATACCACCGTTCGGATAGATGTCATTAATGCGCAACGCTTCATTCAAAAGAAGCGACAAGCGATCTTTCGTCTCTTTTTCGTATTCAATTGCTTTGTATTCGTAAACGTTTAGATGCTTAATTTCATATTTATCGGCAATTTTGGGATAATGTTTCACGTTCACATACAGAATTTCTGCATCGTCATAGAAAACAGGCTGGTATTGTGGAAATTCGTTTATAAAGTCATTGAATTTCTGGCGTTTAATTGACACGCTCACAAAAGAAGGATCGTATTTTCGAATGAAATTATGGAACGTTTCCTTATTTTGCAAGGCGCTGTTCACGAAGGCAAAATCCTGATCATTAAAGACGGATAGTTGCATATCCATAAATATTTTAAACTTTTCGTTTAGCGCCCATTGCAGATATCCTCCCGAGTTGGGCTCGTTCATGACTTTTCCCCCGTTGGCAAACGCATTGAGAAACGTTGTAACGCCGACGGGCAGGTCAATTTGCGTCAAAGGGTATTCCGGACGGTTTTTAAAGTGGCTCCCATAGGTTAAGGCAGGCACAATGACCAGAATAAGCAACAAAGCCGACGGGTATAATATCCTCTGAATTTTCTGATTTTGTTGTTTCGTTGAATTGCCAATCAGGTTCATGCCGTAAGACACGAGAGGAATGGTCAGTAAAATATATTCATAGACGAACCGTTTGTGTTTTATCAACAATGCGACCGACGCGATTAAGAGGATGACATGACTGATTCGACATTGCTTTTTGCAAAGGCAAATGATGATTGCAATTATTGGAGCAATTATAAGAATATTTTGAAACGTGCCGATAAGCCCTGAAAAAGGTAATACAGCAAACTGAAATATGTCCTGGATGGAGATTTTAACCAATTCGTTGACATAGAGATGCTGATACATGGCGGCGCTGAAGGGTGTTTTGATTAATTCAATAATATGCGGCGTGAAAAAGATGGTATAAATCGTCAGAATAATGAGCCATTTTTCTTTCTTACCCCCCGCTGGACAGGTTGTAACTTTTCTAAAATCGCAGTAATATCTTTCCATAAGATAGGCCAAAAGAATCAGAATCATTACCGGATACTCAATACCGTGAATATTGCTCCACAGGATGCCGAGGATCGGAAGCAGCCATATCATTTTCCTTTTACGTTCCAATATATATAAAAATACGACAATGAAGAGATATGAGAAAAGATGAGGCCGGATCAGCAGTTCCCGAATCGTCAGCGACAGAGCATACGCAACGAGAAACGCCACCGCAATCAGGAGTGATTTCCGGCTGGCGGCAAAGTCAACAAAGAACAAAGCGATTAAAAGAACGGTAAGACAGAAAAGCACACCCCGAAGAACAATTAACCCGTAATAATCCATCCATGCGTGTGTTTTAAATACGATAACTTGAAACAACCAGTAATAGTTATACCAGTCTTTGGGAGGGTCAACAAAAGAGAAAAAAGAGCTTGAAGAAATTGTCAGATGCTTCCAGAAAAAACGCCCGCCTGAGAGGTGATACCAGAGATCCGTATCGTAAGCCACAACCGGAAAGGACATGAAGCAGCCGAGCAGAATAATAAAAAAAATGGCCGTTAGCGCCAGAAGATAGTAACGATGAAAAACAATTCTTTCGTACAATGATTGCGATCCGGAATTATCCATCATTCCCCATTTCTGAGTTGAACCTTTATCATAAATGCATTACGGATGAATGACATAAACAAAATAATTTTTTTCAATAATGAAAAAGAAAACCGGCGGTAGCCGGTTATCTTTTTCGTTTTGGTGCTGTTATTTTTTAACTTATTGTAATCTTTTTCTGGTTTCGCCTGAAGATAGCTTTTAGCTAATACAACTTCAGTGTTTTTCGCTTATTTGCCTCAGGCACATTATTGAACCAGACAGGTCCGGTTTTTATCTCTAAAATAACAACACCATCATTGGATGAATCCAAGCTCACACTACCATTAAAATCACCTAAAACCGCATTAGAAGCTTTCGCAGACGGTGTATAGCTGTTTGCCTGGTTACCCCCCAAAAGATGTTGGGCATAATCCATTGTTGCCGTGGATTGCAAAGCAGCCAAAGCCCCTTCAACGGCCTTGATTTGCGCTTCGTCCTGCATTGCAAAATATTTTGGAATTGCCACGGCCATCAAAATACCCAGAATGACCAAAACCGCTATGATTTCGATCAATGTGAAACCTTTTTGATTTTGTGGCAAATATTTTCCTTCCACTACTTTATCCTTCTTGAAGCACGTTAATTGTTTTTACTAATTGATATATCCATGCAAATTGCCTCAATGCACTAAAATATTTTCAGAGTTTTAGTTTTATTTGCATTTGAATTAGCAAACCACGTAGGTCCAGTTGTTATTGCTAAATTCACGTTTCCTGTAGTATCAGCAGCACTTATAGTACCTGTAAAATCACCCAAGTTTGCAGTAGCTGCATTGGCACTCGGTGAGTAACTGTTTGCATTTGCAGTGCCATTTAATAATTGCTGTGCGTAATCTTGAGTTGCCGTGGACTGTAACGCCGCCATAGCGCCTTCGACAGCCTTATTTTGTGCCTCTGTTTGCATATCAAAATACCTCGGTATAGCCACAGCAGCCAGAATACCCAATATCACCAGAACTGCGATGATTTCGATCAGTGTAAAACCTTTTTGATTCCTCATTTTAAATCCTCCTTGTTAAAATCATTTATTTTTTATTTCCAACCCATCGATTGCACACATGTTACTTTTTGCCCTCTAATCCCACGTAAGAAGGTATTTAAGTTAATACAATTTATATGCCAAATTAATTAAAATAACAGTATCAGAAATATATACGATATTATTTAGTAAATTTGATACTTTAGCGGTTAAATAACTTATGAGACGAGACAAAATACAGGGCCATTATTTGACTATACGACAAAATCTTATCATCATAGGCAAGACTTCTATCTACAATTATTGTAGATTCTTGATGCTTTCTACATCAATTTCAAACTTTTTGATGCGGTGCCACAGGCTTCTTTGATTGATTCCCAGAATCCCCGCCGCACGAACCTGTACTCCGTTGGATTCTTTCAGGGCGCTAATAATCATTTCTTTTTCAAGAATTTTCATTTTTTCATCAATCGGCACATCATCTTTTAATGAACTGTAAATCTTGTTGTTTCCCTGGCGAATATTTTCCGGAAGATGATGAACGTCTATGATGCCGTCTTCCGACATGATACAGGCTCTTTCAATGATGTTTTTCAATTCGCGGATGTTGCCCGACCAGTTATAGCCAATCAGCACCTGGAGCGCGGAGGCGGATAATTTGGCAGGCTTTGCGGCGTTGGCCAGAAAATAACTCGACAGAAGGGATATATCCTCGCGCCTTTCACGTAGTGGGGGCAAAATGATAGAAAAAACATTCAAACGAAAATACAGGTCCTCCCGGAATTTCCCCTCTTTGATTAATTGCAGTAAATTCTTGTTTGTGGCGGCAATAAACCGGACATCCACCCGAACGGGCGTTGTTCCGCCCACCCGCTCAAATTCCTTTTCCTGCAACGCGCGCAGAAGCTTGGCCTGCGTGGCCATGGGCATATCGCCGATTTCGTCCAGGAATACCGTTCCGCCATCTGCCAGTTCAAATTTTCCTTTTTTTTGAGCGGTCGCGCCGGTGAACGATCCCTTTTCGTGCCCAAAAAGCTCGCTTTCGAGCAGGCCTTCGGGAATCGCCACGCAGTTGATGGCGATAAAGGGTTTTCCTTTTCTCAGGCTGTGCTCATAGATGCTCGAAGCGATCATTTCCTTGCCGGTTCCGCTTTCGCCTGTGATCAAAACGGTTGAATCCGTGGGTGCAACTTTGATGATTTGCGTAAAAATGTTACGCATGGCGGAACTGGTTCCGATGATATGCGGGAAAAGCTCTTTGGCTTCCACATTGCTCAAAATGGTGGCCACATTGTCAAAAACCTGGTTGATCTGGCTTAAATCATTGGTAATATTATCTGTTTTGCCAACCTTTCCTCCTGAGAAGATAGGCATTTTACGCGTTTTTTCCACAAATTCCACGAGCGGTTTTAAAAGCAGTCGCAAAATGAAGAAACTGACCATAAATGCAATTAAGCCAATCACAACTGCCAGTGTAAAGATATTGATAAAGGTTGACTGCGCCCCCTGGGATTGCAAAGAGGCAATCTGGTATGATGCAATGACGGCCAGAATGGTCAGGCCCGTGTAAATAACCGGGATAAGGATATATAAATTAACGTAAAAATTCTTTTTCTTCATGATTCTGATTCGTTATCTCATGGAAGCCATTTTGGTCATATCCCACATCGGGAGGAATATGGCCAAAGCAAAAAACCCAACCACCGCCGCTAGCGCGACAATTAAAACCGGACCGATGGCATCGGAGAGCGCTTTGACGGCGTATTCGACTTCATCATCGTAATGCTTGGATATTTCCCGAAGCATTTCATCAATATTGCCGGATTCCTCGCCGATGGCGATCATGTCGATGACCATGGGCGTAAAATATTTGGCTGTTTTTAGGGGTATGGCGATTCCCGAGCCTTCCTGAATCCGCTCGCGCACATGCTCAAAAGATCGGGCAATGGCTGCATTGCCGATGGTGTCGGATAATATGGTGAGAGATTGCATGACCGGCACGCCGCTGGTCTGCAATATGGCAAATATACTGGCAAATCGAGACATTGCCGCTTTCTGAAACAATGGCCCCATGACCGGCATGGCAAGCAAAAAACTGTCACGCACCAGTCTTCCGCTGGCGGTTCTGAAATACCGGGCAAGAATGACGATCAATAAAATGACCGCCCCTAAAAGGATGTACCAGTAGTTATGAAGCAGGCTATACATGATCATGGCAATTTTTGTGGGCATGGGCAGCTCAAGCCCCGCTTTTCCGAAAAGATCGGCAAACTTGGGAATAACAAACGTCAGAAGCACTACGAATGCAATTGCCAGAGCAATCAAAACGATCATGGGATATTGCAGGGCGGAACGGATATCTGCCTTGATTTTGGCTTCGTGTTCAATGATATAAATGAGCCTGTCGAGCACACTTGACACATTGCCGCTGATCTCGCCCGCCCGCAGCATGCTGCAATAAAGCGGTGAAAATATTCTGGGGTATTTTTCAAAAGAATCGGAAATGGTTGACCCCTGACGAATATCGACAATAATTCCTGAGATGGCTTCACGAAGAACCTTGCTTTCGGTCTGGGCTTCCAGAACCTGCATGATCCGCAATATTGGAACGCCGGCGTTGAGCATCGAGCGAAATTGCTTGGTAAACAAGATGAGCTCATTGGACTTCACCTTGCCAGTCATAGATTTTATCCGCATCCAGAGGGTGTCGCGCTCGTTTTCTTTGACTTCGGTCACTTCCGAGGGCATCAGTCCACGCGATACCAGAATGGCGCTGGCGTTTTGAAGCGTATCCGCCTCAAGGCTGCCTGACAGGGGATTACCGGTTTCGTTGATTGCTTTGTAATGAAAAGTCGGCATGAGATATTATTTTCCCGTCTCTATGTCATCACCGCTGACATGGCTTCTTCCAATGTGGTAATACCCTGAACAACTTTAGCCGCCGCGTCTTTTTGCAGCGTTCTGAGGTTTCCCGCTTCAATGGCCGCCCGGGCAATTTCCTGACTGGAACGCTTCTTTAAAATCATATCCTGAACCATTTCGTCATTGACCAGGACTTCAAAAAGGCCGGTTCTTCCTTTGTATCCCGTGTTTTTACATTGATAACAGCCTTTGCCGTGCTGAAAAACAGCCGTTTTGGCTTCTTCGGGTGTGATGCCCAGCGCGCGATAGGCTTTCTCAGAGGGTGTATAGGGCTCTTTACAATATGGACAGACGGTTCTCACAAGCCGTTGCGCAAAGGAGACCAGCAATACGGAGGAAACTAAAAACGGCTCAATACCCATATCAATAAACCGGGTGATCGCCCCCGCAGCGTCATTGGTGTGAACGGTGCTCAATACCCGATGCCCAGTTTGCGCGGCCTGTACGGCGATGGCAGCCGTCTCCGAATCGCGGATTTCGCCCACCATGATGACATCCGGGTCCTGACGTAAAATGGAGCGAAGCCCGCTGGCGAATGTCATGCCGGCTTTGCGATTAAGCTGAATCTGACGGATGTTGTTAATGCGGTATTCGACCGGGTCCTCAAGGGTCATGATATTGATGTCCGGTTTATTGATTGCGTTTAAGATGGCATAAAGGCTTGTACTCTTTCCACTGCCGGTGGGACCGGTACTGAGCACCATACCATAAGGCTTGTTGCACACGTTTTCGATTTTTTCCATGTCGGAGGGAATCATCCCCAGACGATCCAGCGAATACACACCACCACTGGTATCGAGCAGCCTGAGCACCATGTTTTCGCCGTAAATAGTGGGAATGGACGAAACGCGAACATTGATTTCTTTTTTATCCAGTTTCAGAGTGAACCGGCCATCCTGTGGTATTCTCGAAACGGTTATATCCATATTGGCCAGAATTTTCATGCGCGCAATGATGGGCAGAAAAAGGGATTTGGGCGGTGACGGCACTTCCAGAAGCTTGCCGTCCACGCGAAATCTCAATTGCACGGAGTTTTGCTGCGGACTGATATGCACGTCGCTTGCGCCGTCGCGGATGGCCTGGGCGAAAATCGAATTGGCCAGACGGATGACCGGCGCCTCGCCCGCCAGATCCTGGAGTGAGGCAATCTGGACTTCTTCTTTATCCGAAGCCGTTTCTTCCTGCCCCTCATCCGGAGATTTAATCTCCATGTTCTCCATGAGGCTACCCAGCCCCGACTGTGTTCCATAGAGACTGCTGATGAGCTGATTGAGCTCGCGTTCAGAGCAGACGATCGGTTCCACTTCGGAGTTAGTCAGCACTTCGATGTAATCGAGCGCATTGATATCGAGCGGATCGACAATGGCAATGGTTAGAAGTCTTCCTTTTTTACGAAGCGGCGCGACGGAATATTTTTGCGCAACCTCAATGGGAATCAGCCGGATCAGGTCAATGTCGAGCGGGTAACTGTCGGGATGATACTTGGCAATCTTCAACTGTTTGCTCAGCAGATCGATAATCTGCTGCTCGCTGACGATACCCTGACGCGTCAGAAACTGCCCTAATTTTAAACCCGCTTTTTTCTGATCAATGAGCGCCTGTTTGAGGCGATCTTCACCAATCAGATTGCTCTCCACAAGCATCTCACCTAAACGTTTTTTTACTTTCATCCAACCTCCGTATTCCGGATGAAATCAATTTTTGAAAACCCGGCGGTTAAAAATAACAGTTCCTGTTTTCCACTCCGACAATATGCGCGCAGACGCTGATAATTCCGGCGGCAGCTGACCTATCGCCTGACGGGCGTCTTCTTTGCTGGTAAAGCTCCGATCGAGGACAATATCAAAGCGCATTCCGTCTGCTTTGTTCCACACTGAAAAAAAACGGATCGGGGGGAATTTTTCGTCTCCGTTTTTGGCAATAAAGGAATAGTAGATGCCAGCCAGTTCCGATCCGGATTCAAGCGAAACCAAAACGGGGTTACTCTGCAAGGGATAACCCTGCCCCTTGATCGCTGGAACGGAAATGACGGCGCCTTCCACAGTTTCATCAAGATTAAGAATACCGGGATTGGCCCTTTTGAATGTTGTGGCGATTTCCATGCTGGAATCGCCGTAGATATTTTCAAAAACCCGCCAGATCGTCATTCGCTTTTTCAAGGGAATTGTCCCGAGAGATTCAGGAATCTGCTCATCTGATTTGGAATTCGCCTGCGAATTGGTCAAAGGCGCCACCGGCTTTTGAAAATTGATGCCCGAGAGGGCCATTTGGCGGCTTTGAGTTTTGGGGCCCGTCGGGCTTAAATAAAAAAACAGGCCGGCAGTTAGACCCGCCAGGACTAAGGCCAAAATACCAAGCGTCGCCCATCTGACCTGAGACACCGGCGCGGAGGGCTTCATTTTGCCCATACAGCTTCTGACCAGAAACCACCCCGCCTTGCTCTTGCCGCGAATGATCATCTTCAGCATAATGTGATGACAAAGCGAGACGACCTTGCGCGGGTATCCGGAAGTGGCCAGATAAACGGCTAACAAACCACTTGGGGTAAGAATGGAATGCTTGTCCGATTTCATGCTGGCAACACAAAGGCGATAATCGATCATCGCTTTCGTTTCAGCAAAAGAAAGCGGCTTGAGGTGATGCAGGAAATTGACGCGATCGAGCAAATTTGCCCGGGCTGACAGATTTTTGCGAAACTCCGGCTGGGCAAAAATGACGATCTGGAGAAGTTTGAAATGGTTGGTTTCGTAATTGAGAAATTCGCGCAGGATTTCCAGGCAGTCTTCCGGAATTTTTTGTCCTTCATCGATAATCAGCGCCAGTATTTTTTGTTCGTTCACGCCCTTTTCGAAAAGAAAGTGTTTTATTCTTTCCTTGATTTGCCATTCCGTTTCCTCGTTTTCAGCAAGCCCAACGCCCAGGATGGCGGCGACGGATCGAACAAATTCTAACCGGCTCTCAACCGCCGGGTCCAGCATGAGACATGTATCAATAGCCACTGCATCGGAAGCGGAAGCGGCAGGCTCGGACAGATTTTGAATCAGCTTGCGGCAAAGCGTTGTCTTTCCCGTCCCAACTTCACCGATGACGATATTCAATCCGCGTCTCAACCGGATGGCCAACTCCAGCATCTGAAGGCAGACGCTATGCTGCGATGAACCGAACAGAAATTCAGGTTCGGGAGAATTGGAAAAAGGCTCTTTCTTAAATTCAAGAAGGTTGAAATATTCCATTATGGGGAATTTTCCTTTTATTGAGCGCGCACTGCGGGTTCGACCTTCTCCGGAGTCTTTGCCGCCATCTTTTCTTCAGCCCCGGCAATCTGGAGAATATGCGGTGTGATAAAAATCAACACCTCCTCCATGGCCTCGCTTTTGCTGTCTGATTTAAAAAGATAACCAAAAACCGGAATGTCTTTAAAAAGTGGCCACCCGGCGTCTCCATCAGCGTGTCGCTGTTTGGTTAAACCGGAAATGACAATGGTCTCACCGTTTTGAACAATCAGGGTGGTCTGGGTTTGTTTTTTAATGATAAACGGATTCCCTTCGACGTTGCGCAAATCATCCACCTCGTCTTTCTTGACGAGGATATTCATCTTCAATGTCTCCCCATCAATGACATGGGGGGTAATTTCAAGACGCAGCACCACATCTTCAAATTTAACGGTTCGCGTTTCACGTCCCGTGGAATCAATTTCCCGCGTGATATAAGGAATCCTCTCCCCGTTTTCCGTAAAGGCTTTCTGATTATCCAGCGTGGTGATGGAGGGGCTGGACAGAATGTTGAGCTGGTTGTCTTTTTGCAGCGCCTGCAACTGAAGTTCCAGAATGTTGCCGCCAATGGTCCCGAAAAGAAGCGCCAGCGACCCTGAAGCAATATTGGTTAAATTGGTGGCCTGAAAATTGGATGCGAATCCTGTACCGCCGATGCCCACCGGCCCGCCCGCTGTCGGATTGATTTCCGCGGTCGTACTGGCCCGTGTTCCGCCGCTCATCCCCGCGTAATTGCCTTTTGTGTATTGGCCACCCCACATGACCCCCAGGTCACGGGCCACGTTTTTCGTCGTTTCTACAATATTGGCCTTAATGAGAATCTGCGTCGTCGGCTGGTCAATCTTCTCGATGATCGGCACCATTCGAGACAGATCCTGAGCATTGGCGGAAATGATAATGGAGTTGCTGTGTTCATCGAGCTTCACGGAACCACGGGCTTTGCCGTCTTTATCTTTGGTCAGAAAATCCTGCAGCATCTCGGTGAGCTTTTTCGGATCGGCATAATCAATCTTCACGATGACCGGATTCATCAAGGGTTCAACCCACTGAATGTCGCGCATCTGCACTTTCTGCTTGAGTTCCTGCTCCATGTCTTCAATAGTCATGACGCGGATGACATTGCCTTCCCAGACATACGACAGACCATGCGTTCTTAAAAGTCCGGTAAAGGCCTGATCCCAGGGAACACTGCGGAAATCAACACTCACCTCGCCTTGTAAATCGTTTTTCACCAGAAGATTGTAATCCACGGATCGGGCCAGTGCCCTGAGCACGGCTTTGAGGTCCGCCTGCCGCATGGTCAGGGTGATGGCTTTCGTCGGAAGCTTTTTGCCTGTATCGCCATAAAACGACGATGTTTGCCTTTTTTTATCCACTGACGATGAAATATCGATCTTTTTGGGCTTCATCTCAGGAGAATGGCCTTTTGAGTTTTCCGCAAGGGTGTTCCATTTTTCAAAAAAAGGATCCTTCTTGGTGCTTTTGAGATCCTTTGAACATCCCAGCGCTGCTAAGATCAGGAGAAAAATAATAGCAAACGATATATTTCTCTTTAAATGGACTGCGCTTATTTTCAAGGCAACAACCTCCATGTGATAATTTTATTCCTGTATGGGAATAAACAACTCGCTGCCGGTATTTGAATTAACAATCAAAATACGCGACGGCGTAATGCTTCTTAATACGTATCCTTCCAGCTCCAGAGCGTCTCCCGGGCCATATTCAAAACCGTTGATAATGGCCATGCTCTTACGACCCGCATCTATAAATCCGGAGTAAATAATTTTTCCGGCCAGTCCGCCGGCGGATTCGCTTCCGGCAAATTCACGATATTCGGCTCTTTCCCAGAATGGGTTTTTCTCCCACTGGGCTTCAGCCTTACTGATGATGTAGGCATCCGCGGCGGCAAGCTTGTTTTTTAAAGCATCATCATTGGCTTCGCTTACGAAAATTTCCACTTCAGCCGGTTTGGCGGCCTCCATCTTTGCTTTTTTTGCCGCCGGTTGCGCGACAAAAAGATCATACGCGGCATACAGGATGGCAATCGCCATGATGGCAAGAATGATGATTTGCCTTTTATTCGGTTTTTTCATTTCGCCTCCCCTGTCTTCAATTGGCCAGGGCCACCCGGATTTTCATCCGAAACTCCATCGAATCAGAAAATTGTTTGATGTTGATTTCGTCGATATTTTCAACATAGGGCAACGCGCTAAGCCCAATGATGAATTGTCTGAAACTGGGTAAGTCCCCTTTCATCGCCCCGTTATACAACAAACTGCCGGATGTCCCCTCAAGCGTTTTAACATCAGGAGACAACGTCACGTTGATCATTTTATTTTTGCCTGCGGTCTGACGAAAGGCCTCCTGAAATTTATCCAGTTCCTGACGCGTTAGCTTGATGCTTTCGGGATTGGGCAAAACATAAACTATTTTCGCCTCATTGGCTTTCACGAGGGATACATAAACAGGCCCCCAGGCTTTTTGTTCGTCAATCCTTTTCTGGATTGAAATCAGATCCTGCTTGCGGGCTTCATTATACCGGTGAAAGCTGATGATACCCAACACCAGAACAAGCGTGATCCCTGCGCAGATAATGATATAGCCCAAACTTTTCGCCGGAATGGCAAAATTCTTATTATGGATCATGGTCAACCTATTTTCGCCTTGAGAGTAAAATGAATGATTTCTTTTTTCCTCAATGTCACAATGTTGCTTTTTTCAAGCACGACCCCTTGCAGCAGTGGCGAATTCTCCAGCTTCATGACGTATTGCGCCAGAAGCGTGTCGAGCGAATGGCGGTCGCCTTGAACCACACCATCAATGGTTAACGTTTCTGACTTCTTCTGCCCCTGAGCGACCGTCTCCGATGATGACATGTTGACGCGGATAAATTTGATATGATCGGGGGTCAGCGACGTCAGCTCACCGATTAAGGCAATGCCTCTGTATCTTTGTGCATATTGATGGTTTTTTTGACGCTGTCGTTCTAATTCCTGGGTGAGATTGGCAATCGTTTCTTTTTCCAGCAATGGCTTAAACATGGACAATTCTTTTTCCAGTTGAGCGCGCCTGGTCATTAACTGTTTCGTTTCAACTCCCTGAAAAGCTACAATGATAAGGCAAATCAGCAAGACAAGGCCAAAGGTTGCAAAAATCACACGATTGATTCTTACGCGGCTGGACTCGGCATTCTTTTCGACATAAGTAAAGATGACATTCGGCGTGTGTCTGGAATCCGATAAGGCCAGTCCGATCACCGGGATCAACGCAGCTCTTTGCGCCAGAGGCAGGGAGGCGCCGGACAAATTGACATTGTTGCCTTGGAAAGGATCAAAAAATTCTGTTTTAATGGCCAGTTGCTCGCTGATATAACTCAGAAAAGGTCGATAAAAAACGTTCATCGTCGATGAAATATAGAGCTTATCCACCTTTTCGTAACCCACCGATGAGGTGTAATATTCCAGCGTTCTTTCAATCTGGCGCGTCAGCCTCTCCAGAACAGGAGAAATCACATCAAAGATGCCGTTTTCAACCCAGTCGATTTCATTGCCTTCAAAGGACATTTTTTCGGGATTGAACAATACATTCATCAACTGCGTTTTTATTTCCTGTCTTTTGGCCGCTTCGTGAGGCTCTGTTTCGGAAATAGACTCATTGATGACCTCTATCATACTGCTGATGCCTGTTTTGATCCCACGGGTTAAAACAAGATTATTTTTGCTGTAAATGTCGATACGGGAAAAATCGCTTCCGATATAAAGGCTGGCAAAAGTGCTTTCCGGAACATCAATCCATTTTGTGCGGAAGATATTCTGGACGGCAAAAGGCGCAATCGTTATACCGGCAAGATCGATGTCGGCAGACGAAAACATTTGCCGGACGCGTTCCACTTCCGCACGGGGAGCGCTGTAAACCATCACCGAATATTTAGGGATCCCCTGATCGATGATTTCTCCCTGCATTTCAAAATCAAACACAAACTCTTTATCATCAAAAGGATTTTCCTTTTTCGCCGTCCAGTAGATCACATTTTCCAATTGTTTCTTGGGCACGCGGGGAACTTTAATGTGCTGAACATTGACATCCGAGGGATTGATCGTTGTCCATAGATCACAATGGTCAATGGAGCCCGCAAAGGAAGAGATGGCATTTTTCAGTAATTCTTTGAATTTTTCAGAACTCATCGGGGGCTGGTTGACGAATTTGACAATTTTCTGATCTACCAGCAGGGGCTTCCCATCCGAAGCCTTTGTGGCTTTGGCCAGGTAAATCGCATCCACGCCGATATCCACACCCACGCAGATACGATTCTTTCCGGCGAGTGTTTTCGGAAAGTTCAAGGTGAGCTTATTGGAAGGCTTTTGTGTTATGGAAACTACGGGCGAGACCTCTTCCGAAACCGGCTCCGGTTTCTGAGTGCCTCGAATGACATTTAACAACCTTTCCGTGGAGTTAATATCTTTTATATTAGACAAAAATCGTCTCCTGGAACTACTGTATTATAAGAGCATTATCAATATTTACATTCCATCATCTTACGTTGTTTTAATTTCTACAAAATATGATGTGGAATTTGACTGAGTATCATATTTTACCGGAAATTCCTCTTCGCCAAGGATTCACAGTGTTTTTATTACATTAAACGGCTTTTATCTATCACATTCAATTTGGTATTTCCATATTTAAATTAAAAATCTTGAAGGCTTAAAAAGATTTTGTTAAGAAGACCGACATTAAAAAAATCTGGCTTTAAGGATGACCCCATCGATGACCTGCCACAACCTATTAAAATATACTCTGTTTTTTTCGATACTTATGTTTTTTTATGCCTGTGACGTCGCGGCAGACAAAGCACAACCTTCAGAGAAGATACCGGACTCCATCATTTCCCTTTCCACGGGTTTTGTCGTAACGGTTGATAAAAAAGACCAAAAATTGTTTGTTTTTAAAAAATCAAATAATTCATTTAAAAAAGTTTATACAGCAACCTGTTCTACAGGAAAAAATCAAGGCGGCAAAGAAATGCCCGGAGATGCAAAAACCCCGAACGGCATTTTTTTTGCAACCAGAATGATCCCTGATCCCGGACCGCCGGAAACCTACGGAACACTGGCCTATCATCTCGATTTCCCCTCCACCGCCGACAAGAAAGCCGGACGAAACGGAACAAATATCTGGATTCACGGCACGACCAAACCACTTTCACCTTTTCAAACCAACGGATGCGTTGTGCTGACCGATGAGGACATCCATATTCTTTCAAGATATATTTCTATTAATAAGACGCCCGTTATTATCGCTGAATCCATCCGGTGGGTAAATCAAAATCAGCCGCCGGCCGTTAAGACTGAACTTGAAAAAGTTCTTTCCGACTGGACAAAGGCTTACGCGCAAGGAAACCTGGAGGCAATAGATGCTTTATATCTCGAAGGCCATCGCATCAATGATAAAAAAAGAGAAATACTCTCTCAAAGGCTTGCTGCCGTCAAGAACATCAGTCAACATTTCATTTTAGAACCCAGGGATGTCTCTATCCTTCAATATGCTGATCATGCGGTGATCCTTTTCGATCAGATTACCAGCATTCAAAACAATAACCTCTTCGAAGGCGCCTTTCAAAAACTTGCCCTGCAAAAAATTAATCATCAATGGTTCGCCATCGATGACAGAGATTCGATTTCAGTTCCTGAGATAAAACCGGAAACACCGGTAGTCGTCACGCAAGCCATCGACGCAAAAAACGAAGAAGCCGTGCGCAAGCTGATCGCCAAATGGTCCGGAAGCTGGCAGTCTGGAAATATGAACACCTATTCATCCTGTTACACGACCCATTTCCGCTCACAGGGGATGAATCTGAACAATTGGGTGGATCATAAGATCAAAATTCGGAAACGCAGTAAAAACATTTCCGTCAGGATCAGTAACGTTCACATATCAGGCAATAACAACGAGGCAACGGCAACACTGACGCAGCATTACAGTTCCAGTCTGCTCAACCGCAAAGGCGATAAAAAACTTGAATTGCGCAAAATTAACGGGGAGTGGAAGATCTACCGGGAAACCATGATTTAAATCCGGTTTATTTCTTTGCTTTGAAATTATCCTTCGTCTGAGCGATGATTTCAGACAGATCAATGCTCTCATCAATGACGTATTGAGATTCAATGCTCAAAGCAGACTCGGCCGCCCATGAGATATCGGCGTGGTCTGATGCGCCGAGTTTTGCGCCAGAAGGAATTTTACCGCTCGCAACGGACGTTGTTTCTTTTTTGGCGGAAAAGGCGTCCGTCTGGAAAATGGCTGATTGATGATACTGGCTTTGCATGGATGCGTTTCTGTCCGGCTTGAAATTCACAGTAGGATTGTGAAATTTGTCTTTTGTCTCCAGATATTCTTTTAAGTAGCGCTCTTCTGTAAACATGCCGTCGGATTTGCTCGTGTGCATGGAATTATCAATCTGATAGAGCTTCTTCTCGCGGATGATCCCTTTGATCTGCTGCGTTCCTCGCATGATTGAAAGAAGCGGCACACGCGCTCCCACCCTTTCAAGATAAACGAGTTTCTGAACGATCACCCAGGAAATGGTCGAGGCCAGCTGATGACGAATGTATTCCTCCGCTTCAGGCGGCGCGGAATTGATGATGCGGTAGAGCGCGTCTTCCATGTTTGTGGCATGCAGCGTTGCGATGACCAGGTGGCCAGATTCTGCGGCATTGAGTGTCAGGGCAATCGTTTCCGGTTCCCGCAACTCACCGACCATGATGACATCGGGATCAGCCCTCATGACGTCGATCAGGCCTCGCTCAACGGACGGGACATGCGTGCCGACTTCGCGCTGCTCAATAAAAGACTGGCGTGAGGCTATCCGGTATTCGATGGGATCTTCAAGTGTTACGATGTGCGCCGCCCGCTTGGAATTAATATCTTCCAGGATGGATGCAATCGTCGTTGTTTTACCGCAACCGGTTGTGCCACAGATCAATACCAGGCCGGATTTCAGGTCGCTGATGTGGCGCAGGGAGGGGTGTAGATTTAATTTTTCAATGGTCGGAATGGCATCCGGCAACAGCCGGATCGCTAATGAAGCGCCGCGATCCGAATTAAATATATTGATCCGAACGCGAACATTACCGATATTAATGGCAAAGTCCACCGACCAGCGTTCGCGCAGGATAGAGAGGTATTTGGCGCTCAGCAGGCTGTAAACCAGCGCATCAACATCCGCATGAGACCAGCTTATCTTTTGTTCGAATTTAATGGACCCGTTTTTCCGGTAAACGATCGGCTGCCCACCACAGATATGAAGGTCGGAATAACCGAATTGCGCGCAAGCAATAATAAGCTCAGTAAATCGTTTCAGCATTTACTCTTTCTCAATATGCCTTGCGGAAAAGAACAAAAAATAATTTAAATATTTATGAAGACTGGAGGCGGCATCCGGATTTGAACCGGAGAATAACGGTTTTGCAGACCGCTGCCTTAGCCACTTGGCTATGCCGCCACAAAAAAAATGGAGCGGGCGAACGGATTTGAACCGTCGACGTCTACCTTGGCAAGGTAGCACTCTACCACTGAGTTACGCCCGCTCAGAAGGAACGGCGGTGAATATAACAGATCAGCCGTTCTTGTCAATAAAAAATTGCACTTTCTCCACTTTATTTCCTTCCGATTCCCCGATAGAATTTAACAAAATAATCCATCCCGGAATAAATCGTAAGAAAAAAAGCCACGTATAAAATCATCGTCCCCACACGGTGCGGATCCAGTCCCCAGAAGGGGTGGTGAATCATCAGCGCCGTGACGGCAATGATCTGCGCCAGCGTTTTTTGTTTCCCCAAAACACTGGCCTGAATGTAGATGCCTTCCGATGATGAAATCGATCGAATGCCGTCAACGATGAGATCGCGCATAATGATGATCGCCACAATCCAGGCATCGATCCTGCCAAGGGGAATCATCAGGATCATGGCTGTATTGACGATGAGCTTGTCTGCCAGCGGATCGAGAAATTTTCCTAAAGTCGTAATCAGATTGTAACGGCGCGCAATAAATCCGTCGAGCAGATCCGTGATGGATGCCACAACGAACAGGCCGGCCAGTAACATACTCCAAAATGGCCCAGGATCGCTCAAAATGAAAAACAAAAAAGGCACGACGCTGATACGCATAAGCGTAATCATGTTGGGCAAATTTCTCATGTCGCGTATTTTCTTCATCGGAGCCGCCTTGGGTTAACCTATACCAAATAAAATATCATTACTTCTTAGGCACCTTTTTCCAGTCTTCCAGAAACGCAGCAATGCCTTTGTCTGTCAAAGGATGCTGGGCCTGCTGCGCGATGACTTTAAAGGGAATCGTCGCAATATCAGCGCCCATCATGGCTGCATCCAGCACATGCCGGGGATGCCGGATACTGGCGACAATGACTTCTGTTTCATAGTCGTAATTATCGTAGATATCCAGAATCTGTTGTACCAGTTCCATACCGTCATGCGCGATGTCATCCAGACGACCGACAAACGGACTCACATAGGCCGCGCCCGCCTTGGCGGCCATCAGTGCCTGCAACGGCGAAAAGACCAGCGTCTGATTGACGGCAATGCCTTCATCGGCAAACATCTTCGTCGCCTTTAATCCTTCCGTGGTCATGGGCACTTTGATAACCACCTGATCCCCGAGCTTGACCAGCTTCTTTCCCTCAGCGAACATCCCTTTAGCCTCCAGGCTCACCACTTCCAAGCTGACGGGGCCTTCCACGATTTCCAGAATATCTTTGACGACGGCGTCAAAGCCTCTTTTTTCCTTTGCAATCAGTGTCGGATTGGTGGTGACGCCATCCACCATGCCCAACACCAGACCTTCTTTAATTTCCTCAACATTCGCGGTATCGATAAAAAACTTCACTTTTTCCCCCTTCGTCATCATTTACGTTGATTGATCTGATAAATATTTATCGCGGCACTCCTGGCTGCAGAAATACTCGCGACGCCCATGGATGTCTGAGACAATGGCCTGGCTTTTTGGAACATAGGTTTTACAAAACGGATCCTGCACCAGCTCTTCCCCGCGCGTCGGTGGCGGTCCTTCTGGAAATTTGTCAACGCTGCTGACCACTGCGCGTTGTATCATTTTATAGATCTTATAACCGATAAACAAAACGACTACAAGCAGCAAGACTTTTACAATATTCATATTCACCTACCTGTCGATTCAAAGACGCACGACCGCTTTTAAATCGGTCAGCCTGTCCAGCAGTCCTTTCATGGATACGCCAAAACCCGGGTGGGTCACATAGGATGCGATCTCGCACATCGGTTCCAGCACAAACCGTCGCTCATGCAGTCTGGGATGTGGAACGATCAGGTCCGTCTCCCGCATCACCTGCTGGCCGTATAAAAGCAAATCAAGATCTATGGTCCTGGGCGCGCCACGATAGGATCGCCTGCGCCCCATCTGCTCTTCAATGGATTGTAACGCCTCCAGAATTCCCCGTGGTGAGCAAACCGTCCGGATTTCCGCCACTGTATTGACAAACCACGCCTGTGTTTCATCGGCGTGCCCGGGGAGTGGATCCGTTACAGGTTCCGTTTTATAAAATGAAGCGGTTCTTTCCAGCGTCACACCGGTTAAACCGGATAGTCGTTGCAATCCTTTTTGACACTGGATCAAGGGATCGTCCAGATTGGAACCTATCCCGATATAGGCAATGATGCCGTCCAAAGAAATACCCGCATGTATCAGAGTGTTTTCAAACCCAGCACATCCTGCATGTCATACAGACCGTTTTTTTGGTGGACGATCCACTGGGCCGCCCGGATCGCGCCTTTGGCAAAATTGTCCCGGCTGTAGGCGCGGTGCTTGAATTCCAAAAGCTCGCCAATGCCTCCAAACATGACGGTATGCTCGCCGACAATGTCGCCTGCGCGCAGCGTCTGAATGCCAATCTCTTTTTTCGTCCGTTCTCCGATCAACCCTTTTCGCGTATAAACGGCTTCCTTCTCCAGATCGCGTCCGAGCCTCTCGGCAATCACCTTCGCCATTTGCATGGCCGTTCCGCTGGGCGCGTCTTTTTTCAGATGATGATGCGCTTCCACAATTTCCACATCATAATCGTCGCCTAAGATTCCGGCGCAATACTCCAGCACCTTCATCATGACATTGACAGCAACGCTCATATTCGGCGCCAGGACGCATCGGGTTTTTTCCGCAAGCTTGTGCACCAGGATCAGCTCATCGTTTGTAAATCCCGTTGAACCGATGACGATGGCGCGGTTTCTTTCGCTGGCGATGTTCAAATAATTAAGTGACGCAGCCGTATTGGTAAAATCAATCACGACATCCGCCGAATCAATGCAGTCGGCCAGCTTATCATTGACGATCGCGCCGGTTGGACCGAGCCCCAGCGAGTGTCCGACGTCCCGTCCGATGATCGGATGACCGGCGACTTCAATCGCGCCCACGACGCGTATGTCCTCCATCCCGGACATCAGGCTGATAATTCTGCCCCCCATTTTTCCGCCTGCGCCTGTAACAATTGCCTTAATCATAGTGATCACTCCTTGGACAGTATTTCCTGATCCTATTTCACCAGACCGTAACTGGTCATCACCTTCCTGAGTTTTTCGTAGTTCCCCTGGGCCATTTTGCAAAGCGGCAGACGGTATTCATATTCAATTTTCCCCATCATGGCCAGCGCGGCTTTTACCGGCGTCGGATTGACTTCAACAAAGAGCACATCGAAAAGCGGACTTAATTTTTTATGAAGCTGGCGTGCTTTAGCCATCTGTCCCGCTTCAGCCGCATCGACTAGAGCCGCCATATCCGCCGGTGCAACATTGGACGCCACGGATATCACGCCCTTTCCGCCAATGGCCATAAGCGGCAGTGTAAAACCATCATCGCCCGATAAAACGTCAAAGGCCTCCCCACATAAATCCAGCACATCGTTCATCTGCTTGAGCGATCCCGATGCCTCCTTGATCCCGACAATATTGCTGATTTTAGACAAACGGGCCACGAGCTCAGGCATCATGTTGATGCCGGTGCGCCCGGGAATATTATAGGGAACAATCGCAATGGGCACCGTTTTGGCGATCAGCTCAAAATGCTGATAGAGCCCTTCCTGCGTGGGTTTATTATAATACGGGCAGGCAATCAGCGCGCCATCTGCACCCGCATCATAGGCATGCCGGGTCAGGCGAAGCGCCTCGGACGTGCTGTTGGATCCCGTTCCGGCAATGACCGGCACGCGCTTTTTCACCGCGTCGATGGTGATTTCAATGACGCGGTCATGTTCATCATGCGAAAGCGTCGGCGATTCGCCGGTCGTCCCGCAGGGAACAATCCCGTCAATGCCTGCCGCAATCTGAAACTCAATCAAATCCCGAAGCGCGTTTTCATCCACCTGACCATTTTTAAAAGGCGTCACGATGGCGGTGATGGCTCCTTCAAACATAAATCTTGCCTCCTCGTTTATTTCATATCGATACGAACAACCTGTGTCTGTCGGCAATTTCCGCGCGCGTCGCACAGACTGATGCGGTAATCATAGCTTTTACCTTTTTCAACATCTTGATCCACATAACGGCTCTCCCCGTGAACGGGACGCTCAGCAATGTGTTGAAAGCTCCGTGGACAATCCCGGCAAATATTTCCTGTCGTTCCCAATACACTTTTGTCTATTCGCGCATGGCCAGTGGTCTCTTCAGGCACTGACCAGAAAAGCACAATCGCGTCATCGGCAATTGTTGCGGTCAGTTTTACCGGTTTTTCATCCTGAACGGGTTTCGAGACGGGATTGGCCTTCAACCCACATCCGGCGATCACGATCACCGTCAGGATAAAATAAATAACTTTATTTCCGGCCCAACGCTTTTTCAAATTCCCGAATCCTTTCCTTAACGGCCGAGCGCGCCGTTCCGCCATAGCTTTTTCGGGCATTGACGGCATTTTCCAATGTGATGCGCGAAAAAATTGATGCGTCAAATCCCGCGTAAAACGACTGATACTCTTGCAGCGTCAAATCGGAGAGATCCTTCCTGCCCGACAGGCAATAAGCCACCATCGCGCCTGTGATCTCATGCGCCTTGCGGAAGGGCACGCCTTTTTGGACCAGATATTCCGCGACATCCGTTGCGGTTGAAAAACCGCCGCCCGCCGCCGCATACATTTTTTCGGCGTTGAACGTCGTGTGCGCGAGCATCTCCGTAAAAATCGACAGGCAGTTTTTCACGGTATCCACCGCGTCAAACAAAGGCTCCTTGTCTTCCTGCAAATCGCGATTGTAGGTCATGGGCAAGCCCTTGACGAGCGTCAGGATGGCAGTCAGATCCCCATAAACGCGCGCCACCTTCCCCCGGATCAATTCCGCGATATCCGGGTTTTTCTTCTGCGGCATGATGCTGCTTCCGGTCGTATAGGCGTCCGATATTTCGGCAAAGCCAAATTCATCGGACGACCAAAGGATCAAGTCTTCACAAAACCGGCTTAAGTGCGCCATGACGAGCGAGGCGGCAAAAATAAACTCGGCGATGTAGTCGCGGTCCGCCACGGT
Organism: uncultured Smithella sp.; assembly: GCA_964608995.1. Taxonomy (GTDB): domain Bacteria; phylum Desulfobacterota; class Syntrophia; order Syntrophales; family Smithellaceae; genus UBA8904. The sequence continues at coordinate 32,743 of CAZSQS010000004.1, read as the reverse complement.
GTCCATGCTGTTTTTCGTCACTTTCGGAAAATTCAGAAGCTCTGCCGTGCGCATGCGATCGATAGGCAAACCCGTTCCGGCCAGCGCCGCCGCGCCCAGCGGTAGCGCGTTGAACCTTTTCCGGCAATCGGCAATGCGCTCTTCGTCTCGCGCAAACATTTCGGCAAACGCGAGAAAATAATGCGAAAGCAAAACCGGCTGCGCCTTTTGCATGTGCGTGTAGCCGGGCAAAATGGTTTTAATTTCGCTTTTGGCCAGAGTCACGAGCTGTCTTTGAAGATTGACCAGCAGCCCGGCCACGGCATCGGCTTCATCGCGCAGAAACAGGCGGACATCAAGCGCGATCTGATCGTTGCGGCTTCGCGCGGTGTGAAGTTTGCCGCCTGCGTCGCCCACGCGCCGGATGAGCTCCTTTTCAATCGCCATGTGAATGTCTTCATCCGCCGGATCGAAGACAAATCTGCCCTGCTCGATATCCGAAACAATAGCTTTGAGTCCCCGGACAATCGCCGCCGATTCCTTGCGCGAAATAATGCCGCAATCGGCCAGCATGGTCGCATGCGCGATTGAGCCTTCAATATCGTAGCGATAGAGCCTGGCATCATAGTGCAGGGAACAGGTAAACGCTTCCACGCTTTTGGCCGTGGATTGCGAAAATCGTCCCGCCCAGGGTTTTTTCGTCTCTGCCATGAAATGCTCTCCGCTATTTCTTCTTCATCATGTGTTGAATGCGCAGGCGCAATCCGTTGAGGCGGATAAAGCCGATGGCATCCTTCTGGTTATAGACCTGATCCCGCTCAAACGTCGCAAACGCTTCGCTGTAGAGCGACAGGGGCGATTTGCGGCCCACCACCGTGCAATTGCCCTTGTAGAGCTTCATTCTTGCCGTGCCGGTGACCGTTTCCTGCGTCGCATCGATATAGGTCTGGAGCGTCTGCATTTCCGGCGCATACCAGAATCCATTATAGGCCAGCTGCGCGTATTTCGGAATGAGCGAGTCGCGCATGAACATGACCTCGCGATCCATCGTAATGGATTCAACGGCGCGATGGGCCGCCCACAGGACCGTTCCGCCGGGTGTTTCATACACACCGCGTGATTTCATGCCGACAAAGCGGTTCTCCACCATATCGAGGCGGCCAACGCCGTTTTTTCCTGCCAGAATATTTATATGATCCATCAGCGCCGCAGGCGACATCTTCTGTCCGTCGATGGCGACCGGGTTGCCCTTTACAAAATCAATTTCCACATAGGTGGGTTTATTCGGGGCTTTCTCGGGCGAAACCGTCAGCACAAACATATCTTCCGGCGGCTCGGCCCAGGTGTCTTCCAGAATGCCGCCTTCATGCGAAATATGCAGCAGGTTGCGGTCCGAGCTGTAGGGTTTTTTCTTGGTCAGCGGAAGAGGAATCTTATATTTTTTGGCGTAATCAAACATGGACTCCCGGGAATCAAAGGTCCAGTTGTCGTCCTTCCAGGCGGCAATGATGTTAATTTGTGGATTGAGCGCAATGTAGGTGAGCTCAAAGCGCACCTGATCGTTGCCCTTACCGGTTGCCCCGTGGCAGACCGCATCCGCTTTTTCCTTTTTGGCAATTTCAATTTGCTTCTTGGCAATCAGGGGACGCGCCAGCGACGTTCCCAAAAGATACGTCCCTTCATAAATCGCATTGGCGCGAAGCGCCGGAAACACGAAATCGCGCGCGAATTCTTCCCGCAGGTCTTCAATATATATTTTACTTGCGCCGGTGTTGATCGCCTTTTCTTTCAGGCCCGTCAATTCTTCTTTCTGCCCGACATCGGCGGCAAAGCAGATGACTTCGCAATCATAGGTTTCAATCAGCCAGCGGACAATTACTGAAGTATCCAATCCACCGGAATACGCCAACACGACTTTTTTTACTTTTTTCGACACGAGACATTCCTCCTATAGCAATATTTCTAAAATGGCCTTTTGCACATGCAGGCGGTTTTCCGCTTCGTCAAGCACGACGGACTGAGGCCCGTCAATGACTTCCGCGGTGATCTCTTCGCCCCGGTGCGCAGGCAGACAATGCATCACGATGGCATCGCGTTTCGCAACTTTTAACAACGCGCTGTTGATCGAATAATTTTTGAAGATTTTCAAACGCTCCTGCATTTGAGCTTCCTGGCCCATGCTGGTCCACACATCCGTGTAGAGGACATCCGCATCTTTGGCCGCATCAAACGGATCGCGATAAAGCGTCACACTCCCCTTCCCCGCTGTGCGGCAGGCTTCAACGATTTTAGGATCGGGATCATACCCTTCGGGGCAGGCAACGCTCACGGCAAGAGGAAGAATCGACGCGGCTTCAACCCAGCTGTTGGCGACATTGTTGCCATCACCGATGTAGGCGACTTTCACGCCCTCATAAGAGCCCTTCTTTTCAATAATGGTAAACAGGTCCGCCAGAATCTGGCAGGGATGCAGCAAATCCGTCAGTCCGTTGATCACAGGGATTTCCGCATAGTGCGCAAGTTCTTCAACGGCTTCCTGCGCAAACGTCCGGATCATGATGCCGTTGAGATAGCGCGACATCATGCGCGCGGAATCCGCCAGCGTCTCGCCGCGCCCGATCTGTGTATCACGGGAATTCAAAAACAGCGCGACACCGCCTAACTGATACATGCCCACTTCAAACGAAATGCGCGTTCGCGTGGAAGACTTGTCAAATATCATCCCCAGCGTTTTGCCCTTCAAGGACGCATGCTCCCGGCCCTCAGCCAGTAATTTTTTCAGGCGCGATGTTCTTTTCCAGATGTCGGCAAAATCCGCTTCCGTCATTCCGGCAAAGCCCAATAAATCCTTATTCATTTTCCCTCCATGATTGAATCCAGAATAGATATCGCTTCGTCGATATCCGCCCGTGTGATGATGAGCGGCGGCACAAACCGAAGCGTCTTGCCGCCCGTGCAGTTAATCAAAAGTCCCCGCTCCTGGCAGGCCTTCACAATATCCGCCCCTTCGATAGACATAGCGCAGGCCAGCATCAGCCCTTTGCCGCGCACGCCGGTAATGATCGAATGCCTGGCTTTAAGCGCCTCGAGTTTCGACAGGAGATAGGCGCCCATCTGGAGACAGTGGTCAAGAATGCCTTCTTCGATGATGGTTTTCAGCGTCGCCTGGACTGCTGCCATCGCCAGCAGATTGCCGCCAAAAGTAGAGGCGTGATTGCCGGGCGTAAAGGCCCGGGCGACTTCATCTGTCGCGAGCATCGCGCCTACCGGAAAGCCGTTTCCCAGCGCTTTGGCCAGCGTCATAATATCCGGCTCAATGCCGGAATGCTCGTAGGCGAAAAGTTTTCCCGTCCGCCCGATGCCGGTTTGCACTTCGTCGGCAATCATCAGGATCTTGTGCCGGTTGCAAATATCCCGGACTTTGGCAAGATAGGAATCATCGGGAATAATGACGCCTCCCTCTCCCTGAACCGGTTCGAGCATAATGCCGCACGTCTGGGGCGTAATCGCCGCCTCGAGCGCTTCCGGGTCATTAAACGGCACGTATCTGAATCCACCCAGAAGCGGCGTAAATCCGAACTGAAATTTTTCCTGACCCGTCGCGGTAATCGTCGCCATCGTCCGGCCATGAAAAGAGTCTTTCATCGTGAGAAGTTCAAATTTATTCTCGCCCAGAAATTCATGGGCATATTTTCGCGCAAGCTTGATGGCGGCTTCGTTGGCCTCCGCGCCGCTGTTGCAGAAAAACGCCTTATCAGCAAAGGAATGCTCGGTTAAAAGCGCTGCAACTTCTGCCTGCGGCCGTGTATAATACAGGTTGGAGACATGCATCAGGTCTTTGACCTGCTTTTTGATGGCTTTGACAACCTTGGGGTGAGAATGCCCCAGATTGCACACAGCGATGCCCGCAACAAAATCAAGGTAAGACTTTCCGTTGGCATCCCAAAGTCGCGCACCTTCGCCTTTCACCAGCGCAATCGGCACCCGCCGATAAGTGTTCATGATGTGCGTATCGGCCAGATTTATGATCTTTTTTTCTTTCATGTTCTTTCCTCGTCAAAATTTATAAAACAATTTGAGTTCCAATGCCCTGATCGGTGAAGACTTCCAGCAAAATGGCGTGTTTGAGTCTTCCGTCAATAATATGCGCTTTTTTTACGCCGCCACGCAACGCTTTGAGGCAACACTTCACTTTGGGAAACATGCCGCCTTCAACTGTCCCGTCATCGATCAGATTTAATGCATCCTGATTCGTCATCGTGTGAATCAGTTTTTTGTCGTTGTCGAGCACACCCGCAACATCCGTCAACAGCAAAAGTTTTTCCGCCTTGAGCGCAGCCGCGACTTCGCCTGCGACAATATCGGCATTGATATTATACGTCTCACCATTTTCACCCATCCCCGTAGGAGCAATGACCGGAATAAAGCCGCTTTGGGTAAGCGATACGATTAGCTCGGCATTGACTTCCTTGACCTTGCCCACGAGTCCGATGTCGATGATTTCCGACGGCGTGTGCTGGGCCTTGTCTTCGTTGAGATAATATTTTTCGGCAACGATCAGATTGCCGTCTTTACCGCTCAACCCCACAGCCTTGCCGCCGTGCATGTTGATCATGCCGACAATTTCCTTGTTGACCATGCCCACCAGCACCATTTCCACGATGTTCATGGTTTCCGAATCCGTCACGCGCATGCCCTGGATGAACTTGGATTCCTTCCCGAGCTTTTTAAGCAGGCCGCCAATCTGCGGACCGCCGCCATGCACCACCACCGGATGAAGACCGATGTATTTCATCATCACCACGTCACGGGCGAATTTGTCTTTCAAGTCTTCATCCGTCATCGCGTGCCCGCCGTATTTGATGACGATGGTCTTGTTGTAAAACCGGCGAATATAAGGCAGCGCCTCCAGTAAAATATCCGCCCGCTGCATTGAACTTTCAAGATGTTCCATATTTGGGGCTCCGTTTATAAAATGTATCGGCTGAGGTCCTCGTCTTCGACGATACTGTCGAGTTTCTCTTCGACATACTTTGCGTCAATGACAATCTTTTTTTCTTCCAGATCCGGCGCATCGAAGGAAATATCCTCCAGCAGCGTCTCCATGATCGTGTAAAGACGGCGCGCGCCGATGTTTTCCGTCCGTTCGTTAACGACCGTCGCCACCTCGGCGATTTGCTCGATAGCGTCATCCGTGAACGACAGATCGAGGCCTTCCGTTGCCATCATTTCCATATACTGCTTCACGAGCGCGTTATGCGGCTCGGTCAGGATTCTCACGAATTCCTCTTTCCCCAGCGAATCCATTTCGACACGGATGGGGAAGCGCCCCTGCAGCTCCGGAATCAGATCGGAGGGCTTGGTCCCGGAAAAAGCGCCCGCCGCGATAAACAATACATGGTCCGTCCGGATCATGCCGTAGCGCGTATTGACGTTCGATCCTTCCACGATCGGCAGCAAATCGCGCTGGACGCCTTCGCGCGAGACGTCCGGTCCATGCTGCGAGTCGCCTCCGACAATCTTGTCAATTTCATCCAGAAAAATGATGCCCGACTGCTCCACGCGATCCAGGGCGGTTTTGGTGACCTTGTCCATGTCGATCAGCTTTTGCGCTTCATCCATAGCTAAAATCTCAAGCGCCTCGGGAACCTTGACATTTCTTTTCTTCTTTTTCTGCGGCATCATGTTGCCCAGCATATCTTTGATATTGAGGCCCATGTCCTCCATGCCGGCTGCGGAAAAGATTTCAATCATGGGGCCGCCCCTCGACTCCGTCACTTCCAGTTCCACCATGCGGTCATCGAGCTTTCCTTCGAGAAGCCACTTTCGCATTTTCTCGCGGGTGGCATCCTGTTTTTTGAGCTGCTCATCGGTCAGAGGCAGGGTGGCCTGATCCGGATCAGCATCATTGAGCATGTCTTCCACACGTCTTTCAACCGCTCTCGGCGGCAAAAGCAGATCCAATAGTTTCTCCTCGGCAATCTCGGCCGCCTTGGCCTGGACGCTGTCTTGCTCTTCAGCTTTCATCATATTGATGGAGAGCTCCACCAGATCGCGAATCATGGATTCGACATCGCGGCCCACATAACCGACTTCCGTAAATTTGGAGGCTTCGACTTTGAGGAAAGGAGAATTGTCGAGCTTCGCCAGCCGCCTGGCAATTTCCGTTTTTCCCACACCCGTCGGCCCGATCATAATGATATTTTTGGGCGATATTTCTTCCGCCAGTTCCTCAGATACATTCTGCCTGCGCCAGCGGTTGCGAAGCGCAATGGCTACGGCTCTTTTAGCATCCGCCTGGCCGATGATGTGCGCGTCGAGTCTTTCTACAATCTGTCTGGGGGTTAACCCTGAATTTTCCATTTTACGTCCAGCTCCTTACTTCTTCTTCTTTTTATTTTCCGTCGGCTTTTCTTCGTTTAAATCCATCTCTTCGAGTGTAATGTGATCATTGGTATAAATGCAGATTTCCGAGGCGATCTTCATGGATTCTTTGGCAATTTCCGTCGCATTGAGACTGCTGTGGCGAACCAGCGCCCGTGCGGCGGCCAAAGCATAAGCGCCGCCGGAGCCAATGGCCATGACATCATCATCCGATTCAATGACGTCTCCAATTCCGGAAATGATGAGCGAATGCTCCCGGCTGACTGCGATCATCAATGCTTCCAGATGGCGCAGCACCCGGTCGGTGCGCCAGTCTTTGGTCAGTTCCACGGCGGCCCGAAGCAAATTGCCGTTGAACTGCTCAAGCTTCTGATCAAAACGGTCAAACAGCGTAAACGCATCCGCCGTGGCGCCGGCAAAACCGACAATCACTTCATCGTTGTAAAGCCTGCGCACCTTGCGCGCTCCATGCTTTAAAATGGTTGTATCCAGCGTGACCTGGCCGTCGCCTGCCACAGTCACCAGATTATCTTTTTTGATTGCCAGAATCGTCGTCCCTTTGATGTGCATGTATTCTCCTGTCTGGTTTAGCGCGTAGCCTGCAGCTCGCAGCTTCTCGTTTCTATCGTTTTGCCCTTGGGTGGGCTTTATCGTAAACTTCCATCAGACGGTTAATGTTGAGAGCCGTGTATTTCTGCGTGGTCGAAAGGCTCTCGTGACCCAGCATTTCCTGGATGTAGCGCAAATCCGCTCCGGCGGACAGCAAGTGCGTGGCAAAGGTGTGCCGAAGCGCATGCGGAGAAATCTTTCGGCCAATGCCGCTTTTGGCCATGATGTCATCCACAATTTTTGCGATGCTCCGGGTTGAAATCCTGCTGCCTCTGGCGTTTCGAAAAAAAGCATCCGGAACAGTTTTTCCTTCGTTTTTGACCCGTAGCGCCAGACTCGCCTCGAGATATTTTTGCATCGCCTCAAGCGCCACAGCGCCCACCGGCACAATTCTTTCTTTCCTGCCCTTCCCTCTCACCTTGAGTAGTCCATCGTCAAATTGGACATCTTCCACATTGAGCCCCGCCAGTTCCGACAGGCGAAGCCCTGAAGAATAAAAAAGCTCCAGCATCGCCCGGTTGCGAAATCCCGATACTGAATTCTCATCGCAGGCGCTCTGCATCAGCTTGAACGCCTCGTCCACGGATAAAAACGTGGGCATGTATTTTTCCGTCTTCGCGCTTTGCAACGCGGAAGCGGGATTTCCCTGAATCTGTCCTTTGCGCACCAGAAATTTATAAAAGGCGCGCAAAGAAGCCATTTTCCGGTTGATGGAAACTTTCATCAGTTTCCGGCGATGCAGGCACGCCTGATATGCCCGCAGCGTTTCCGTTTTCACCTCAAGCAGGTTTTTAAGCTCCGTCGTGTTGTCCTGCCCGTCTAAAAATTTGACGAATTCCTCCATATCTGCCAGATAGGCCCGAAGCGTATGTTCCGAGACGTTTCGCTGTGTCGTAAGAAATGTTCGAAAATCCGCAAGCAGGCTGTTCATTTTCAAACTACATCTTGTATTTCCCGAAATCTTCGGCGGATAAGTTTTCAAGAAATTCCTTGATCTTGTCTTCCTTGAGCTTATCCACATCTTCGAGTTTAATTCCGAAATCAATGTTCCTGGATTTCTCCAGCACCGCTTCCTCGACAAAAATTGACGCGTGCGCGCGCAACGCCAGCGCAATGGCGTCGCTGGGCCGCGCATCGATGGCGTAACTTTGGCCCTCTTTGGCCAGATAGATATTGGCAAAAAACGTATTGTTGCGAATATCGATAATTTCAATCCGATTGACGGAAACGCCTATCGCCTTGATGCACTCATAGAGCAGATCATGCGTCATCGGGCGCGGGAAAACAATCTGTTCCAGTTCCGTGGCAATGGCGCTTGCTTCAAATAAACCAATCCAGATGGGAATCGCTTTGCTTTCCTGCAGATCTTTCAGAATGACAATCGGCGTATTGGTGATCGGATCAATGGTCAACCCGGACACCTTCATCTCCATCAGCATTCCCAAACCTCCTTCATTCCTCTTCGCGCTTGCCCCGCAAGGAATGCAAAAACCCTCGCGTAATTTGAACCTTAACCCCTTTGCCCACCAGCGCCTGTGAGCCCTTGAAATTCACAATGCGCCACGATCTTGTCCTGCCTGTCACGTCCTCTCCAGAATTCTTGCTTCGTCCCTCCACCAGCACTTCCTGAAAACTCCCTTCCAGCGCGGTGTTTTTCTCTTGTGTGTGGCGATCCTGGAGGGCCTGCAATTGGCTGAGCCTCCGTTTTTTTTCGGTCTCCGGAACTTTATCCGGAAGGTGCCGGGCTGCGGTTCCCGCCCGCTCGGAATACTTGAACGAAAAAGATGAATCAAACCTGATTTTTTCCATCATGTCAATGGTTTCTTGATAATCTTTCAGACTCTCTCCCGGAAACCCCACGATGAAGTCCGAGGTGATGCTGATTTGCGGACAAATGCGTTTCAAACGCTCTACTTTGTCCAGATATTCCTGGGCGGTATATCCACGGTTCATCAATTTCAAAATCCGTGTTGATCCTGACTGGACTGGCAAATGGATATGCTCACAAAGCTTGGAAAGCTGCCCAAAACAGTCCATCAATTCGTTTGACAGATCCTTGGGGTGCGATGTTGTGAAGCGGATACGTTCAATACCATCAATTTCATTGATTTTTTCGATTAACGCCACAAAGTCGCAGCCCGGAGTCAAACCTTTGCCGTAAGAATTAACATTTTGCCCCAAAAGCGTGACCTCTTTTACGCCATGATCAACAAGTTTTTCTATTTCTTCCACAATCTCATCAGGTGTCCGGCTCATTTCCGGCCCGCGCAGGTAGGGCACGACGCAGTAAGCGCAGTAATTATCGCAACCCTGCATGATGGATACAAACGCGCCTAAGGAACCTTGTGGCGGCGGCGCAAAGATGCCCAGTGAACGCAACCGGTCGAAAAATTGAATTTCCGTGATCTTCCTGCGATCTTTTTGAACTTTCTCAATCATCGCGGGAAGCTGGTGGATGTTGTGCGTCCCGAAAACCAGATCCACGGCGGCGGCTCTTTTATAGACCTTTTCGCCCAGGTGCTGTGCCAGACATCCCCCGAAGCCGATAATCAAATCCGGTTTCTTTTCCTTTAGTTTCACCAGACGCCCCAGTTCGCTAAACGCCTTTTGCTCCGCCTTATCCCGAATAGAGCAGGTATTCAGCAGGATTAAATCCGCCTGATCCGACGCTTCGGTCAGCCGGTAGCCCATGTCCGCCAATAAAACGGCCATCTGTTCCGAGTCATGGACATTCATCTGACAGCCGAACGTTTCAATATACAAATACTTTTGCTTCATGTTTTCCTTTAATCCCGGATGAGCTATTCCTCAAGATAGGCACGGATTGCCTTATCATTCAAGACGGCAATCACCGCCGAAGACAAAGCGTTAGCGCCTGAATATTGTCTCGCCATCTCACCGAATGGCGAGGAGTTGAGATTATTGCCTTCGTATTCGGCGCTGTAGCCGTTTCCGGCTGTCACTTTCATTTTCACAATACATCGCACCCCCGCAAACTCAGAGCTAAGCCTGCCTGAAGCCACAGCGATGCGCAGTGTTTTTTTCGCATCCGGCGACAGCTTCACATTTCTTTTTTCCAGCTCCTGTGCCATCAAACCGATGGCCTCATCCGTCCATATCCCCAAATCTCCGACCCACTTATTCCCCAATCCGGATTTAAATACCCACATCGTTCCAAGGGGTTGCATATTCATCAGGTGAACCGGCGCCCCGGCCTTAAAAGGGGCAACCAGCTGGGGCTCAAAAACCAGAGGTTTGACATTGTATGTGCGGGCGCACCCGGATGCCAAAAATAAAACAACGCCGATACAAAAAAACATTCTCCATTTTTTCGACATGACCCACCTCCTTTTTTAAAGTTTATGGTGAAATGCCGTCAGACGTTTTAGTTGGATCATCTTCGTATTCTTCCGAACAGATGATTGCTCAAACGGCTGAATTCCTCCAGGGAGAGGGTTTCTCCCCTTCTTTTCCCATCGATTCCGGCTTCATTTAGCGCCGCGATCATGTCGGCATCGGACAGATCTTCCAGGACTTTGGCGGACTTTAAATTATTGGAGAGCATTTTCCGGCGCTGGGCAAAGGCGGCTTTGACCACCCGGTTGAAAAAGGCCTCGTCGGCCACATCATAGAGAGGCTTATCGCGAAACGTCCCCCGGATGATGGCGGATTCCACTTTCGGGCGCGGATAAAAGCAGGATGACGAAACATCAAAGAGCCTTTCCACGTCGGCAAACATCTGGAGCAAAACCGACGGCACGCCGTAACTTTTGTTGTCCGGGGGCGACACCAGGCGCTGCACTACTTCTTTTTGCAGCATCAGCGTAAAGCTCTCGATGACGGACCGGTAAGCCAGCAGATTAAAAATAACCGGGCTGGAAATGTTATACGGCACATTGCCGATAACTTTAAGTTTAGACTTATACTGATCTGATTTAGAAGCGAAATCGAATTTCAATATATCGCCGGAATGGATTTCGACATGGGGGCTTGTGTCAAACTGATCTGAAAGGATTTTCAGAAGCCGGGCGTCGATTTCCACGGCAATGACATGACCGGCATCTTTTGCAATCAACTCTGTCAAAACACCAATGCCTGATCCGATTTCAACAACGGTATCTTCTTTTGAAATCCGGCAGGCGGAAGCGATTTTGGAGATCGTATTGGCATCGACCAGAAAAGACTGACCCAATCTTTTTTGAGGGCGAATGTCATATTGATTAAGAATTTCTCTAGGCGTGGTCATATTATCTTTTCCTGGATTCCGGATCGCGCTTCGCTTGTCCGGAATGACATGCATGAAATCGCAATCCGGTTTAGTTCATGGGCGAGGGTGTGCAAGCCCGGGTACCACCAATGGCCAGCGGGAAACCGCGTTTAAATCCAGCGAATCGGAGCGACCGCTTTTGAGCAATATTTCTCCCAGAGCCGCAATCATGGCTGCATTGTCCGTGCACAGCACCATTGGTGGAATATGCAATTCCACGCCCGCATGTGCCGCGGCTTCTGCAAAGCGCTCTCGAAGGCGACTGTTGGCCGCCACACCCCCGCAAACCACCATTTGCGAAATGCGGTGATCTTTGGCTGCACGGAAGGTTTTTTCCACCAGAACATCCATGATGGCCTCCTGGTAACTGGCCACAACATCCGGCAGTTCAGCCTCCGCAAAATCCCGTCCCCTTTTTTTCAGCAAAACCAGCAAAGACGTCTTCAACCCGCTGAAGCTGAAATCGGGCGAATCCTTCATAGCGCGCGGAAAATCATAGGCCCGGATATTTCCTGCTTTGGATAGCCGGTCGATCACCACGCCGCCGGGATAGCCCAGATTCAAAAGCTTGGCCGCCTTATCAAAGGCCTCGCCCGCCGCGTCGTCGCGCGTCTGGCCCAGAAGCGAAAACGTGGAATAATCCTTAACCAGATAAATATGCGTGTGCCCCCCCGAAGCCACCAGCGCGACAAATGGAAACTGAGGTTTTTTTTCGGCCAGAAACGAGGCCATGATATGCCCCTCAATATGATTGACGCCGACCAGCGGAATCTCCAGCGCATAAGCCAGCGCCTTAGCGGCCGACAGACCCACCAGCAGCGATCCGATGAGCCCCGGTCCGCGCGTGACAGATATACCTTCTATGTCGTTTAGCGAAACGCCCGCTTCCGAAAGCGCGCCGGTAATCACCGGTGAAATGGCTTCCAGATGCTTGCGCGAGGCCAGTTCCGGCACCACCCCGCCATAGGCCCGATGATCTTTGATCTGGGAGGTAATGATATTGGAGAGCAATATTCCGTCCCGAACAACGGCGGCAGCCGTTTCATCGCAGGAGGATTCAATGCCTAAAACCAACAAAATTCAAACCTTCTTTTTTTCATGAATTTTCTTTACAAAATATCAAAAAGGCTTATATAAAACCCCCCGTTGTTTGTAAACAAACTTTTATGCCTGCATATGGATCGGATGATCTTACCATGGAAATTCAAACAGATTTTTTAATTATCGGAAGCGGAATTGCGGGACTTAGCCTCGCCATTAAAGCCGCGCGCCTGGGCTCGGTCGCCATCGTCACCAAAAAGGAAAAATCGGAGTCCAACACCAACTACGCCCAGGGCGGCATCGCCGCCGTCACAGACAAGACGGACAGCTTCGAAGAACATATCCAAGATACGCTGGAATGCGGCGCAGGTATTTGCCAAAAAGAGGTTGTCGATTTCGTCATCCGGGAAGCGCCGCCCCGTATTGCCGAACTGGTGGAATGGGGCGTCAATTTCACCCGTTCCGAGATCCATCCCCACCCCTACGATCTGGGGCAGGAAGGCGGTCATCACAAGCGCAGAGTGCTTCACGCCAAAGACCTGACCGGTCGTGAAATCGAGCGGGCTTTGCATGAACAGATTGCAACGCTGAAAAATGTCCGGATTTACGAAAATCACATCGGCATCGACCTGATTATTTCCAAAGACAGCCAGGGGCGCACGATTAATTGCCTGGGTGCCTACGTTCTCGATATTCAAAAAGATGAGATTCACACGTACCGGGCCAAATATACCATTTTATCGACCGGCGGGGCAGGCAAGGTCTATCTGATCACCACCAACCCGGACATCGCCACAGGCGACGGCATTGCCATGGCCTACCGCGCCGGGGCGAAAGTGGCCAATATGGAATTTATCCAGTTTCATCCCACCTGCCTGTTTCATCCGGAGGCCAAGGCCTTCTTGATCAGCGAAGCCGTTCGCGGCGAAGGTGGGATTTTAAAGCTCAAAAACGGTTCCACCTTCATGGAAAAGTACCATCCCATGAAAAGCCTTGCCCCGCGCGACGTGGTGGCCAAAGCCATCGACAACGAAATCAAGCAATCCGGCGACGAACATGTCCTTCTGGACATCACCCACCACAGCCGCGATTTTTTGATGGACCGCTTCCCCAACATCTATAACAAATGCCTCGAGTATGGCATCGACATGGCGGTTCAGCCCATTCCCATCGCGCCTGCCGCGCACTACATCTGCGGCGGTGTCGCAGTCGATCACGACGGCAAAACCTCCATCGACAATTTGTTTGCCTGCGGCGAAGTCGCCTGCACGGGTCTGCACGGGGCCAACCGCCTGGCCAGCAATTCGCTTCTGGAGGCGCTCGTCTATTCGCACCGTGCCATCACTAAAATTGCCAAATCCTTCCGGCAAACCCCGATGAGCGACGCACCCATCCGCCCCTGGGACCCGGTCAACAGCTCGGCAAGTGACGACACCATCGTCGTCACCAACAACTGGGACGAAATCCGCCGCTGCATGTGGAACTATGTCGGCATTGTCCGCTCGGACAAGCGCCTGGAGCGTGCCCTGCGCCGCATCGAAATGATTCAGAAAGAAATTCACGAATATTACTGGAACTACAAGGTCACCAAAGACCTGATTGAACTGCGTAACATCACCACCGTGGCCAAACTGATCGTGCAGAGCGCTCGCCTGCGCAAGGAGAGCCGCGGCCTGCACTTCACCATGGACTATCCGGATACGAATAATGATTTCCTGAAAGACACCCTCCTGATTAAAAAATAACCGGACGTCACAAGATGTGATGTCCTTTGGCTGGTTCATACTTTCGCTGGTTCATACTTTCAGTTTGAACCAGAATATTTAGTGGTTTTTACGCAAGAGCAACCATGCCGGTTGCTCCGAAATGTTTGGTTCAACCTGCAAAATTGACCCTGCAAAAGACCGGAACCAAGTAATTATTTTCCACCCCGCACGGCCCACACAGAGTAGTCCGTTCTATTCTTACCGTCTACGCTTATATCGCCGAATACGTTGATGACAAAAACACAGTTCAACTGAGCAGGATATGTTGTCGACGATACGTAGTAGTTTCGCTGAACGTTACTGAATCCCTCTGAGTTTAGCCAGTCCGCCGTATTGTTGACCTGACCGGAATGAGAAAGACTGAAGAGCTCCTTTCGATTCGGCAGTCGCCAGTCATTATATCCCCGGTAGCCATTGATATTGAGGCATTTCACATAATCAAGCGCACCCTGCCACGACTTCGTCACGCCAGGACTGCAGACGGCCGGACCGGGTGCGTTTCCGTCTCTTGTCCATATTAATCCGGTCAGCTTGTCCGTCACTGTGCCATCGCCATTGTCGTGAAATCGTGGATCCGGCCAGGCAGCACCATGCTGCAATTCTCCATCCTGTCCGGTGCCTGTACAGGAAATCGAATTGCCGTCCGTATCATAGCAGGTCGTCTGGCCGGTTTTGGGAAGTTCAATCGCCCCCATGCCACCCGAACGCACGGGCCACACAACTGCCCATTCATCCTTGAAGATACTACCGATATTACCCGTCGGCCAGACTAACCATGCAAGATGGCTGTTTCCTGCATCTACAATGATTGAAGTTGACGACCAGTAAAACTCATCCTGCACATTGCTGAATCCCTGAGTGTTCAACCATACTGTTGTTAATAACTGCCCCGCGTGAATCAGACTCTCCATTTCAATAATATTCGGCAGACGCCAGTCGCTAAATCCCAGGTAGTTTTCCGAATTCAGTTTCTTGATATAATCGAGCGCACGCTGCCAGGGTACTAAACCGTCACCTGCTGTGTCCTGGTCTCCGCCAGTGTCAAAGTCCGGATCACGAGTTTTCATGACATTCCCGTCTTTTGTCCAAGTCAAACCGGTGATTTGATCAGTAATTGTCTGATTGCCATTATCGATAAACCTCGGACTGGGCCAGACGACTCCTTTTTGCAACTCACCATCCTGTCCGGTGCCGTCACAGTTCTGAAGGTTTCCGTCTGCGTCATAGCATGCACTCTGGCCGGTTTGGGCGAGATTAACTGCGGCCACAATCACTGTAGTTGTATATACTACACTTGAATTATCTTTTGCGTTAACTGTATAGTCAAGCGGAAGGGTAAAATTATTAGCGGTTGTTCCGCTTACCTGCAGCATCGCGCCGACTGTAATATTTTCTCCAGTTGTCGCAAATGTCGCCACCAGAGAGGCAGGGTTCGTTCCGGCCGGTAAAACAACCGTTATTGATTTCTGTTCCTCATTAATGATTCCGTCAACACCGTTGATCGAATAGGCCGTGATCGCCTTTTGCGACGATAAAGGCGTAATAAACGGCACATTATCACCACGGCCTCCGCAACCCGCAAGCAACAAAAATATTAGGATCAACAGCGCAGTCTGAACTTTCTTCATTCGCTTCCTCCCTTCTCAAAGATAAAAAAACGGCATCTTTTGAGATGCTCTGCCATGCAATTAAAAAAGGCGCGCAATGGGCAGAATAGCGCGCCTTAATAAAACACAGGTTTATGAAGATTAAATCTGTCTGTCTGTCTGTCTGTCTGTCTGTCTGTCATAGCATTGAACGTGCCATTTCTATGCTGGAGCAACCATGCTGGTTGCTCCAGCATCTCTGTGTTCAATCTGCAAGATTGAACCCGCGCGAGAGATTGAACCCGCCTGTTGAAACCGCTTGAATTATTTTCCGAAAACCCGGTGAAAAATAAAATCCAGATTCGTCAGGAAATTATTCACTTTAAAAATATTCTCGAGGTCTTCTGCAGTGAGAAACTTCCGCACGGTTTCATCCTGTTCCAGAAGCTTTCGGAATTCTATCCCCTCCTGCCAGGCTTGCATCGCATTTTTCTGGACAATAGCGTACGCATCTTCACGCGTTGTGCCCTTCTCAATAAGAGACAGCAATACCATCTGCGAGAAGATCACGCCGTGCGTCATGTGAAGATTGGCCAGCATCCGCTCGGGATAGACGACCAGCTTGTCCATCAGGCCGGTGAAGCGCCCCAGCATGAAATCCAGCGTGACGGTGGCGTCGGGGCCGATGATTCTTTCGACCGACGAGTGGCTGATGTCTCGCTCATGCCAAAGCGCCACGTCTTCGAGTGCGGCAACGGCGTATGAGCGCACCAGACGCGACAGCCCGGAGATATTTTCCGACAGCACGGGATTGCGCTTGTGCGGCATGGCGGATGAGCCCTTCTGTCCGGGCGAGAAGTATTCTTCGGCTTCCCGCACTTCGGTTCGTTGCAAGAGGCGGATTTCCTGCGCAAACTTGTCCAGCGAGGATGCGATAATCGCCAGGGTGGTGAAGAACTCCGCGTGACGGTCGCGCTGCACAATCTGCGACGATACAGGCGCGGGTTTCAAGCCGAGCTTTGAGCAGACATATTCCTCCACAGAGGGCTCGATAAACGAAAATGTGCCGACGGCACCCGCAATTTTTCCGTAGCTGACGGTTTCTTTGGCGCGAACCAGACGCTCGCGGTTTCGCTGCATTTCCTGGTACCAAAGCGCCATCTTCAATCCAAACGTAATGGGCTCGGCATGAATGCCGTGCGACCGGCCGATCATGAGCGTTTGTTTATGTTCAAAGGCGCGTCGTTTCAACACCGCCAGAAGCGCATCGACATCGTCGAGCAAAATTTCCGCTGCTTCTTTTAACTGAATGGCCAGCGCGGTATCGAGCACATCCGACGACGTGAGTCCCATGTGAATGAAGCGCCCGTCTTCGCCGATGACTTCGGTCAGCGACGAAACAAACGCGATCACATCGTGCTTCGTGACCAATTCGATTTCATCGATGCGCGCCACATTGATAACCGCTTTGGCTTTGATATTCTCCACTGCGGCTGCGGGAACCTTGCCCAGCTTGACCATCGCTTCACAGGCCGCCACTTCGACGTCCAGCCATTTTGCATACTTATTTTCCTGGCTCCAGATGGAGACCATCTTTTCTCTTGAATATCTTGGAATCACACGCATCTCCTGTCATCAATGTTTTCACCGCATAAAAATTTCGCGCCAAGGGTTGCCTGACTTCAGTTTCATACGGAAGTAAGCGTCCCTTATCACACCTCCTTTATCATCTCAATGGTCAACGTCAAATTCCACCGCCCGTTGGCGCTTCCCGACGGCCGATTTTTGTGGTAGGAACAAGGCCAAATGAAAACACAAGATACGCATGCCGCATGAGCCAAAACATTCTTTTAATTAATCCATGGATTTATGATTTTGCCGCCTATGATTTCTGGCTCAAGCCGCTGGGGCTTTTATACCTGGGCGGGCTTTTGCGCGCCAATTCACACCGCGTCTCGCTGATTGACTGTCTCGATCCCTACTGCCCGGAAATGCTGCAAAAAGCCTCAAAAGCACCCAAACGCCACGTTCACGGGCATGGCCGTTTCTTTCGCGAAGTCATCAACAAACCCGATGCCCTTCAGATGATTCCCCGCGCCTATTGCCGCTACGGTCTATCGCCCGACGTGTTTCGAAACAAGTTAAAAGCGCATGCCAACACGGATCTGGTTTTAATCACGTCCATGATGACTTACTGGTATCCGGGCGTTTTTGACGCCATCAAAATCATAAAAGAGACGCTTCCCGGCGTTCCCGTGATTTTGGGGGGAAAGTATGCATCCCTTTGCACCGAGCATGCGCAAACTTTTTCGGGTGCGGATGTTGTGGTGTCCGGCCGGGGCGAAAATGCAATCCTTGATCTGATTAAAAACCGTTTTGACGAAGAGGCGGCCTTTGTGCCAGCCGAAGACGATCTGGACAGTCTCCCCTACCCCGCGTTTGATCTTCTTTCCCGGCTCGATCAGGTTTCGATCACAACATCACTGGGCTGTCCGTACCGGTGCAGCTATTGTTCATCGTCTCGTTTTTATCCTAAATTTGTCCGTAGAGACCCGCTTCGCGTGGCGGATGAAATTGAATACTGGCAGAAAAAGCATGGCGTGACGGATTTCAGCTTTTACGACGACGCGCTTCTGGTTGACCCGGAAAAAATGATTGTGCCGCTTCTGGAGGCCATCCGGCAGCGGGGGCTCTCCTGCCGCTTTCACTGCCCCAACGGCCTGCATGTGCGTGAAATTGACGCTCGCATGAGCCGTCTGCTTTTTGAATCCGGTTTTAAAACGATCCGCTTTGGCTTTGAAACGTCGGATTTTTCGTTGCAGAAAAGCACGGGCGGGAAGGTCCGAAACGATGAATTACAAAATGCGGTTTTGTATCTGAAAAACGCAGGCTACCGCACGGAAGACCTCGGCATTTATCTTTTATGCGGCATTCCGGGACAAAAAGAAGCGGACGTCACGGCCAGTATCGATTTTGTCAGGCAATGCGGCGCAAAGCCGGTTTTAGCGGAATATTCGCCCATTCCCGGCACGGCCATGTGGCCGCAGGCGGTTAAATCTTCCCCATTTGACATTGAGCATGAACCGCTATATCATAACAACTCGATTTTAAGCTGCCGTAATGATGATTTCAGTTATGACACGTATTTACAAATCAAATCGGCTTTATAACACTGAAAGGCGCGCATGAATATTATTGTTATTAAAAATATAGTTGTTTTAATTCTCTCGATCTTTTTTTTGCTCTTTGGCGTCGCCATTCTGATTGACTCATTTTCACTGGCCAATCCGCTGGAATTCGTCATGACGCTTTTTTCCGCCTCATTTATCATCCTGTTTGCCCTGGTCGGAATTCTTTACGTGTTTTTCCGTTTTTACCCTAAAAAAATTCAAGATGGATGTGACGATGTCAATGCGAAATAAATTTTTTTTCCTGATGGCCTTGTTGCTTTTTGCATTTGCAGGCGCAAGCGACGCCGCCAGCCTCGACGAAAAAGTCATTAAAACCCGGCTCGACAACGGGCTGACCGTACTGATGCTTCAGCGCTCCTTCAGCCCGACCGTGTCTTTGTATATCCGGTATCGTGTGGGGGCGGTGGATGAAATTCCGGGCCAAACCGGCGCGGCGCACTTTCTCGAGCACCTGATGTTTAAAGGCACCACAACGATCGGTACGAAGGATTACGCAGCTGAAAAACCGATCCTGGAACAAATTGAAGAAACCGGCAACGCGCTCGATGACGAAAAAAGAAAAGGCGATTCAGCAGACAAAAAGGTCGTGAAAGAGCTTTCGGCGCGTCTCAAGACCCTTCAGGAAGAGCACCGGCGCTTTTATATCCCCAACGAGATTGATCGCCTTTACAAACAAAACGGCGGCATGGAGATGAATGCCAACACCGGCCAGGACATGACGACATATCTGGTCAATCTTCCCGCCAATAAAATTGAGCTCTGGGCGCGCATTGAATCCGACCGTCTGAAAAATCCCGTCTTTCGCGAGTTCTACACCGAGCGCGACGTTGTGCTGGAAGAGCGAAATCAAACCGTGGAAAGCCGTCCGCAGGGCAAGCTCTACGAAACCTTCATCAGCAAAGCCTATACATCTCACCCCTACCGCACGCCGGTTCTGGGCTGGCCCGATGACATTACCTACATGACGCCTCAAGCCATCCGCAACATCTACCGCAAATACGCCGCGCCTCAGAACATTGTCATTGCCGCCGTGGGGGATATTGATCCGCAAAAAACACTGGAGCTGATTAAAAAGTATTTCGGCGATATTCCCCGCTCGAATCTGCCCGCGCCGGAAATTGCGCCCGAGCCGCCCCAGACGTCCGAGAGGCGCGTGGAAGTGGAATTTGACGCCAGTCCCATGATGATCATCGGTTACCACAAACCGCCGCCTCCTGCTTTCGAAAATTACGTCTTCGACGTGATGGAAACGATTTTAAGCCGCGGCAGAACCAGCCGCTTTTATTCGCGTTTGGTGATGACACAGCAAATCGCGGAAAGCGTTGACATTTACAACGGGCTGCCTGGCGCTCGGTATCCGAATCTCTACGCCATTTTTGCCACGCCCCGTCATCCCCACACGGTTGATGACCTTCAACGGGCCATTGACGCAGAGCTTGACGACATCAGCCGCCATCCCGTGACCAAAGCAGAACTCGACCGTGCCCTTAAACAGTTGAAGGTGGATTTCATCCGCAACCTGGAATCCAATGAGTCCCTGGCCTCCATTTTGTCCTACTATGAGCTCCTCGTCGGAGATTACCGCTATTTTGCCGACTATCTGACGCAAATAGAAAAGATTACGCCGGAGGATATTTCAAAGGTGGCGGCAAAATATTTAACGCAGACCAACCGGACGACCGCCATTCTCAAACGAAAAAAGGATGACTCAAGCCATGCAAAATAAACTTGAATACCTCATTGGCAGATGTCTTTGTATCGGCCTCTTGGCGGGACTTGTGATCTCATGCGCCGCCACGCCCGTAAAAACGCCGGAGCAGACACTGGTTTCACCCGACGCCATTAAATATCCGCCCCTGCGCTTTGAGCTTCCCGAGGCCGAGCGCATTGAACTCCCTAATGGCGCAATTTTGTATTTTCTGGAAAACCGCGATCTTCCGCTGGTTGAGCTTTCCGCAACGCTGCGCTCCGGATCCTTGTATGATCCCCCCGGTAAGGAAGGCGTCGCGACACTGACGGCGCATCTTCTGCGAACCGGCGGCACACAAGAGACGGCAAGCGATGAGCTGGATTCTCGCCTTGACGCGCTGGCTGCCTCCGCCTCCTTTGGGATGTCGCTGGATTCGGCCTCCGCTTCCGCCTCGTTTTTAAAAAGCGATCTGGAGGCCTGCATGACGCTTTTTTCGCAAATGCTTTTAAAGCCCGCCTTTGAAGAAAAGAAACTGGCGCTGGCCAGATCGCTCAAGCTTGAAGAACTGCGTCGCATCGGCGATAATGCCCAACGTCTTGCGTTTCGCGAATTCAACCGCCTGATGTATCCGGACGACCCGCGAGGCCGCTACATGACAAGCGCATCGCTCAACGCCATTACGCGCGATGATCTCATCGCGTTTCATTCGAAATTCTTTTTCCCCGCCAACATGATCTGGGCGATCTCGGGCGATTTGACCCGCGAAGACGCCATCGCGATGATGAATCGCTATTTCGGCGGCTGGCCCAATCGGGCTGAAAAATTCGGACTGCCCCCCCATCCGAAACATGAGGTCTCCGGACTTTATCTGATTACAAAGCCTCTGCCGCAATCCACGGTGGTGAGCGGCGAATTCACGCTGGGGAGCCACGATCCGGATTATTACGCCTTCACGGTTTTGGATTTCATTATTGGAAGCGGCGGGTTCCCGTCGCGCATCTTCTCCGCCGTGCGCAACAACGAAGGACTGGCCTACAGCGCGGGCAGTTTTTACCGCGCGCGACCGACCTACGGCGTTTTCGGCACGTACGTCTTTACCAAAACCGAATCCACTCAAGCCGCCCGGGAACTGATCGCATCAATCCTCAACGATGCGGTCGCCGGAGCGATCACCGACGCGGAACTGGCCTGGGCCAAAGAAGCGATTCTCCAGAGCTTCATTTTTTCATTCGAACATCCCGCGCAAATTGCGTCCCAGCAGATGGAGCTGGCCTTCGATGCGATGCCGGATAATTATCTCAACACATATCGGCAAAACATTGAAGCCGTGAGCTTAAACGACTTGAAGCGCGTCGCTAAAATGCATCTTGATGGCGCCAGGCGTCTGACGCTGATTCTGGGCGATACGGATAAAATCGGCTCCCTGCCGGCATCGCTTGGCAAACCGGTTTACATCACTCCGCAACAATAGAACACGAGGACTCCCCATGGACAAAGAGCTGTTTTCAAGAATCTGCCGCCGCATCGACACCTACCGCGAAGACATGATTGAACTGCAAACCCTTCTTACCGCCACGCCCGCCGTCGGACCCTTAAACGGGGGTGACGGTGAAATGCTCAAGGCGCAACTGCTCAAAGAGCGCTTGATCCAAATGGGCTTTTCCGATTTCCGCCACTACGACGCGCCCGATGAGAGCGTCTCGTCCGGATGGCGCCCGAACTTCCGCGCCTGGCTTCCAGGCCAAAACGCCACCCGACGTCTCTGGATTATTACGCATCTGGACATTGTTCCCCCCGGCGAGCTCAACCTCTGGAGCGCCGACCCTTACAAGGCCCACGTCAAAGACAATCATATTTATGGCCGGGGCACAGAGGATAATCAGCAGGACATGGTCGCCTCCATCTTCGCCGCCAAAGCCTTTCTGGATGAAAAGATTCTCCCCCTGTCCAGCGTCGGTCTTTTTTTCGTAGCGGATGAGGAAACCTCCGGTGGCAAGGGGCTCTATCATGTGCTCGATTTGCCGGAAGCCGTTTTTTCTTCCGATGATTTGATTGTCGTTCCGGATTCGGGAAACCCCGAAGGCTCGCTGATTGAAGTAGCGGAAAAGGGTATTTTGTGGCTGGGATTTAAAACCACCGGCAAGCAATGCCACGGCAGCAAGCCGCAACTGGGGATCAACGCGTTTTCGGCCGCGTCGTATCTGGTGACCCGTCTTGCCGAACTGAGAAAAATTTTCAATGCCATAGATCTGCTTTTCGATCCGCCGGCATCCACTTTCGAGCCGACCAAAAAAGAAGCCAACGTCGGCAATATCAACACCATTCCCGGCGAGGATGTTTTCTACATGGACTGCCGGATTTTACCCTGCTACAATCTTGAAGAAGTTTTGTCCGCCATTGAAAAGATCACGAAGCGGGTGGAAAAAAAGTTTTCTGTACAGATTGAAAGTTCCAAACATCAATATGTGCAACCAGCCCTTCCCACGCCGGCGGGAGCCCCTGTGGTGGCCGCCCTGAAAAAAGCCATTAAAGACGTCTATGCGCTTGACGCTTACGCGGGAGGCGTGGGCGCAGGCACGGTGGCCGCCTATCTTCGCAAAAGAGGCCTGCAGGCGGCTGTCTGGTCCAAAACCAACATGAACGCGCATCAGCCGGACGAAAACTGCCCGATTGACAACATGGTGGGCAACGCCAAGGTCTTTGCCCACCTGTTTTTGCAGCCTTAAATTTGATTGCATTCAGGAATTCTTAATGATAGAAATTCGGCCAAATGACTGATCCCGCCGCCTTGCGGCCCAAAGGCCCGATGCTTAGTAAATCCCCGGCGGCTGCAAACTATTTGAGGCTTTTTTGACAAAAAAAAACCTAAATCCACTGACAGAGAAAATCGCCTTTCCCAATGAGAATCTGCTGAAGAATCTCTGTGGCGAGCACGACAAGCATCTGAAGCTTCTCGAAAAGATGGAAAGCGTGAAAATCCGTCCGTGGGGCAATCATCTGTCCATATCCGGCGATGAGCCGGCCGTGCGCATCATCACCCGTATTATTTCGCAATTTTATGCCATTATGGAAAAGGGATGGCATGTGCATCCCTCCGATTTTGATTATGCGCATCGCATCCTTCGCGAAGATATCCACTTTGATCTGGCCCGGATTTTTCTGGAGACGGTTTTCATCTCTTCTAAAAAACGCATCATCACCCCCAAAAGCATCGCCCAGCGCCAGTATATCGACGCCATGCGAAATGCGGATATGGTACTGGCCATCGGGCCTGCCGGAACAGGGAAAACGTATCTGGCCATGGCCATGGCCGTCTCTCATCTTTTAGAAAAAAAGGTGCAGCGTATTATCCTGACCCGCCCCGCTGTAGAGGCGGGCGAACGATTGGGGTTTCTGCCCGGTGATCTGGCCGAAAAAGTCAATCCGTACCTTCGCCCCCTGTATGACGCGCTTTACGACATGGTGGACATGGAAAAAGCCTCTGCACTGATTAGTAAAAATCTGATCGAGGTCGCGCCGCTGGCGTTCATGCGCGGCCGGACACTCAACGACGCCTTCATCATCCTGGACGAAGCGCAAAACACAACGCCCGAGCAGATGAAAATGTTTTTAACCCGGATGGGATTCAATTCCAAGGCAGTGGTCACAGGCGACGTCACGCAGATCGATCTGCCTTCGGAAAGAGCCTCCGGTTTAATTGAAGCCGAAAAGATCCTCAAAAAGATTGATGCCATCCGCATCATCCATTTCTCGCACATCGATGTCGTAAGGCATCCGCTCGTTCAAGACGTCATTGCTGCTTATGCCGCCTACGCCGGCAGCGGGAAAAACGAAAAAAGCAAGCAGGCCCTATGAATATTATCGACGCGACATCAGAGAAAATCTTTTATTTATTCCGGAAGCTCAATGAGAAGCATTCGGTGTCCATCAAATTTTTAAGAAACGTCACATTTCAACGCTGGGCCATCGCTCTGCTTTTAACGGTCGGCCTGACTTTTATTCTGGCCCCCGATTTTTTCGAGTCGCGCCCCCAATACCGTCACGGTGAAATCGCGCAGGAAAACATCAAGGCGGACCGGGACTTTCTTGTGGAGGATGCAACCTCCACTCTGCAGAAAAAAAATGAAGCCACCCTGAACGTCCGGACAGTTTATGATTTTGATCCCGAAATGGATGTCGTGCTTCAAACACGGCTTCAAAACTTCATTGAAACGGCTGCCCAGCAGGAAGGGTCCCCCGATAAAAAAGCACTGGAAAACACACTGGATGTCACTCTTTCAAATGAAGAATTCTCTTTTATCACGCGAAACGCCCGATCCGAAGAATTTTCCAACAAACTTTCCAAGGTTCTCAACTTAGTCTATAACAATACCCTGATTGCCGAAAATACGTTTACAAAAAATGAACGTGAAAAAGGCATCACGCTGATGAATGCCATCAGCCGCAATGAGGAAAATCTCAAAGACGTCAGCTCCGTGATTCATCTGCGCAGCATCGACTCATGGCTTCTCAAGCAGATTAACAGTGTTTTTAAAAACAGCCCCCGGGCCGAACGGCGTTTCGCCGCCTCTTTTTTTAAAAAAATTCTCCAGCCGAATCTCCGTTATAACCCGGAAGAAACCAATCGACGCAAGACATCCGCGATGGAAGACGTCAAGTCTGTCTATTTCCAGGTTCAGAAAAAAGAAATGATTGTGCGCGAAGGAGAAAAAATCGGTTACCTGGAACTGGCCAAACTGGACGCTTTCTATAAATCCTCGGCGGACAGCAGAATATCAAAATTGACCATCGTCGCGGGAATCTTTCTTACCGTCTTTTTTTTGTCGCTTCTTTTGTACTACTGGCGGACGCGCAACTGGATCAAGTCGCCCGCCCGCTCGAACGTGGATTTTCTGGTTTTTGCCATTTTAGCCATTTTGCAGATCTTTTTAGTCAAAATCGGCATTTTTATCGCCGAAGCCGTCAATCGCACCTTTCCCTCCGTCCCGATTGAAGCCTGCTACTTCGCCATTCCCTACGCCCTGGGTGCAATGATTATCGCGGTTCTGGTGAATCGCAATGTCGCGCTGATCATCAGTGTTCTGAGCGCCTTTCTCATCAGTCTTTTATTTGACGAGAAGATGACATTTCCGCTTTTCGCCTTTCTGGGCTCCGTGGCCGCCTCGTATCATGTTGTGAGCATCCGCCAGCGATCAGCTTTCTTGAAGATCGGGATTTTTCTGGGTATCATCAACATGGCTGCTATTGTTTGTTTGAATCTCCTGACGGGAAATCCGCTAAATGATCTGTTGATTCGTCTGGTCATGGGATTTTCGGGCGGCATCATCACCGGCATTTTAGTGGCCGGCCTGACTCCCGTGTTTGAAAGCCTGTTCGGTTTCATCACCTACATCAAGCTTCTGGAGCTGGCCAATCTTAACCAGCCCCTTTTCCAGAAAATGATTATTGAGGCGCCGGGCACGTATCATCACAGCATCATCGTTGCCTCTTTGGTCGAGGCCGCCGCCGAATCCATTGGCGCCAATGCCCTTCTGGCCAAGGTCAGCGCCTATTATCACGATATCGGCAAGCTGGCCAAACCCCATTACTACATTGAAAATCAGAGCGGCTGTGAAAACCGTCATGACAAACTCTCGCCCAAGATGAGCTCCCGGATTATCATCTCACATGTCAAGGATGGCACAGAACTGGCGGCACAGGCCAAACTTGCTCAACCGATTATCGATATCATCCGCGAACACCATGGCACCAGCCTCGTGAGCTTTTTTTACGATAAGGCCAAGAAGGATAAGGATGAATCCATTCGCTCCCTGTCTGAAAACGATTTCCGCTATCCGGGACCCAAACCCCAGACACGGGAAGCGGGTCTCGTCATGCTGGGCGACATCATTGAAGCCTCATCACGCACACTTTCGAATCCGACCCCCGCGAGAATCCGCTCACTGGTGCGCGAGCGTATCGAACGCGTTTATGTGGACGGTCAGCTCGATGAGTGCGAATTGACGCTAAAAAACCTCAACACAATCGCCGAAACTTTCACGCGCATTTTGACCGGCATCTTTCACCACCGCATCGACTATCCGGACAGCACTAAAAATGGGCCGGCCAAAAGGGAATCCGATGAAAATTCAACTCGAAAACCGGCAGAAGCTTTATAAACTCGACCGGCGCAAAATTCGCGCGGCAGTTTCCCGTCTCTTGAAAATCATGGATTGCGCGGATAAGGAACTCTGCATCACCTTCGTCGATGACGCGGGCATTCAGGCCGTCAACCGGCAGTATCTTTTTAAAGACAAGCCCACCAATGTCATTTCTTTTTCGCTTCAGGAAGGAGAGTTCAGCGGCGTCAATCCCGACGTCCTGGGAGACATTATTATTTCCGTGGAAACGGCCATGCGCGACGCGCTTCGGGGCCATCTGAGCCTCGATGAGGAAATTTTATTTTTGATGATTCACGGTTTGCTTCACCTGCGGGGGTATGAGCATGTCAACACCTCCCCCCGGGAGTCGCGCCGGATGAAGAAAAAAGAAAAAGAACTTTTCAGACAACTCACCGCGTCCAATAACCTTTAAAAGCGTTTCCGCACGTTATTGGCTGACGACAAGAATCCGTCCCGGTGTCAGGGTATCCGATTCGGACAAATTATTCCATCTCATCAGCTTAACCATTTCCACATTATATTTTCTGGCAATAACGGAAAGGTTATCACCGCGCGTGACAATATGCTTGTTGGTTCCCAGTTCGGCAACGTCCTGCGACGTCAGCACAGATGCGCCCAGTATCTTTTTTTTATCTTCAACGTTCGTTGCCTCCGCTGATGACGCCGGCAATTTCAATATCTGACCGGCCTGAATGACGTTTTCTTTCAACCCATTGACGGCCTTGAGCTCATAAACATCAACCTGCAGCCGTTTGGCAATGCCCAGCAGAGTATCGCCGGGAATGACCGCATAGGTCCGTTCTGACACGACAGGGTTTTGCGTTGCCGCAGCGTGGGATTTATTCATTTCGGGAATCTGTTCAACGCTGGCGCCATGCCTTTGTCGCACGGGGATCCGAAGCACTTTTCCAGCGGGCAGCATCTTGTTGCGCTTCATCTTATTGTAACGGTAGATTTCCTGTGGGGATACCCGGTATCGACGCGCAATCGTCGAGACGGTTTCGCCTGATCTGACCCGATGCCTGACGTAGGAATGATCGGCATAGATGAATTGCGGTCTTTGTGTTTCAGGAATTTCACCATACACCCTATTGAAATTCTGGAGAGCCCCAACGGGGATTTTAAGCGCATATTCCCGGTTAGGCGTAAGCTTGTGCCGCAATTCCGCATTGAGGATATTGAGCATCTCCTCAGGCATGTCCAGCCTTTGAGCGATATCCCCCAGCTTCATCACTTTATGAACGCGCACGGTTTCGTAAGCCAGCGGTTCACCCGTGATTTCCGCTAAATCAAAACCATATTTTTCGGGGTTCCGGATAATATGCAGCGTAGCCAAAAATCGGGGAACGTAGCGGGCCGTTTCATTGGGAAGCTGATTGTAGAGATCCCAGAATCTGTCGAAGTAGTTGATCTTTTGCCTGGAAATGACACGAAGCACACGGCCTTCCCCGCAGTTGTAAGCCGCCAAAACCGTCAACCAGTCACCGAACATCCCATGCAATTCCTTCAGGTAGGCAATCGCGGCAAGCGTTGATTTGGTAATATCCATTCGCTCATCGATCCATTCGCCGCGTGTCAAGCCGAACTTGTAACCTGTGGAAGGTATAAACTGCCACAAGCCCAGGGCCCTCGCACGCGATAACGCCTGAACCTTGAACCCGCTTTCGACCAGTGGCAACCAGAATAGTTCTTCGGGCATCCCTGCGTTTTTCAACTCTTTGAGAATGATATCACGATGCAGAAAGGAACGTGAGTAGGAACTGATGAAAAAATCTCTTTCTTTTGTTTGAAATGAACGAATCTCTTTTTCCACATCCGCATTCATCAGGTGCGGTATTTCACTGGCTTTTCCGTTAATTCGCGTTTGCTGTGAAGAATAAAGCGCGAGGATGCGGCGCGCGATGAGAAGGCGTAAATCATCTTTCTGTCTGGCAATTTCAACATCGCCGTTGGTGTCCAGAACGAGGGCATAAACCTTGTCCAGATGGTTCAATGTATTCTCAACATCACCTTTGATCCAGCAGCTATCCGCCATTTCGAGAAGCTCCAGTGCCTTCTCCATCAAATCCTGCTCTTCTTCAACGGTTGCTTTATCTTCTTCAACCGCCGCCTTTTCATCTTTCCGTTCTTCCGTTTCAACAGATGCCTTCGGCTGGTTCTCTTTCAGAGGTTGCCTGGAAACTGCGCTCTGAGACAACGTCTCAGCATGCTTCTGGGCTTGAGCATCATAGGGATTGGCACTCTGAGCAGACGCAGATGCGCTCTGTGTCAAAGCGAAAACGACCATCCAGGAGAACACGAGATATCGGCATGTCATCGATATATTATGCAACATAGGGCAAAACCTCTTTACCTTATCTAAATCTTATCGTTTCTTTCCGCGCGCTAACGCAAACTTTTACTATTGAGGATTTCACTTTTTCGCGTAACCTATAGCACATTTCGATCTTCATCCCAAACACTATTGGCGATGTTTTCTCCTGTCTATCCGGCGTCGCCATGGACTGTTTTTGTTCCCCGGCCGCCGTCCATCATCAGATAAGCGGAGATAAAGGCATTAATGTCGCCGTCGAGCACTTTTTGTGCATTGCCCATTTCAACATTCGTTCGGTGGTCTTTGACCATTTTATAGGGATGAAGTACGTAAGATCGTATCTGACTGCCCCAGGCAATATCCTTTTTCAGCTTGTTTTCCTCGTCGAGCTTATCGTTTTTCTCTTGCAGCTGTTTTTCATACAATCGCGACTTCAGATACTTCATGGCCATGGACTTGTTTTTGTGCTGCGATCGTTCATTCTGACACTGAACGACAATACCGGTGGGAAGGTGCGTAATGCGGACAGCCGAATCCGTTTTGTTAACATGCTGACCGCCTTTTCCACCCGCCCGAAAGGTATCAATGCGCAAGTCCTCTTCATCGATTTCAATGATGATTTCATCATCCACTTCCGGATAGACAAAAACCGAGGCAAATGACGTGTGCCGCCTGCCACCCGTGTCAAAGGGGGAGATGCGAACCAGTCGGTGAATGCCGATTTCCGCCTTGGCATAGCCATAGGCATATTCACCCTCCAGGGTAAACGAAACGCTCTTGACGCCTGCTTCATCACCCGGCAGATAATCGATAATCTCTGTTTTAAAGCCATTGGCTTCCGCCCAGCGCAGATACATCCGCAAAAGCATCTCCACCCAATCCTGCGCTTCCGTGCCCCCTGCGCCTGCGTGGATGGACACAATCGCATTCATTGTGTCGAGTTCGCTTGCGAGCATCATTTTGAGCTCTTCGGCTTCTACCCCTTTCGCCAACTGTTGCAGTTCAATGGCAAGATCCTGCATGACCGTGTCGTCTTTTTCCTCTGCGGCAATCTCCCATAAGGTTTGGGTATCGGATATCTGTCGCTGAAGCTTTTTCCATCCCTCCAGCGCGCCGGATAGTTTGGTTTTCTTTTGAAGTGTCGCTTTGGCCTTTTGTTGATCTTCCCAGAAATCGGGTTTGGCCGATATCATCTCCAGATCTTTAACTTTGAGTTCCAGTTCGCCAACGTCAAAGACATTCCCCGATATAGTTGACTCTCTTTCTTAAATCATCGAGCTTTTCTGCAATATTTTCAAAAGACATTTTTAATCCTCCTTCTGAGATCATATAAAAACAACACCGCTATCATAATACAAGCGGCAAAGACAATCCAGTCTCCATATCTCGCGTAAAGCGTTGGCGTCTGCATAAATTTTATCCGTCCGGAAAGGACAGCTTCCGCAGATAGCCCCGTTTGCGCCACAATTCTTCCCGTCGGATCAACAATGGCGGAAAAGCCGGTATTGGCCGCCCGCACGAGATAAAGCCGCGACTCCACCGCGCGGAGTATCGACATGGACAGGTGCTGATAAGGCGCTGACGTTTCGCCAAACCAGGCATCGTTGGTCAGGTTAACCAGCAGCTCGGCGTTTTGCTGCTTATACTTTCTGGCCGCAGAAGGCAATATTCCTTCGTAACATATCGTCACCCCGATTTTATGCTCGCCCATGATCAAAGGCGCGTAACCCTTTCCCGGCGTAAAGTCACCCAGGCCTGCCGCCAATGCACTGACAAATGGAAATATTTTTCTCAGGGGCACGTATTCACCATAGGGGACCAAATGAACCTTGTCATAAACATCACGAACCGCGCCATCGGCAGATAGCAGACAGGCGCTGTTGAAGTAGTTCGCCTTCTCACCCTGCCGCACATAACGCATGGCGCCAAAAATCATCCAGGCACCCGTTTCCTTGGCAACCAAACGAATCGGGTCGGAAAGGTAACTTTCAGGCTGATAGATGTAAGGAACCGCCGTTTCTGGCCAGACCATCAATCCACCCTCCCCTGGAGGGTACCCCAGAGAGAGCTTCGTATAGATATCCAGCGTTTTTTGCCGGTAGTTTTCATTCCATTTTACGGATTGATCAATATTGCCCTGAATCAGCGATACATTCATGCCTTGGGCAGATTTTGAAATTTCGCCGATTTGATTGATGCGCATCGTGCCATAGGCATACACCCCCGCCCACAAAATGACCACGACGGCAGCGGACAGATACACTTTTCGCGACCGTTGCACCATTATATCGTATATGGCCACATTCAAGATCATGATTAGAAACGACAGGGCATGAACGCCCGCAACATCAGCGATCTGAATAAAATATATGTTTGAATACTGCGAATAGCCGAGATTCTCCCAGGGAAATCCTGTAAAAAGATATGATTTCAGAAACTCCAGAACAATCCACAGCGCAGGCGCAATCGCAATCATCGGGGCTTTGCCATTAAACCCATACACACCCGCGGCGAAGAGACCGACATACAGACTCAGGTACGCCGCCAGAAGCAAAAGCAGGAAAATACCCAGATAAACCGGCAGATGGCCATGATGGACAACGACATAAAAAATCCAATAGAGCAGGCCTGTGTGCGCCATGATCCCGGCCATCCAGCCGTAAAGAAACGCTTGCCGGATAGAGGCGGCCTTTTGCAAAGCCATCAACAAGGGCACAAACGCGATCCAGGCGATCACGCCAAAACCGAATTTTGGGAAAGACAGACAGATTAAAACACCGCTGAGCAGCGAAAATAAGATTTGACGCTTCTGATTGCGCACCGAATTGACATTCACTCCATCATTCCTGTTTTTGTGGATGATCGCTGCGCGGGTCGCCGGCATTCTTAATTCTCACCCGCTTGATGCTGCGATCATCGGCGCTTTCAATGACCACATCCAATCCTTCGATTGTAAAGGCTTCGCCGTTGTGAGGAATGCGCCGAATCGTATTGAGAATCATCCCCCCCAGCGTTTCATATCGTCCCTTTTCCAGATGGATATTCAACAGTTCTTCGATTTTTTCAATATCCGTACTTCCATCAATGATAATTGCGCCTTCGGTTGTATGCACCATCCCATCAGAATCAGCGGTGTCATGCTCGTCGTTAATATCCCCCACAATCTCTTCGAGCAGGTCCTCGAGCGTAACCAGACCGGACGTGCCTCCGTATTCATCAATGACCACGGCCAGGTGCTTTTTATTATTTTTCATCTCTGCAAATAAAAGATAAGCATTTTTGGTTTCCGGGATGTAATACGGCCGAGACAACAAGGAAAGAATATCCTTGATGGTTAAGGGCTTTCCACAGTGCGCAATCAGATCTTTGACATTTAAAATTCCGATGATGTTGTCGATCGCCCCCCGGTAAACCGGGATTCTTGAATAGCCGGAACTGACGATTTCCTGAAGAATTTCAGACGGTGAATCTTCCGCGCTGACCGCAACAATTTGCGTGCGGGGAATCATAATTTCCCGCGCCAGAATTTGGGGCATACTAATGATATTTTCTATCATCACGCGAGACGATTCATCCAAAAGCCCGCTTTTGTGCGCTTTTGTCAGAAGCGACGTCAATTTGCCGCGAAGATAATCCTGCTTTTGCCAAAAGAATAATTGGGACATTTCTCTTCCATGGTTTCAGAAAGTTTAAGGCGCAGAAGTCACAACCTCCGGCAAAGCCGGAGGCTTGATTTTATGAACCGCTCAAAGCGG
>CAZSQS010000003.1:0-149996 GCA_964608995.1 uncultured Smithella sp. | reverse complement strand
TCGCGGCTCGAGGCCATTTTCGCGAGCGTCAAGGACGCCATTATCACCGTCGATCCGGATTTCCGGGTGATCGACGCCAACACCTCCACCGAAGCCATCTGCGGCATCGGCGTTCGCGACATCGCCGGGCGGGAATTTTCCACCTGTCCCACCCCGTGCAGTCAGGCCTGCCGGGAAGTCCTGCGCCAGACCCTGGAGCAAAAGACCGCCGTGCGGGAATACCGCATCGAATGCGACCATGCGCATCGCCCCCAGCAGATCGTCAGCGTCTCGAGCTCCCCGTTAATAGACCCGCAGGGCAATTTCCTGGGCGCCGTCATGGTCATCCGGGATGTCACCCTTTTGCGCGACGTCGAGCGGGAATTGCGCGAGCGCCACTCGTTTCAAAACCTTATCGGCCGCAACAAAACCATGCAGAACATCTACGCACTGCTTGAAGACCTGGCCAACCTCGACACCACCGTCCTGGTCACAGGAGAGAGCGGCACCGGAAAAGAACTGGTCGCCCGGGCCCTGCACTACAGCGGCAACCGGGCCTTCAAGCCCTTCACCACCGTCAACTGCTCCGCCCTGGCGGAAAGCTTATTAGAGAGTGAACTCTTCGGCCATGTCAAAGGCGCGTTTACCGGCGCCATCAAAGACAAACAGGGACGTTTTGCCGCTGCCGACGGGGGCACCCTGCTGCTCGATGAAATCGGCGACATCTCCCCCATGATTCAGCTCAAGCTTTTGCGCGTGCTTCAGGAGAAGGAATTTGAGCGGGTCGGGGAATCCATCCCGCGCAAAGTGGATGTCCGGGTTATTGCCTGCACCAACAAAGACCTCAAAGAAAAAGTCAAACGGGGCGAATTTAGGCAGGATTTATACTATCGGCTCAAAGTCGTCGAAGTGAATCTTCCGCCGTTGAGAGACAGGCTCGAAGACCTGCCGCTCCTGGTCGATCATTTCCGTCGGAGCTTCAACGAGCGATTCTCCAAGAACATTGAAGGCATTTCCACGGAGGTGCTGGATCGGTTCATGGATTATTCCTGGCCCGGGAATGTTCGCGAACTCGAGCATGTGATGGAGCATGCCTTTGTGCTTTGCCACGGCGGCGCGATTACGCTCAAACATCTGCCGGCGGATATCCGCAATTACGAGGGACCTTATGTTCATGCCGCTGTGTCGCGCTCAGTGAGAAAGCGTGTGGCGGTGGATGATATCCAAAATGCGCTGATTAAAACCGGATGGAACAAGGCGAAAGCCGCAAGGCTCTTAGGCATTGGCCGGCGCACCATTTACCGGAAAATCGAAATGTTTCAAATTCAGTGTGAGAGCTGACCAACGGCCTCTGCGGTTATCCAAAGACCTCGGGGGACAATTAAACAGGGGGGATAAAATGAAAAAATTCCGAATTTGGAAAGTGGCTTGTCTGATGGCCGTCGCAACACTTTTTACAACGACGGCTTTTGCCCAGACCGATATTGTGGTCGGTTTCTCCGGGCCCTTAAGCGGCGTGGCCTCTGACTACGGCACCGACATGTACAACGGCCTGGATATGGCCGCGCGGGACATTAATGCCGAAGGCGGCGTCCTGGTTGGCGAGAAGAGATATCCCATCCGGGTAATGCGTCTGGACGACGGGGCGGATCCTACGCGGTCGCTCAACAACGCCAGGCGGTTTCAGTCGGAAGGCGCGATTGCCATTTTCAATGGCGTCTATTCCACCATAGCGCCACTTTTGAGAATCAATCAGGAAAAGGGCAAGGAGTTTATTCTGATGGCGTTTACCAGCACGCCCGGCATCACGGAGATGGGCAACAAACTCCTGGTTTGCCCGACTACGCCCTTCACGATCAATGTCGATCTCTACACGGACTGGGCCCGGACCAAGGGCTATAAAACCGCTGCAATGCTGGTGACGCTAGGCCCTTACGGCAATGAGTGGCGCGAGGCCTTTCGCAAATCGTGGGAGAAAAAGGGTGGCATCATCACGGCGGACTCTCCGGCCAACTACTACGTGGAGACAGATTATTCTCCGCAGCTGACCGCCACGCTGGCGACGAAACCCGACGTCATGCTGGTCGGCGGGCCGTCGGGCGCCACGGCGCTGGTGATTGAGCAGGCGCGTGGCATGGGTTTCAAGGGAGGATTTGTGCTCATTGATCAGGCCAAAGTCGATGTCATCACGGAGTTGCTCAGTGGCCGCAAACTGATTGGCGATGCCATTGCGGTTGCGGGGCTTCGCAACATGCCCGAAGGAGGGCCGCCCCAGCGCTGGGGGGCAAAGTATGCGGCCATCTATAAAAAAGGGGCCACCTGGGAGGCGTCTTTGCACTACATGATGCTGCATTCGCTGGCCCGCGCCATCTCTGCGGCCCAATCGGTCAATGATGTCTATAAAATTCGCGCCGCCTTACCGAGCGTTCTGCCCATGACGCTGGGGGATTATCCCTCGGGATTTCCCATGGAGCTTTTAGGCATGAACGAAAAAGGCCGCTGGCAGATATTTACCTCCATTCAGCCGATGAACAAAGGCAAGCTCGAAACGATCCATCAGTATGCCTGGTGGGTGAACTCGGAAGAGGAGTTTCAGGTGTGGTCGAAAAAATCGAAGATGAATACGCAGGGTATTATCCAGAAATGGCATAAAATACGTGACTAATCGAATTTAATTCAAAGGAGATCATGCATGAGCGCTGAAAAAGAATTACTTGAAATGATTCAAAGCAATAAAGCCTATACTCCCGCGGCGGTTATGGCGCTGTATGAACAGCTCGAACCCGCTCCGGCTGATTTCATGATCGGCACCTGGTATGGTGGAAAATTCGACGGAGGCCTGGAACCCAACCCGATCAACTGGTGCGGAAAGCGCTTTGTCGATGCCAACACTGTCGAGCCGATGCTGTGCCGAAAGGAAGATGGCAGCGTCTATGCCTGGGATAACTGGGGAGAGGCCCAGCTTCGCGAGGTGAAGTGGGGCGGCAAGGTTCAGGCGACGCTCATTTACGACAAGCATCCGATGATGGATTATTTCCGGAAAGTGACGGAAGATGTCGTTATCGGTCTGGGCGATATTAAAGGACGCCCGACAGATTTCTTCTTTTGGCTCAAACGTCAAAAATAAGGAGCTTTCGTGAAATATAAGTTACTGGCTTCAACCGGACTTTATGTCTCCGAGCTTTGCCTGGGCACCATGACCTTTGGCGGCGGCGGCTTCTGGAGCGCCGTGGGCAAAATGCAGCAAGATGATGTTACCGCGATGGTGAATCGCGCACTGGATTCGGGCATCAATTTTTTTGACACGGCCAACGTCTATTCTGAGGGCCAATCCGAAGAGCTGCTGGGCCGCGCGCTGGGTAAAAGGCGAAAAGACGTGATTGTGGCGACGAAGGTTTGCGGTCGCATGGGGCCGGGGCCAAACGACATCGGTCTGTCGCGCGTCCACATTCAAAACGAAGTTCATGCCAGCCTCAAGCGTCTGGGGACGGACTATATCGATCTGTATCAGATTCACGGTATGGATCCCATGACGGACATGGAGGCGATTTTAAAGACGCTTGACGATCTGGTGCGCGAAGGGAAGGTGCGCCATATCGGCTGCTCCAATCTCATGGCCTGGCAGCTCATGAAGTATCTGGGTATGGCGCGCGTGAAAAATCTTGAACCCTTTGTGTCGCTTCAGGCCCTCTATACGATTGCCCATCGCGACGTCGAGCGCGAGATTATTCCCCTGCTGCGCGATCAAAACTTGGGTCTTCTGGTGTGGTCGCCGCTTGCGGGCGGGTTCCTCACCGGAAAATACACGCGCGAAAGCGCAGGCGAGGCGGGCTCGCGACGCACGCTGTTTGATTTTCCGCCCACGGACAAGGAGCGGGCCTACAACGTCATTGATGCCATGAAAAGGATTGCCGACGCGAGACGCGTTTCTGTTTCGCAGGTGGCGCTGGCCTGGCTTCTTCATCAGCCGGCCGTCACGAGCGTCATTGTCGGCGCAAAAAAGATGGATCAGTTTGAAGACAACCTTCAGGCCGTAACGCTTGCGCTTACACCTCTAGAGTTGAATGAGCTTTCCGGCGCAAGCGCTCTGCCGCCGGAATATCCAGGCTGGATGCAGGAGTTTACCCGGAAAACAAGCGGTCGCGTGCCGGTTCAAAAATAGTGAGGGGGAAGATATGAATATTGCAAAATTGCGCGAACTCAAAGTGATGGCCGAGCCGGAACAGGTGAGCATGATTTGCGGCTCGCGGGAGCTGACCAATTATCAGTTTTTAAGCGAAGCCCGCAAACTGGTGACCGTCCTTAGGGACCTGGGTGTCAAAAAAGGCGATCGCGTCATCGTCCAAATGCCCAATTCCATTGAGGTGCTTCAATCGTTCGGCGCGATCTGGCGGCTGGGCGCAGTGGTCGTACCGGTCAACTATATGATTAAAGATGATGAAGTCGCTTCGATCTATGAGGATTCCGGCGCGAAGGTCGTTATCAGCGTAAAGGATTTTCTTCCCAAAATCTCGGCGGGTCAGGCGCGTGCGCCGCAGGTGAAAACCGTGATTCTGGTCAATGACGATGTGCCGGACGGCATGTACTCTTTCCATGCTCTGACGGATTCGGCCCCGGAAACGAAGGACATTGTGGAGACCGAGAATGATGATCTGGCCGCACTCATCTACACTGCTGGCACCACCGGCGCCTCCAAAGGCGTGATGCTTACGCACGGCTCGCTTTTCGCCAATTCTAAAATGTCCTACGAAACGACGCGCATGCCGCACGGCATGACCAACGTCGCCGTGTTGCCGCTTTGTCACGCCTACGGCATTGCCGTGGCCAACAGCGGTCTTTTCTACGAGCGCACCAAAAGCGTTATCCTCAATACCTTCGATCTGGAGACCATTTTCGCCTCTATTGACAAATATGACGCAAGACTTGTCGCGCTGGTGCCCACGATGTATGTTTTTATGCTGATGTATCCCAACCCCAACAAACACGATCTAAGCCGCGTTCAATACTGGATGTGCGGCTCCGCGCCGCTTGCGCAGGCGACCTGGAACCAGTTTCATGAACGTTTCGGCGGAAAGATTATCGAAGGCTGGGGGCTTTCTGAAAGCGGGGCATCCGGCAGCGCCAATCCCTGCGATGGCCGGCCAATCAAGGTCGGCTCCATCGGCCTGCCCTTCGTGGGGATGACGATGGGCATCATGGATGACGCAGGCCAACTGCTGGGCGACAACGCATCCGGAGAAATTGTGCTCAAAGGCCCGTCCATGATGAAAGGCTACTGGAACAAGCCCGACGAGACGGCCAAAGTGATTATCGACGGCTGGCTGCATACAGGCGATGTCGGCCATCGCGATGAAGACGGCTATTACTGGATTACCGATCGCAAGAAAGATTTGATCATCAAGGGGGGCGAAAATATATCGCCTCGCACCATCGAAGAGTCGCTCTACGCTCATCCAAAAGTAGCGGAAGCGGCAGTCGTCGCCATGAAAGACGATGTCTATGGCGAAAACATCAAGGCGTTTGTGGCGCTCAAACCCGGTCAAACAGCCACGGCCGAAGAATTGATCGAACATTGCAAGACAAAACTGTCGAGCTTCCTTTTGCCCA
Source organism: uncultured Smithella sp. (assembly GCA_964608995.1). Classification (GTDB taxonomy): domain Bacteria; phylum Desulfobacterota; class Syntrophia; order Syntrophales; family Smithellaceae; genus UBA8904. The sequence goes on along the minus strand of CAZSQS010000003.1, from coordinate 144,410 downwards.
AAGAAATTGTATTTCTTGCGGCGCTCCCGAAAAATCTGGTGGGAAAAATTTTGAAAAAGGAACTGCGCAAACTTTGAAGGGGCTAAGCGGAGGGTCGCTCTATGGCGGCCATCGCTTTTTGGGTTTCGTAATAACGGCCCACATGCGCGATAGCGCGAATGGCGTCATGGAGCTCATCATACACCGCGATGCCCGAATTCAGAAATTCGCGGCGGGCCGTAATCATCATTTCGATCACATCCAGATCGTCCAGGCCCCTTTTGGGATTCGGCGTGACCACGACGATGGGTTTTCCCGTTTGGGCCGCTGCTTCACTCACGGCTCGGGCCAGTTCCTTGTAGGGGGCCACCTGAGCGACCGGCATCTTAAGCGCATGCGCCATCGCTTTGTAATGATAAAGGAGCGACACCAGGATTTGCAGCTCGATACGCTCATCTTTCGCTGCGTTTAGCAAAACCTCTTTGAGGACGGCCGGTGGAACAAAGGGATTGGCCACGTCAATGGGATTAAGGGCGCTGGAGCCGGGACGAGGCAGAAGCTTCAGGATGTCCTGCGCATGATCCGCTTTCAGCGCGGGAATCGTCATGCCGACACGCTCGGCCGCATCGCAGGCGGCAACGCCTAAAGCCCCGCCGCCGCCGATGAGCGACAGATTTTTATACGTTCCGGCCGGCAGATGGGAAAATGCCAGCGCCGCGTGCGCCAGCTCCTCCATGTCGGAGACTTCCACCGCGTTGACCTGCCGTAAGACCGAAGACCAGAGAATTGCGCTTCCGCCAAGCGATGCCGTGTGGCTGGCCACCGCTTTTTGTCCGGCCTCTGAAAGTCCTCCCTTCAAAACGATCACCGGTTTTCGGCGGGTTGCCGCCGCCATTTCCCGGAAGAAGGCCCGGCCATCGGCCACACCTTCAATATACATTCCAATCACGTGCGTCTCATCGTCGGAGGCCAGATAATGCAGAAGCTCCGCTTCCCGTAAATCCGCGCCGTTTCCAAAGCTGATGACCTTGGAAAACCGGATACCCATCCACTTGCCGGTATGCGCCAGATCAATGGCGTGGCCGCCGCTTTGCGAAACAAAGGCCACAGGCCCGCTTTCGCGTGACAGATCCGGCCCCGGCAGAAGCGTCAGTCCGCTTTTCGGGCAGTAGATTCCAAAACAATTGGGGCCCACGACACGAATTCCCCGGGCCGCGATGGCGCGGATCTGCTCTTCAAGCGCGCGGCCTTCTTCCGTGCCTAATTCTCGAAAACCGGAGGAGAGAATTTCAACCCCCGCCACGCCTTTTTGCAGGCACGCCGTAAGCGCCGCGGGCACGTATTTGGCCGAGACGGCAATGACGGCAAAATCGATCGGCCCCGGGATGTCTTCAATGCGTTCGTAAATGGTTCGATTCAAGATGCGGCCGCCTTTGGGATTGACAGGGATTATTTCACCCTCAAATCCCATGGACGTAATCGCTCGCAACATGCCGCTGCCGAATCCGCCGCCTCCATCTTCGGTCGAAACGCCGATAATGGCGATGCGCCGCGGATGGAAAATACGGTCAAAATCGGTAGCGGGATATTGGGGAAAGTGCGGGTGATCCATTTTTTGGCCCCGGAAAGGAAAAGGGGAAGACAGGCGTGTGGCCTGTCTTCCCCTTGGGGAGATTAATCTTCGAAATACTCGTTTTTCATCGTGACGGTGACGCCGTCGTTGTTGAGCAGGCGCTCGGAAAGCCCCATAATTTTCGGCAGTTCATAGCCGAAGAAGAAACGGTTGGCGGCAAGCTTGCCCGAGTAGAAGTTCGTGTCGTTTTCACCGGGATTTTTGGCCAGCGCTTTGGTGGCAGCCGTCGCCTGACGCAGCCACTGCCAGGCAATCGCGATGATCCCAAAGAATTCCAGATATACGGTGGCGTCCGACAAAAACATTTCGGGACCCTTTGCGGCGGCCACTTCAAATTGTTTGGCCGTCACCTTTTCCAGAAGCGCCAAAGCCTCGGTGAGCTTGCCGGCAAAGGGCTTAAGCTCGGCGATGCCTTCGGCTTCCGCAATGGCTTTTCGCACCTCCGCCAGATACAACTGGGCGGCCTTGCCTTTTTTCATCGACATTTTGCGGCCCAGCAAATCCTGGCCCTGAATGCCGGTCGTGCCTTCGTGAATCGGGTGAATACGGACATCGCGGTAGAGCTGCTCAAGCGGGAACTCTTCGCAGAAGCCGTAGCCGCCCAGAATCTGCAAGCCCGTCGAACACGACAGAATCCCCATTTCCGCGCCATAGGTTTTGGCCACCGGCGTTAAAAGCTCTAAAAGCAGGTTGTTGTTTTCTTTTTCTTCGCCTTCGGCGACATGGTCCAGATCTTCGTAAATCCCGCACTGGAACAACAGCCCAAGCGAGCCTTCCACAATGGCTTTCTGGAACAACAGCATCCGCTTGACGTCCGGGTGTTCAATGATCGGCACCTGCGGCGAAAGCGGATCCTTGGAGGAAAGTTTGCGTCCCTGCGGTCTTTCCCTGGCGTATTCGAGCGAGGCGTAATAGGCGGCCGATGAAATGACGGTGGCGGCCAGGCCCACGTCGATGCGCGCGCCGTTCATCATTTGGAACATGTAGCCCAACCCCTTGTTCGGCTCGCCCACCAGCCAGCCGCGGCAGTCGTCGTTTTCGCCGAACGCGAGCTGCGTGATGGGAGACCCCTTGTAGCCGAGCTTATGATATATGCCCGCGCAGTTGACGTCGTTGAACTCGAGCGAGCCGTCTTCCTTAATGCGCTTCTTGGGAATGATGAAAAGCGAAATGCCTTTAATGCCGGGAGGCGCGTCTTTAATGCGGCCCAGCGCCAGATGAACAACATTGTCGCAGCCGTCATGGTCGCCGGCGGAGATGAAGAGCTTCTGGCCTTTGATCGTGTAATAGTCCTTGTCGGTTGGCGTGGCGGTCGTGGTGAGATCCGTCAGCGACGAGCCGGCCTGCGGCTCGGTCAGCGCCATTGTGCCCTGCCATTCGCCTGCGAGCATCTTGGGCAGATACATATCCTTCATTGCCTGCGTGCCGTAGGAGACGATGAGTCCCGCCGCGCCGTGGGTCAGGCCGTGGAAAACAGCCGCGGAGTAATTGGCCGCGCCGAAAATGGCCGTGGGCAGCATGACGCCAATGGTAAAAGGCAATTGCTGTCCGCCGTCCTCATAGGGAAAGACGGAGGCAATCCAGCCACCGTCGCCCGCCGCGCGCATGACTTCGCGGACTTTGGGATGCACCTTGACTTCACCATTCACATATTCCGGCGCTTTGCGGTCCATTTCTTCAAAAAGCGGCTTGAACATGTCTTTTCCCATGCGCATCGCCGTATCCAAAATCATGTCGAACACTTCCTTGCTGTGGTCGGCGTAACGGGGGTATTTCAGTAAAGATTCAATATTGTTGACTTCATATAACAAAAACCTCAAATTGCGATCAGAGATAAACTTTTCAGCCATGGTCATTCCTTTATCGTGTGATGTGCGGAAATCCGCGTTTATATTCTCATAATGAAATGCCGCCAGGCTCTTGATAAACCCGGCGGCATTCGAACTTTCAGTGTTGATATTTAACTTGCGCGCAATCGATTAGACCATCAGGTTTTCGATAACGGTTCCAACGCCTAATCCGCCGCCGCAGCAGGAGCTGAAGCAACCGTATTTGCCGCCGGTCTTCATCAACTGGCGCATGGTGAAGATGCCGATACGGGGGCCGGATGCGCCATTGGGATGACCGTAGGAAATGGCGCCGCCATTGGGATTCCATTTTGCCCAGTCAACCTTGTCGCCAGTCTGTTTTTCGAGTTCCGCAGCCACGGCCAGATTCTGAACCGCGAAGGCTTCATTGCATTCCATGACATCCATCTGGCTCATCTTCAAACCGGCCATTTTGAGCGCCTTGGGAACCGCGTAAGCCGGAGCAATGCCCATGATCGTGGGATCCACACCTGCATCGCCGCCTGCCAGCCACTTGGCCCAGGGCTTGTAACCCAGCTGAAGGGCTTTTTCCTTCGTCATCATCAGCACAAACGCGGCGCCGTCGTTGCGGCCCGAAGAGTTCCCGGCGGTGACAGTGCCGTCTTTGATGAACGCGGGCGACAGCTTAACCAGGCCTTCCATCGTTGTTTCAGCGCGGGGAAACTCATCGACCTTGAATTCCAGCGGGGGTTTCTTGCCCTGCGGAACGGAAATCGGCATAATGTCCTGAGCGCAGAAGCCGGATTTAATGGCTTCCTGGGTGCGCATCTGGCTGCGTAATGCAAATTCATCCTGCGCTTCGCGCGGAATGTTGTACATCTTCTGAAGCTTTTCCGCGGTGAGGCCCATGTTCATCGTGGCTGCGTCGCGGGACGGGGCCTGAGACAGGGGCACCGGCATCGGGGGGATCAGGCGAAACGGCGGCGTGTTCATCGGAAAACGGGCCGGAGCGCTCGAGTAGGATTCATAGCCACCGGCGATGATGATATCGGCCTGGCCAGCCAGGATTTTCCAGGCGGCATGGTTGATGGAGTCAATACCGGATCCGCACTGCATTTCAATGTAAGATGCCGACGTGGTATCAGGAAGGCCGGAAGCCAGCGTGGGCCAGCGCGCGCCGTTGATCGCGGTGAACGGGCCAATGGCCGAGCCCATGAAGCAGCAGTCCACCACACCGCCTTTTTCCAGAATTTTGGATCTTTCGACCAGACCTTTAATGCACATGCCGGCCATTTCCTCGCCCAGAATACCGCTTAAGGTTTTCCCCAGCGTACCAAAGGCCGTTCTTAAACCATCTACAAATACGACTTCTCTGCTCATAATTCCTCCTCGTGTATTTTAGTTTTTTTTATTGAGCTGATAACTTTCTTTCTGATTCAACAGATGCGCCCGAAAATTGACGCCTCTGGCAAAAACATGAAGAGGCGTTATCATACCTGTTGTATGGCGTCAAGCAGGTTATAGTGGCCAAATTTATGTATTTGACAATCCCTGCGTCTTGGACTACGCAAAATCCACAGAAGCTTGATCGAAATCTCCATTTTGCCGAAAACGGCTATATTTAAGGAGGAGGACTTATGAAAAAGAGGTTTGGAGTGTCGATCAGTGTGTTGTTATTTCTTTTAATGTTCGTCGGATGCGCGCCATCGGACGCGCCGGTGCCACCAGAGGAAACACGGGCTCAGGATGAGCGCGTCTTCACCTGCGACCCGGCGACTATGGAGTTTGCCGCCCTGGAGGGCGCATCGGCCTTCTACGGCATCCGGCCCAATGGTGCTGGCTTCCGCATGGAAGTCCCGGATAACTGGAATGGCATCCTGGTGATGTATGCCCACGGGTATCGCGGGCCTACGCCAACGCTTACTGTGACAACGCCCAATCTTCGCGCGCATTTGATTTCAAACGGCTATGCCTGGGGCGCGTCAACTTACAGCCGCAACTGGTATGATGTCCGGGCGGGCGTCGAAGACACCAATGAGCTGGCGCTGGCGTTTGAATCCATCACGGGGCGGGACAAACCCACCAAGTATTACATCGTCGGCCACTCGATGGGCGGCCACGTCGCCGCCGCGGCCGTCGAGCAGGAAACGCTCGATACAGCCAATTCCGTGGTTCGCTACGCCGCCTCCCTGCCCATGTGCGGCGTGGTGGGAGATCTCAATAAATACAATCTGGGATTCATCAAGGCGGCCGAGCATCTGGGCGGTTACCCTGCCTATTCTTTCCCCAACGATCCGGACGACTGGGCCAACATCATTCTGCCGGGAATCAAAGAAGCGCTCTGGGTGGATTACGACGCGGATAAAAGTAATGTCACGGCGCAAGGCGCAAAGCTCAAAGGCGTGTTGATGAGCATGTCCGGTGGCCAGCGGCCCGTCTTTGACTATGCGTTTTCCGGCACGACCTGGCTCAATACACTTTTTGGTTACGGCACGGATGCCGGCACGTCCAATGGCATCTACAACAAAGTCGGCGCGGATACGCGCCCGCTGGTTTACCGCTGGGAAAGCACGCCCGGCGAGGATCTCACGCCGGATGAAGCGTATCTGAACGACACAATCTATCGCATCGTGCCGGACCCGGACGCCAATCGCCTTCGGCGAGACGGCCTGCGCTGGGTCCCGCTGGTGAACGGGGAGTTCAGCGTGCCGGTGCTCACCCTGCATGATATCGGCGATCTGTTCGTACCGTTTGTGATGGAGCAGGAATACCGTCAAAATGCCGTCGCCAAGGGCAGTTCGGACCGTCTGGTCCAGCGCGCCATCCGCTCTTACAGCCACTGCGGATATACGATTGCGGAAACTATTGCCGCCTTCGATGCGCTGGTGGCGTGGGAACAGGGGGGTCCCAAACCGGCAGGCGATGACGTGGTAACGCCCGCCACGGTGGCCGACCCGAACTTCGGCTGCCAGTTTACGCTGACGACACGCGCCAACGTGGACGCCTGCGTCGCGCCCGCGATGGAGTAACCGGTTAATAAGGTAAAAAAGTATGGTTTCGCCCATCAGGACGCGGCTGCAATAAAATAACCGCTGAGCTTACGGCTGCCGCGTGCATCCTGGGCGACAATCTCGCAGCGGAAACGCTTCTCGCCGTCTTCTTCAAACTTTTCGACCACTTTGCCGCTGACGGTGATGGTAGCCCGATCCTTCGTGCCTTCATAATCGTCCAGATCCACCGGTTCAGTCATACTCAGAAAATGAACGCCGAATTTTCTTAAATCCTTGTGCTCAACCCAACAGGTGATGGCCTCACCGGCGATGCCCATGATGAACATGCCGTGCGCGATGACGCGATCCTTGCCGATGGCTCTGGCAAAGGTCTCATCGGTATGCAGCGGGTTGAAATCACCGGAGGCGCCGGCATAGCGCGCCAAGTGCGTGCGCGTGATGGGCAGGGTGCGATAAACGGGCATCTCGAAACCGATCGTGATTTGATGAAAGGGGATGGTCATGATCAATATCTTTCCATAAACGTCGTGCGGTTGCGGATGACCAGTTCGCCCCGCTGGTTGAAAAAGTCCGTCTGCAAGACAGTGACTTCGGCATACCAGCCCTTTCGGTCCTTGCGGCCCCGTTCATACATTTCGATAACTTTCATCTTACGTGTCAGGGTATCGCCTGCGACCACCGGCGCGAGATATTCATATTCCTCTTCACTGTGCAGCAGCCTGGTCAAATCGACCCCGAGGGCATTGACCGTTCCCATCAGACCGCCGCCCGTCCAGAACACCACGCAGGTGGAAAACGCAGGCGGGGCGGGAATATTTTCATAACCGGCCTTTTGGGCCGCTTCCTCGTCGCGGTAGATCTCGCGGATTTGATCGGGATCATCCTTTTGGGAAACGGCGGTGACATATTCTGCAATTTTACTTTTTTCAATGTTTAGCGTGTAAGGCGGGAATTCCATACCCAGCTTCGATTTATCCGCCATGAGCGCCTCCAGAAGAATATTGGGCTTTGCCATACCATATCCCCCGGCGAATTTCACCTTTTAATAACGATGGGCCCCAAAAACAGGCGCTGTGTGCCCTGAAAGGCGCTTGACAAATCTCCGGTGGGCTCTGTAAGGTTTGACCATGAAATTTTGCAGGAAATGTTCAAAAGAGATTGACGCGGATATCTTTATCGGCCGACAGACACTCTGTCCTTTCTGTGGCGCGTATCTTCACATCTGCCTCAACTGCGCCTTTTACGAACCCGGCGCTTATAACGATTGCCGCGAACGTCAGGCCGGACGGGTTTTAGATAAAGAACGCGCGAATTTTTGTGATTACTTTCGTTTTAAAGAGGGACCCCATCCATCGGGCGCTGCGCCCGCTGATTCACGAGACAAACTTGACGCCCTGTTTAAAAAATAATCCGCCGGTTTGTCAGTCGCCGGATCTGTCAAACAGCGCTTCTGTTCGGGCCTTTATTTTTTCGACTTCCTGAATCTGCGAAAGACAGTAAAGCCCTTTTCCCGCCATAAGCGGTCGGTAGCACAGATTATCCGATATGCAAAAAGCCGGCGCGCGATCGTTTCGCATCCAGCGCAAAATGAGATCCGGCTCGCGAATCAAGGGACGGGACAGGGCCACGTAATCGCAGAGGCCGTCGGCAACAACCTGCTCGGCCACCTCCAGAGAGCGAAATCCCCCGACCAAAATCAGCGGCAGGCCGATGGTCTGTTTAAAATAGCGCGCTTCTTCCCGGTAATACCCTTCGGCCTCCGGCGCAAGCTTGCCCGGGCGCGCCGGAATCATTTTGCCGGATTGCACCGTCCCGCCGCTGAGTTCGATGGCGGCGACACCCGCCTGTTGCAAAAGTGAAGCGCTCTGGAGCATATCATTAACCGTGAGCCCGTTAGGGAGATAATCGTTGGTATTTATTTTCACGAATACCGGAAAGTCGCGGCCCGCCTCGTCGAACACCGCGGTGACAACCTCCAGAAGAAAGCGCGCACGGTTCTCAACGGTACCGCCGTATTCGTCGCGCCGCTGGTTGAAATGCGGCGATAGAAAGGCGCTTAGCAAATACCCGTGCGCTGCATGGATCTCGACGCCGTCAAAGCCCGCAAGGCGTGCCAAACAGGCTGCGCGCGCAAACGATTGGGTGATGTCCCGAATATCCCTGCGGGTCATCTCTTTGCAGATGACGCCCCCCTCCAGCGCTTTTTGCATCGGCCCGAGCGGCGCCTCGCCCGTGACAGCCGGATGGCTGAACAGGCCCGCGTGACTAAGCTGCATTACGATTTTGCCGGCGGCTTCATGGACACGGCCGGTCATGTCGGAAAGCGCCGGAAGATGCCCGTCGTGCCAGAGCCCGAGCTGGCGGCGGCCAACCCGTCCATCGGCGCGAACCGCCGTGTGTCCGGTAATGATGAGCCCCACGCCGCCTTTGGCCAGATCCACCATCATCCGGGTGAGCGCCCGCGAGCAAAACCCCTCCCCCGTCGCCAGCCCCTCGCCGGTGGCCGAGCGGACAAACCGGTTCGAAAGCGGGATGCCGGCAAGTTTTGTGCGTTCAAAAACGCTCATCGATGACACCCCCTGCCGTCATAAAAAGCGTTAGAGGTCATATAAGGTGTCCTCATGGCGGGGCGGACGAAGCGACCGCGCCTTTTTGCCAGACTTGGAAGCGCCGAACGGATCATCGCCGGAGAGCAACTCGCCCATCTCCTCGTCGATTTTATCCGGATCCTCGCCCGCCTCCAGGCGCGCAAGCGCTTCTTCAAACCCGTCGCCCAGCGGCAGTCCGGTGGTTTTTGCAAGTTTGCGCATCAATTGCGCCGCAGCACGCGGATCATCTTCGTTTATTTTTTCCGCATCACAGGCCAGCGCCATCATCGCTTTTTCCAGCTTGGCCTCATCGAAGCCAGACGGCAAATCCTCTGCGCCCGCCTCTTTGGCCCCACCGGTAATGGCCGCAAAGACGGACATCTGCCGCGTCAGCACTTTATTTTTGCAGACCGGACAGGACGGAACCTTCGCAGTGTTGACCGACTTGGAAAAAAAATTATAGATGGCATGGCAGCGGCTGCAATAAAATTCGTAAATCGGCATGTCGCTCCCTCCTTATTTTTTGCCGTTTTTATAATCCATCGCCTGCAAATATTCAATCCGTTCAACCAGCGGCGGATGAGAATAATAAAAGCGCACATACCAGGGATGCGGATGCAGATTGCTTAAGTTGTCTTTGGCCAGACGCTTTAGCGCGTCAATCATGGGCCGGGCGGAGCCGGTGAGCGCAAAGGCCATCCGGTCCGCCTCGCGCTCAAAGCGGCGCGTGACGGCGGCGCCCAGCGGCGAAAGAAAATATCCGGCCGCCGAAAAATATACGGACACCAGGAACAATCCGGCATACACAGGCGTTTGCGTCAGCCCGAACGCGCCATACACGGGCGGCCAGGCCACGATGCGGTAAATCAGATAAAATCCGACAAGCGAAGCGGCAATCATGAAGATCAGTTGTTTAAGGATATGCTTTTTTTTCCAGTGCCCGATTTCATGCGCCAGAACCGAAACGATTTCTTCATGCGTGTGCGAGGCTAAAAGCGTGTCGTACAGCACAATGCGTTTGGTTTTGCCCAGACCGGTAAAATAGGCGTTGGTGTGGCGCGAGCGCTTTCCCTCATCGACCGAATAAATGCCCTCGGCGGAAAGGCCCGCGCACAAAAGCAGTGCGTTGATTTTTTCCTTGAGCGCCTCATCCTGCAGCGGTTCAAATTTATTGAAAAGGGGCGCAATCAGCACCGGGTAGAGCCACAATAGCCCCACCTGAAAAATGGTGAAAAACAGCCAGCCCCAGAACCACCAGGTATTGGGAACATACAGGATAAACGCCAGAATCGCGCTGATGATGACGGCCGCCAGTACGGTGGAGACGGCAACCGACTTGGCCAGATCCAAAAGCCACAGCCTCCAGGTAATGGTGGAAAAACCGTATTTTTTTTCAAGCACAAAGGTGGAATAGGCGTCAAAGGGAAGGCCTGCCGAGCCGCTGATGACGGCCAACGCCGCAAAAAAGATCAGCGCCTGCAAAATGAGGTGAACTTCAAACCCTGTCAGCCACAACACAAGTGCGGGGAGCGCTAAAAACAACACCGCAAGCTCAACAACGTCGCCGGAGAGCTCCTGCTTCCATTCCAGGCGGGCCTGATCCATGGTGTAATCGACCATCCGGCCAAGCGTCGCGGCATCAATTTCTCCTTCAAACACCGGCGGAATCTCCTTTCCTCTGGCGCGCAAATTGGCGATATTGAGGCGCTGCAATCCAAGACGGACGGCCATGCGTCCGACAAGCAGCACCAGAAACAAAAGAATCAGTGCTTTTTCCATGCTAGCGCCTTGTTAATTGGCGGTATTTGATGCGGTGCGGCTGGCTGGCGGCTGCGCCGAGACGGTGTTTGCGGTCTTCTTCATATTCCGAGTAGTTGCCGTCGAAAAACAGCACCTTGCTTTCGCCTTCAAAGGCCAGAATGTGTGTGCAGATGCGGTCCAGAAACCAGCGGTCGTGGCTGATGACCACGACGCAACCCGCGAAGCTCTCCAGCGCGTCTTCCAGCGCGCGAAGCGTGTTGACGTCGAGATCGTTGGTCGGCTCATCGAGCAGCAGGACGTTGCCGCCCTCCTTGAGCATGCGTGCCAGATGCACGCGGTTTCGCTCGCCGCCGGAGAGCGTTCCGACTTTCTTTTGTTGATCCGTTCCGGAAAAATTGAAGCGCGATACGTAGGCGCGCGAGTTGATCTGGCGGCTGCCGACATTCACGATATCCTGGCCGTCGGAAATCATCTCCCAGATGTTTTTATCCGGATCGAGCGAATCGCGGCTCTGATCGACATAGGCCAGCTTCACCGTTTCTCCGATACGGATCGTCCCGGCATCGGGTGTTTCCTGGCCGGTGATCATGCGAAACAGCGTCGTCTTGCCCGCGCCGTTGGGGCCGATGACGCCGACGATGCCGCCGGGCGGAAGTGAAAAGGTCATGCCTTCGACGAGGAGTTTGTCGCCATAGCCCTTGTTGACGGCTTTAGCCTCAATGACCAGATCGCCCAGGCGCGGCCCCGGCGCGATAAAGATTTCGCGTGTGCCGGATTCGCGCTCCAGATCTTTTCCTAAAAGCTCTTCGTAGGCATTGATGCGCGCCTTGGATTTGGCGTGGCGGCCTTTCGGCGACAGGCGGATCCATTCGAGTTCGCGCTCGAGGGTTTTGATGCGATGACCTTCGGCCTTTTCCTCGGTTTTGAGGCGGTTTTGCTTCTGTTCGAGCCATGAGGAATAATTGCCCTGCCAGGGAATGCCCTGGCCCCGGTCGAGCTCGAGAATCCAGCCCGCCACATTGTCCAGAAAATACCGGTCGTGCGTGACGGCGATAATCGTGCCTTCGTATTTTTGCAGGTGATGCTCCAGCCACGCGACCGATTCGGCATCCAGATGGTTGGTGGGTTCATCCAGAAGCAGAATATCCGGCTTTTGCAATAAAAGCCGGCACAGGGCGACGCGCCGCCGTTCGCCGCCGGAGAGCACATTGACCGGCGCATCGCCGGGCGGGCAGCGAAGCGCATCCATCGCCATTTCGAGCCGCGAGTCGATATCCCAGGCATCGAGCGCATCCATCTGATCTTGCAGCTGGGCCTGACGCTCGCAGAGCTTGGCCATGTCGTCGTCTGTGAGCTCCTCGGCAAATTTTTCATTGACGGCGTTGTATTCATTGACCACGTCCATCGTGGCCTGCACACCCTGTTCAACAATCTGGCGGACGGTCTTATCCTCGTCGAGGAGCGGCTCCTGCTCGAGGTAACCCACCGTATAGCCCTGTGAGAGGATTGTCTTGCCCAAAAATTCCGTATCGACGCCGGCCAGAATCTTTAAAAGCGAGCTTTTACCCGATCCGTTGAGACCCAGAACGCCGATTTTCGCGCCGTAAAAATACGATAAATAGATGTCTTTGAGCACAGGCTTTTTTTCATAAACCTTGCTCACGCCAATCATCGAATAGATGACTTTATTGCCTTCGTTGGCCATGCGCCTTTAATCCTCCATTTGTCTCTACGCCCTAAATATAGGGGAAAATATTTTGAATGATAATGTTGAAGTTGTCCTGAATCTTGTCATGCCCCTCGATGATGCCCATGTGGCCGGGCATCAGCACGTCCACATCGAGATCCGACAAAGTGACGATGCTTTTTTTCAAAAGCGAGCCGTTCCCGCCGGGAAAATCCGTCCGCCCGACATTTTGCTGAAACACCACATCGCCGGTAAACGCCACTTTTTTAGACGGCCAGAAAAACGCAATTGAGCCGGGGGTGTGGCCGGGAAGACAGATGACGCGAAACACCTGATCGCCCAGCTCCAGGCGGCCGTCTTCGAGCTGCATATTGATTTGCATCTGCGGCGCGGAAATGCCGAAAAGGCCGTAGAGTTCTCCGCCGATGCCTTTGAGAAAATCCAGCTCCTTGCGATGAAGCGCAATTTTGACCTTCTCCTGATCGAAAAGCTCCGAGCCCTGAAAGTGATCCGGATGCGAGTGCGTATTGATCACGTATTTGATGTCTTTTTTCTTAATGCCGTCATTGGACATCTGATTGAGCAAATCGGGCAGGTAGCGCGTCAGGCCCGGGTCGATGAGCGCCTGCACCTTCCCCCCGATGTAATAGCTGTTGCAGTTATTGTCAAAATAGTTGGTCCACTCGTAAATATAAATATCGTCTGAGTACTTCATTTTATTTCCTTCCTTTTTAAGATTCCTTCCTTTTGCACAATACACCCTCCGTGGACGTCTCCCGGTTTTTCATCGTTGAAGCCAGGCGGCGATGTCCGCCGCCCCCTTCTCCCACCCGTCTTCCAGCATGGGCAGATGGGCAAACTGCTCGTAGCCGAGATAGTCGGCCCCCAGAAAGTCGGCCAGACTTTTTTGAATGTAAGGTGACGCAATCATGTCCTTCGCGCAGCCGACAACCAGCTTCGGACAGAGAATTTTATCGGGATTGACGAAAACCCCCTGTGCCACCTGGTAGCCCACCACGAGCGACTCTGCGACAAACATCTCAAACACCTCCTGCCGCCGGGCCGGATCGATATTATTCAGAAGGGTTTTTTCGGCCATGCGATATGTCATTTTCACCGGCTTCATATTCATCAGACCCCAGATGGTTTTAAGAATCGCTCCCGCGTAGGGCAGGTCATTTTGCATTTCCATTGCGATGCCCAGAGGCGGCGCGCTGCAGATCAGCGCCAGCCCCGAAACCGTTTTGATATTTTCCGCTGTTTTGAGCGCAATTAATCCACCCAGCGAATGCCCGATCAAAACGCAATGGGCAATGTCCAGACGGCGGATGACTTTGTCCACATCGTCGAGATAGTCCTCCAGCGTCACTTGCGCCAGCGCCTCCTCGCGATCCGACGGGGCATGGCCGCGCAGATTGATCGCGAAGACTTCCCATCCCGCCTTGGCAAAATACGAAAGATAGTTTTGCCAGCAGCGGCTGGTCGCACCGCCGCCATGAATAAAAAGCAAAGGACAGGCCTGTCGAATATGACCGGGTTTTATCGCATCGATCGCCAGATTATCAATTTTAATCGTCAACAAACAACCATCGCCTATCTACCGCAGAAAGCCCGAGCCTTAACCTTTTTTATACGCAGACGCCTGGCGGGGTATAAAAATCCAAAGCAGGATGTAGATCAAAAATCCCGTGCCAAAGCAAATCAGCAACAGGATAAAAAACAGTCTCCAGCACCAGGAGGGAATGGGCGTGTGTTCGCCCAGTCCGCCACAGACGCCGCCCAAAAAACGATCCGTCGCGGAGCGTGTCAGTCTTTGAAGCCAGTTTTGCTGTGTCATGGGGTTATCCTAATCCAAAACAGTTCTATCGGTTATTCGCGCGATGATCTGTAATATCCTAAACCTTGGCCCGCCCCCTACTTCTGTGAAAGCGCTTCCTCAATCGGCATCTCGGCCGACGCGTGTCCCTGGCGGATAATGCGACCTTCGCGGTCCACCAGTATAATGGAGGGAACACCGACGGCGTTGTAGGCCGTGCCCACCGATCCATCTTCATCGAGGAGCACCCGAAAAGCCATACCATTGGTTTCGGCAAAACGCTTCACTTTCGCAAGAGGCTCCATGATGTTGATATAAACTACCACCAGGCCTCGTGGCGAGTAGGTTTCCAATATCTTGTTATAGTTCGGAATTTCCTTCCGGCAGTAGGGGCACCAGGTGGTGCCGAAAAAGATCAGCACCGGTTTGCCCAATTGATCCGCCATACGAAACGTCTTGCCTTTCAGGTCCTTCAGTGTAAAGTCCGGCGCCAGCGGATAGACCGGTTTGAAAGGCGCGTTGGGAATATACTGGGCCAGACACACGGATGCCGAAAAGAGCAAAACCGTCAAAAAACCAAGCAATATCAGAGACCATCGATTTTTCATCATTATCCTTTTTAAAACGCTAATTGACCAGCCGTCCACAAAAAGTATTCGGCCGCACCGATTAATATTACGCCAAACGCGCGCGTGACGTAGGTCATCCAGACACCCGAGCGCGGCAGCGACGACAAAAAGCCGGCAAAGGTTCCCACCAGAATCAGCAGAGTTCCCATGCCGAAGGCGAAAACAAACAACAGCCCGACACCCAAAATCACGTTCGTCTGCAAGGCGACATAGCCCAGAAGCACGCCCAGCGCGGGCGCCGTGCAGGGGCCGATGACAAAAGCGGAGGCAACGCCGATCAGAAAACTGGAGATATACCCCGTGCGGCCACCGGAAAACTTCATCGCCCATTTCGGAATGGGGATCGAAATCGAAAACACACCCAGCATCGAGAGCCCCATGATCAAAAAGATGTTGGCAATGATAAAATAAACCAGCGGCGTGGTCTGCATCTGCCCGAAGAGCCGCCCCGTCAGGGAGGCCATCGCTCCAAGCGCGGCGTAGGCTGCCGCCATGCCGCAGACATAAAACAGCGAAAGCACAAACCCGCGCAGTTTGGACGTCGCCCCCTTAGCGCCGATAACACCCACCGTCACCGGAATCAGCGGATACGTGCAGGGCGTAAAGCTGATGACCAGCCCGCCCAGATAGGCCGCCACAAAAGCCAAAAACACCGACCCCTGGAGGTACGTGGATAAATTGTTGATGAGGTTTTCAACCACCCGATTGCATATCCTTGCTTGTTTGCACTTTAGCGGAAAATAGGCGAATTACTTTCAGGCGTCAAGTAAAAATATTCCCCACGATGCTCCCCCGGGTAAAAAACGAAAATAGTCATTGACACCACCGGAAGTCTTGTTTATAAACCCTTATACTAAATAGGGTTTTCTTTTATTGCGCCTCAGTTGCGGCAAAGGAGTGATCAAGGCGATATTATGAGGGAAGAAAGACTTCTGGAGCGCATTATCACCTGGAAAAAGGAACCGAACCGGCGAAGCCGCGGCGATTACCGCCGGCAGATCGACTCGATTCTGGCGCACCTGCAGCGCATTTTAAACACACGGCAGGGCAACGTCCCGATTTCCGACACCTACGGTATTCCAGATCTGACGGATTTTATGACCTCCTATCCGGAATCGGCCACGGAAATTGAAAAATCCATCAAGCAGGCCATTGAGACGTATGAGCCCAGGCTTCGCGGCGTCAAGGTCGTGTTCATGCCGCAGGAATTCGACTTATTGTGCCTGCGCTTTCAAATCATCGCGCATCTGATGAGCGAGTCCGGCAAAAATATTTTGATTGAAACCATCGTCGATTCCGACGGCAAGATCAGCTTGAAAACTTAGGCGACTGGCCACCCGCAAGACGACGAAATCCGACACATCTTTCGACAGGCAGGACATGTTTAACCGGTATTTTCAAAAGGAAATGGAAAATCTCAAGGAGCTGGGCGCCGCCTTTTCCAAGGCGCATCCGGCGCTGGCCCCGATGCTCAGCGGCCCCACGGCCGATCCGGACGTTGAGCGGCTGCTCGAAGGCGTCTCCTTCCAGACCGGGCTTTTGCGCCAGAAACTCGACGACGAGTTTCCAGAAATCATTCAGGATCTCGTGCGGCTGTTGTGGCCGCACTACCTGCGCCCGATTCCGTCATCATCCACCGTCGCGTTCAAGCCCAAGCCCACCATGAAGCAAGCGGCCATCGTTCCGGCCGGCTCCAACCTTTCGTCGCTTCCGGTTGAAAATACCATTTGCGGGTTTAAAACCTGCTTTGATGTCGAAGTCCACCCCCTGTCGCTCCTGGATGCGGCCTTCGAGCAGCCGGCGGGTCAGCCGCCGCAAATCCGGTTGAATATGGAGCTAAACGGCATTAAGCTTTCCGAGTGGCCCGTTTCGTCGCTGCGATTTTTTCTGTCAGGCGACTACAGCGGCGCGTCCGACCTTTATTATCTACTGATGCGCCACCTGCGCCGGGTGATCGTCAAACCACATGATGGCGGCGAAACGCTGATCCTTCCCGCTTCTTCTGTGAAAGAGGTGGGGTTTTCCCGTGAGGCGTCGCTCTTACCCTATCCCCCCAATTCATTTCCCGGCTTTCGCATCCTCCAGGAATACTTCTATGCGCCGGAAAAATTTCTCTATCTTGATCTGACCGGACTTGAGGCCTGGCGAAACCGCGGCGACAAAACAAAATTTGAAATCCGCTTTGAGCTTGCCGACCTGCCCGTCGGGCCCCCGCGGATCAACCGGGATTATTTCGTGCTGTTTGCCACACCGGTCATCAATATCTTCGATCACATGGCGGATCCGATTGCCATCGATCACCGCAAGGACTGGTATTACGTGCGCCCGATGGGCGAGACGCCGGACTACTATCAGATCTACGCCGTGGATCGGGTCTCGGGTTATATCCAGTCGCGCTCGGAAGAGAGGCCCTATCAGCCCTTTGACCATTTCAACCCGGACTATTCATCCACACCCGTCTATTACACCAGCCTGCGTAACTCCCTTTTAAAATCCGGCATGGATATCTATCTGGCCGTAGCGTATCCGCCCAACACGGAACCCGTGCCGTCCGAAACGCTGACCATATCGCTCTCCTGCACCAACGGCGTCTTGCCGGAGAGCCTGCGCATGGGCGATATCTGCGTGCCGGGACCGAACTGTCCCGAGTATGTCACGTTTCGCAACATCAAGCCCGTCACGCAGGTGATCATGCCGCCGGTGGGCTCGAACTTTTTGTGGCGGCTCATCTCGCACCTGTCGCTCAACTACCTGTCGCTGGTCAACCGCGACAACCTGCGCGCGCTCCTGGATCTCTACATCTTTCCGGAATCCCAGAGTCAGGCCGTCGTTTCCGCCAATAAAAAGCGCATCAGCGGCATCGAGCATATTGACGACACGCCTGCCGATAGGCTTTTTCGCGGGCGGCTCTACCGCGGCCGTGAAGTCCGCATGAAGCTTCGCCGCGACTGCTACGCCTCTTTGGGCGACATGTTTTTGTTCAGTTCGGTGCTGGATCATTTTCTGGGAGGCTACGCCTCCATCAATGCCTTTACCGCCTTGACGGTTGAAGAAGTTCTGCGAGGAGAAATTTACACATGGCCGGCCAGACTGGGCAATGCGCCCCTGATATAATATCCGGGCTTTTGGAAAACAGCCGGCCGTATTCGTTTTTTCAGGCGATGCGTCTTTTGCGCCTCGCGGGTTACCTTCCGGAAACCACGGAAGACCCTGAAACGTTCATCCGGCGCGAACGAAACCTGCTGATCCGCCCGCAAAATGACCTGGGCTTTCCCGCCTCCGACATCACGGCCATCCGGCCGCTGCCGGGGCAGACCGACGGGCTTGTCATCGATGCAACTTTTCTGGGGCTTTACGGCCCCGCCTCGCCTCTGCCCACCTTTTACACGGAAGACCTCATCCAGGAAGAAGCGATGGAAGAAACCGTGGCGCGCGATTTTCTGGATATTTTCAATCATCGCCTCTTTACGCTGTTTTACTACTGCTGCGAAAAGTACCGCCTGTTTTTCCAGGTCTGCGAGCAGGATAACCGAGCCGCGCTGGAAAAACTTTTCTGCCTGATCGGCCTGGGTGTGCCGGCGCACCGCGAAGCAATGCCCTACGCCTATTCCCTGCTTCGCTATGCGGGCCTTTTAAACCAGCGTCCCCGCAGCGCCTGGGGGCTCGAAACGCTGCTGTCCGACGCATTTGGCGGCATGGCGATCACCGTCAGCCAGTGCGCTTTGCGGATGGTCAAGATACGGCCCGACGACCGGATGCGTCTGGGCGAAGCCGGATGCAGCCTCGGCCAGGATTCCGTCATCGGCGAAGACGTGCAAGACTGGACAGGCAAATTCCGGATCATTGCGGGCCCGGTTAACTATCCGCGCTTCCATCAGCTCCTGCCGGACAACAAGGAGCATAAGCGTATGGCGGCCCTCATCAACTTTTATCTGCAAGACCCGCTGGAATTCGATATGGAACTGATTTTGAAAGAAGGGGAAACCACCACCGTACGCTTAGGCGGCGACACCACCGCCCGGCTGGGGCTCGACACCTGGATTTTTTCCGGCCCTAAAATCGGCGAAGTGCGGGCGGTTTTTCCCTTAAGCGCATAAGACATAAGGGCGGGCGCTTTCGTTTTTTCGCTCCCGCCGGAAAACAGATTCAATCTTTAATTTCTTAATGGAAAGGAATCGCGCCATGATGAACATCGATATCAAAGCCCTGCTCCACCGAATGAACGCCTTTTGCACCAACGCCCTGGAAGGAGCGGCGGGCCTGTGCGTGTCCCGCTCGCACTACGAAGTCACGGTCGAACATTATTTGATCAAGCTCCTGGAAGACCCGAAGGCGGACATTCCGCTGCTGCTTCGCCAGCTCAATGTCGATATCAACGAGCTCAAGTGGACGCTCGAGCAGGATCTGGAAGGCCAGCGCACCGGAAACACCGGCAAGCCCGTCTTCTCGCCTTTTTTAATGGAGTGGCTCCAGGAAGCCTGGGTCGTCTCCTCCATCGACTTTCAGGAAAACCTGATCCGCTCCGGCGCGCTCCTTTCGGCGCTTCTGAATAAACTCTATCGTCTCGCGGACGGCAAATACATCAGCCTCCTCAAACCGATCAACCGCGAAACGCTGCATGCGCAATTTCCCGAAGTGGCCCCCACATCGATTGAACAGGCGCTTCGCGAAGAAACCACACAACACGAAGCCGCCGCGCCCGGCGGCGCCACCGCCATCGGCCGGTTTTGCACGGATTTCACCGCCAAGGCCAAGTCCGGCGACATTGATCCGGTCTTTGGCCGCGACCGCGAAATTTCACAGATGATCGATATTCTCGCGAGGCGCCGCAAAAACAATCCCATTGTCGTGGGAGAGGCGGGCGTGGGCAAAACCGCCGTCGTGGAAGGCCTGGCCGTGCGCATCGTCGAAGACGACGTACCGGATTTGCTCAAGGGCGTAACGCTGCTGGGGCTCGACATGGGCCTTTTGCAGGCAGGCGCTGGCGTGAAGGGCGAGTTTGAAAACCGCCTCAAATCCGTGATCAATGAAATCAAATCCTCGCCCACGCCGATCATCCTCTTTATCGACGAGGCGCACACGCTCATCGGCGCGGGCAATCAGGCAGGCGGAGGTGATGCGGCCAATCTGCTCAAACCGGCGCTCGCGCGCGGCGAGCTTAGGACAGTGGCCGCCACGACCTGGTCGGAATACAAAAAATATTTTGAAAAAGACGCAGCGCTGGCGCGGCGTTTTCAGCTCGTCAAGCTCGAAGAGCCGGATGTCGAAACCGCCGTTTTAATCCTGCGCGGCCTCAAGGAAAAATACGAGGCGGCCCACGGCGTGATCGTGCGCGACGATGCGATCGTCGCGGCGGCGGAGCTTTCCAGCCGCTACATCTCCGGTCGGCAGCTGCCGGACAAGGCCGTGGATCTTTTAGACACGAGCGCGGCGCGTGTGAAAATTCTGCTCACCGCCAAGCCAGACGGAGTCGAAGACCTGGAGCGCTCCATCCGCGCCTATGAGCGGGAGAAAAAGGCCCTGGAGCGAGACCGGCTCCACGGCATCGCCATTGACGAGGCCCGGCCCGTGCAAATTGATGAAAAGCTCGCCGAGCTTGCCGCCAATCTCGAAACGTTGCGCGCCCGCTGGATAAAAGAGGCCCAGATCGCCCACCGGCTCGTCGAAGAGCGCCGGGCGCTTTACGCAGCGGCAAGCGAAGCGGCGCCCGAAGAAAAATTAAATGAGCTCAAAGAGGCCGTCCGCATAACCACGGAGGAACTGGCTGCCATCCAGCAGGGCGCGCCGCTGGTGCGCATCGAAGTCGATCCCGACGTGGTGGCCAAGGTCGTCTCCGACTGGACGGGCATTCCCCTGGGGAAGGTCTCGCGCGAACAGACCAAAAGCATTCTTAAATTTGAAGAACAGCTTCGCGAACGCATCAAGGGGCAAGACGAGGCCGTAAGCACCATTGGCCAGATTATCAAAGCCTCCAAGGCAGGGCTTTCCGATCCGCGCCAGCCCATCGGCATCTTTTTACTGGTGGGCCCCAGCGGCGTGGGGAAAACGGAAACGGGTCTGGCCGTGGCGGATCTGCTTTTCGGCGGCGAACGCTTTTTGACCACGGTCAACATGAGCGAGTTTCAGGAAGGCCACACCGTGAGCCGGCTTATCGGTTCGCCTCCCGGCTATGTCGGATACGGCGAGGGCGGCATTTTGACGGAAGCCGTCCGCCAGCGCCCCTACTCGGTCGTGCTCATCGACGAGGTGGAAAAAGCGCATCTGGATGTCGTCAATCTGTTTTATCAGGTTTTTGATAAGGGCACGCTCTCCGACGGCGAAGGCCGCGACATCGATTTTAAAAACACCATTTTGTTTTTAACCAGCAACCTGGCCTCAGATGCCATCACCAGGCTTTGCGCCACTGATCCGAAACCCACCGCCGAGCAGGTGCTCGAATCCATCCGGCCGATTCTGTCCAAGCACTTCAAGCCCGCGCTCCTGGCGCGCATGACGATTGTGCCCTATTTCATTCTCGATGCCGCGTTCATGCAGGACATCGTGCGCCTGAAGCTCAATGGGCTCGCGGCGCGCATGCTGGAGACCAATAAAATGAAACTGACCTACTCGCCGGAAGTGGTGGAGCAGATCGCCAACCGCTGCACCGAGGTGGAAACCGGCGCGCGCAACATCGATCACATTCTGCGCGGCACCATTTTACCGCAACTGGCGCGCGAGATCCTCTCGCGCTTAAGCGAAGAGACGATGCCGGGCGAGGTCTTTCTGGACCTGCTCGAAGACGGATCGTTCGGCATCCGGTTTGCGTAGTCCTTGAAGGAGGAAAAGATGAAGTCAGGCATCCGATTTGCGATTTGGGGCGCTTTGTGCGGCCTGCTTTTTGTGGCGTTTTCGGCCTCCTTCGCGCAGGCCGAAAGCTCGGTCTGGGAAGTGAAGGGCCCGAAAACCACTGTGTATATCGCGGGGTCGAGCCATGTGCTTCGGGCCTCCGATCATCCCCTTCCTGCTCAGTTCAATGCGGCCTATGAACGCGCAAAGCATCTCATCTTTGAAGCGCCGCTTGAGGAGATGGCCTCGCCCCTTTATCTGCAAAAGCTGATGGCGGCGGCGGTTTATGCCGATGGTACAACGCTAAAGGATCATTTGAGCCCCGCAACCTGGGAAAAAACACAAAAGTTCTGCCGCGAGAAAAACCACGACTGTGAGAAGTGGATCATCTTTCGCCCCTGGATGTTTTCTTTAATGATCAGCATGCAGGAAATGGCCAAGCTCGGTGTTGAACCCGCCCACGGCGTCGATCAGTTTTTTTTCGACCGGGCCAAAAATGACGGCAAGACCGCAGGCGCGCTGGAAACGGTGGATGAGCAGATCGGCTTTCTTACCATGATGGATGGGGGTAGGGGTGACGAGCAGGTGCGCGAAACGATCGACGAGCTTCGCCATCTCGAGGGCAAACTCGACGGCATCATCCGCGCTTGGCGCGCAGGTGACGAAAAGGGCATTGAAGCCTTTAGTCTCAGCGAGCTTAAAAATTACCCCGAGCTGTATCAGGCGCTGATGATCGACAGAAACAAGCGCTGGATGCGCGAGATTGAGCGCGTCATCGGGGGATCAAGCCCGACGATGATCATTGTCGGCGTTGCGCATCTGGCGGGAACCGATAGTGTCATTGACCTCCTGCGCAAGCGCGGCTTTTCCGTGGAAAAAATGAAAAAATAATTGAACGACGGGGTTGACGATACGGATTCCCTTCTACTACGCGGGCGTCATATCATCGAAAAACGTCGTCAGCTTTTCCCGGAGGATCTGCATGGTAAAGGGCTTGGTGATAAAGGCATCGACACCGGCGCTTTTTGCCATGTCCCGTTGCGACTGCTCCGATTCAGTGGTGACCATGATGATGGGAATGGTTTTGTTGCCGATTTTGTGCCGGATCTCACGCGTGAGTTCCAGTCCGTCCATGACCGGCATGTTCATATCGGTAATGATCAGGTCGAACGACTGATCCAGCTCCACAATATCCAGCGCTTCGCGACCGTTTTCAGCCGTCAGAATTTTAAGCCCCAGATCCTGGGCGACGCTCCCATAAAAGCTCAGCATGGCCCTGGAGTCATCGACGACCAGGACGTCGCGTCCGGTCACGGGAACGCTGATGGCGCAGAGTTTATCCAAGTCCTCTTTCGCCTGCTCTCCATCCACTTTAGACAGGGCTATCTTGAAGACCGTCAGGACCTCCGGATCCGTCGTGCGCAGGAGTTCTTCCATCAAGAGCGGCGTCAGTTCCGGCTCGGCGTAAAGGCAGCGAAACAGGCTTACCGCCTTGGCGGCAATGACCATGCGGATGAGCTTGTCGCGGCGGGAACCAGGCGTTTTGAGCAGCTCTTTGGTGCGAGCAATTACGCCGGAGCTCACCTGATTTTCCAGCGCGGTGACCACCGCCATCAGAGTGAGATCGTCTTCTTCACAGGCCAGGGCATCGACCAGGCAGGTCAGGCCCTTGAGAAACGGGATGTTGCCGAATGCTTCAAAGATGGCATAGCGGACATTGGGATGATCCGCCTTACCGGCATCGAGCGCGCGCACCATGACCTCCCCGCCGAGCTTATGGCCGATCATGCCCAGAACATTGGCGGCGACAATCTTTTCATCGATGTCGTCGCCATCGAATACGGCGGCAATCAGCGGAATGGCGGGCGCGCCGACTTTTGCCAGCGCCCTGTGAATGACGCGCCGGATGGTGGCGTTTCGGTGATGGATCCGGGAAACCAGAGCGGCCAGGGCTTTGGGCGAATCGATACCGGCCAGCGACTCGACGGCGAGCCCCACCTGCAGCGAGCAGGTTTCATATTCGGCAATCTTTTCAGCTTCTTCCACAATGGATAAAAGCTTGTCGATGGATTCTTCATCAGCGTATTGCCCGACCATTTTCATAGCCAGCGAGGAGAGCATCTCTTTGGGATGGTCAATATATTCGCGAAACAGCGGGAGCGACTCCGGCGACATGATTTCCGCCAGGGCAAAAAACCCGTCAGCGTGCAATTCCTTGAACTTGTCGTTTCGAATCATGCTGTGCAAAACCGGAACCGACGAGACAAACCGGTTCATCCCTGCGATATTAATGCATAAAGCCTTTTCGCGCATCTCGCCGCTTTTAATCCTTCGAACCGTCTCAGCCTCATCTTCGGCCAGCAGGGTGTGAAGACTGGTCACCACCATGTGGTCAATCATTGTGTCATTTAAGGGCTTGGCATACAGGTCAAACAGATCCGGGATGGCCTCTTTGTCTCTTTCCGCCTGAATTTCAGTTAAGAGATTAATCTGATCGGGGAAATCCTTTTTACGAAAATTATCCAGAATGGCCATATCCCAAACTCCTGAACACGAAAAAGTCATCATCAAGACGGTTGTGAACCTGACCGGGTTGCACAATCCGCATCTCCGTCCACGGCATCTCCGGGGTGTTCGGCAGGCACAACTGTCCCGCCCGGTTTAAGCAAAGAGCATTAAGGATGCCAAAATCCTCCGCAGGGGACCACCGGAAGAAAATTGTCACCTAATTATTTAATATCAAATAATTAGACAGCCTGCACCCTCAGACGCGCACATTGGGCACGACCGTTTACCCGCCTTTTTTCATCCGGAGGCGTCGGACAGCGTCCGGAAAGATCGGATGATTTGGATGATTGCGCCGGGCATAACATCCTCCCGATGCGCGGGGGTTCCGGCTGGAATGGGCCTCGACAACCTCCGGCAATACTCCGTGTGTTTCATGTTTCGGATTGATAACGGCACATCTGCCTTGCAGGCGCAGGGAAGACGTGTATTTGGAAATGAGCGGTAAATTGACTTTACCGTTATTGTTGATCTTTTAAATATTATTTTTTTCTCGACGGGCGCATTATAGGATGTCCCTGAGTTAGATTCAAGTTGATGATTATTTTGCCCAACGAAATAGGGACTAAACTGTTACCTTTACTAACAGAATGTCTCTGTGTGCTCTTCATCTGAAATCTATAAAATCCGATTTAAACTGTCCCCTTGCGCCAGGACACAAATTAGCGCCGATTGCTATGAATTCAATATGTCCTGTCAGGGGGCTGAGTGATATCGGATTTTTTCCGTCATTATTACTATCCATTAAAGTCCATGAATCAGAGGGCGGATATGGCGCTGACCATCCGAAGAAGAATGTTTTGCTATTCTCATTATCGTCTTGGAGTTTTATCCACATAACGCTATAACCAGAACCATTAGGAAGGACGGAAGGCGTGGTTAAGGTGCTTGATATATTGAAATACATTTCACTTTTCGGTATGGGTATGGACGTTTCTATCCATAGACCTGCAAACACGCCTTCTGGCGCGGCTGTAGTCAGATCAAAATTAAGAAATCCATTATTATCAATTTTATCAATTGAAAAGGGATTCGTCCCATAAGCAATCGTCTGCCAGGTGTTCTTGGAGTTAACAAGCGGTCCATTCCAGGGCTCCCAAACAGCAGACTCAATAACTTTGCCGATGACGGCATTGCTCTCGCCGCCGAGCTGACCTTTATATACAAGCGTATAGGATTTTACTGTCTCAGTGGGCTGATTAAAAGAAATGG
The DNA here is from genome assembly GCA_964608995.1 of uncultured Smithella sp. Lineage (GTDB taxonomy): Bacteria > Desulfobacterota > Syntrophia > Syntrophales > Smithellaceae > UBA8904. The sequence goes on along the minus strand of CAZSQS010000003.1, from coordinate 118,896 downwards.
TTTGTTCACCCTCTCCATCTTTTGCAAGTGTTGAAACTGCGCTGTTACTGATTTCAATAGACTTCCTTTCATCGTTTGAATTGTCATAATACAGATAAAATTTGCCACCGCTCATGGTCTCGCGAGAAGTGTTCTTAATGGTCAAACTACCAACGCCCATTGTCACGTCCAGTTGGCCCCGGAAAAAATACTTCAACGCTTCCGCCGCGTAGCAAATAGCACGGGGGATGAGCAGTTGGGCATAGTCGCGATGGACATTATCATCCAGAATTGGAATATCATGCTTAAGATTAACTGGATTGGAAAGCTTTTGGTCCCAATAGGCATTCAAATCAACAGCACGAAGCAAGTAACCATCATATGCCTTTTCCTTTCCTGGTACTGTGCTTTGTTGACAGTAATTAACTTCATTGCAGTCTTTAAGATAATATTGTCTATAGTGAAGTCCCTGCGGACCTTTAAATGGTTCAACGTGCGTTTTGTTAGCATCAACCTGGGGATATGGAAAATTTATAGCGTTGAGTGTATCCCCGCTGTAAAAATTTGCATTCGTATATTCCGCAAGGCCGATAGTGGATAACAGCGTATCGCCCGGATTTGTTCCCACATATTTTCCGCTGTCAAAAAGTTGGGGTATCAAAAAGAGATCCTTATTGAAAGGTGTGTAACCATTGTAAATGGGATATTCAATAATTGAGGGTGTTTTTGGCGTGGCTTTCTCGTCTACGAACCATTTTTCATAGCCATCAGAGTCTAAAAAAGGTAGATGGGTGTCATGCCGTGTATGTGCAGGTACGGACATGTCTTCCACCAGATGCATGATCTGGCCCACACCCTGAAATGTCAGAGCAAACCATTTTTCACGTTCCGTCTTGTCTTTATCCGTCAAGGCCCGCTCATAATAATACCGGACGTCATTCCATGAGGAAAGCGGCGCTAAGTTTTGCCCCTCTACCGGCAGTGTCGCCCAGGTCACAGCGGATACGTCCTTGATTAAACCTTCATTGTTCATCGGATTATGAAAATGGTACATGGAACGAACTCCACCACTATCTTCTTTCTCGCCGCCATAGGCAATCCATTCTTTTACCATTTGAAAATTAATATTAGTCTTAACGCCGTCTTTCATTCCAAGATAATTTTTTAAGTATTTGTCGATATCTTCGCCATATTCAGTTAGTTTCTCGTCAGCGATGTAAGAATTGATTTCTCTATGAGTTTTGGGACTAAGAGTGAATCCCTCCACCCCCGACCAAACAATTAAGAGTGGTACTACAATAAATATAAAATATATTTTTATATAACATAAATTCATTTGAGTTCTCCTTCGTATCCACGTATTCTCCTGTCCTCATTTAAGGCCTTGAATAGAAGCGGTAATTTATTAGATCGATAATTAGTTGGTATTGAAGGATCTCTTTCCCCTTTCTTCAACTCCACAATACCAGCCGGGCCTTTCCATGTGACAACCTTGCCATAATATTTTGTTGTTCCGCTAATCTCCTTTTCCTCGCCGACCTTACCGATAGAAAGGTAGTCATGGAGTGATACGTAAACGTCAGTGCCGTTGATGGTATAAACCATAGCCGAAATTGCCATATAGCCTGGTTTGAAAAATATAAAATTTGAGCTGCCACCATCCGAAAGGATATGAAATGACGTGTAAGACGGAAATTGGAACTCGCCTTTTTTGTCTGTGAGGCGTTCTTTCGCGTGAAGGATATAATAACCCGGCCCGCCCGGCCCGCCGATTAGCATGTCCCGCATGTAATAAACCACCGCCACCGCGCCTTCGATCGGCTCTTTCGTATCCGCATCAATGACTCTTCCCCGAAATTCCGGATAGCTCGTTATCGGCCAGTCGGCTTGTGATGTTTGCGCAAACGATATGACTACAAGAAATGCAGCCATTGATAGGAATAATATTTTTTTCATGATGATTTCTCCGCTGTAATTAAAGGTCAAATTGATTAATGATGCATATTGTGTGATGCTCATCCTCGGCAAAACCTGTTCTTCATTCGCTTTCAAGGCATATGCCGATCAACGAAAATATGTATTAAAATTTGTATATTTTCCATATTCCCGATTAAAAAGACTAGGGTCTTGATATATAAGTTTTTTTCATGATACGAGCACTGTTGAAAGATTCTTAATAAACGATCGGGGCCCCATGACGCCATTTCGCCGGCCATGGCTCTGACATGGTCAGGCGCAGAAGATCGAAAAAGAAGTGAAAAACATCATTTTTCACGCATAACGACGTGCCCGATCCCGCCGTCTGCCCCGTTAGCGCGGTTTTTTAAACACATGCAGCCTGAGCCATTTTTCAAAACCGATGAGAAGATAAACAGCAACCGCAATCGCCACGATCAGCCCCCAGTCTTTGAGTGAAATTGGCGCGCTCTTGAAAATCCGGTTCATAAACGGCGCGTAGGTAAACAAAAGCTGCAACGCGATCGTCAGGCCGCTGCCGACAAGCACCCAGGGGTTAGTGAAGAGCCCGATTTTAAACATAGATGTTGTCAGCGACCGGCAATTAAACAGGTACGTCAGCTCAATCATGACGAAGAGATTGACCGCTACTGTGCGCGCCTGGTCAATGAGGTAGCCGTTGGCTTTCTGCCATGTGAAGACGGAGAAGACCGCCGCCAGAAGCAAGACGGAGACGAGCCCAATCCGGGTAAGCAAAATACCGGACAGAATCGGCGCATCGGGACGCCTCGGCGGATAGCTCATGGTATCCGCCTCACCGGGTTCAAAGGCCAGCATCAGGCCCAAAAGCACGGCCGTGGTCATGTTGATCCACAAGATCTGCACCGGCAGAATGGGCAGCATGACGCCGCTCATAATTGCCGCGAGGATGACCAGGCCCTCGCCGCCGTTGGTCGGCAGCGTCCAGGTAATAAATTTAATGAGGTTGTCGAAAATCCGCCTTCCCTCATCGACAGCCGCGGTGATGCTGGCAAAGTTGTCGTCGGTAAGAACCATGTCGGCCGCTTCCTTGGAGACGTCCGTACCGGTGATGCCCATCGCGATGCCGATATTGGCCTGCTTGAGCGCAGGTGCGTCATTGACGCCGTCGCCGGTCATGGCCACAACGTGATTGCGCGCCTGAAGCGCCTCCACCAGGCGAAGCTTCTGCTCGGGGGCGACACGGGCAAAGACAGACGTCTTTTCAGCCGTTTCGATCAACGCCTCGTCCGTCAACCCTTCGAGCTCGGCACCCGAAAGCGTCGCCGGTTTTTCATCCCCGGCGTTCCGGACGAGGCCAATGCCCAGTTGCCTTGCGATTTCCGTCGCGGTGACGGCATGGTCACCCGTGATCATTTTGACGGCAATGCCCGCGCCGCGGCAGACGCTGATCGCTTGAATCGCTTCGGTGCGCGGCGGATCGATCATGCCCTGAAGCCCCAGAAATGTCAGATGCGACAGGCCCTCTTTAACGTCGATTTTGTCCGCATCCATTTTCTTTAGCGCCAGCGCCAGCACACGCAGGCCACCGGAGGCGAGCTCGTCGGATTTTCTTATCATATCCGCTTTCTCCAGCGCGACGGAGGATCCGTCGCCAGCCAGCGCCTCCGAACAGGCTTCCAGAACTTTTTCGATCGCGCCTTTCAAATACAGGACGTTGCCGTCGGCGGTTTTATGCAGTGTGGCCATAAACTGCCGCTCCGATTCAAAGGGAACAACATCAATCCGGGGCATGGCTTCTTCGGCTTTTTGCGGCGTGAGGCCCACTTTGGCAGCGGCGCTGATGAGTGCGCCTTCGGTGGGATCGCCCTCGATGCGCCAATGGCCGTCAGCCTCAACCAGCCGCGAGTCGTTGCACAATAGACCGGCCTTCAGGGTTTCGGCAAGCGCCACGGGCAAATCGCCGTCGAGCGTTGCGCCCTGTGCCGTGATGCGGCCTTGCGGTGCGTAGCCGTTGCCGTCCACGTCATAAAAGGCTCCTCCGGCAAAGATCCGGCGCACCGTCATTTGATTTTCCGTCAGCGTGCCGGTTTTATCCGAACAGATCACCGTGGTGCTCCCGAGCGTTTCCACCGCCGGGAGCTTGCGGATAATCGCCTTGCGTTTGGCCATCCGGTTCACGCCGATGGCGAGCGTAATGGTCACGGCGGCGGGCAGCCCCTCGGGAATGGCGCCCACCGCCAGCGCAACGGCGGCCATAAACATATCGATCGCGCTTTCGCCGCGCCACATCCCCACGGCAAATGTTGCGGCGGCCAGAATCAAAATGGCCATCAAGAGCACCTTGCTAAACGATGCGATCTTCTTCGTGAGCGGCGTGGACAGATCCACCGCGGAGGCGATGAGCTCTGAGATGCGCCCCGTTTCTGTTTGATCCCCCGTGGCGACAATGACGGCCTCGGCCTGCCCGTAGGTCACCAGCGTGCCCGCATAGGCCATGTTGCGCCGGTCGGCCAGAATTGTTTCCGGATCGAGAACACCTTCTTTTTTTTGAACCGGGACGGACTCCCCCGTGAGCGCGGATTCATCCACCTGCAAATCGCGGCAGGTCAAAAGCCGGACATCCGCCGGCACCTTGTCCCCGGATGAAAGCTTGACAATATCGCCTGCGACCAGATCAACCGAGTCGATCGAAATCCATTTTCCGTCGCGCAACACATTGGCCTGCGTCGTCATCATTACTCTAAGCGATTCAATGGCTTTTTCAGCCTTGGATTCCTGAACGAATCCGATGACGGCATTGACAATCACCACGCCAAAAATGACGGCGGAATCCGCCCATTCCCGCAAAAACAGCGTCACCACCGCCGCCGCAATCAGAATATAGATAAGCGGTTGATGGAATTGCAGGAGAAGACGGATCAGCGCTCCCTGCTGTTTTTTGGCCGTCACGCTGTTGGGACCGAAACGCTCCAGGCGCTCATTGGCTTCGGACGATGAAAGCCCCTTGGCCGGATTGGTTGAAAGCACGGTCGTTACCTCGTCGGCTGACTCGTGATGCCAGCGCTTGCTGATTAAGGACTCCATGAAAGAACTTCCTCCTGAAAAAATATTTGAATAGTTTTTATGGTTTGTGCGGCCAAAACCAGAGCGTTTTTGCGGCAAAGTCGCCATAGGCGGGAAAAACCCGGGAAAGCTTGGTCTCCTCCATATAAGAACGATACAATTGAATGGCTATAAACACAACCAGCAGAAACACATTGATCCAGGACCAGCGAAAAACGCATACGGCAGCCGTTGTCAGCATTTCTCCCAGATAGACGGGATGGCGCACCAGGCGGTAGGGGCCGCCCGTGACCAGCTCGCGCGCTTCAACCGTCACGCTGAAAGAGCGCCTGAGCGTCCAGAGCCCCCACAGTGTAAGGCAGGTGGCGGCGGTCATCCAGACAAAAATCATATACAGGCACGGGGTGGATCCCAGCAGGGAGACCCGGGCCGGAGAAAAAAGAAGGCCAAACGGCAAAATGCCGCCCATCAAGGGAATGAGGATCTCCCGCGCGCCCCGGGAACGATCGAGCGGGTCTTTGCGAATCCCATAGCTTAACAGAAAAACGACAAAGACGAGCGTTTCCACAACCCACAGGGGTTTAAACCAGTAGCGGCCCATTGACAAGACGCGATGGATCAGGAAACCGACCAGGACCAGCGCAATGCCTGCGCGGATCAGCCTGTGCAACGTGCGCGCCGAAACATATTTCTCAAGCCATCCGAAAGGATCAAAGACCATTTTGTCCCGCCTGTTTTTAAGCTCCGTTGATATGCGGCCAGCATACGCGACCGGCCTGCAAGATTCAATGGGAAGTTGACGTAACTAACGCGAGCACGCCCCGGATTAGCGCCTGATCGGTGCGTCGGGCGCTGATCCGTAAAAAATATTTTGACAGGATTTAAGTTTTGCATTATGTTGCCGATACCGTATTTGAAAGAAATGACTAACGGAGAAAAAATGTTCAGTATCCTGATGATTCCCCACACCGGCGCTTTATTGACCCTGCTTCTGGGGCTGGGCCTTTTGGGCCTGTTGCTTAGGGCCGCCTGCGCGCCGATTTCGGGTCATCACTGAATGTGAAACATCGTTGATTACCTGAAAGGGCCGTGGGCAACAAATCCACGGCCCTTTTTTTATGTATCGATGAAGATTTTCAATTTAAAAGATAGACCTGAAAGGAGCTATTTATGAAAAAGGACAAAAATCGCGTTTTTATTTTTGACACGTCACTGCGCGACGGGGAACAGTCGCCCGGAAACAGCATGAACACGGAAGAAAAGCTCATTTTAGCCAGGCAGCTCGAGAAACTGGGCGTGGATATTATTGAAGCGGGCTTTCCCATTGCCTCAGAGGGCGATTTCGAGGCGGTGCGTCAGATCGCCCGGGAAATTAAGAAATCCCAAGTGGCGGGGCTGGCCCGGGCCAACAATCTCGACATCGACCGGGCCTGGCAGGCCATCAAGGATGCGGCGCATCCGCGCATCCACACCTTTATCTCCTCATCGGACATCCATCTGAAATACCAGCTCAAAAAGAGCCGCGAGCAGGTGCTCAAAGAAGCCGTCGAGGCCGTAAAACTGGCGCGTTCCTATACGCCGAATGTTGAGTTTTCACCGATGGACGCCACACGCTCAGACCGGGATTATCTGGTGCAAATGGTTTCCGCCGTCATTGACGCGGGTGCGACCACGGTCAATATTCCCGATACGGTAGGCTACGCCATTCCGGAGGAATTCGGGGAGCTCATCGCCCATCTTTTCGCCCACGTCAAAAACATGGGCGATACCGTGATTGCCGTCCACTGTCACAACGATCTGGGGCTGGCGGTAGCCAATTCGCTGGCCGCCATCCGCAATGGCGCGCGCCAGGTGGAATGCACCATCAACGGCATTGGCGAGCGCGCGGGCAACACGGCGATGGAGGAAATTATCATGGCGCTGGCCACGCGCAAGGACCTTTTCGGCCTTTACACGAAAATCAAGACGGATCAGATCTATAAAACATCGCGTCTTTTAACGCAGATTACCGGCATTGGGGTACAGCCCAACAAGGCCATCGTCGGCGCCAATGCGTTTGCGCACGAATCCGGCATCCATCAGGACGGCCTGATCAAGGAAAAGATCACCTACGAGATCATGACGCCCAAATCCGTCGGCATCTCGGATACGCATATCGTGTTGGGCAAGCATTCCGGACGCGCGGCCATTGCGCATCATTTGAAAAAAATGGGCTATGCGTTAACCGACGAGCAGCTCAACAAAGTGTCCGCCAAAGTGAAGGCCTTGGCCGACATCAAGAAGGACATCTATGATGAAGACCTCGAAGCGATTCTCTACGAGGAAATTTACCGCGGCGAGGACAAATACACGCTGATGTATTTGAATGTCGTCAGCGGCAATGTCGCCATTCCCTCGGCCACCATGGAGATGCAGGTGGGTAAAGAGGTCATCCGCGACGCGGGGTTTGGCAACGGGCCGGTGGACGCAACGTTTGCGGCGATTCGCAAGATCACCAAAACCAACTACCCGCTGTTGAAGTACGCCGTCAACGCCATCACGGGCGGCTCGGACGCACAGGGCGAAGTCATGGTGCAGCTCAAGCGCAATCATCATTCCGTCGTCGGGCGCGGCGCGCATCCGGACGTCATTGTCGCCTCGGCGAAGGCCTATATCAATGCGCTCAACCGTCTGGAGTTTTTAAAAGACAATGTCCGGAAGGTTAAAGTTGAATAAAGAAAAAAAATGGAGTATTAAAACGCCTCTGAAGAATTGAGACGTATTTTTTAAAGGTGAAGGAGCAAAGACACGTGGGACATACAATTACGGAAAAAATTTTAATGGCGCATGCGGGGCTCAAAGACATCGCGCCCGGACAACTGATTAACGCCAAAGTCGATATCGCGCTGGGCAACGACGTTACCGCGCCCATCGCCATTCGCGAATTTCGCTCGGCGGGCGGAAAAAAGGTTTTTAACCAGGATAAAATTGCCCTGGTGCTGGATCATTTCACGCCCAATAAGGACATCAGTTCCGCCCAGCAGTGCAAAATCGTGCGCGAGTTTGCACTCGAACAGGGCATTACGCATTTTTACGAGGGCGGACAGGTGGGCGTGGAGCATGCGCTTCTGCCGGAACAGGGCATTGTCGTTCCCGGCGATCTGATTGTCGGCGCCGACAGCCACACCTGCACCTACGGCGCTTTAGGGGCTTTCGCCACCGGCGTGGGCTCGACGGATCTTGCCGCGGCCATGCTCACCGGCGAGTTGTGGTTCAAGGTGCCGCCAACCATCAAATTCGTCATTCACGGAAAGCGCGCCAAATGGGTCTCAGGAAAAGATTTGATTTTGCATATCATTGGCCGGATCGGCGTGGATGGCGCTCTGTATTCGGCCATGGAATTCACGGGCGAAACGGTGACCGACCTGCCCATGGCGGATCGCCTGTCCATGGCCAATATGGCCATCGAAGCCGGAGCGAAAAACGGCATCTTTGCGCTCGACGCCGTGACCGTGGACTACGTCAAGGGGCGCGCCAAACGGCCCTATAAAATTTTCACCTCCGACGCGGACGCTCTTTACGCCGACGTCATTGAAATTGACGCAAGCAAACTCGAACCGCAGGTGGCCTTTCCGCATCTGCCGTCCAATGTGAGGGGGGTCAGCGAGGCAGGGAATGTCAAGATTGACCAGTCGCTCATCGGCTCCTGCACAAACGGCCGGATTGAAGACTTGAGAATCGCCGCCTCGATTTTGAAAAATCGCAAGGCTGCGCCGTATGTGCGGCTGATTGTGGTTCCCGCGACGCCGGCCATTTACAAGCAGGCGATGGCGGAGGGGCTTCTGGACATCTTTATGAACGCCGAAGCCGTGATCTCGCCTCCCTCGTGCGGCGCGTGTCTGGGCGGCCATCTGGGAATTCTGGCCGAAGGCGAACGGGCAGTGGCCACGACCAACCGCAATTTTGTGGGTCGCATGGGACATCCCAAAAGCGAAGTGTATCTGTCAAGCCCCGCCGTGGCTGCGGCCTCGGCCGTTTTGGGCCGCATCGGGTCGCCCGAAGAACTCTAAAAAACAAGACAAGAAAGGTTTATTTCAGTATGATTTTCAAAGGAAAAGTCTGGAAATTTGGAGACAATATCGACACGGATGCGATTATTCCGGCACGCTATCTGACAACCTCCGATCCGAAGGAACTGGCCCTGCACTGCATGGAGGATGCGGATCCGGATTTCGTTAAAAAAATGAAAGCGGGCGATATTATTTTAGGCGGTGAAAACTTCGGCTGCGGCTCCTCAAGGGAACATGCCCCCATCGCCATCAAGGCGGCAGGCATCTCTTGCGTGGTGGCCAAAAGCTTTGCCCGCATCTTCTATCGCAATGCGTTCAACATGGGACTGCCGATTTTCGAATCGAAAGATTTGGCGGATGCCATTGCCGAAGGCAGCCAGATCACCATCGATAGCGCCGCCGGTGCGATTACCGTTCGGGATTCTTCTCAACCCTTTTCCATTCGCCCGATTCCACCCTTCATGGAACAGTTGATCGCCGACGGCGGGCTGATGAAACACCTCGCGAAGAAATGAGCACTCTATGACCGCCAAGCCATTTTCAATCGCCGTTTTCCCCGGAGACGGCATCGGAGAGGAAATTATTGCGGAAGCCCTAAAGATTTTAAAGGTGATTTCCGATAATACACCTGTTGATCTGTTACTGACGCACGGGTTAGTCGGCGGCTGCGCTTACGACGCTTTCGGCACGCCGCTTCCCGAGTCGAGCCTGAAACTGGCCCTGGCCAGCGACGCCGTTTTGCTGGGCGCCGTGGGCGGGCCGAAATGGGAAAGTCTCGACTACAGCGTTCGACCGGAGCGGGCGCTTCTGGGATTACGATCAGCGCTGGGGATTTACGCAAACTTACGACCGGTTGTGGCTTTTGAAGAGCTGCTCGATGCCTCGCCTCTGAAAAAAGAGATTGTGCGGGGAATCGATATTTTAATTGTCCGGGAGTTGACCGGGGATGTTTATTTCGGGAAGCCGCGGGGCGTCACCCGGGATGCAAAAGGCAAGCGCACAGGCGTCAATACGCTGGTCTATTCGGAAGATGAAATTCGCCGCATCGCCCTTCGGGGCTTTGAGCTGGCGCGCGCGCGCAAAAAAAACCTGATGTCGGTCGATAAGGCCAACATCCTGGAATCGATGGAACTGTGGCGCGACGTGGTCACGGAGGTGAGCCGGGATTACCCCGATGTAAGCCTCGGACACATGTATGTCGATAATTGCGCGCTGCAGCTGATTCGCAACCCGTCGCAGTTTGACGTCATCGTCACAACGAATTTGTTTGGCGACATCCTGAGCGACGAGGCCGCGATGCTGACCGGTTCTATCGGCATGCTGCCTTCGGCCTCGCTGGGGGAAGGCAAGGCGCTTTACGAACCGATTCACGGATCGGCACCGGATATTGCCGGACAGGGCATCGCCAATCCGCTGGCCACCATTTTGTCGGTGGCGATGATGCTTCGCTACTCCATGAACCTGCCTGATCAGGCGAAGTGTATCGAGCAAGCGGTCGCGGCGGTTTTAAAAGATGGATGGCGGACGCGGGATATCTATTCGGAAGGCAAAAGACTGGCCGGCGCCACAGAAATGGGAGATGCCGTTGCCGAAAAACTACGAGAACTCTTGAAGAAATAAATCGGGAAGGAGCCCCAGAGCGTTGAAAGGGAAAATTCTGATTGTTGACGATGAATCCTCCGTGCGGGAATTGTTTGCCGGTGTTTTCACGGACGAGGGTTACGAACTGGTTGCCGCCGAAGACGGTAATGCCGCGCTGGACATACTCAAAAACAACGATATTGACGTCATCTTCCTTGACCTGAAACTCTTCGGCATGAACGGTATTGATCTTTGCCGTCAGATTCGTGAAACCAAGCCCGTCTCCGTGATCTTCGCCATTACCGGCTGGGCGCCGCTTTTTGAAATTGAGGAATGCCGGGAGGCGGGCTTTGACGATTATTTTGAAAAGCCGCTGGATATGGATATGCTTCTGGATATCGTGGCGGACGCGTTTAAGAAACTGGAACGGTGGAAAAAGCGATACAATAACCTGTCAAAATAAATCAACGTCATACAGGCTGGATACATGATCGATTCCGTCATTATTCTGGAAAAGATATTATTTGATCCACCCGTGGACAAAATCTATTCCCGTCTGGGATTTCGAAAAAGCACCACAACCCTCAGCGCTGCAAATCGTCAGGAAACCGATCGGCATATCGATGAAGCCGCATCGCTTATTCAACTTCAGGGCGCCTTTGTGCGTCTTCCCATCATCCAAAATGACGGACAGGGCGTGCGTTTGGGCGAAGCGCTTTATTTCCCAAGCGAAAAACTTGCGCAGTTTCTTCACGACTGCCGCGAAGCTGTTTTAATGGGCGCCACCGCGGGCGGCGAGGTGCTTGCGGCCATCCGCGAGAAAACACAGCAAGGCGACATGACGGCCGCCGTGGTCTATGACGCTACGGCCAGCGAAATGACGGACGCGGCACTGGACTGGATCACCGAATATCTGGGCCGTCAGCTTCGGCGGGAAAGCCGGCAGATGTTAAGGCGGCGCTTTTCAGCGGGCTACGCGGATTTTGCCCTCCAATATCAAAAAGAGATTTATGAAGCCATTCAATTGAATAAGATAGGGGTCAGCCTGACATCCGGTTTCATGCTGAAACCGGAGAAATCCGTCACGGCCGTGGGCGGGATTATGTAACGAAGCAGAATGCAACATTCCATCACCGAGGGTGAAACCATATGACCACACACCATCTGGCGCTTGCAAAAACAGAGAAGAATCTCGAATTTTCACTGAAACGTCTGGTGGATATTGAGTCCATCATCAACCGCAGCCCGGTCATCTACTGCATCTGGCGCATGGCGCACGACGCCCCGCTGGAATACATCTCCGGCAACATTTCCCAGTTGGGCTATGCCGCTGAAGATTTTCTGTCCGGCGGCATCTCCTGGTATGACATCACGCATCCGGGCGATACGGATCGTCTTCGGTTTGAAATATTAAAACATGTTCAGGAAAAAGCACCGTCTTTCACACAAAGCTACCGGATTTTCGACAGCGACGGCAACGTTCGCTGGGTGGAGGATCAAACCGTCTTTATCTTCGACGCCGAGGGCAAAATCACACATGCACAGGGGTCCATTCTGGATGTGACCGTACGGAAAAAAGCGGAAATGAGCTTACAGGAATCGGAAGACCGCCTCCAGGAGCTCTTGCGCCATTCTTCAGACATTGTGGTGGTTTTAAATGACAAGGGGCATTTCAAGTATATTTCTCCGTCCGTTGAAAATATTCTGAAATACCGCCAGATTGATCTTCTGGGAAAAAACTTTCTGGAATATCTGCATCCCGATGATCACGACGTGGCCATGAATGCGCTGGCTGCCGTGATTCACCACACCAACAAAGGCATTCCCACCGAGCTGCGCATCCGCGACGCACAGGGCGCCTGGACGCACATTGAAGTGCTGGCCAGCAACTGCCTGGCCAATCCGGCGATTCGGGGCATTGTCGCCAACGCCCGGGAAGTGTCGGAGCGGAAGCGATTTGAGGCGCAGTTGCAAAACGCCCAGAAAATGGAAGCCATCGGCCGGCTCGCCGGCGGCATTGCCCACGACTTCAACAACATCCTGATGGGTATTCAGGGCTATATATCGCTCATGCTGCTCAAAATCGACCTGATGCATCCGGATTTTGAAAAAGTGATGAACATCCAGTCGCTGGTGCAAAGCGGCGCAGATCTGACCGGCAAACTCCTGGGCTTTGCCCGGGGTGGGCGCTATGAGACCAAGCCGACGGATGTCAATACGCTCCTGGCGAAAACCGTCAACCTTTTCGGACGCACGAAAAAAGAAATTACCGTCCATCAGAGTTATGAAAAAACACCCTGGACGGTGGAAGTCGATCGCGTGCAGATTGAGCAGGTCATTCTCAACCTGCTGGTCAACGCCTGGCAGGCCATGCCGCAAGGCGGCGACATCTACGTCAAATCGGAAAATGTCATCCTCAACCGTCAATTTTCCGCTGAAGACCCGGCCGAAGGACGCTACATGAAAATCAGCATTGCCGACACCGGCATGGGCATGGATGACGAGACGAGGCAAAAAATATTCGAGCCGTTTTTCACAACAAAAGAAAAAGTGCGGGGCGTCGGCCTGGGACTGGCGTCTTCTTTTGGCATCATCAAGGAACATGGCGGTGTGATCAACGTGGCCAGCCGTCCAGGCGCCGGAACCACGTTCGACATTTATCTGCCGGTGTCCGACAAGGAAGTGCAGACAGAAGTTTATAAGGCCAAAACCATTCTCAAGGGCAGTGAATCCATTTTGCTGGTGGATGACGAGGCATCCATCGTCGAGGTCTGCCACGACATTTTAGCCAGCCTGGGATATAAGATCTACACCGCGGGCAGCGGCGGGGAAGCGCTGGACATCTACAAGCTGCGCCAGGACGAAATTAATCTGGTGATTCTGGATATGATCATGCCCGGTATGAACGGCAGCGAAACCTTCAATCAGCTTCGACAGATCAATCCGCAGGTGAAAGTGATTCTGTCCACCGGATACAGCGGCTCGGATCAGGCCCAGCAAATTCTCGACAAGGGCTGCCAGGCCATGATTCAAAAGCCGTTTCGCGTGGATGATCTGTCGCAAACCATCCGCACGGTTCTCGGCCCCGCTGCATCGTAGGGACCGCTCGCGAGCGTGCCCGACAATTCAAAATTTCTTTTTGAGCTCCTGCTTGAGAATTTTCCCGGTGGGGTTTCGAGGAAATTCCACCATAAACTCCACAAACTCCGGCAACTTGTATTTCGCGATTTTATCGGCCAGATAGGCTTGCACCTCGTCTGGCGTCATCGTGCAGCCATCTTTGAGAATGAGGCAGGCGCGGACGCGTTCGCCCAGCGCCGCATCAGGCGCGCCAATCACCGCCACTTCGGCAATTTTCGGATGCTGCTCCAGCGGAATTTCAATTTCGCGCGGATAGATGTTTTCACCGCCGCGGTTGATCATTTCCTTTTTGCGCCCCGAGATATACACATAGCCCAGCTCATCCATATGCCCCATATCGCCGGTGTGCAGCCAGCCGTCCCGGAGGCTCTCCGCCGTCGCTTCGGGTTTATTGAGATACCCGATCATCACGCCATCGCCCTTGATACAGATTTCGCCTTTTTCGCCGTAGGGGAGGATGCAGTTGTCATCATCCATGATTTCGACCTCGAAGCCGGGGAAAGCCATACCGATCGAGCCGATGTTTTCCGGAACGCCCGATGATGTGGTCGAAACGCCCGTGGCTTCCGTCAGCCCATAGCCATCGACCACTTCCACGCCGTATTTTTCCTTAAACCCGTGGATCAGCTCCACCGGCATGGGCGCGGCGCCTGTAAAGGCCAGACGCAGCTTCAGGCGGTCAAAATCGATTTCGGCGGGATCGACGGCGTTGTAAATATAGGAATACATCGCCGGAACGCCCTGGACGGTCGTCACACCGTAGCGCAAAAGCGACGGCCAGAAATCCTTGGGTGAAAAGGACTTGCGGATGCAGATGGCGCGGCCCTGATAAATGGACGGATACGTCCAGACGCAAAGCGGATTGACATGAAACATCGGCAAAATAATCATAAAGACATCGCCCGGACGCGTCGTCCCGAAGATCGCTTTTCCCTTGCAGATGGATAATTCGTTCAGGTTGGACAGCAAGATGCCCTTGGGCATGCCCGTCGTGCCGGAAGAATACAAAAGCATGATCGGATCATCCGGGGACTGCGCCACCAGACATTCCGACGTTGGGTAGGTGGATAGAATCTCGGCGAGCGTCGTCCGGGCGATAGATGCCGTGTGGGCGACCTCTGTGACGACTTCCACGACAACGGGTTTGTGCGACGACAGGCGAAAGCCTTTGGCAAACTCTTCCATATAATCACTTCCGACAAACGCGACTTTGGGTTTGGAATCCTCCAGGACATAGGCAATTTCCGGCCCCTTGAGCATGTAATTGATCGCGCCCGCGATTGAGCCCAGCTTCTGCGCGCCAAACATCGTGTAATAGATTTCCGGCGCGTTTAAAATCATCACGGAAATGATGTCGCCCTTTTTCACGCCTTGCGCCTTGAGGTAGTTTGCAACGGCATTGGCGCGGTCGTTGACCTGGGCATAGCTCAGGACGTCTTCGTAATAATAGGCCAGCACCGCCTCCGGCGTTTCCCGGACACGGGTTAAAAACATTTCAGCGATGCTTGCAAATTCAATTTGCCGGCCCTGAAGCGTTTCAAGTTTTTCCAGAGGCACATAGGTCCGCCTGAAACGTTTGCTCTTGTCAATCATATTCGATCTCCTTGGGGAAATTTGGCTTTGGGGCTGGCGAAAGACGGTGCTTGGGGCCGCGCCGGCCTGCTATTTTCGCGCCGCCGGCCTTCGCTCTTTTTTTATACTCGATGATAAATTCTTTGGACGACAGGTATTTGTCCACAAACGACACGACAAAGGATTCCTTGTATTTTGGCGGCATCATCGTCAGCGGCCACATGTGCTTGAGGATGATGTCCTCTTCCATGTCATTGATGGAAAAATGCTTTTTGGCGTTGGCCGCCGCAATTTTGGGATGTTCCAGACCGTGAAACTTGTCGCGCGGCAGATCCGGCACATCGTGATTTCGCCAGTCATACAGAAAAAAATCATGCAACAGCGCACCGCGCGCGGCGGATCGGTAATCGAGTTTGAGGAATTTGCTGATGCGGTAGGACAGATACGCGACATCATGGACGTGATGGTAAATCGACGAGTTATGGTGAAAATAATCCTTGAGCTTCAAAAACTCCCCGTGCCCGAGGATATCGCCCACCGTATCAAAATATTCCTTTTCAAAAGCCTTGCGCCCGTTGAGCGCCTCGATAATCTTTTCCTGCACGGGCTTCAAAAACGATCCGACGCGGGCCTTGATGGTTTGATGGATGTTCTGGTTGATATAGGCGTTCAAATCGGGAAACGCCTCGCGCAAACGCTGGATCGATTTCAACAGGTTTTCGATTTCGGGATTGCTTAAGTTGAAGTATTCCTCATACAGATAGCGCACGCGCTTGCGGAACGCGGCCAGCGATATAATGGAAAACGTGGCGTCCGTGATGAAATACAGCCAAAAGGCCAGTGCCGCCAAACGGACCGTATCGGCAGGCACGTGTGAGAAGGCCCAAAGGATGGCCGGATGAATGCCCAGAATAAAAACCAGCGCCAGCGCCGTCCAGAGCAGTGAAAACAGCAGGCACACGCGTCCGTGAAGATTAAAGCGGCTGGCCGAATAATCCCACAATTTGAGCTTGAATATTTTTTCCGAAAAAACACCGAACCCGTACTCCAGTATAGAAACGGCCGCACCAAACGCGAAAAACCGTAGGAAGATGGGGATGTCTTGCAGAAAATGATTGAGCAAAAGGGTCAGCAGAGCACCCGCTCCGTAGATGGGCAGAAACGGCCCAAACAAAAACCCGGCATTGACAAATTTCCGCAAAGAAACCGAACGGTAGAGGCCTTCAAGCATCCATCCCAGAAAGCTGTACAGGGCAAAATATAATGTGTATTGGAAAAAAAGAACACTGTCCATGGGCGATTCTTGCTCTGCAGGTCATCGCCGCGCCCGCTTACCCCAAAAAGCAGCAGACGCAGCATTGGTGTAAGCGGGGAAAGGTGCTATTCAGGGGCGGCCCAGGCAATATGATTGCGGTTGATAATCACGACTTTGCCATCGACACCCGCCATGGACGCCTCATAAACGATCAAAAAAGGCTCGGAATCTTTCGAGTTGAGAAAGTCGGACAGGCGGTTGTACTTGCCGATGTTGAGCAGTCCCTTAATCATCGTGCCGTCGGCAAGGCGAACCGAAACGCTGGCCTTATTTAATTTTTCCGTCATCATGTTTCCCCTCGCTTGGCTTAAAAGTTTCGCCATGCTACACGATCTGCCGGTTTTTGTGAAGTATTTTTGCAAGACGCGGATTTGGCGCAGCCAGCACGCGGATGCGGCCAACGTCAGTAAATACCCATGGCGCAGCCGCCGGCCAGCGTCGCGCCCAGCTCGCGGCACTTTTCAAGATGATCGGGAGTGATTTCGCCCCGGGCGATGACGGGATGAAAAACCGTTTTGAATTTGTAGCCCAGCGCAATGCGCTCGATGGCCCGAAGAGCGCCTTCGCCGTCATTGCCTGCGCTGATAAAAACGACAAACGGTTTGCGAAAGACATTCTCCTGAGCGCCGCCGTAGGTGCGGTCGAAAAAATCCTTGAGCAGGCCGGACATGTATCCGAAATTTTCCGGTGTGCCCACAGCCAGCCCATCGCAGGATAATAAATCTTCGAGCGTCGCGTCGGTGGCCTTTTTTAAAAGAACTTGAACGTCTTCAATGGATTTTGCGCCTTCGGCCACGGCGTCGGCCATCTGCCGGGTGTGGCCTGTTTGAGAGGAATAAACGATTAGAATTTTCGTCATAAAAGATAATAGGCTATGGGCTATGGGCGATGGGCTTTGGGCTATAGGCTATAGGCTATGGGCGATTGCCTTTTACCTATCGCCCATCGCCTCTTGCCTATTGCCTCTTTCAATCCATTTTCGCCACGATGCCCAGAAATGTTTCCGCCTTGAGCGAGGCACCGCCGACGAGCGCGCCGTCAATATCCGGCATGGCGGCAAGTTCAGCGATATTGTCCGGTGTGACGCTGCCGCCATAGAGAATGCGAAGATCTTCGGCCGCCGCGCCATATAATTCCCGCACGAGATTCCGGATAAAGGCATGCACTTCCTGCGCCTGATCGGACGTAGCGACCTTGCCCGTGCCAATGGCCCAGACCGGCTCGTAGGCAATCACGATATTTTCAATCGAGGCCACGCCGACGAGCGCGCCTTGCACCTGACGCTCCACCACTGACTGCGTGACGCCCTGCACGCGCTCCTCGTCCGTTTCTCCCACGCAGACAATGGGTTTTAATCCGGCCGCGAGCGCTTTCTTCACTTTCCGATTGACGAGATCATCCGTTTCGCCGAAATACTTGCGCCGCTCGGAATGCCCGAGAATCACCAGCGCGCAGCCTGCATCGAGCAGCATGGATGCCGACACTTCGCCGGTAAAGGCGCCCTTGTCTTCAAAATGCATGTTTTGCGCCGCCAGCTGCACGCGCGTTCCCCAGATCGCCTCGGCGACACTGTGCAATGCGGTAAAAGGCGGGGCAATGACGACCTCGCCTTCCTTCGCGGCATCCGCTCCGTCTTTGAGCGCGCAGGCCAGCGCCACGGATTCGCCCATCGTGTTGTGCATCTTCCAGTTCCCTGCGACCATCCACTTTCTCATGATACGCCTCCCTTTTTAGCCCAGCGCGGCAACCGCCGGCAGGGTTTTCCCTTCCAAAAGCTCCAGAAACGCGCCGCCGCCGGTGGAAATGTAAGATATTTTATCGCTGAGGCCAGTCTGATGAACAGCCTTATCCGTATCCCCGCCGCCGACAATGGTCAGCGCGCCGGAGTCCACCGCCGCCTTGACCAGATCAAAGGTGCCGCGGCTGAAGGGCGCCAGTTCAAACATGCCCAGTGGGCCGTTCCAGACAAGCGTTTTAGCGGATCGGATGGCCTCGGAAAAAGCGGCGATAGACGCCGGGCCGATATCGAGCCCCATCCAGCCCTCGGGAATATTAGCGGCATCGACGACCCGGGTGACGGCATCCGCCGAGGGGGCTTCCGCGATCACGGCGTCTGTCGGCAGCAAAAACTTTACGTTTTTGGCTTTGGCCTTATCCATAATTTTGTTGGCCAGCTCCAGCATGTCGGGTTCGCACAGCGACTTGCCGATCTGACCGCCCCGGGCTTTGATAAACGTAAAGGCCATGCCGCCGCCCACGATCAGCACATCCACTTTATCGAGCAAATTTTCTAAAACCGTGATTTTGTCCGACACCTTGGCCCCGCCGCTGATGGCGACCAGCGGGCGCACGGGGTTCCCCATCGCCTTATGAAAGTATTCGATTTCATTTTTCAAAAGAAATCCCGCCGCACACACGGGAACAAATTTCGTAATGGCAGTATTCGATGCGGCCGCGCGGTGCGATACCGCAAACGCGTCGTTGACATACACATCGCAAAGCTTGGCCAGTTCCGAAGCGAAGGCCTCGTCGTTTTTATCTTCACCCGGATGAAAGCGCAGATTTTCCAGAAGGATCACATCGCCCGCTTTCATCTGCGACAGGGCGCTCGTGGCCGCATCGCCGATGCAATCGTCCACAAAAGGAACGTTTTTTTTCAAAAGGGATGACAAAATGGGCGCAACGGGTTTTAAGGAATATTCTTCAACCCGTTTCCCCTTCGGTCGTCCCAGATGCGATGCGACAATGGCCTTGCCGCCACGGGCCACAATATAGTTAATCGTGGCCAGGCTGGCCCGCACGCGCGTGTCATCCGTGACGTTTCCGGATTTGTCCATCGGCACGTTGAAATCCACCCGCACCAGAACCCTCTTATTGCTGACATCAATCGAATCCAAATACTTCATAGTGCCTACCTCGCTTACCTGTATTTTTCATTTCATGATGAACGAAAGGAGCTCCAGCATGCGATTGGAGAAGCCCCATTCATTGTCATACCATGAAAGAATTTTTACCATGTTGCCGCCGATGACCGTCGTATTGGGCATATCCACAATGGACGAATGCGGATTGCCGCTGAAATCTTTCGACACCAGCTCCTCTTCCGAACAAAACAAAATCCCTTTCATCCCGCGGCCGGCGTACTCCTGAAATTTCGCGTTGATCTCCTGCTTATTCGTCTGGCGAGACAGGATGGCCACAAAATCCACCAGCGAAACATTGGGGGTGGGCACGCGGATGGACAGCCCGTCGAGCTTGCCTTTCATCGCCGGAATGACTTCCGCAATGGCGCGGGCCGCGCCGGTGGTCGTGGGAATCATCGAAAGCCCCGACGCGCGCGCGCGGCGCAGATCCTTGTGCGGTTCGTCCAGCACCACCTGATCGTTGGTGTAGGCATGGATGGTCGTCATCAGACCGTATTCCACGCCGAATTCAGCGTGCAATATTTTCACAATCGGCGCCAGGCAGTTGGTCGTGCACGAGCCCATGGAAATCACATCATGCCGGGCGCGGTCGTAGTCTTCGGCATTGACGCCCAAAACGAACGTCACGTCCGGATTTTTGGCGGGCGCGGAAATGACCACTTTTTTTGCGCCGGCTTTGAGATGTTTTTCCGCGCCGTCGCGGTCGGTGAATTTCCCAGTGCTTTCCAAAACGACATCCACATCCAGATCCCGCCAGGGGAGCTGTTCCGGGTCGCGAAGGGCGAAGGCCTTGATTTCCCGGCCGTCAACCGTAAAGCCATGTTCAGACGCTTTAATCTCGGCGGGGAAAATACCATGGACGGAATCATATTTGAGCAGATGGGCCAGCGTTTTTGGATCCGCCAGATCGTTTACAGCCACAAACTCAACCTCTTTGCTTTGAAACCCGGCCCGAAAAACCAGCCGGCCGATACGACCAAACCCATTGATGGCAATTTTTACTGGCATACCTTCCTCCTCATTATTTTTTTACTCATTGCTCTTTTTGTGGACACTGCCGCGGCGTTGTCGTTATCCTCAGGAGGGCGAAAGAGTAGAAATAACGAGCTCGTGAAGATTAAACAAAAGCCCCGTCGAAGTCAACCCTTTTAAACGGACTGTTCAACCGACACGGAATAGAAGCCCAATATCCAATTGCTTTTGTCCTTCTTTTCCCGTTAAGATGCAATTCATGAATACAAAATTAGAAGCAATCAATTTTAATGATATTGGCGGTCTGGCCGTAGGACATGCGCAGAATACCGAGGCGGGCACCGGCTGCACGGTGATCCTGTGTCGCGCAGGCGCCGTCGCGGGCGTGGATGTGCGAGGCGGGGCGCCGGGCACGCGCGAGACGGATCTGCTCAATCCCGTCAACCTGGTCGAAAACATACACGCCGTGCTGCTCTCGGGGGGCAGCGCCTTCGGCCTCGACGCGGCGGCGGGCGTCATGCAGTATCTGGAAGAACAGGGCGTGGGCTTTGATGTGGGTGTCACGCGCGTGCCGGTCGTCTGCGGCGCAGTGCTGTTTGACCTGACCTTCGGCGATTTCCGCGTGCGGCCGGACAAGACCATGGGCTATGCAGCCTGCCTCAAAGCGGGCACGGCCTGCCCGCAGGGGAACGTGGGCGCAGGAACGGGCGCGACAGTGGGGAAAATTCTGGGGATGGACCGGGCCATGAAAAGCGGCCTGGGTGTCTGTGCCGTATCCGTGGGCGATTTGAAAATCGGCGCGATGGTTGCGGTCAACTGCCTGGGCGACGTGATCGATCCGCAAACCGGTCAAAAGCTCGCCGGGCCCCGAAACGACGACGGCAAAACCCTGGCCGACACGGAAGAAATCATGATTCGGGCCTATGCTGATAAAAAAAATCTTTTCAGCGGAAATACAACAATTGGACTGGTGGCGACCAATGCCGCGCTGACCAAGGCCCAAGCCACCAAAGTGGCGTCCATGGCCCATAACGGCTATGCCCGCACGATGCGCCCCGCCCATACAATGGTGGACGGCGATACAATCTTTACGCTCTCCACAGGCTCAATCAGCGCGGATATCAGCACAGTGGGACTGCTTTGCGCCTTCGTCATGGAACGGGCGGTGGTCAACGCCGTTGTCAAAACATCATCGCTTGGCGGCCTTCCAGGCTTTGCCGATCTTTCGACTAACGCCTGAGCGCTTTTTCTATTCCCCTTTTTGCAAGCCTATCAGAGCATCGGCCACCACGGGCTGACCCGCGCTAATGATGATCGGATTGAGATCAATCTCGGAAATTTCCGGATGCAAAAGCGCGATGTGCCCCAGCGTTTGCAGAAGGCCGACCAGCGCATCGGTAGAAACGGGCGTCATGCCGCGATAGGCGCCTAAAAGCTTTGCGGATCGAATCTCGTCAAACATCTCCAGCGCATCGGCGTCCGACAGGGGCACCTGGCGAAGCGCCGTGTCGTGGTGAATTTCCGTCAGCACACCGCCCAGGCCGAAAACGACCAGGGGGCCAAATCCGTCAAAGCGTGTCATACCCGCTAAAAATTCCCGCTCTCCCGATACCATCTCGGAGACCAGCACCGGCACATGACGGCCCGCCACCTTTTGAATCTGGTCAAACGCTTTTTTCACCTGCGAGGCATTTTGCAGATTCAGCGCCAGAAGCCCTTGGCCGCTTTTGTGCAAAATGTCGCGACTGCACACCTTGACCGCCACAGGATAGCGAAGGGACTCCGCCGCTTCAACAGTTTTTGACTTGGTGCAGGTGCGTATTTCCCGTGTCACCGGCACGCCATAGGCGGCTAAGACGGCCTTGGCCTCAAATTCGTCCAGCGCCGCGTATCCTTCAGTTTTCGCCTGTTGTAAAATCACTTCTGCCGTTTTTGAAATTTCCGGCAACGCGGGAAGAATTCCATCGCGGCGCTTTTGTATCTGCGCATACCGATACATCGACCCCAGCGCGCGCGCCGTGTTTT
Source organism: uncultured Smithella sp. (assembly GCA_964608995.1). Classification (GTDB taxonomy): domain Bacteria; phylum Desulfobacterota; class Syntrophia; order Syntrophales; family Smithellaceae; genus UBA8904. The sequence continues at coordinate 96,337 of CAZSQS010000003.1, read as the reverse complement.
CCGGCGTGAAAAAAACCGGGATGTCCGCATCCATATACCCCTTGGCATACGCGTCTTCGGCGTCAAAAAAGGTGGACACCAGAAACGGGAGGCCAAACCTCTGCGGCAGCTCAAAGGCCTCTTTGGCCACCGGCTGAATATGCGACATGAACTCGTCATAGCTCATGCCGTTTAAAAAATCCTGCACGTGGGAAAAAACCTCGCGCATGAAGCCCGAGTGCATCACGCCGTGCAGAAGAAGCGCATCCACCTCGCCGCTTTTCAAAATGATCTGAGGCAGCGTCGTCGAGAGTTTATCCATGCCGAGGTCAAACGTCAGATCCACAGGATTGGTGGCCGGCGCATGCGCTTCGATGAGCGGTTTTATTTGCGCCTGAAGCGCATCGGAAAAACGCGGCACACTCAGACCAACGGCATCGCAAGTGTAGGCCATCGATGAGCCGGGGCCGCCGGAATTGGTCAGAATGCCCACGCGGTTGCCACGAAGCGGCGGCTGGGTCGCCAGCGTCCAGCCGTGCGCGTAAAGATCTTCAATCGTATGCACGCGGATAATGCCGGCCTGCCGGAAAATGCCGTCATAGAGAAAATCCGGCCCCGCCATCGCACCCGTATGGCTTGCGCCCGCCCGCGCGCCGGAGACCGATCCGCCGACGTATTTGGCCAGCACCGGTTTATGCTTTGTGATGCGGCGCGCCACCTCAACAAACCGCACGGCGTCGCGGATGCCTTCAATATAGAGGATGACGGCTTTCGTCTGCTCGTCTTCACCGAGGTATTCCAGCGCATCGACCACATCGATATTGGCTTCGTTTCCCAGCGAAATCGCCTTGCTGAAGCGGATGCCGCGTTTCTTGAGATACGGGAGCACCTGCGTGACATACGTGCCGCTTTGCGAGGCAAACCCTAAAAGCCCCGGGCCCGCAGTGAAGGGGGCCACCGTCGTATTGAGCGAAAATTCGGAATTGATGATGCCCAGGCAATTGGGGCCGACAAAACGCATGCCGTATTGGGCCGCCACCGCATTGAGCTCGTCTTCCATCACCCTGCCCGACGCGCCGATTTCGCGAAAACCGGCCGTCACAATCACCGCGCGCTTCGTGCCGATCCGCCCGAAGTCTTCAATAAGATTGATAATTGCCCGGCTGGGCACAATCAACACCGCCAGATCCGGAACTTCCGGCAAATCGGCCACCGCTTTGAACGCCGGATACCCCAGAACAGTTTTTTCCTTGAGGGAAATGGGATAAAACTTTCCGGCATAGCCGTCCTTGATAATGCTTAAAGACTGAATCGTCCCCATTTTCGTATAGTCATTGCTTGCGCCAACCACCGCGACCGATCGCGGATTCATAAGTAGTTTCAGTGGATTTTCATACATCGTGTGGTGTTGCCTTTCCTGATTCTCAAATTTGCTGCCTGCACGTACAGACAAAGCCCCCCGCCTGTCAAGATAAAACGCTGCTACTGGCTATTGCGTTATGCAAGGCTTGATGAAAGAACAAAATAGCCAATAATTTAAAACCGCGCGCTTGCCATGATGTATAGCAAACATATTGCACGGGCTGAATGTTTATAGTAGATTTTAGGGGATTTTATAGTACGGCAAATTGTGCAAACATAAAAATATTGAGACTATCATTGTTGATCATTGTAATAAAACAAGAGGTGAAATCATGAACACAGCGGAAAGGCTATATCAGATAACCAAAGAATTACCGGAACCCCTTTTGTCTGAATTATTGGTCTTTGCCGAGTTTTTAATCCAGAGAAAATTATCCGAGGGGCATCAAACAGGAAATATTGCACAACGCATTCATCAGCGTTTCGAGGGTTTAGAGGGGGAAGACTTGCCGATTCCTGCGCGCGGGGCATCCTATTAGCACGGAGGATGCGCAGATAGCGGCTATCGCCCTGTCCAACCGTCTTAGCCTGGCAACGCGTAATGCAAAAGATTTTACTGGAATTGCAGGACTAAAAATCGTCAACCCGTGGGAAAATCCATAAATTTCAGACAAAGCCCCCCCGCCTGTCCAAGGTCTAATGCCGTTTGCAAAAGTTCACCACTGTCAAAACATTGAAATTTTCCCAGGCAACTGCGCGGTCATTCCAGCGACCAATTTCCTGATGCTTTCGGGATAAACAGTGAGCCCTAGCGGCCTGAACTTCGTTTTTGAGACTTTTGAGAGGATAGCCGATTAATATCGACCTGTAATCCGTTGGAACCCAATTGCCAGAAACTGGCTTGCCGCGCAGGGACTCGTGATAACTACCTCAAGCGGAATGATCCATTGGTTGAAATAAATTGAAAAATCGACATGACATGTCGATTTTTAATGTTTTCCACCATCCACATCCCCGAGCGACAACGCAGATACAGAGAGACTATTCAAAAAAACGGAAATAAGAGCCACGACAACCGGGCGTTATTCAATAATTCTTGAATAGGGAGGCGCAAAATGCAAAGAAGCGGGTCCTATATAAACCAGCCAACCGGTTATCGGGCTTTTATCCCCACACCTTTACCCCAACGCCGGGCCTCAGGATAGAAGGCGAACTCCAGAATCTGCTTTCCCTTGCGGACATGGCGCTCGCCCGTCTTGACGGCCTTGCGGAAATATTGCCCAACGTTGATCTTTTCATTGCCATGTATGTAAAAAAAGAGGCGCTCCTCAGCTCTCAAATCGAAGGCACGCAGGCTTCTCTGGATGATCTCCTCGCCTACGAAAGCGGCGATAAACTACAAAATATTCATGATATAGCGGAAGTTGTCAATTATGTGAAAGCGATGAATTACGGCATCGGACGTCTTGAGACTTTGCCGATGTGTCTGCGCCTCATCAAGGAAATCCATGCCATACTTCTTGAAAGCGTGAGAGGCAGTGAGCGTAACCTCGGCGAATTCAAAAAATCACAGAACTGGATCGGTTCCCCTGGCTGCACCCTCAATGAAGCTTCCTTCGTCCCTCCGCCTCCTCATGAAGCGATGGAGGCCATGGGCGATTTGGAACATTATTTTCACGGAAAAACAGAATTGCCAGCGCTAATTGATTGCGCCCTGATCCATTACCAGTTTGAAACCATTCACCCCTTTCTCAACGGCAACGGTCGTGTGGGGCGTCTGCTGACCACCTTTTTTCTATACTGGAAGGGGATTCTGCATAAACCGCTATTGTATCTCAGTTACTATTTTAAAAAAAATCGTCAGGAATACTATGATCGTCTGAACATGGTCAGAGATACAGGGAATTATGAACAGTGGGTTGAATTCTTTCTTAAGGGCGTTCATGAAATTGCTGGTTACGCCATGGATGCGGCAAGGCAGATTCTTGAGCTTCAGTCCAGGCATCGGCGCTTGTTGTGGGAAAAGAAAATATCATCCCCTATCGCCGTCGGCATTCTGGAGCAATTGTTCTATACACCTGTCGTTTCGATCAGACAAATAGCCGCACAGTTTGACATATCCTATCAAGCGGCTTCGACAATTGTGGCACAATTGGAAAAGGCTGGAATCCTCAGAGAAACAACGGGAAAAAAACGTGACAAACGATTTGTATATAACGATTATCTGAATATACTCACCGAAGGGACAAAGATTTGACGATCCAAAATTGTACATTTTTACAAGCAACTGCGCGGTCATTCCGGCGACCAATTTCCTGATGCTTGCGGGATAGGCATATTAACAAAAAGTCTAGACAAATCATGATGATGCTGGAATTCGGCCCACAAATGATGTATGTTGAGTCAACTCTAAATAGTGCAAGAGAGGCTATCCGTGAAAAATAGCATCGACACTGAAGCTAAAAAAACCTATGCGCATGACACGTTTATGAACGAAGGGCAAAATATCATGACACAGGCGCCCCGGCCTGCCTTTTCGCTGCGTCCGTCTTTATTCTGGGATGTAAATCTTAACAAGCTTGATCTCGATCAGCATGCAGCATTCATCATCGTTCGCGTTATGGAACGGGGCACGCGGGAAGAAGTACGGGCGGCCTGGAATTACTACGGTGTATCGGCAATTAAAAAGCATCTTTTGGAAGCCAGATCATTGCACAGAAAAACCATTTCATATTTTGCCAATAAATTTCACGTCAGCCGCACACAATTCAAAAGCCATGTCGATCAAACGCGGGGGCAGACATGGCCTTAACTCCGACAATAAAAACAGTCGTTCCCGAAAGTGTTTTGAAACTCCTGCATCGACTAATGCTTGATGAGGCTTTTGATGATTTTTTCCTGGTTGGCGGAACTGCACTTGCTTTACAAATTGGACATAGAATATCCGTTGACATTGATCTCTTTACCATTGAAGTCTTCAATGTCCATCAAATCAGCGAATCTTTGAGCAACAGATACATGGCCAAAGAGATTGAAGAGGAAAAAGATACCGTTCGCGCCATCATCGACGGCATCAAGATCGATGTGATGGCCCACAAATATCCATTGATCGAACCTCTCGTAATCATGGACACCGTTCGCGTGGCAAGTCTCAAAGACATTGCCGCTATGAAAATCAACGCTATTGCCAGCCGCGGCAGCAAAAAAGATTTCTGGGATTTTGCCGCCCTCCTTGATTTCTTCACGATGGAAGATATGCTGAATTTTTTTCAAACGAAGTATGCCAATGCAAACGTATGGCATGCAGAAAAATCGCTGTCATACTTTGATGACGCCGAAAAAGATCCTGAGCCAAACGATCTGAGCGGAAAAACGTGGGAAGAAATAAAAAGGCGCGTCAATAAAGCTCTTTCGGCCTGAACGTTACCAACATATTAGCGATCTCATAAGAGTATTAACGTGGGCCATTCCCTCGAAGGCGGGAATCCAGACTTAAAGAGGTGGATCCCGGCCTTCGTAACCTAAAGGTCTGGGGTCACGATGAAAGTGCAATTTGTTTAAATGACGTTACTATTTTTTGGCACTGCTAATAAATATGTCATGACAACAAATTTTCACGGTCAACCATTGCTTAGTCGGAAGGCGTTCATGAAATTGCTGGTTATGCCATGGAGGCGGCAAGGCAGATTCTTGAGCTTCAGTCCAGGCATCGGCGCTGTTGTGGGAAAAGAAAATATCATCCCCTATCGCCGTCGGCATTCTGGAGCAATTGTTCTATACACCTGTCGTTTCGATCAGACAAATAGCCGCACAGTTTGACATATCCTATCAAGCGGCTTCGACAATTGTGGCACAATTGGAAAAGGCTGGAATCCTCAGAGAAACAACGGGAAAAAAACGTGACAAACGATTTGTATATAACGATTATCTGAATATACTCACCGAAGGGACAAAGATTTGACGATCCAAAATTGTACATTTTTACAGGCAACTGCGCGATCATTCCAGCGGCCAATTTCCTGATGCTTGTGGGATAGAAAATTGTCGGATATTTGACAATTACAAATATTTCATAAAATAATTCGTCAAATTATTGGCTATCCTGCCTTTGACATCCTTCGAAAAAATATTACCCATCATTCAATATCGATCATCTTATAAAATTGACAAAAGTCGTCATTCCCGCGCAGGCGGGAAACCATAATATATTAATATAACTGGATTCCCGCCTACGCGGGAATGACAAGCCACGGCGCAACAAAAGACAGTTAGTAGGATCACCCATAGTTCTGGCATTGAAATTGCTAAAATTGCTCTTGCTGATCTAAATTTCTTGGAGCAAAACATTGCCCCCCTTTGATTATCACCGCTCCAAGACTGATCACATATTATATTAAGCACCTATGAACTGGGGATTATTCTTCAATGAAACGGGTCAGGCAAGCGTCTCTCCTTGATGATTTTTATTCCGGCAAAAAAGTCCTGGTCACCGGCCTTGTGCTGCCGCCGCAAACCCGTCCGTCTCATTTCGATCTGATTGGGCTCAATAACCTGATCGGCCAGATAAACGCCGATATCTGCCATATGAAGACTGTCCAGCAAGTCTTTGATGAGGCCAAACCCGAAATCGTCTGCGCATCCTATCGCCGTTTTTACTTTGACACCAAAGATTCGGGCCCTCATCCTGGGCTGGCTACAGCGAGAGCAGGCAACGTGATTGGTGGCGGCGAATCAATCCGTCGTCGCGGTCAAGACATTCGACATGAACACTGAGCAGTGGATTCGCATCAAATCCGAATTCCATCTTGAAAGTTGTTTTGCTACGCGCAAAAGCATTGTCGGCAAAACTTTTAAAAATCTTGAAGTATGAGGTTAGGCATTATGCATAAAAGTTCATTTCACATTATGGAGCGATTTAAGGAACTTACAGAAAAAACATTTCAAAAAAAGCAAATAAAAGTTCTTGATGTCGGAAGCTATGGCGTTAATGGCACATATAAAGAAATGTTTGCTGATACCGCCAAATATTCTTACACGGGGCTCGATGTCAATCCCGGTCCCAACGTCGATTACGTGCCCGCTGATCCTTATCTCTGGCCCGAATTGCCTAAAGAATCTTTCGATGTAATCGTTTCCGGACAAGCTTTTGAGCATATTGAATACCCCTGGCTGATCATCGAAGAAATGAGTCGTGTTCTCCGGAAAAACGGTCTGATCGGCATCGTGGCCCCCTCGCGCGGGCCGGAGCATAAATATCCCGTCGATTGCTGGCGATATTATCCGGACGCGTTCCGAGCCCTGGCGAAATGGGCGGGCCTTGAAGTCATCGAATCAAAAACAAACTGGGGCAAGTCCGGATTCACAGACGGAAGCGATCAATGGGGCGACACCTTTTGTATTTTAACAAAATCAACAACACATCATTCCCCGGTTAAGCGGGTGAAAAAAAACAGACCTATTTCACGATTTACCAATTGTAACAATCCACTCAAACCTTCCAAACAGAATTCGTATTATGGCTTTGCCAGGCCGGACGTTATAGAAGCCATCATCAAAAATAACCTGCCAACCGGCAAAATACTGGAAATTGGTTGCGCTGGAGGCGCCACCGGAAAAAGCTTGAAAGAAAAGTTGCCGGTGGAATCCTATGTAGGCATTGATATTTCAGCCGAGGCGGCGGAAATTGCCAAACAGTATCTGGACCGGGTCATTGTGACAGACATTGAGCAAACGGATCTTTCTTCAGAATATGGCCTGAGAAAAAACGATTTCAATCTGCTTATGTCTCTGGACGTTTTAGAACATCTCTTAAATCCCTGGGATGCCCTGGCAGACCTATCAACATACGTCAAACCCGGTGGATATGTCGTTTCATCATTGCCCAACATTCAGAATATCTCTATTTTGCAGGATTTAACCGACGGCCGCTGGCCATACCAGGATGCGGGAATTCTTGATGCCACTCATTTACGGTTTTTCACGCTGGAAGAAGCGATAAAGATGTTTACCGGTTCCGGACTGGTGATTAAGGACATCAGGAGGGTACTGAATCCCTCGATAGACCTCAAAACAATCAAAAAATCCGGAAATAAAATCCATAAGGGAAAACTCGCGCTTGACGGGTTGACCAAAGAAGATGTTTTAAATTTCTTTACCTATCAATATATCATCGTTGCCCAAAAGCCCGAGGTTGCTGAAAAAAGAGTAGAATGTTCTTCAATGCATGACACGCCAGGCCGGACTTTACTCCCGCAGTTTGAACACAAGGATATTATTCTACAGATGACTTCTATTGTCATTCTGACATACAACGAGCTGTCTGTAACTAAAAAATGCGTACAAAGCATACGCCGGCATACGCCGGAGCCCCATGAAATCATCTTTATCGACAACGGCTCGACGGACAGCACGGTCAAATGGCTTCGAAACCAGATCCAACAAAGCCAGAACTACCGGCTGATCGAAAACAAAACAAACCTCGGATTTGCCAAAGGCTGCAATCAGGGCATTGAAGCATCCAAAGGTGAATATATTCTGCTTCTCAACAATGACGTCGTGGTCGCTGACGGCTGGCTTGCCGGGCTTGTGCAATGCCATCGATATGCGCCCGATGCCGGCATTGTCGGCCCCATGACCAACAACATCAGCGGCCCTCAGCAAATCAACGATGATTCCTATCGATCCGTGGATTTTCTCGATAAATTCGCGGCACAGTTTCAGGGGAAACACCTTCATCGCCGGATTCCGTTAAGAAGAATCGTCGGGTTTTGTATGCTCTTCAAGCGAACATTAACCGAACAGATTGGTATGTTGGATGAAAGTTTCGGAACGGGGAATTTTGAAGACGATGATTATTGTTTAAGGGCTGCCCTGGCGGGTTATAAAAATTATATCGCGGGGGACGTCTTCATCCACCATTATGGAAGCCGTAGTTTCATTGGCAACAAGATCAATTATGGCGCAGCTATATCTGATAACAGAAAAATTATCGATAAAAAGTGGACACTCAATACGACAAGCCCTGAAGGCAAGAAGCTCGCGGTTTTGCGCGCCATGGAATTAGCCAATGATTACTATGCAAAAGGTAAAATAGATCAGGCCGTGGAAGCGCTTATCAATTGTATTAAGCTGACGCCTGATGCAAAAGAAATTTACTATGAACTAGCCCGTATTTTTGTTGAATCTAAAAAGTTTTCCGAAGCATGGGAAGTTATTGGGACTATGCCTGAAGCCGCAAAGAGTGATCTAAAGGGTCTGGAATACGCAGGATATGCCAAAGAAGGATTAGGGCAGGATGATGAGGCGGCAGGGTACGTAGAACGTATGCTGGCCTCCAGTACCACCCCAACCCTCCCCCGTGGAGGAGGAGGGATTAGTGAAGGATCATCTGCCGGGGAATACGCCCCGGCGCTTAATCTTAAAGGTGTTTTGGCGTATAAAAAAGGTGCCAAAGAAGAAGCTGTAGATTATTTTCAGAAAGCCATCCATGCCGACCCCGGTTATGGAGAAGCCTATACCAACCTTGGTGTTCTTTACTGGGGGCAAGATAAAAAAGATGATGCACTTGCGCATATGAAGAGGGGCTTTATTTTATCACCAACCATACCGGACGTCAGCTCGATTTATTATTCTGTTATAGCTTCATTGGGGGCATTTAGCGATGCCGAGGCCGACTTCCGGGAAACCTGCCGATTATATCCTGACAACAAAAATCTGGCTTTTTTATCCATAGATATTCTCATCAAGCAGGCCAAGTTCCATGAGGCGTTGCTGCAGATTCAAGACGTGCTTGCTTCGTATGGCCTGGATGATGGCATTCTGGATGCGGCCCTGGCTGTGCGTGAAAAAATCGGTCCGCTGCACATTGAAAAAACGGCGAAAAAAGGAACCCTTTCACTTTGCATGATCGTCAAAAACGAGGAAAAGCATCTGGTCAGATGCTTGAGAAGCGTCCGGGATGTTGTGGATGAAATGATCATTGTGGATACGGGATCGACGGACAAAACAGTTGATATTGCAAAGGTCTTCGGAGCAAAAGTATTTGACTTTCCCTGGACGGGAGATTTTTCCGCCGCCCGCAACGAATCGCTTAAACAGGCAACTGGCGACTGGATTTTTATTCTTGACGCCGACGAGGCGCTTTCTTCCAGAGATTTTCCTGAACTCAAATCACTTATCCATAAACCCGCGCCAAGACCCGTGGCGTATTCGATTGTGACACGAAACTATACCAGCGAAGTGAGCGCCATCGGCTGCACACGAAATACACAGCAATACGCTGAAGAAGCCGGCATCGGATGGCTTAAGAGCACCAAGGTTCGACTCTTGACCCGAAACAAGAATATTTTCTTTTCCAATCCCATTCATGAGACCGTTGAATCGTCTCTGAGATCCGCGAATATCCCTTATTTCACCTGTAACATTATCGTCCATCATTACGGGAAACTCGACCCGGACAAGGAAGCCCGAAAAAGCGACGAATACTACCTTCTGGGAAAAATAAAATATGAAAAAGATCCGACCAACGTCAAAAACATCCGCGAGCTTGCCAAGCAGGCCGAGGTGCTGCATAAGCACGACGAGGCCATCGATTTATGGATAAAAATTTTGACGCTGATCGAAGGTAAACCCAACTCTCCGATTTACCGCGACTTAACGCAGCTGACTTCCATCGAGCCTCTAGCCGAAATCTATATTCATCTCGCCTCGGACTACCTGCTTTTGAATCGCTTCGAGGAGGCCCTCCGGGCGGCTGAAAAAGCGGTCGATACGCCTGACCCCGCAAAGCCGGCAGTTCATATTTACGCGTTATGTGAAATTCTCACCGGATCTCTTCAAAAGGCGCTTGCGGCCCTGAACAAACTTCTTGCCGATTCCCCCGACTATCCGCCGGCGCTGCTTTTCAAAGCAGCCATTTTATCCCTTCAGGGGGATAAGGAGAAAGCCCGTGAGCTGTATCAATCACTGATCGCCAGCCGGGTGCAAATTGCGCCTGTTTTGAATAAACTCGCGGCCCACCTCCATGATCGCGGAAAAACAAACGAGGCACTGGTTATTCTTTCCGATATCGTTCAAGCAGGCGTTCATGACGAAGAGACAAAGCAAGTTCATGCCAGAATTACAAAAGAAGAAAAAATGATCGACGACTCCGACAATGAAACAAATGCGTTTAAGAAAACGAGCCCCGACAGGATCTCCGGCGCGCAGGCAGGCGGAGCAAATCATACCGCATCTGGATCTCAGGGCCAATCGATCGCCGCTTTGACATCCATTGTGATTCTGACATTTAACGAACTGTCCGTAACAAAAGAATGCGTGGAGAGTATTGCGCTTTTTACGCCGGAAGATCACGAAATTATCTTTATCGACAACGGCTCTACAGACGGCACGGTCAAATGGCTCAGAGGGCTGGTTGGTAAAAATAAACATTACCGTTTAATCGAGAACGGACGCAATCTGGGATTTTCAAAAGGTTGCAATCAGGGCATCGAGGCATCCCGGGGTGAATACATCCTCCTGCTCAACAATGACGTGGTCGTTTCGGAAAACTGGCTTTCCGGTCTTCACCAATGCCACCGCTATGCGCCTCAGGCCGGGATAATCGGGCCCATGACCAATAATATCAGCGGCCCGCAAAAGGTGGTTGACGAGGCCTACCAGTCCGTCAAGGATCTGGAGCCGTATTGTGCCGCTTTCCGCAATCAATACCGGCATCGGCGAATCCCCTTCAGCCGGATTGTCGGATTTTGCATGCTTTTCCGGCGATCGCTGGCGGACGAAATCGGGTTTCTAGATGAAAGTTTCGGCACGGGCAATTTTGAGGACGACGACTACTGCCTGCGGGCCGAGCTGGCGGGCTATAAAAATTACATTGCCGGCGACGTTTTCATTCATCACTACCGCAGCCGGAGTTTCATCGCTAATAAAATTGATAACCGCGCCGCCATTTCTGGAAATAAAAGTGTCATGGATCAAAAGTGGCGACTCAGCGCACAAAGCGAAACCGGGAAAAAACTGGCGGCACTGATGGCCGTGGAACTGGCCGATAAGCTTTATTCAAAAGGAAATTTGGATCAGGCGGTGGAATCGCTGGTGAACTGCATCCAGATAGCGCCGGATGAACCGTCGATTTATTTCAATCTGATCCGGATGTTTCTGGAAAGCAAAAAGTTTGCCGAAGCATGGGCGGTAATCGGGACCCTCCCGGAGGCGGCTAAAAATCAGCTCAAGGCGCTGGAATATGCCGGTTACGTCAGGGAAGGATTGGGGCAAGACGACGAAGCGGCTGCCTGCGCGGATCAAATGCTGACAGCCAACAATTCCTACCCGCAGGGCCTGAACTTAAAAGGCGTTCTGGCATTCAAGACAGGCGACCGGGAGAAAGCGCGCGGCTTTTTTCTACAGGCGATTCAAGCCGATCCGGCCTACGGCGAAGCCTATGCCAATCTGGGCGTTGTAGCCTGGGGCGAGGAAAATCAAGAGGAAGCTTTCACGAATCTGCGCAGGGGGTTTGTGCTTTCTCCGGCGGTACCGGATATTCACTCCCTTTACTACGCCCTCGCCTCCAAGCTGGGAAAGTTCCGCGAAGCCGAAGAAGACTTCAGGGAGGCGTCAAGGCTTTACAGCTCAAGCAAAAATATCCTCTTCCTGTATATCGACGCGCTGATTTTGCAGGAAAAGTTTTCGCAGGCCATCCTGGAAATTGAAAACGCGCTGGAGCTTTTCGGACTTGATGAAGGCCTACTTTTGGCTGCCTTGGCCGTCCGGGAGAAGATCGGCCCGATGCAAATCAGCCCGGAAAAGAAAAACACCCTGTCTGTGTGCATGATTGTGAAAAACGAAGAGAAGCATCTGGTCAAATGCCTCAAAAGCGTGCGCGATGTCGTGGATGAAATGATCATCGTCGATACCGGTTCAACGGACAAAACCGTGGATATCGCTAAAGTCTTCGGCGCCCGCATTTTTGATTTTCCCTGGACAGGCAATTTTTCCGCCGCCCGCAATGAATCGCTCAAATATGCAACCGGCAACTGGATACTGATCCTTGACGCGGACGAAGTGCTTTCTGCGCAAGATTTTCCGGAACTTAAGGCACTCCTCGGTAAACTTTCTGTAAAGCCTGTGGCGTATTCGATTATGACCCGCAATTACACAAGAAACGTCAGCGTGATAGGCTGGACACGAAATACCGGTGTTTTACCGGAAGAGGCAGGCGCCGGATGGGTGCGAAGCGACAAAGTGCGCCTGTTTCCGAAAGATCCGGATATCGTCTTTGCCAATCCGGTGCATGAAATGGTTGAGCAATCGATACGCAGTAAAAATATTCCTATTCAGCAGGCGCGGATTATCATTCACCATTACGGAAAGCTAGATATGGAAAAGGAACTTCAGAAGGGCGAACAATATTATCTCATGGGCAAGCTCAAATACGAGAGCGACCCGAACAATGTGGCGTATGTCAACGAACTGGCCAAACAAGCCCAGGTTTTGCACAAATACGAAGAAGCAGCAGACTTATGGCTCAGGCTCCTTTCCCTGATTGAGGGAAAGCCCGACTCACCAGGTTACCAGGCGATGGCCCGCATATCGTTCGGAGAGCCCGTCCCGGAAATCTACATGCAGCTTGCTGCGGCTTATTTGATGATGGACCGGTATCAGGAAGCCCTTAAAGCCGCGCGCCGGGGTATCACAGACAAACAGCGGCCCAAAGAATATGTGCATATTTACGCGCACTGTGAAATCGTTGGCGGATCTCTGGAAAACGCATATTCGGCTATTGAAGCCCTGCTTGATGAAACGCCCGATTATCCGCCAGCTTTGCTGATGAAGGCCATTATTCTTTATCTGAAGGATGATCACGATCAGGCCAACGCCCTTTTTGAGGGACTGATCAGGAAAGATGTGCTGATTACCCCTGTTTTAAACCAAATGGCGCGTCATCTTCACGCGCATGACAAGAAAATGGAGGCCTTGCATATCATTCAAGCCGTTTTTGAAAACAAGATCAACGATGAAGAAACGAAAACGCTGCTAAATGAATTCAAGGCTAGAGACGAAGCGTCCGTCATCGCGTAAGCGTGAGCGGCGTTTTATTCATTCGCGAGGCGTTCCAGCCTGATCTTCAGCTCACGGAGGACGGCGCTGTTTTGAAGCGTCGCGAGCCCTTTCTCGCAGACGTTGATGGCCTTTGGAACATTCGATAAGCGCTCATACGTCCGGGCCAGATATTGACAAAAAGATTCATCATCGGGGTATTTCGACATCAGTTCTTCAAAACACTGACGGGCCTCGTCATACCGGCCGGTGTTGAACGCCGAGAGGCCGATTAATTCCGGCAGATGACGGGGGATCGCATCCTTATGCAAAACCAGACCGGCGCCCGGGAGGTTTTTCTCCTTCCAGGGATATAATTCGGCGAAAGCGCGTTCAAAATTGCCGCCGTAAAAATGGTATTGGCCGAGCGCATAAGACAACTTGAAAAAATCCGGCAGAATGGTTTTACAGGACTCCAGATAATCGACGGCCTCCCCGACGCCGAGGCATCTTTTAAGCAACTCCGCCTTCTCCAGAACGATATTCTTGAAAAGATTGCTTTTTTCGAGAATCGCCGGACTATTTTGCGCAATGGTTTCTATTCTTTCGTAGTAGGGTGCGATTTTTTCCATACTTTCGGCGTTGTTGAATAAGCACTGCGACGCACGGCATAATGCGATGAAATCATCCGGGTGATCGGCAAGGACTTTTTCCAGAATTTCAAAATTCCGCCTGTTCTTCTGAATAATATTCTCCGATGTGTCGTAGCCGTGATGGATAATGACAGCCGAAGATGCAATCGTACGCATGGCGCCGTCGTTAGTCAACTGCTCGTGCACCGGGTTGATGAAATAAAATTCAGCGCGGTTTTCAAAAACCCGGTACTGCTCAACATAGGCGTTGGAATGTTTGTCATGCAGAACCATACGGATCGCATATGCGACCGTATCTTCGGCATCCTGTTTTTTGAGGATATTTTTCATTTGCGCGCACTGGTTTCTGAGCATGATGCATTGCGCCGTTACATTCAGATCCGCCAGAAGTTTATCCTGCTCCTCTTTCTTAAACTCGTCGTCCGCGTCAAGCCACAGAATGAAATCTTTGGAGGCGTGTTTCAAAGATTCATTACGGGCGGCGGAAAAATCGTCACACCATTCAAAATGATGAACCTTTGCGCCGTATTCTTCGGCGATATCCACGGTCCGGTCCGAGGAACCCGTATCAACGATGATGATTTCATCGGCAAAATCTTTTATAGAAGATAGGCATCTGGGAAGATTGCCTTCTTCATTTTTAACGATCATGCAAACGGACACCGTCGCTTTGGCCGGATTTTCGGAGGCTTTAGCGGCCATCGATTCTGCCTTTAAAAACTTCTTGATCTGTTTTTGCTGTCGGCTTTTTTTCATAAGCATTTCCGTTCATGCGGTGAGATAGGGGGGATTATAGTACCTTCATGTTCGAAGTTCAACGCTGTAAATGCTCTATTTCGTTTTTATGCAGTTGGAATAGGCCCCAGGGTTTCATCTAGCCTCGGAATTGCGCGGCAGGTGATATTGGCGGGAGGATAGCAAGGACAAATGGTTCAACTTCCAAGCCCACTTCATTGCCCAAACGGCTTTGTTTTAAAATGACTTTGGGAAGACGTATTCCATGAGAATTTCTGATGCGAATAATATTTGCTCTTATAGCCTCATGCGCCTTGGTCAAAGTCATTACGTTATAATTATAATATCCATGCCCCGGGTGCTTTCCATCTTGCAGGGATAGACTTGCAGTTTACAAGACCATCCACAACAGGTTGCAAAAAGAGGGAAACAGCATTGATCGCTTCCTCGAAAGTATCCTGAGCACCAGTCATCAGGTTCTTGCGCAAAAACGCCTTCCATTGAGTCTGTTTTGCCTCATCCCGGATAAACGCTTCGGTAAAGGCCACAGGATCAGACGGGATAACGGTGTGGCGGGCAGTGAATGTTTCTGTAATCGCCGCTGCCAGGGTCCGGCCGTCGAAATCAAACTGCCGGGAAAGCAACCGGATATCCCAAAAATCTTTCATGCGGCTGTTCATGATACCCCTTCTGACCATCGCCTCGAACTTCTCGGCAATCGTGCTCTCTTTGCTGTAGCCGCGGATTTGCGGCGCCGGCAGATCGAGAATCGTCGGATACGCCATCAGCTCGGGTGATGGAATTACAATATCGCCAAAACCGACATCAAGCTGAATCGATATCCGGGCGGTATCCAAAGAACCCCGGAAATTGATGCGGACCCCTTCGTAATCGGCGTCTTCGGTGATAATCTGTCCACGGATGCTGTCCGGGTCGAATACAATCCCATCCGGTTCCACTTCCTGACGACATACATCACGGACCATAGCAATGATGGCATCCGTGCTGTTTTTCATCTTGCCCAGCATATCGATGTCCATCGTGGATCGAAACGCACGCACTTCCCACACCATGAGCATCAATGCGCCTTTGAGAATGAATTTCCCGGCATAAGAAGACCGGGAGAGCCTGTACAGGAAACGTTCGATCGCGTAGTATTGTAACAGATCGTTGAAGGGGCGTGCAGATTCTCTCGACTTGTTGAGAATACGCTGATGAACAGAAGCGGCAATGTTCCGGAGATGGGAGCTCGTCATAGCGTTGCCTCCAGATAGGGACGCATGACCTTCTCTACACGACATATCCGGGCATATTGCATGAGACTGTCCGCCTGGAAGCGTTTCCTCTGCCGATAGAATTTCAGAGCCTCCAGGACAACTTCGAGGCCGATCTTATTCCGGTATTTAAAACAGTCAGCCAGGGTTTTCTCCGGATTGTAAACTTTCACCGGGATGCCATCTACGTCGTGCTGCTCAATTCCCTCCGCAAATGCAGGACCACTGAACCAGAAAATACGGAGCGGCGGATAATCGAGCCTTGGAGGTTCGGAACCCCGCGGCAGGGCGAGATAAATTTCATGGGGGATTTCGGTGGTCAGCTCGTGATAGGAAAGAGCGGAAATAAGACAGATAACACCTTTGGGGACTTTCAGGGCAACGGTCGCCAGATCCGGGTTTCCAAGCGAGGGCATATCGGCAAAGCGGTACATCCCGCGCCCCATTCGCTCGATAACCCCCTGATCACGCATGGCGTAGATGGTCCGGGGATGGATTCCCGACTTGATTGCCTCTCCAGTGCGAAAGGCCCCTGTTGGAGACTTGAGTATCGCACTGGCCCGTTTAATGGCCTCTGTGTCCTGATTTTTACTAGTTAGCGGCATGGATAATATTACCTGCATTAGTATCTATTTGCCAGTAATTCTATCCGGGTAAATGCGCTGTGTCAAGCGGATTTGGCCTCAAGCATACACATTGAAATTCAAAACGACAAATAATTTTAGGAAATTTCAAGGAATTGATTTAAATTGAATGATCCGCCTCCCGGCACACCATCAACCATCAACCATGAACCATCAACCATCAACTAATTACCCATAGCCCATTGCCTATCGCCCATTGCCCATAGCCTATTACGCCCTTAATCCGCTGGGCTTCCGCGCAGGCCTGCGGCCAGATTCAAGTTGATGTCGATGATGATTTTAAGTTTTTCCGGCTGCGGGTCGGCCAGAATCTGGATGATCCGGTTGTCGATAAAAACACTCAGCGTCAGGATGTTCTCACGGATGTCGATGGGCAGAGGATTATCATCTTTGACCAGCTCGGATTGGAGAATACTCCAGACCATCTGGTTGGTTCGAAGCGCGTCGGATAGCGCCGCATCATGATCGGGCGCGTTCCAGTTCTTCTGACATTCTTTGAGCAAAATCGCGCAGCGCGTCAGCGCCCCCGCTTCAATTTCGCGCCCCGACATATCGTCTGTTTTCTGTGCTGTCCGATAAGCTTCGAGTGGATTGGTGTTCACAATAGTCAACCTCCGCCGTCAAGTTCGCTCTTTCAAATGATCTGGCTGGCTGCTCAGGAATTCCAAGCCGGAATCCCTGTCACCCGCTGCATATATTATCGGATATGTGCATCAAAACTTAAGGGATATTAAGTTGAGAAGACGGGCATATCAATCTTGACAGCGGTATCGACGTACATTAAAAAGTTATCGTAAGGAAACAGAAAGGATAATGTGTCTTATGCAGTCGGTAATTACATCAAAGTATCAAACCACCATCCCCAAAAGCATTAGAGATCAACTGGGTTTGTCAGTCAAAGATGTATTAAAATGGAAGGTGGAAAAAGGGAAGATTGTCATCTTTCCCGCCCGGTCAAAATTCCTTGAGCATCGGAATTCAGTTAAGGTGAGCATGGGCGATATTGGCAAAGATATTGACGCGGCCAGTCGTCTGCGCTGGAAGAAACAGGAATGAAGTCATTTTTAGAATCTGGCCTGATCCAGTGGCGGATTTTGGCGACGCGGTCATTGCCTTGTTGGGCAAAATCAAAAAAATCCCCGTCGTGACATTTGATCGGAAATTCGCCGGAAAATGATAAACGCTCGGCATCGGCTTATGTTCAATTTAAACCATTTTTTTGTTTTTTTACCTATAGCCCATCGCCTATAGCCCATCGCCCATGATATCGGCATACGCCGGATGCGGGCTTGTAAAAAGCGAAGCTAAAGCGACGCACTACATTTTATTTTAACCCGGTCTCCTGCCCCACCATTCATTCTCAGGACATAAATAGTCATTGACATAAAAATCGCGGCCCCCTATTATTCCGGAAAAAGGAGAACACCATGACGATTGCAAAGGCTAAGATTGAAAATATTCTGGAAGGCATGCCGGCGTTGATTGATCTTGAGGATTTGATGTATCAGTTATATCTTCTTGAAAAAATTGAGGAAGGCGAATCTGATATTTCCGATGGCCGTACATTGACACATGAGCAAGCTATCGAACGGATCTCAAAAAAATGGCGAAACTGATATGGACGGAAAAAGCAATAAGTTCTCTGGAAACGATACATGATTTCATTGCGAAAGACTCCGTGCAATACGCAAACTATCATTCGCGTAAGATAATCGAATCATTAAACATGCTTATTCACTTTCCCGAAGCGGGCAAGCTCCTTCCCGAGTTTAGTCAAACATCTTACAGACAAATTCTCGCAGGTTCTTACAGAATTATTTATCGATTTGATCGTTCCAAGAATATTGTTTACATCATAAATATCGTTCATGGCAGTCGCCTTATGACAGATATTCATATTGTTGAATCAAAATAATTTTACTTCCCATAAAAAACGTAGTCCGGGCCTTCATCCGGCAGGAACACCGGCGCATGCTGGATACGCCGGTTGCGGGCCTGTAAAAGGCGCAGCTAAAGCTACCAACTATATTCAATTCCAGACAGCTTCCTGCCCCACCATTCACAATCAACCATCAACTATCAACCATCCACCATCAACCATCAACCATCAACCTATAGCCTATAGCCTTTATCCCTACACCGCCCCGCTTCCCCGCAGCCCCGCTGCCAGATTCAGGTTGATGTCGATGACGATCTTGAGCTTATCCGGCTCTGGATTGGCCATGACATCAATGATGCGTTTGTCGATAAAAAGGCTCAGCGTCAGGATGTTGTTGCGCAGTTCAATCGGCAGTGGATTGTCATCCTTCACAAGTTCCGACTGCAAAATACTCCAGACGACCTGATTGGTCCGAAGTGCCTCGGCCAGAAGCTCGGGCCGGTTCGGCGCATCCCAGTGCTTCCGGCAGTCTTCCAGTATCAGCGCGCAACGCGTCAGTGCGCCGGCTTCGATGTCACGCCCGGAGAGTTCCCGCGTGCTTTGTGCGGTTCTATAGGCTTCGAGTTGTTGAGCGGCGTACACGGCTGACAACCTCCTGTTCATATTCAATGAGTTTTTTCGTTTTTTTCAACGCCTGGTAGTGCCGGTCGTTGAGAATATCGTTACTGATCTCCTGCAAAAGCGGCTTCGTGCTGGGCGCCGCCTGGGCCACATCCTTAACCAGATCCCAGTAAATCTTGTGATGCTCCGGAAGATTTTTGCCGTCGATATACATCAGTTGAATGGCAAAATAAATCTTCTTACAGGGCGTATCGGCCGATTTCAGTGTTAGAATATCCTTCTCACGCAAAATCGGCACATCGTTTTCAAGCACAAAGATACTTTTCGCATCGCCGTTGGTGATGACCGCGCCGCCTAAAATAAATTTCTCGTGCGGCTTGAGCGTAATTTTCAGGGCCATAGCAAACCTACGCCTCCAGTTTCAGGATCGAGCCGGGTTGAACATTCTCTTTCGATACGGGTAACTCCCGGGTTAAAGAATCTCGAAGAGCAAAAACTTTATCAAGAACATTGGCGATTTGCTGATCGGTTGCGTCATCTTTCAACTTCTCGCCGGAAACCGCTTGCTTGATTTCCGGGCTAAGCGATGAGCGCTCGACATCCACCTGGATGTTCCGAATGTCGCTGATGAGATCCATCCGCTGGTAGGTTGCTATCGGGAAAAACGGTGGATCCTGAACTTCAGTCAAGTTCCACTGTTTTTGCAGAGTATTCACGCGTTCCGTGATCCCCAGCGACTGGGCATTATGGGTTTCCGCCTTCATACTGGGAGCGGGGGCGCTCCTGGGTGAAGACAAAACCTGCCTGCTTTCGGCGCTGGAGGTGTTCGAACCGCCAGGGCGAATCGCATTCTGCATTCCCTGATACGGATTAATGTTATTCACTATCATTTTTCTGCACCAAAAGGATCAGATGAGGGGGAATTCTTCCCCCCCACCTGATGTCTGGTTACTCTAACTCTATTGGAACAGTCTCAGAACCGACTGGGCCGCCTGCGCCGACATGCTCAGAGCGGACGTGCTCAGAGACTGCCGCGTTTGCAGCATCAGCATGTTCGCGCCTTCTTCGTTGGCATCGGCCAAGGTCAGCTTGTCCGACCCTTCCGTCAGCGTGTTGATCATGTTGGTCGAGAAGTCCTGACGCACGGTAATGATGCTCAGGTTACCGGACATCTTGGACGATTCCTGACGCAACGTGGATAATGCTGTATCCAGCAACACAAGATCCGCGTCAATATCGCCGCCACCCGTGGTCCAGGTCGCGGCACGCACCTTCAGACCATCTGCCGTCGCATTGAAGCCATCCACCGTCAGTACGGTTCCTTCGAACTGGACGACCATCTGCCTCAGAGAAGCTGTGTCAGACAGCAGGTTCTTGCCTTTATACCCGGAGTCTTCCGCCAGTTCGGTCAGCTGATCCCGTAAGGTGTTGTACTGCGTCTGGAGGTTCGAAAGCTCATTGGTCGCTGCGACGTCCGCCTTTGTGATATTGGCAGCAGTGCCTCCAACATCCGTGCTGACAATATTTGACGGTGTTCCTTCAGGCGCGAAAGAAAGTGTTACAACTGCGCCGGACACGCTAGCCGAGTAGCCAGCGTCAGTAATTGTGTTGTTGGCGTTGATGGCGTTGGCCAAGGCAATGGCATCCATTTCGGCCGAGCCGCCAATGTAGAACTCGCCGGCGCCAGGTGTGCCCGCCGCTGTTGCCGTCAGGGTAACGCCACCGATGACGACCGTTGACCCGGCGGTAACGTCGCCCGCAGTTAAGGTAACCGTCGAAGCGCCGGAGTTGGCGTCGGCGCTAAGAGCGGACTGCGCAATACCTTTGGCCTGTTCAATCATCGCCGTGATGGCGGTGATGCCTTTGTCAGCCGCGGTAATCGTCTGAACGGCCTGCCCCATGGAGTCCTTCAAGCTGTCAATGACTGACGCGCGAGAAGTCAACGCCTGTGAAGCAAAGAAAGATACGGGATTGTCGATTGCTGTGTTGACTTTTTTGCCTGTGGAAAGGCGGCTTTGGGTTCTGTCTAAGAGGTTAACTGTGTTCTGAAGGGCCAAAAGGTTTGACCGCATACCGGAAGTTAATGATACGTCGTTAATAGCCATGATTTTATCTCCTTTTCTAGGTTGTTATCTGACCATTCTGGCCAGGTTGTTAATATTTGCCGATGGCTGTCGGCTATTCACTTTTTTGTTTTTTGACTGGCCTTTTGTCTGCCCACCTCCTTTTTGACCTGAGTGTTGTTCGCTTTGATTCTATTATCGGAAATGTATGACAAAACTTTAGGGAATTTTGAAAAAAAGATTGAAAAGTGAAAAAAAACGATGGGCTATGGGCTATAGGCGATGGGCAATTGGTTGATGGTTCATGGTTGATGGTTGATGGTTCATGGTGGATGGTGGATGGACAAAGGTGATGGAAAAGAAATTGTATTTCTTAAGTCAGCGGTATATACTTCCGATATATATCATAGAGGTGTTGTTATGCGACAGACCGCAAAAATATTTATGAACGGGCGTAGTCAGGCAGTCCGCCTTCCCGCGGAATTTCGTTTCGAGGTTAAGGAAGTTTTTATCGAACGAAGAGATGACGGCGCTTTGATTATGATGCCCAAACCCCTGGGCTGGGATGATTTTTTCGCCAGTCCTTCACAAACGCCGGAGAATTTTTTGGCGGATCGTTTCGACCCTCCTCCTGAAAAACGGGAGATTTTCTGATGCGTTACATGCTGGATACGAATATTTGCAGCTATATTCTCAAAAAACGTCCCGCTTCGGTCAAAGCACATTTTAATCAGGTGCATCCGGGCGATCTGGCGATTTCCGCCGTTGTTCTGGCCGAACTTTATTATGGCGCCGCAAGACACCCCCAGGGGCAGGTGATTCTCCATGAAATAAATGATTTCATCTCCCGTCTGTCCGTCGTCCCTTGGGATGAAGGGGCAGCCGAAGCTTATGGCAACCTGCGAGCCACATTGGAAAAGAGCGGCAGGCCCATCGGCGCAATGGATATGATGATCGCGGCGCACGCCATAAGCCAAAAAGCAACGCTTATCAGCAATAATCTAAAGCATTTCGATGATATACCCGGATTGCTGACTGACAACTGGGTTAATTCGGAGAAAGATAAACCTTGAGCATCTTCCGGATTCGGTCATCTTCATTTGGATTTCGGAAAAATGGATATTCTTGCTGAAATGAATTCATTCAATATAGAAGGCCGGTATCCTGAAACGCTGATGAAATCGCCAACCAAGGATGAGGCGCTGGCATATATGACTCGGGCAAAAGGGGTTTTTGAATGGTTGATCAATCAATCCTGAATGGCGTACAAAAATACCTGCATGCCTTACGGTCGCAAGGCGTGTCTGTCAAGTATGGCGTTGTGTTTGGTTCTCAGGTCACCGGACAGGCAAACGCCTGGAGTGATATTGATTTGCTTGTTGTTTCACCTCAATATGATCAGGAACACAGCCGTGAAGACATTAATTTACTATGGCGTCTTGCGGCCAGAACGGATAGCCGGATTGAGCCGATTCCCTGTGGTGAAAAGCAGTGGCTTGAAGATGATTCCAGCGCTGTTATTGAAATCGCCAGACGAACGGGGCAAACTGTAACGATTACGACCGACTGAAGTGTCGGAATGAATACAAGGTGACGGCATGAAAAGCACACGGTCCATTATCCCGATATTGGCTCAAGTAAAACGCCGACTTGCCTCGGACAGTTAGCACCGAGGAATTTCGATGGCAGCCGCAATCCGCCAGGCGATTGCCTGCCTCAAATCAACCGAAGGACAGACGACTTATCGCGAACGCGTTTTAGATACTCGGGGAATCTGGAAACAGGGCGAGGCCCTGCGTTATCAGGAAGCCTTTCGCGCCGAATGGAGTGAAAGATGATGCTCGAACGCCTTCTCGATTCGGTAATCCTCATCGATCATTTAAACAATATTTCACAGGCCACGGAATTTATTTTGGCTTTGGCGCCTGAAAAACAGCCATTTCGGTCATCACTTTCGCTGAGATTCTAACCGGTCTGGATGAAACAGGCTGCGGAAAAGTCCGCCCTCTGCTTCAAAGCTTTGAGATGCTCGAAATTGACGCTCTTGTGGCCGAAAAGGCGGCGCTGCTCAGGCGTCAAAATGGATGGAAACTGCCGGACGCCTTTCAGGCCGCGCTTGCACTGATCCACGACATCAAATTATGCACGCGCAACACAAAAGACTTTAATCCTCAAAAGCATGCTTTTGTCAAAATTCCATATCAGCTTTGAGGAATGGCTTTGCCTTTTAAGCCATTCCTCAGCCATACAATTCCACACCGATTCCGACTTGTGCAGGGAACGGTTTGATCCGGCATGCGCCGGACTAAAGAACCGTTCCCTGCCATGATTCATTCCCTGTAGTGAACGGTCGCGACCGTTCACTACAGACCTGTTCCGCCAAGAATCTCGCAATTCCATCCACCATCCACCATCAACCATGAACCATCCACCATCAACTAATCGTCCCTCAAGTTTTCCGCCCACCCTGACGATAATTTTATCAGGTAAAACAAAGAGGCGAAATTATGATCAAAGAATATGGCGTGTCATCGGATACCATTAATTACTTGTTCAGCTCGGCTTCGGCGAACAGCCAGGCTAAGTTAGATAATATGGCCGCCACGGTGCTGGGGCAGGGAATCGACTATTTCCAGTCAGGTAAATATGATCTGGCGATCAATTCATTTAAACGGGCCGCCGCCTTATCTCCTTTTTCCGATAATTCCGTCAAAGCCTATAATTTTATTGGAGAGTCGTACCTGAAACAGGAAAAAACAGACGAAGCGATCAAGACCTATCAGGAAGCGATTCGAATTTACCCCAACCGATCGGAATTCCACCGCGCTCTGGGTGATATTTACATCCAGCAGGAAAAAGAGGAAGAGGCGCTTAAGGCCTATGAAAAGGCCGTAAAATTTGATCCGGATGACACGGAAGCCCGTTACTCGCTGGGCCTGTCTTATATCAAGTCGGGTGATCTGACCAAGGCGCGCGATCAGTTTGCCAAAGTAACGCAACTGACACCCATCAGCGCGGCGGGTTTTTACGGTCTGGGACAGGTGGCGCGCGCAAGCGGTGACTATGATGAAGCGGTTTCGCAATTAAATAAAGCCATTCGCGTCAACCGCAATTTTGAGATCGCATACATCGAGCTGGGTAAAACCTATGCCGATATGGGCGATTTTTTCAAGGCCGAAGACCAGGTGGCGATGCTGAAGGCCAAAAATTCGGATAAAACGTTTGAGCTGGAAACCTATATGATCCAGGCCACACAGCCTAGAATGATTTTAGCACAAAGCCCCAACGGTTTTTCAGTTGCGGCTGGGCCAAAAACGGCGGTTTCGTCTCTGGATGGTCCAAATTCCGCGCTGGACCGGGAAAGTGGCAAAAAACTCTTCTCGATGAGTTTTACGTTTTCCAAAGACATGGACGAGGCGTCGATTATCAATCCTTACAACTGGAACATATCGCGCGCGACCATCCAGAACAACGGCGGGGTCTATAATGGCGGTCTCAGGCCGACCAACAAGGAAGCCACGATCCTGCCCAAACCCGCTTACGTGACCTACGATTCGGAAAAAAACACGGCCACGGTGTATTTCTGGGTTTCACAAAATGCCACCGTCGATGCCACGCTCGATCCCAAACACATCGTCTTTAAATTCAACGGCGTCGATGCCTACGGCAAAGCCATGGACACGTCCGGCGATGAATACAGCGGCTTTCGCGGTATTGCGTAATAAAAAGCGGCCCAGGATGCGCTTTCGTCTCGGCTTGAAAAAAAGGTTAAAATTCACAAGACGGCCTGATCCAATCCATTCTCAGTTCATCCAAGAGACAGTTTCGTCATTCCGGACAAGCGCAAGCGCGATCCGAAATCCAGGAAATTCAAGCGAACACCTTTTAAAAAATCTTTACAAAACCATTACATCCTGATTAAAGTTTGCGATCAAATTCAACCGGAGGTAACCTCTATGACTAACGCCCCTATGCCGGCGCATGATTATGATCTGATTATTGTCGGTGGCGGTCCGGCAGGCTACACGGCAGGCATTTATGCCGCACGCGCGGATCTTAAAACACTTTTGATCGAAGGCGCGGGTACGGTCAGCCAAATCACCATCACGGACATCATTGAAAATTATCCCGGCATTCCCGACGGCATCGGCGGGTTTGAACTGATGCAGCTCTTCAAAAATCAGGCACAAAAATTCGGCCTGGAAATCCTTCCCAAAGATGTCATCTCCGTCAAAAAAGCATCGGATGCACCGGTGATCTGGGAAGTGTCCACGGGCGAGGCCTCCTTCAAAACATTGAGCATTATTGCCGCAACGGGCGCGATGTGGCGCAGTCTCGGCATTCCCGGCGAAGCGGAATTTTCCGGAAAAGGCGTGTCCTACTGCGCCACGTGCGACGGCCCGTTTTATCGAAACCGTCAAGTCGTGGTGGTGGGAGGCGGTGATACGGCCATTCAGGAAGCGCTCTTTTTGACGCACTTTGCAAGCAAGGTAACGGTCATCCACCGGCGCGACCGTTTGCGCGCGGCAGGCATGCTGCAAAAAAGAGCGTTTGCCCAGCCGAAAATCGAATTTGTCTGGGATTCCGTCCCGGAGGAAATTTCGGGTGCGGATTTTGTGACCGGCGTGAAAGTGAAAAATGTCAAGACAGGAGCGATCACCGATATTCCCGCCGATGGCGCGTTTATTTTTGTCGGCCGCCTGCCCTACACGGATATGTTTAAGGGATTGGTCGAGATGGACAAAACCGGTTTTATTGTGACGGATGAAAATCTCACGACCCGTGCGCCGGGTCTTTTTGCCGCGGGCGATTGCCGGGCAAAGCTTTTCCGCCAGGTGATTACCGCCGCAGGCGACGGCGCCAACGCCGTTCACAGTGCAGAGCAGTATATTGAAAACCTGAAGGGTTTGTAGGGAACGGTCGCGACCGTTCCCTAAGGGATTGGAAATTTATTGCATGGGCGCACATTTTGTAAGGCGTTAGAAATGCCTTTCTGTCATTCCGGGCTTGACCCGGAATCCAGGACTAAACCAGGGAACGACCACACGTAGGGAACGGTTTAAAACCTTTCCCTGCAATTATGGAATTTGACGCATGGAATCGTTGATCACACTGTGGCAGCATCTGCCCTCGCACATCAGCCCGACGCTTTTCAGCATCGGGTCTTTTCAGTTACGCTACTACAGCCTGATGTATCTGGTGGCTTTCACCGTGGTGTATCTGCTTTTTTTGTACCGTATTCACCGTAAAGAAATCAATATCACGTCCGCGCTGTTTCAGGATTATCTGGTCTGGGGCATGGTGGGTCTGATTGTGGGAGCAAGAATCGGCTACGCGCTTTTTTACAATTTTGACTACTACAGCCAGCATCCGCTGGAAATTGTGCTTCCGTTCGAATTTTCCAACGGCTTGCGCTTTGTTGGCTTAAGCGGCATGTCGTATCACGGGGGGCTTCTCGGCGTGGTCGGGGTCACGCTTTATTTTTGCCGCAAGCACAAAATCCCTCTCTGGACGTTTGGCGACTGGATGTGCCAGGCCGCGCCGCTGGGCTATATGTTCGGCCGGATCGGCAACTTTTTAAACGGTGAACTCTGGGGACGCGCCACGACCGTGCCGTGGGGAATGTATTTTCCGCAGGATGCAACCGGTCTTTTGCGCCATCCCTCGCAGCTCTACGAGGCGTTTTTCGAGGGGCTTGTTTTATTTGCCCTCTTATGGCTTTTGCGCAAACGCAATCCCTTCCCCGGTTTTTCGGTGGGGCTTTATGTTTTTGGGTATGGATTTGTCCGGTTCTTTATCGAATTTTATCGCGAGCCGGACGCGCACTTAGGATTTGTGCTGGCCTTCAATACGATGGGGCAGATTTTGTGCATCCTCATGATGCTGGCGGGAGCGGGCATTATGTTCTGGCGAAAAATGGCAGCCAATAAGTAAATTTCGGAGGATTTATGGGTAAACATCTCGTCATCGTCGGCGGCGGCGCGGGCGGCGGATCGGCGGCGGCAGAAGCCAAACGCAATGATCCGTCGTTGAAGATCACCATAGTGGAAAAAGGAAAATTTGTCGCCTTTGCCGCCTGACCGATGCCCTATTACATCGGTGATGTAATTAAAGACCAAAGCAAACTGATCGCCCGAACGCCGGAAAAATTCCACGAAGGCGGCATCGATGTAATGCTCCACACGCATGTGCTGGGCGTTGATACGGCCAAAGGCCTGGTTGAACTTCAGGACAACCGTCAAATCCCCTATGACTTTCTGGTCATGGCCACCGGCGCCACTGAAATTATTCCACAGATGCAGGGCCTTGATCTGCCCGGTGTCTTTTCGCTTCGGAATCTCGAAGGCGCCATTACCATTAAAACATGGCTTCAAGAGCACAATGGGCGAAAGGTGGTTATTGTCGGCGGCGGCTTCATCGGCCTGGAAATGAGCGAGGCGCTCCATGCGGCAGGCATTTCCACAACCATCATCCACCGAAACACACAGCCAGCCAACCGCTGGGATGTGGCTCTGTCGGCCCTGATGCTCGAAGAACTTCAGGCCCACGGGGTAGAATTTGTCGCAGAGGCTTCAGCGCAATCGATCGAGAGGGGAAAGGACTTACCGCTTCGCATCATTACCGACAAGGGCCCTTATGAAGGCGACATGGTGCTTCTGGCCATCGGCGTCCGGCCGGAGGTCACTCTGGCGGGGGCGACTGGTTTAAAAATCGGCGCCTCCGGCGCGATTGCCGTCAATTTCTCACAGCAGACCTCCATCGAAAATATCTATGCGGCGGGCGACTGCTGCGAGTCATTTCACAAAATAAGCCGCCGCTTTGTCAATATCCCGCTGGGGGATATCGCCAACAAGCAGGGACGCGTGGCGGGCCGCAACATCGGCGGCAGGCCAATGCTGTTTGACGGCATCGTCGGCGCTCAGTCTTTCCGGCTATTTAACCTGGAATGCGCGGCGACAGGATTGTCGGAGCGAGAAGCTCTTGCGGCGGGTTTTTCACCTGTTTCCAACATCACCTGGGGAAGCGCCATGGCGCCCTCCATGGGGATGCGTAAAATCGGATTGAAACTCACGGCCGACCGATCCACCGGATTGCTTCTGGGCGCTCAGGCCGTAGGCTTTTCCGGCGCGGTGGACCGCATCAATACCCTGTCTGTCGCACTGGCCGCGGGCATGGATCTCGATGAAATCGGTTATCTCGACCTGGCTTACGCGCCGCCTTTTGGCCCGGTCTGGGACATCATTCATAACGCGGCGCAGGCCCTTAGCCGCTCCCTGTAAAAAGAGGACGCTTTCTTCATGACACTTTGGTGGATTCTCTTTGGGGTATTTATTCTGGCCATGCTGGCGCTGGATCTGGGGCTTATCAACCGCAAGGCGCATGTGATCAAAATGAAGGAGGCCCTGGTTTGGACGTCTTTTTGGGTCTCGCTGGCCATTGCCTTCGGCGCTGGTGTTTACTACTTTTACGGCCATGACAAAGGCATGGAGTTTTTCACCGCCTACCTGATTGAGTATTCGCTGAGCATCGACAATCTGTTTGTGTTCATGCTGATCTTCCGGTACTTCGGCGTGCCACACGCCTACGAGCACAAAGCGCTCTTCTGGGGCATCCTGATGGCCCTTCTCACGCGCGCCGCTTTTATTTTTGCAGGCGTCGCGCTGATTAACACCTTTCACTGGGTCATGTATATTTTCGGCGCGTTTCTGGTTTATACCGGCATCAAGATGGCCATGAACCAGCAAACGGAAGTTCATCCGGACCGTAATGTCGCGCTGAAGCTTTTGCGCTATATTATTCCGGTGGATAATCATTTCAGCGGATCAAAATTCTTTGTTGTTAAAAAAGGCGTCCGCTACGCGACGCCGATGCTGGCGGTTTTGCTGGCGCTGGAGACGACGGATATTTTATTTGCCGTCGATTCCATTCCGGCGGTGCTGGCCATCTCGAAAGACCCGTTTATTGTTTACACCTCCAACGTCTTTGCGATTCTGGGCCTGAGATCGCTTTTTTTCGCCATTTCCGGTCTGATGAAACTCTTTCATCTTTTGCACTACGGCCTGGCCGGCATTTTGACGTTTGTCGGCGTCAAAATGCTGATTGAGGAGTTATTCCACATTCCGGTGGCGATATCACTCGTTGTTATCGCTTCCATCCTGGCCGTTTCGATGATCTCTTCCATGATCTGGCCGCTCAAGGATGAAGACGAAACACCACCCGTCACGTTGATGGAGTAGCGATCGATGCCAAGCCATTTTGCCGAAGCCTCAAAACAGCAGCTAAAGGGATGGACCCGACTGACGCATGCCAAGTTCCGGCAGGCAGACGGCCTGTTTCTGGCCGAAGGCGTGAAAGTGGTCGAAGAACTGTTTAAAAGCGCCTGGCAGGTGGAGGCCCTTCTGACGCTGCCGGAAAAAACGGCACACTGGCAAGAGCTGTTATCAGGCAGACAACAGACGCCTTCGTCATTCCCGGTTTATTCGATCACTTATTCAGAATTCAAAAAATTAAGTCAGGACAAGGAGCCGGAAGGGCTTATCGCCGTGGTCAAAACGCCTGATCCTCTTTCGCTGGATGCATTTCTTCGCTCGGCAACAGCACATCTGCTGATCGGGCATGAAATGGCCAACCCGCAGAATCTGGGCGCGCTTCTGCGCACCGCCCGCTGGTTTGGTTTTTCCGGGCTGATCCTGGGCAAAAATTCCGTGGACTGGACACATCCTAAAGCCATCCGCGCTTCCATGGGCGCGGTTTTTCGTTTAAGCGTTTTCGCCGGGGTGGAGTTGGCTTACGCACTTGCGGAAGTTAAGAAATATTATCGACTGATCGGAAGTGACGTGCGTACGGGCCAAAACCCCGCGCCGGTTTCAGAAAAAGCGGCCCTGCTTCTGGGAAGCGAAAGCCATGGTCTGCCGGAGAACCTGCTTCAGTTCGCCGATGAACGCTGGAAAATACCAGGAGCCGGAACCGAATCACTGAGTCTTCCGCAGGCGGCCGCGATTATGATGTATGAGATGAGCAGGCAATAGGCAAGAGGCTATAGGTTGAAAGGAAAGTGAATTTCGGAAACGGTTGAATCCGGCATGCGCCGGATGAAAGAACCGTTTCCAACACAATGCAAAGGGAACATGATAGCCTATGAAAAAACAGCCCATGAAAAAACATTCCGGTGTGTCGGCATCTCCGTCTCAGGCGGATATTAATAATTTGATTCAGGCATTTACTCAAGGCCAATGGGTCCAGGCGGAAACCCTGGCCAAATCCATGCTGGCCCGATATCCGCGGTTTCCTTTCGGGTGGAAAGCGCTTGGCGCGATATTCATAAAAATGGGGAGAATAGAGGATGCCTTAATCCCCATGCAGAAATCCATTGATCTGTTCCCCAATGATCCTGAAGCTCACAACAACCTTGGCACAGCGCTCAAAGAACTCGGCCGCCCCGCTGAAGCGGAAAGACATTTTCGCCGATCTCTTGCTTTTAAACCAGACTACGTCGAAGCTCACAGCAACCTCGCAAACGCACTCAAGGATATGGGGCAATATGCGGAAGCGGAAAAAAGCTACCGCAAAGCCATCGCTCTGCAGCCCGACTATGCCGGAGCCTATAACAACCTGGGGGTCATGCTTCAGGAACTCAACCGCCTCACGGAGGCGGAAGAAATTTACAAAAAAGCCCTGGCCCTGAATGACAACCTTGCCGAAACCCACAGCAATCTTGGGCTGACGCTGCAGAACCTCGGCCGTCTGGAAGAAGCGGTATCCAGCTTTCGGCGCGCCATCACCCTTAAGCCCGATTTTGCCCTGGCGCACAGCAATCTGCTTTTTGCCTTAAACTATATGGGACATACCTCCCCCATGGCCAATCTCGAAGAAGCAAAACGCATCGGCGATGCGACTGCAAAAATGAGTATCCCCCGGTATACCGAATGGCGTGTCTCAAAAGAGGCGCAAAAACTGAAAATCGGTTTTGTTTCCGGTGATTTTAAAAATCATCCGGTGGCTTTTTTTCTGGAAGGTCTGCTGTCGAACATCGACAAAACCCAATTCGAACTTATCGCGTATTCGACCCGAGCCGCCGAAGATGATTTTACCCCGAAAATTCAATCCCTGTTTGATCAATGGCACCCTCTTTTCGGTAAAAGCGACGCTGAAGCTGCACGTCGAATTCATGAAGACGGCACACGGATTTTATTCGATCTGTCCGGGCATACCTCGCATAACCGTTTAGCGATATTCGCTTATAAACCCGCACCTGTTCAAGTCTCATGGCTGGGTTATCCGGCAACAACCGGCCTGCCTCAGATGGACTACATTCTCGGCGATCCTTATGTCACCCCCGCGAACGACGACCATCACTTTACGGAGCGAGTATGGCGGCTTCCGGAAACATATATTTGCATGACGCCTCCGCAGATCGATGTCGAAATCCAGCCGCTGCCGGCCCTGTCCAATGGATATGTAACGTTTGGTTGTTTTAACAACCTGATAAAAATCAACACAGCCGTTATTTCTCTGTGGTCCAGAATATTACATGCCATTGACAGCAGCCGTTTATTTCTTCGTACAAAACAGCTTGGCGACACCAACGTCGCTCATCAAATCAAAAATAAGTTTGCCTCGTTCGGCATTGCGGCAGAGCGCTTAATCTTGGAAGGCCACTCCTCCCGCTTTGATTATTTCAACGCCTTCAACCGCGTGGATATCGCGCTGGATCCTTTTCCCTACCCCGGCTTCACGATAACCGTTGAAGGTCTTTGGATGGGCGTTCCCTTTATCAGCCTGCGCGGGGATCGATTCGTTTCTCACAGCGGAGAAGGCATCGCTTTCAATACAGGCCTGGATGAATGGATCGCCGCCGGCGAAGAAGATTATCTGAAAAAAGCCGTTTCCTTTTCGGCGGATTGGTCCCGTCTGTCCGTTGTGCGCAATGGTTTAAGAAAACAAGTCCTGTTATCCCCGCTATTTGACACAAAACGTTTTTCGCGTCATTTTGAAGAGGCGGTTATGAAAATGAGCAGGAACAGTTGATGGTTGATGGTTCATGGACGTTTGTAGGGAACGGTTTAAAACCGTTCCCTACGGTTGAAAGGGTGCGATGTATGTCATTTATAATGGTCATGACGACGACGGGGACGAAGGAAGAAGCCAGAGACATTGCCAAGCATCTGGTGGAACAAAGGCTCGCGGCTTGCGTGCAGATTATGGCGGGGATCGAAAGCACCTATCTGTGGAAGGGAAATATCGAAACAGCGCAGGAGTTTTTGTGCCTGATTAAAACCCGGCAGGCGCTCTACCCGGCGGTGGAGGCCGCCATTAAAAAGTTGCATTCCTACGAAACACCGGAGATTCTCGCGCTTCCCATCGCCTGCGGCAGCCGCGAGTATCTGGATTGGATCAGTGATTCTGTCGAGCCGGCTTTGCCCATTGATTCCATAGTCGTTTGATGCTATGGGAAAATCCACGTTTTTTAAGAAACGTCAGCACTTTGCCATGCGGCAAAGATTATTTTGAAATTTCAGGGGGAAAGAAAGGATTGTTATGAAAAAATTGTCGATTATCGTCAGTATCATTATGTTAGCCGCTATGGGATGCTCCGCGCAGACGCCTAAAACGGACGAGCAGAAAACGCTATATGCGCTGGGTGTTCACCTCAACTCGCAGTTGTCTGTTTTTGATCTGTCGGCCGAAGAGCTGAAATTTGTTCAGCAGGGTATGACGGACGCCGCCACCGGTAAAAAGCTTGTGGTCGAACCGGAGGCGAAAATGAATGATTTGCGCGAGCTGGCGCAATCGCGCGTTCAGAAAGCCACGGAGAAACAAAAAGCCAAATCCAAGGCATTTCTTGAAAAAGCGGCGGCCGAAAAGGGCGCTGTGAAATCAGACTCCGGACTGGTTTATACGGAAATCACCCCCGGCACGGGTGAGTCCCCCAAAGCAACGGACATCGTCCGGGTTCACTATGTTGGAACATTGGTTGACGGTAAGGAATTTGACAGCTCGGTCAAGCGCGGCGAGCCTGCGGAATTTCCGCTGGGCCAGATTATTCCGTGCTGGGCGGAAGGCGTGGCAAAGATGAAAGTCGGCGGCAAGGCCAAACTGGTGTGTCCGTCGGATCTGGCTTACGGCGATCAGGGCAGACCGCCTGTGATTCCCGGCGGCGCTGCGCTGGTCTTTGAAGTGGAACTTCTTGAAATTAAAGCGCCTGCGGCACAAGCGGCGCCTTCGGCTCAGCCCAAAGCGGCTCCGAAACCGGCCGTCAAAAAGTAATTCAACTCACCGTGGGGAACGGTTTTTAACCGGGCTTGTGCCAGGCAAAACCGTTCCCTACTTGATTAAGCCCAGGCTTCGGATGCATCCCAGCAATTTCCCCTTGTTAATCGGTTTGATCAGATAGAAATCACATAAGGATTTAAACGCCTGAACGACATTTTTCGGGTCCTCCAGCGCCGTGGTCATGATGATTTTCACGCCGTTGGGCGATAAAATGCCCTGGGTTTCCTCCATCTCGCGGATGGTTTTCACCACGGCCTGCCCGTCCATTTCGGGCATCATGATGTCGAGGCAGATCAGATCATAAGGCGCTTTTGCGAGAATGGCCTGCAGGTAGGCCTCCACCGCTTCTCTGCCGTTGACGGAAAAAGAGCAGGGACCGTAAGGCGCGAGAATCTGCTCCAAAAGAAAACGGCTGGTCTGATCATCTTCCACGATCAATGTCTTCATATCATACCTCCGGAGAGTTTAATCTTGCATCCATTCCATCTTTTCGACGGCGCTTCTATAGCTATCGGCTTGCCTGTCGAGTTCCTTGAGCAGCAAATCGATGTTTTCCCACAGCTCATTTTGCGCAGCCTCTTCAATCTGCCGGGCGCATTCGCGGATTGCACAGGCCGAGACGTTGGCGGCCGCCCCCTTGATGGCATGCGCCTGACGTCGAACCTGATCCGCATTCTTGGCCGCCCTGGCGCTCAGGAGTGCGGATAGCTGCCCCGGCAGTTGATTCAGAAAGATATGGATGACGGCTCTGGCCGTTGCCCGGTCCTCAGTCAGTCTTTCCAGAAGGTCCTTTTCGTCAAAAAAAATCGTGTTGTGACCTGTTGCATAGAGCGTTTGGGCGGCAGGGGAAGACACCGCAGACGGGAGCCATTTTTCGATGAGCTGGGCCAGATTTTTCAGGCCCACCGGCTTTGAAACATAGTCGTTCATGCCGGAGGCCAGACACTGTTTTTTAGTCGAGGCCTGGGCATCGGCCGTCATGGCGATGACGGGCACCTCCGGCGCGAGAATGTCCGGCCGGCTGCGAATGGCTTCTGTCGCCCTAAATCCATCCATCTCCGGCATCTGGCAATCCATCAAAACCAGATCATAAGCGATGCTGGACAGGGCGGCAACCGCCTCCAGACCGTTAGCCACCACATCCGCGCGATACCCGAGTTTCTTCAAAAGACTGACGGCCACTTCCTGGTTGGTCGGATTATCTTCCGCCACCAGGATACGCGCCTGCCGCCGTTCGGACGTCTCCCTGACCGGTTCGGCCGGCGCGTCTGTTTCTGCGGGCAAAACGGCCGAAAGCACACGGGACAGCGCATCGAAAAGCTCCGATTGCCGCATGGGCTTGGTCAGATAAACGCTGAAGAATTTCCGGGAGTAATGCTGAATTTCGCGGCTTTGTCTCATGGAGCTGGTTAAAATGATTTTCGTCTGACTCAAAACCGGATCGGAGGCCATCCGCTGAAGCTCAAGCGCGCTATCGCCTGTGAGCACCCGTGCGTCAATCAGTGCCACGTCAAAAGGCTGACGGGTCTTTGTGGCCTGCCGCAAAAGGTCCAGCGCGCCGGGCAGATCAATCGCCTCGTCATAGCGGCAGCCCCAGCGCTTAAGCAGCGAAAAGATCATCAGCCGGCTCATGTAATTATTATCCACCACCAGGACGGATGCGTTTAGCGGCAGTTGATCCCGAATCTCGCGGCCGGTTTCGTCCAAGGGCTGTTTTGCAAAAACGGCGGTAAACCAGAAATTGGAGCCCTTCCCCGTCTCGCTTTCGCAGCCGATCTGACCGCCCATCAGTTCGACCAGCTGCTTGCTGATGGCCAGCCCCAGACCTGTGCCGCCATATTTGCGTGTAGCGGAGCCGTCGGCCTGGACAAACGGCGAAAACAGGGTGGAAATTTTCTCCGGCGCGATGCCGATGCCCGTATCCATGACGCTGAACATCAGCTTGACCTGATGCGACCCATTGGATAAAACGCTCACGCGGATGAAAATCGCGCCGGCATGCGTGTATTTGATGCCGTTGCCAACCAGATTGACCATGATCTGACGCAGGCGGCCCGAATCACCCCGAAGCAAAACCGGCACGTTTGGGTCCACCAGATGGATCAGCTCAATGCCGTCGCCTTCCGCCTTGAGGCTGAACATCTCGATGGCGCTCTCGAGCGTATCGAGCAGATCGAAATGGGCCACCTCAAGCTCCAGTTTTCTGGCCTCAATCTTGGAAAAATCAAGAATATTATTGATCAGTCCCAGCAGATTTTCGCCGCTGGCGCGGACGATGTCCGCGTATTTTCGCTGCTCTACGGTGAGGTCGGTATCGAGCAGAAGGCCCGCCATGCCGATCACGCCGTTCATGGGCGTGCGGATTTCATGACTGATATTGGCCAGAAACTGGCTTTTGGCCTGATTGGCGTTTTCCGCCTCCTGGGCCATCCGGTCGGCACGGCGGATGGCTGCTTCGTACTCCAGGTTGACTTTTTCCAGCGAGGCCTTGCTCAGACGCAAATCTTCTTCGGCTTTTTTTCGCTCGGTAATATCTCGGGAAATGCCGCGAAACCCGACCGGAATCCCTTGGGCATTGCGGATCAGATTGGCGGAGACCTCAAAGGTGCTGGTCGTGCCGTCTTTGCGCCGAATTTCAAACTCGAGCGCCTTGATCTGGCGGCCCGTCGAGAAGACCTCACTGTAGGCTTTTCTTGTTTTTTCAACATTATCGGGTGTTTGCAAATCCAGATTGGAAACATGCATGAGCTCTTCGCGACTGTAGCCCAGATGGTGGCAAATCACATCATTGACGTAGGTAAAGGTTCCGCCCAGATCGATTTCGTAGTAGCCATCAACAATGGTTTCAATGATTTCGCGATACCGGAGCTCTCCCGCCCTTAGCGCGTTTTCGATCTTTTTGCGCTCGGTAATATCATGGGACAGACCGCGAAATCCAAGAACCTCGCCCGCTTCGTTTCGGCGCACAGAGCCGGAGATTTCGTTTATGGCGAGAGAGCCGTCCCTGCGCACAAATTCCACCTCAAGCCCCTTGAAGGGCTCGCCGGTTTCATAAATCCGGTGAAACATCGCAAAGAGTTTTTCCGCCGTTTCAGGCGTGCTGAAACTGCGGTAGTTCATTCCGGTCATCTCCTCGGGGGCATATCCCAGATTGCGTCCCGCCGCGAGGTTGACGAAGCTGAGGCTGCCTGCCAGATCCAGTTCAAAATATCCCTGATCAATGTCCTCAAGAATCGTCCGGTAGCGCTCTTCGCTTTGCGCAAGCGCCTTCATGATGTCCCGGCTTTCCTGAGCGATCTGACGATAGCGCTCTTGACTTTGCCGCAGTTCTTCCTCTTCCTGCTTTCTTTGCGTGATGTCGCGCGACATTCCCCGAAAGCCCACCGGCGCTCCGGATTTGTCACGGATGAGCGACACGGACGATTCCGTGTAGAATTTTGTTCCATCTTTGGCAATGAGCTGCGCTTCATATTGTTTCACGGGAAGGCCGGTTTCGTAAACGGAGGCATAAATGGCGAATAATTTCTTTGCTTCTTCATCGTCGGTGAAGTCGCGAAAACTTTTGCCGATCAAATCCGCTTTCAGGTCGTATCCCGCGCTTTTGGCCTGCGTATCATTGACGAAGGTGAAGTGTCCGCCCAGGTCCACCTCGAAGTAGCCGTCTTTGATTTCCTCCAGAATCGCTTGGTAGCGCTCCTCCTGAATCCTTAGTGCCTCCTGCTGAGCTTTTCGCGCGGTAATGTCATGCGACAGGCCACGAAACCCGACAATCGCGCCCGACGCGTCTTTCCGGAGCGAGGCGGAGATTTCGTTGTAACGAATGCTGCCGTCCTTTGAAATGATCCGGGTTTCAAACCCGTAAAGCGGTTTACCGGTGGCATACATCTCATGGAAAAGCTTATAGAGCGTTGAAGCGGTTTCTTCATCCGTATATTGGCAAAAGTTCAAACCGGTCAGTTCTTCCAGACTGTATCCGATATTGAGTGATTCCGGGCTGTTGACAAACGTAAAGTCCCCTTCCAGATCCAGCTCGAAGTAGCCCTGATCAATTTCTTCCAGCATCGATCGGTAACGCTGTTCGCTCAGGCGCAGGGCCTCCGCCTCGATCGTCCGTTCGGTGATGTCCTCGGCCGAGCCCATCAGGGCCGTTACGCGTCCGTTCTCATCGCAGACAGGCGTT
Organism: uncultured Smithella sp.; assembly: GCA_964608995.1. Taxonomy (GTDB): domain Bacteria; phylum Desulfobacterota; class Syntrophia; order Syntrophales; family Smithellaceae; genus UBA8904. The sequence goes on along the minus strand of CAZSQS010000003.1, from coordinate 58,641 downwards.
TTATTTATAACCAAAAGCCGCCTTTCTCCCCGGGAGTTTTGACGCCACTGTTCATCGCGCTCAGGCTTGCCCGACGAAAAGATGCGCCGGTTGACTTCCATCTCAAGTGCGGCCTCATCCGGAGGATAGATCTCCATCAGGGAAAGGCCGGGTATGGCTTTGGCTGGACGACCCACAAAAGCGGCAAACGCGCCGTTGACCGCGCCGAAGGTCAAGTCTTCTTTGAGATACCAGGCTTGCGTGGAAAGATGATTGAGCAGGAGCAGCTGCTCGCGGGCCGTCTGCCGGTTCGCCTCGCGCTCGCGGCGCCTGCGAAATTCCAAAAGGGCCACCGCTGCCGCGAGCGCCATGAGAAAAATGACCATCACCATGGCGGACCACGACACAGAGCCTTGTGCCCCGGCATCGGCAAGCGGCATTGCGGCTAGCATAAACGCGCAAAAACAAGCGGCCATATCAATCCCAAAAGTAAAGTATCTTAAGAAATGTCCTCGAGTCTATATCGGCCGATGAAGGGGCTTTCTTTAAGGATAATCCCCTTGCAAAATAAATTCCAAGCCTCTATAATTCGTTGCCGTCCGGTTATTTAATGATTTAGAATTATTACCCAATTTACACATCTTCCCAGGAGAGCGCATCCATGCAGGCATTTGCGGCAAAACAAAGTCAACGCTGCGGTCACGAAGCGGCCCATCCGGACACCCCCCGAAACCCGGCACCCGGCGCGGCAGGGCTTCCGCACCGGGAGGCGATTCAGCGATCTTTCGGGCATCATGATCTTTCGCAGATTCGCGTGGATACGGATCGAACGGCCGCCCGCCGCGCCTGGTCTCTGGGCGCAGACGCACTCACCTGCGGAACAAATGTCACGTTTTTGCGCCCGCCCAGTCTGTTTACCGCGGCGCATGAAGCCGCGCATGTCATCCAGCAGCAAACGGGGAGCGTGACCCGGCCGGGACACGCTGACGATGTCTTTGAACGGCACGCAGATCAGGTGGCGGGCCGGGTGGCGGCGGGCCAATCCAGTGAAGCGCTCCTGAACACTCCGCCCGGATCGGGAAGCGCGCGGCCAGGCACCGCTCAGGCCGTGGTTCAAATGCGACGGATGCCGCCGAATATTCGCAACCTGCTCATTGCCGTCTCCGGCGGCCAGGGCGCCAATTATGACGCCAACGCTGAGGGTGTTCGGCGTCTGATCGAACTGGCCCTGGCGGAATTGACACAAGCCGAACATATATCGGTACTTGGACGACTTTGCGCGGGAATGACGATCTGGGATTTTTTCAGGTTGCCACCCGAAGAACAGCTGACCCGAAGCGCGGAAGCCATTTTGGCCGTATTTCCGGGGCTGGAACTGGGAGATCCTGCGCTTCTGGATGTTCACGCCCGCCCGTCCACGACGGACACAGCCAACATTAACACCGTTGTGGCCCGCGCCGACGCTATTTTCAGCGACATCGTCTCCGGCGCACATGATGATTGGCTGACGCAGGTCTTCGGCGCCGCCCACGTTTCGGCGGCAAAGGCCAAGTATGCGAGCGCCCAAAGCCAGATGAACCATTTGTCTCCGAATCATGTCGTCACGGATCGCGGATCCGGCTTTTCACGAGAAGTTTTTGAGGGGGGGCTCACCGGCCCCGACCAGATCAGCGTCGCACCGGATGTGATCGACGATCCCAACAACATCGAATCAATCATGACCATGCTGCATGAGAGCATGCATGCCGGCAATGATGACGTCGGGGATGAAGGCGGGTATATCAATTCCACAGGCTTTGTCAATCAGAGCGCTGCCATGAAACTCATGAACGCCGCCCACTATGAGGTTGTGGGATGGCGCGTGGTCGCGCCCGGAGATGCGCGCGCCTATCCCGCAGATCCGCCGACAAGCCCGCCGACATTTCAGACCTTCGTTCCGGCGGGAACGACGGTCGGCGCTTACACTGCGCCTTCGCGCACGGACGCGGAAGAAGGCGCAGTCCAGGCCTATTGCCGCGTGCGCGACGCGTGGGCGCTGGGGTTGAATCTTCACCGCGAATATGTGCATTTATACCGCACGCCCACCGATTGGACCGTCCCTCAGTATGGCGGCAGCGTTCTTTACAACGACTCCATTCCCTTCTGGTCAAAAGTTGAAAAAATGACCGTGCACCGCAAAACCGACATTGATCCGGCTTCATCCGACGAAGCCCGGCATCCGGTGTCGCAAATCGATCTGGCCCTGTCGGAAGGCCTGACGCGAAAGTTGGCCTATACGATGGATGTACTCGGACCGCTGGAAACGGAGTCGGACGTCGAGACGTTTGAATGGAATTCTTCCTCTTTTGGAGAGTATGTTTCCGCCTTTATGGTGGGAACAACGTGCACACCCGCGGAGCGCCATCGCGATTTTCTGCTTCGCCTGGCCGTCCGACAGCCGTCCGTCAATTTCCTGACCGGAAACGTGGATCGCGATTTCCGCGTTCTGGAAACCATGGGCGATCCGGCCCTGAGCCTGTGGTCGGATATTTTGCGCCCCAGAGATCCCGCAACCTTTCCGGATTAACCATGACCTCTTTTTCGCCCGTCAACTGCCTCTGTGTGCAAAATGACCCGGCTTGCGCCGCCTGCAGAGCGCTTGCGCTTCAGGAATGGGAAGCCGTTTCGTCAGACGCGGCGCCGGGCCGGCTGCTTGAGGACGCCATCTTGCAGCACCGGGAACACCTGACGTTGGGAATTCTGCAAAATGCGGATTTCGATCTCAACGCGCCTCTGGATCCCGACCGGCCCGACAGCGTCTCGCCTTTGATGACGGCGCTTCGCACCTCCCTGCCGCAGATCGTTTGCCTGATTGCCTCGCAGCCTGGCTTTGATCTGGCCCGAAGCCTGCCGGCATATGAATGTTTTGACTGGGCGCGAAGCGCACCGCCCGAAATGATTGCCTGTTACCTGAGTCTTCCCGGAACGTCCATCAACCAGCCCGATGGAAACGGCAAAACGCTCCTGCACGAAGCGGTCTGCGACCTGCAATCACCGGAAAAGATCGACCTGCTTCTGGCCGTGCCGGGCATCTCAATCGATATCCGGCAGACGGATGGCGCCACGCCCCTTTACCGCGCGGGCCTGGCGGGGAATATTTTTGCCTTTGAAAAGCTTCTTGAACGCGGCGCGAACATTAACAACGCAAACCACAACAATCGCTGGAGTATCCTCATGTGCGCGGCGGCATTTGATCGCCTTGAAATTGCAAGGCAGCTTCTGGCCCGGCCCGACCTTGACCTTCATGCCACCGACAGCGCTGGAAACACCGCTTTGCATCTGGCTTGTGTGCGTGGCCATACGCGCATGATTAAACTTCTTTTGGAGAAGCCGGATATTGCAGTCAACCTCAAAAACGCCAAAGGCCAGACGCCGCTGGCGCTCGCGGCTTTCGGCGGCCATGCGGACATTGTGCGGGCGCTTCTTTTGCATCCCGGCGTGGAAATCAATTTTGTCGATCACGACCGGCAGACGCCGCTTTTTTCCGCCGTTTCAGCGGGACGCTGCGACGTGGCGCGTCTGCTTCTGGCCGATGTGCGCGCCAACGCCGCCATCCGCAACTTCCCCGGCCGGCAAAACGCGCGCGACATGGCGCTGGCACTGGGCTATACGGAGCTGGCCGATTTACTGTCGGCGCGCGTGAACATGACGGATGTCCTCTCGCCGGGGGATAATTATGTGGAGCGTCCGGCTGAAGAACCGTCGCTCAAGCCGCGCCGCCGGATCAGAAAAAAATAGCTTTGCCCTTTGGGGTCGGAAACCTACTTTTACGGGAATTAAATCATAAAATGGAAAACGCAGACATCACGATCATCGGCGCAGGCGTCATTGGACTCGCCATCGCTTCGGAAATCGCCCGTCCGGAGAGGCGAATCTTCGTGCTGGAGAAAAACGCGCGTCACGGCGAAGGCATCAGCTCGCGAAACAGCGAAGTCATTCACGCGGGCATCTACTATCCGGAAGGGTCGCTCAAGGCCTCGCTGTGCGTTGAAGGCAACCGACGGCTCTATGAGCTGGTGGCCCGGCAGGGCCTGCCGCACCGCAAAACCGGCAAGCTCATTGTGGCCACCCGGGCCGAGGAGATCGGCGAGCTCGAAAGGCTTATGGCCCTCGGACGTTCAAACGGCGCGCCTCGTCTGGAGATGCTTACGCGCGCACAAGTCGCTAAGCTGGAGCCGGATATTGACGCGCTGGCCGCGCTTTACTCCCCCGAAACCGGCATTCTCAGCGCGCATGCGCTGATGCATTATTTCCTGATGCGCGCGCTGGAGGGAAAAGCAACGCTTGTTTGCCGCACGGCCGTCACCGGCATTTCGCGCCAAGGACAAGGCTGGCGAATTTCGACGCGCAATGATCGAAACGAAACGTTTGATTTTTTAAGCGCCCGGGTGATCAACTGCGCGGGACTCTCTTCCGACACTATCGCCAATATGCCCGCCAATGCGGGCTACCGCCTGCATTACTGCAAGGGCGATTACTTCAGTCTCACGGGCGTAAAGGCGGGAAGCGTGAAGCGGCTGATTTATCCTGCGCCGCTGAAACATACCGTCGGCCTGGGCGTGCATTTGACTCTGGATTTAAACGGCCGCCTGCGGCTGGGGCCGGACGCAACTTACATCGCGCGGGAAGAGGACTATCGCGTCGCGCCGGAAAAAGCGGCGGGCTTTTATGCGGCCGCTTCAAGGTATCTGCCGTTTTTGAAGAAAGATCAGCTCTGCCCCGACATGGCGGGCATTCGTCCGAAACTCCAGGGGCCCCACGATCCCGTTTGTGATTTTGTTCTGAGCGAGGATGCGCCGGGATTCATCAATCTGGTCGGCATCGAATCCCCGGGGCTCACTGCCTCGCCCGCCATTGCCAGGCGCGTGGCGGCGATGCTGTAGGCGGATCTATTTTTTTGACGGCACAAAAAATTCATAGGCCGTTTCAAGTTCGTCCAGCGCCTGCGGCAGCCAGCTTTGGGTATCGGCCAGAAGCGGCCCCAATGCTTTTTCTATGTGGGTTTCAAAGACGTAGTCAGCGGGTGAAATTTGATAGTTATTATTGGCCAGGGCGTTGGCAATCATGACGCATTCCACTAATCCGCTGGATTTTTCCGAGGACAGGCAGTAGTGATGACCGGCAATCGCGGCGATGATGGGCTCGGGGAGCTGCCATTTGCGGGCCAGATACGCGCCGATCTGGACATGATCCATCGTGGCCACCTCCTGTTCCGCCTCATAGAAACTGCAATGCGTCTCCTGCATGACTTGCCAGATTTTGCGGAAATCCTCATTAAAATAGCGGATCAGAATAATTTTGCCCATATCGTGCAGCAGCCCCGCCATAAACGCATCCTCCGGCGGCACGAGGCGGCTAATCTTTGCCAGATGCCGGCCGATCACCGCCACCGCTGCGGAATGACGCCAGAAATCCGTCATGCTGAAGTTCGGAAGCTTCTCCTTCACAGACAGCGCATCGAGCACGGCCACGGAAACCACGGCGTTTTTGACGGCGTTGAACCCCAGGATCATCACCGCCTGGGAAATGGACTGGCTTTTGGCGGGCAAACCGTAAAAGGCGGAATTGACCAGACGCAGGATACTGGCGGACATCCCCGGGTCCATTTCGATGACGTGCGCCACGTTTTCGATACCGGCCTGTTTGTCCTGGAGCAATTGATTGACTTTAAAATAGACGCTGGGAAGCGTCGGCAGATCGGTAATACTTTCTAGTATTTTCCAGGCTGTTGCATTGTCCATGCTGCTCCTCCCGAACCATTTTAAAAATGATTTTTCGTTTAAGTTCCTAAAACAAGCGCCGCTTGGTCTGAAAGACTTATCGGCTGTTGGAGCCAAATCAATAAACGGATCTCATCTACAGGCTCGCCAATGCTGTCGATCCTTTCGCGATTCGCCTTTTAAACGAAAATTCCGGTTGCGGAGCGCGTGGCCGACCCACTATTGCAAGTATCTAAATTTTCTTGACATATTCATTCAATGCCCCTATATCTGGCCTCGCAGAAGGAATTTCCCCATAAACCATCCATAATAAAGGAGGAGTTATGAAAAATTTATCGTTTCGGATTTTTTTTCTCGCTGTATTTTTGGCGGCCACACTTTACGGCTGCGGCCCGCTGACCTCGACCACCGTCACACTCAATCGCGAGGTTTATTTCTCGCAGATTCAGCCGGCGGAGTTTGCTTGCCTCAAGGGCAAGCGCATCCTTTTGGGAACCATCACTGATCAATCATCCAACACGACGAATCTGAACTATTTCAATCCCGAAAAAACCGTGGGCTACCGCCTTTATTACACCTCACCGCAAAATTCCATGGCCCAGCCGGTAGTCTCCTTTTTATGGTACACGCTGAAAAAGGGGTTTGAACAGGCGGGCGTCGTGGTTGTGGAAGACGGACCGCTCTACGACGCGGAGGTTTACATGACACTCCAGTCCGTCACGGACGAAGAAATCCGTTTTAACGCCCTGGTGACGATGAAAGGCGCAGAGCTTTACAAAAAAGATTATGCCGTCGGCGACGCCGGCCGCGCCCGCGCCCCAAATTCCCGGAAAGATGACACTCCCCGGAGGCGAGATCATCTGGGACTTAAACGGAAATTACGAGGCCTATGTCGCCTTTCGCGGCATCTGGAGCAACAACCGTCCCCATATGGGACCCGTTAAGATCAGGCAGGAGGGACGTGTATTTGAAATTATCTCCACCGAGTTCGGAAACACGGTAATTCAGGGAGAAATTCATCAAAACGGCCTGAAAAATTGCAAAGCCTTCACGGAACGCGGAACACTCGACATGGAGGGCCGTGTCGCCGATAATGGACAGAGAGTCATTTTTAAATACGGGGCGCTGATTGATGCAACCTACACCAAACGATAGCGGACGACTCCGATGAAGCCCGACTCCCTGACCATCAAAAACGAGACGCATGCCAATTTGCGAAAGCTTCTGGAAATGGCTCAGCCGCTCGATACGCTTCTGGTGGTGATGTATGGAAGCCCCGATCCGGATGCCATCGCCTCGGCGATGGCCTTGCGCGAGCTTCTGACGCGCCGCAAAGGCCTCGCGCTTTGCACGCTGGCCGCCACGGAGCCTTTCCGCAGGCAGCAAAACCGGGAACTGGCCCAGGCCATGCGCCTGTCCATCCGGCATCTCGATGCGGTGGATCCGGGCGCACACCGGCTGGTCGCGCTCGTGGACGCCCAGCCGTCCTTTTTCGGCGAAAGCGCTTTATCCGTCAAACCGGATATCGTTTTCGATCATCATTCCCGAAACGGCGAATGGCAGGCGAAACTGGTGGACATCCGTCCTCGGTACGGGTCGCTCTCCACGGTGATGACGGAATATCTGCTCGCCGCGCGCGTGCGCATTCCCCGCAATCTCCACACCGCCTTGCTTTACGGCATCAAGACGGATACGGATAATTTCGACCGCGACACGATTTCCGAAGACATCAGCGCCTACACCTATCATTCGCGCCGCGCCAACATGCAGCTCATCCGCCGCATCGAACTGGACCAGACGCCCTCCAGCTACCTTAAATATTTTGACCTGGCCTTCCGGCAGATGAAATATTACCGCGGCAGGCGCGTCGGATTTCTCGGCAACGTGGAAAGCCCGGATGTGTGCGTGCAGGTGGCGGATTTTTTTCTGAGGCTGATTGGCACCTACTACGTCGTCGTGGCGGGCATCGTCCGCGACCGGTTCGTGGTCATCTTCCGCGGCGATGGTTACCGTCAGGACTGCGGCGCCGTGGCGCAAAAGGCCTGCGGACTTCTGGGCAAAGGGGGAGGACATCGCAGCGCCGCCCGCATTGAGATTGCGCTGGACGTGCTCAAAGAGAACCTCAAGGGCGATTTATCCCAGGAGAGCATAGAAAGATTTCTCACCGAATGTCTTCGACATGAGCAAAAGCCCCTCACGGCGGAGCCAACCGTCAAAACATAATACAGGAGAAGGCATGAAGGATATTGGATATTTCAAGGAAATCACCATCGGGCGTTATCTGAATCCCTTCAAGACTTACGAAGAAAAGGAAATTATCATCGAAGAGCGCTACGATGAAACCACCGGCGTGGCCAGCCGGATTCTTCCCTACCGGGTGCGCCCCGCGCAAAAGCCGGATATTAACGCCTATCTTGAAAAATCGCCTTCCTCCCTGTGCCCGTTCTGCCCCGACCTTATCGAAAAACTGACGCCCCGGTTTACCCGCGACATTCTCGCGGAAGGCCAGTTTCGCCATGGAGAAGCCCGTCTTTTCCCCAATGCCTTCCCCTACGACGCCACAAACACGGTGGCTATCTTATCATCGCGACATTTTCTGGCGCTTGACGAATTGACGGCCGATGCGATGCGCGACGGCTTTGCCGTCTGCCGCGACTATTTATTCCGCATTGCCGAAATGCAGCAAGGGTATAACTACTGTTCCATTAACTGGAACTACATGCCGCCTTCGGGCGGGGGACTCATTCATCCGCACTTGCAGACCATTGTCGGGCGCCAGCCCACCAATTTCATGCGGCGACTGATCGCTAGCGCGCAAAATTACGCGACCGCCACCGGCGGCCATCTGTGGAAAGACCTGCTGGCCAAAGAACAGCAGGCCGGCGAGCGCGTCATCGCCTGTACGGGCGCACTCACCTGGATTGCGGCGTTTTCTCCCAAGGGCATGGCCGGAGAAATTGATTTTTATTTCAAGGAAAAAACATCATTTTTTGATCTGACCCAGGCGAATTTTGACGAACTGCTTTTGGGACTATCCCGGATCTTCCTTTATCTGCACGTCAATCACTATATGAGCTTCAATTTGTCCCTCTATGCCGCCATGTCGCCTTCGAAACAGTTATGGGTGCAGGGGAAGATCGTGCCCCGCTTCGAGCTCAACCCGCTGGGCACCAGCGATCTCAACTATTTTGAAAAGCTGCATGATGAAATCATCTGTCCGGTCGTTCCCGAAGCGTTGTGCAAAGAATTGCAGGCGTATTTTACCGGGGCGTAGATGCCCCCGAAAAAAAAGCCGCCCAGGTACGGGGCGGCTTTTTCGTCTTTAAAAATCTCACGGCGAGATCATTTGGCGTAGCGCTTCTTCACGGAAAGGAGCATCGCGTAGTGTTTTCTTTCTTCGCCAATGATCTTTTCAATCGCGTCGTGCTGGGCGGCGGGCACCAGGTTTTTCACCTCGTGATAATACAGGATGGAATCGAGCTCCCGCTGCATGGCAAATGCCAGGGCGCCTGGAACATCCTTGACCCCCGCGAGCATCTTGTCCATTACGTCTTTGGTGAAAATCAGGTTGTTATCGACATAATTGCGCAGATAGGCGCTGTATTCACCCGCATACTGCTCCGGCGGCTCATATTTTTCCATGGCCGAAAGAAGATTTTGAAACGTGCGCTTGTGGGCGGCTTCCGCGTCGGCCAGCTGGCCAAAGAGTTTTTTGGCGTCTTCGTCGGAAGAGAGCGTTTGGGCGAATTTATAAAAGCTGATTCCGTTTTCTTCAATACGGACAGCAACTTCGACGATGTCACTTGCTGCAAATATCTGCATATTTTCTTAAGCCTCCCGATATAATTTTGCCTTAATTGATCATATTTCAGACATGAATGCAATCGTTTTGGCGGACGGCCTGCCTAGTGTAGTGCGTCTAACACTTCTTTACATAATAAAAGGTAGGATGCCCTGTTTTGTCATTCCCGCGAAGGCGGGAATCCACTGTTTTGCGAAGATTTCTGGATTCCGGGTCAAGCCTGGAATGACTAAAAAGATATTTCTGACGCACTACACTAACAACAGCATCCCCCGCCAGGCTTTCCGTCAGCGTCGGGACCGCAACAGCACTCATCCGTTCGGCCGTGAAGCACATTGATGACGGCTGCGGCGCACCCAACGCCCACTGAAACCGAAAGCGCCGACACAGGACAATTTTTTGCGCATGCGCCGCATTCCATGCAGGCGTCACGATCGGCAATGGCCACGGTTTTTCCTTGCATTTCGAAAACGTCATGCGGGCAAACCGTGAGGCACATGCCGCACCCCGTACACTTGCTGGCATCCAGAGAAAGGGTCGCTACGTTTTTAAGATACATCATTTTTTTCATGCTCAACTCCAAAGGCGGGCCAGATGCGCGCCCAGCCATAAAACGCACCCGGTGATCCCTGCTGCGATTTGCGCGGGAAGCGCAAAGCGCATTTCTTTTTTTACACCGGACAGCGACGTATAGGTGGAAGAGCCGGTGAAGTTCAGCGCCAGATACGAGGCGATGGCCGCAATGATCAAAAGCCAGGCAGCCGCTTCCAAAAGCCCCGGCAAGGTATCGAGCGACACACCCCGCGCCCATAGACATCCGGCGGCAACCATCCCCCCTGCCATGGCGCCCTGCAGGGAAAAGGCGCGCACCGGAAAAAACGGCAGAAGCAGGGGATGCAGTACAGCGCCCGCCAATAAAGCGGCAGCAAGCGCACAGACGGCAAACAGGCCGTCCATCACGGCCGATGCCCAAAGGCCGCCAGGGCCTGCGGCCCAACCGGCTGCAAACCCGGCCAGGGTGGCTACAACAAAAAATATTGCCCCGATGAGCGCGAAGGGTTTAAGCGCACCGGTTAATTCCATCGGGATCAAAACGCCGCGGTCTTTCCAGTCGAAGCGCACCTCGCGCATGGCGGGCGTCGCCTGCAAACCGGCATCCAGATAGGCAGGCAAATCCGCGGCGCGCACCGGCCCATAAAAAACCCGATAACCTGTCTGTCTTTTGACCTCGTGTGCGGCAACGCCCGGCGCGCCCAGCTGCGGCACAATCAGCTTCCCTTGTGGCGAAACTTTTCTTAATCCACTGACTTCAATGCGGCCGATCAGCTCCTTTGTGCCGAAAGTTCCCTTGCCCGCCGCGCACCAGACATTGATGCCCTTCGTATCGAGCACCAGTATCCAGGCGTTGCGGCCGGGCAGAGCCGCGCGTAGAAGGTCAAAACTCATTTTATAGTTCGCGCTGACTAAAATGACGGATTGTCCGTCCGGCGCTCCGAGCGCATAAAGCCCCGGGTCCACGGCATAATGCATCCGCCATCCTCCCCATCTGGCCCTGAGCGTCCCCCAACGGTCATCGCGCGAAAGCGTTGAAGACACCTGCGGGATAGCGCCGGCTGCGCTCTTAAGCTGTCCGGTCACAAACGGCTGATCCAGCCCAGGCCGGGCGCCAAGCGCCAAAGCTTGATTGGACAGGACGGGCAGTTCGATTTTTATGCCGGGGTTATTGGAGGCCATAGCGTTTACTCATAGCGTTTGAGTTCAAACAATTTTTTATTCTGCGTGGAGACGATGGAATAAAAGCGGTCCTGCGGAATGTAGATATACGGCACGTCCACGTCGCGCCGGTACAGAAAGTGCGACAGAATCAGGCGGTTGACGGCCTGGTGGCCGACAATCAGAATATTGTCCGCGCTGCGGTTTAAGAAAAACGTTTTTTTGATGCCTTCCTCGACCCGGGGCTTCATGGTCGCGTAACTTTCGCCTTCCGGATAGGCGTAATAATATTTATTGGCCTCGCGCTGACGAAAGACTTGCGGCATAAGCTGCTCGATTTCGGCATACGTCATGCCTTCGCAGACACCCGCGTTGATTTCATCGAATTCTTTCAAGGCAATGATGCGGCAGTTGGTCTGTTTTTGCGCAATGGCTTCAGCGGTTTTACGGGTTCGACTCTTGCAGCTGGTGAAGATGTAAGCAATTTTTTTTCTGGCGAAAAACTGTCCCAGCGCCTCGGCCTGCTGTTTTCCTTTGTCCGTCAACCCCGAATCGCCGCCGATGCGGTCTTCCATGTTGTATTGCGTCTGCGTATGCCGGATCAAAAACAGGCTTTTGACCTCGTCCATCACCAGATAATCCCTCAGGCGCGCGTAAAGCGAAATGGCATCCATGTGCTTTTCCTGCAAAATTTTATTCTGGAGGGAATCGAGGCGAACGAAATTCCGCTCGGCCTTCAGCGGCGCATAAATCATCTTATAGTATTCAATGCGCTTTAAAAATTCAGCCTGCGCCTTTTTCCGGTCGATGTGGCGAAATTCCGGCAGTTTCGTTTTTTCCTCAATGCTCCACTTCAAAATATCTTCATCGTCATTGACGCATTCGATAAACAACAGCGGGTGGTCCAAAAGCGCCTTTTCAATCATTTCGCGACGGCTACGGCTCGCGTTAGTGGCATCCAGAATGGCCACCTGACCCGAATTGGACAGATACGCCATGGCACGCTGCATATTCGTCTGGGCAAACGCCATGCGCATCTTCACGCTCGCGGCATTTTGCGGAGAATAGAATTCGGCTGAGGCCGTCTCGTCGGGGGGCAGGTGTTGCCGGCGGAGATTGCCGTTGTTGAAGATGCGCGTCGCGATGCCGTCTTTGCGAAAGGCATCGCGCAGGCGCACGGCCAGCGTTGACTTTCCACGCGCGGGCAACCCCATTAACACGATGTAGAGTTTGTCGTCGCTCATGAGGATGTCCGCACCAGGTGGCAGCCAATGTCAAAGGCCTGCTTCAGAAGCGCGCCATCCGACTGGGCAGGCTGGTCTGCGCTTTGCGTATGAATGATCCGGCCGACCTCCTGAAACCCCAGGCCGCTTCCCGTCATGCCCGCCAGATACGTGATCGACTTGACATATTGATGCGGGTTGGGCGCTCCCTGCGAGGTGATGAGCGCAAAGGTTTTTCCCGGCGGCACCATGGCGACGTAGCCGCCCTCGGGCCTGCTGGCGTAAAGGGAATAGAGACGATCTACAAACAGTTTCATCTGTCCGGAAAGCCGGTACATGTAAATGGGGCAGCCGACAATCATTCCCGCACAGGACTTGATCGCTTCCAGATAAGGGCTCAACGCATCGATGGCGCTGCACCGGCCCGGATTTTTCCGGCACCCCAGGCAGCCCAGACAGCCCTTGAAGTTGAGCTCATGCAGACGAACTTCGGTTGCGCGCGCGCCTGCCGCGCGGGCGCCGTCGAGCATGGCCGCGATGAGGGCGGAGGTGTTGCCTCCGGGCCGGGGCGATCCGTTAAACGCCAGAATCTGCATGGTTTTATCCTTTCAGTTTTTTCACGCGAATCATATTCGTCGTGCCCGTCACGCCGATGGGGTGGCCCACGGTGATCACGATGACATCACCGATTTTCGCCTCGCCCGACCCCAGCGCCGCCTCGGAGGCGGTTTCGATCATCTCATCCGTATCGCGAAGACGGCGTGTGAGCTGCGGGCGGCATCCCCAGCTCAGCGCCAGGCGGCAAAGCGTCTTTGCATGAGGCGACAGGGCCAAAATGGGCTGGCGCGGACGAAACCGCGCGATGTGACGGGCCGTCATGCCGGATTGCGTGTGAACCACAATGGCGCTTGCGTCGAGGTGGCTCGCCAGAATGCAGGAGGCATGCGCCACGGATTCGGAAACATCTTTTTCGGGCGTCATGGACAGATACTTCCCGAAGGGAAATCCGGCCTCGGCCGCCATCGCCAGCCGGCTCATATAGATGACCGCTTCGACCGGATAGTCGCCTGAAGCCGTCTCCTCGGAGAGCATCACGGCGTCGGTGCCGTCGAGCACGGCATTGGCCACATCCGCCGCCTCGGCGCGGGTCGGACGTGGCGAGGCCACCATCGAGCGCAGCATCTGCGTGGCCGTGATGACGGGCTTGCCCGCCGCATTGGCCAGCGCAATGAGCCTTTTTTGAATAAGCGGCACGTCTTCCGGCGGAATTTCCACACCCAGATCACCGCGCGCCACCATCAGGCCATCGGCTGTAGAAAGAATCGCGTCAATATTTTGTAGCGCTTCATGTTTTTCAATCTTCGCGATGACAGGCGTATCCTTGCCCGACTCGGCGATGATCTTTTTTACGGCCGAAATATCCTCCGCCGTTTTCACGAAAGACAGGGCGACAAAATCCACATCATGGGATAAGCCAAAAAGCAGGTCATCGCGGTCTTTGGGGGCGAGCGACGATGTGCGGATCGTGCCGGTGGGCAGGTTGATGCCTTTGTGCGACGTGAGGCTGCCACCGGTCACCACCCGGCAGAGAATGTCTTCGCCACGGATGCGCTCAACGGTCATCTCCAGCAGACCATCGGCCAAAAGGAGGCGGTCTCCGGGCTTCACTTCTTCGGGGAGCGCCTTATAGCCCAGCGACACGGCCTTTGCAGACCCTTCAATGTCGCGGCTGGTCAGAATAAATTCCTGCCCGGCTAAAAGAACAACGCCGGGGTCGGGAATCGATCCGATACGGATCTTCGGCCCGGCCAGATCCATTAAAATCGCTACCGGACGCCCAAGTTTTTCTGAAAGCGCCCGGATGCGCTCAATTTTTTGCAGATGGCCTTTGTGCGAGCCATGAGAAAAATTCAGGCGCGCCACGTTCATGCCATTGACAATGAGGGCTTCAAGAATCTCTTCTTTTTCCGATGCGGGGCCAATGGTGCAGACAATTTTTGTTTTTTTCATAGACGCAATTTTTAACAGATTCAACACGGAACTTCAAGCGATTCCGGGGAGGAACTGCTTGCGTCTGTGGCGCGCGTAACGGTCGATTATGGAAAGATTTTGAACGCTTGACAACGGCCCCCGGTGTCGTTAATGTATAAAGACTCATGATTCAGCATGGGTCAATCCGTTCGCGAAGGAGAACCGGCATGGAGGAAGCATCCAATTTCAGCAACAAAGGCCCCTGGACCGACTGGTCCAAATCGCTTGGCGAATACCTGGTCGATTCCGTCCAGCGCGGGATTATTTTCACGGACATCCTGCGCAAGCGCGGCAACAACTACATCCGCCATATCCGCAACGGCCAGCCGCCGGTGCTCACCTTCAATTATGAAATGATCCTCAACGCAAAAAACTTCGAGCGTCCCTGCAATTACGCGCTGGTGCGCATCTCTGACAGACGTTGCGAAGAGGAGGAAGTGGCTAAGCGTTCGGAACGCAGACACAAAAGCAAAGAGCGTCTTTCGAGGCCCAAGCGGCCCATCGTCATTGTCGATCCGCGAGCCGGGCACGGGCCGGGCATCGGGGGCTCCAAACGCGACTCTGAAATCGGCATGGCGCTGGAGCATGGCCATCCGGTTTACTTCATCCTTTTCTACACGGAACCCATCCCCGGTCAGACGATGCCGGACGTCATTTCAGCCATGGAAAAATTTATGGAGAAAATCGTCGAGCTGCATCCGCACGCCGATGCGCCCGCCATCATGGGCAACTGCCAGGCGGGCTGGGCGGCGGCGATTGCCTGCGCCGAGCGGCCCGATGTATCCGGGCCCCTGGTTTTAAGCGGCGCGCCCCTGTCCTACTGGAGCGGCGTGGAAGGTGTCAACCCCATGCGCTACAAGGGAGGCCTGATCGGCGGTGTGTGGGTGAATTCCTTCTTCAGCGATCTGGGTAACGGCGTGTTCGACGGCGCCAACCTCGTCTATAACTTTGAAACCCTTAATCCCGCCAACACACTTTGGACCAAACTCTACAACGTCTATGCCAATGTAGACACGGAAGAGGAACGCTTTCTGGCTTTCGAACGCTGGTGGGGCGGCTTCTTCATGCTCACCACCGATGAGATCCACTATATCGTGCGGAATCTGTTCGTCGGCAACAAACTGGAACGCGGCGATCTGGAGCTTCGCGAAGGTCAGAAGATCAGCCTTAAATCCATTGAAAGCCCGATTCTGGTTTTTGCATCTCTGGGCGACAACATCACGCCGGCCCAGCAGGCGCTCAACTGGATTCCGCGCGTCTATGATTCCGTTGAGGACATCCGGCACTGTGGTCAGGTCATCATCTATATCGTCCACCAGGACATCGGCCATCTGGGCATTTTTGTCGCGGGATCGATTGCCAAAAAGGAGCACAAGGAAATTATCGGCAACTTCGACATGATTGATTTTCTGCAGCCGGGCCTTTACGAAATGGTCATCGACGGCGATGTGCTCACCGGAAAGTTCAGCACCCGCTTTGAGCCGCGCACCTTTAAGGACATCGCAGCCTATGACGACGGCACGCAAGACGAAGTGGATTTCAGCGTCGTAGCGAAGGTATCGGAAACCAACGACAATCTCTATCAGTTACTGGCGCGCCCGTGGGTGAAACTGATGACTACAGAGCTATCGGCGGAAATGATTCGCTATATGCATCCGCTGCGCCTGCAGCGCTATATCTTCGCCGACACCAATCCGCTGATGCGGCCCGTGAAGAATATCGCCTCCATTACCCGGCAAAACCGCAAGCCCGCATCGCCAGACAATCCCTTTACCCTTCTGGAAAAGGCTTTTTCCGATTATATCGAAAGCACGCTGGACATTTACCGGGACTGGCGCGATCGCAACTCCGAGGCGATGTTCCAGATGATATACGGCAGCGGTCTGCTTCGATCGCTCTTCCCACCGGTTGAGGAACAACAATCGGAAGATATGGCCGAGCAGGATCGGCCTGACTACGACAAACGTCTGGCCGCAATGGAAACCGGGGGGCACGCCGCCGGGTTGATTCGCATTTACATGGCCGTCGCCCGCATCGGGACTGAGGTCAAAAGACGGCATTTTGAAGTGGCCGATGAAATTGCCAGAACGCACAAGGTTTTAAGCAAACTGCGTCCGGCGGACTTCAAACGGATTATGCATGAACAAACGGCGCTGCTTCAGGCAAACGAAGAAAAAGCGCTGGCATCGCTGTCGGTGCTGATCAAGAGCAAAGACGACCGCCTCGATGCGCTCGGCATCGCCCGGCGGCTTTGCCTGGTGGACGGCGTTTACAAGGAAGCGGAAAAGGACATGCTCGAAAAAATTAAGAAGGGCCTGGGGCTGTAAACAACCTCATCGAAAAAAAGGCGGGCTTGCCCGCCTTTTTTTATTCCGCCCGCTTTATAAACACCTGACCGCCAATAAACGCCACGATCAAATCTGCGGATTCTCACGTAAAAAAAAGTGGTTAAAAAGAATAAGGAGAGGTATAAGAAAAACGTTTTTTTCAGGCGCAAGCCGTCGTATGCCGCATCACGTTTAATCGCGCCTTATTTTCATTAATAAAATAAACCGCTTCGCGGTCATTCACGATTAGATAAAGATTAAAAAATAATTTCAAGGAGTGCAAATATGGAAAATGTCGTTTTTATCAGTTGTGCGCGCACGCCCATCGGCGCGTACGGCGGCGCGCTCAAAGACGTGCCCATTTACCGAATGGCCAGCGTCGTGTTACAGGCGGCGGTGAAGAAGGCCGGAATTGAGCCCGCGATGATCGACGATGTCATCATGGCGTCTGCCTATCAAAACGGTGAATGCGCCAACGGCGCACGCATGGCGGTGCTCGACGCCAACTGGCCGGATACAATTCCCGGCGGCATGATCGACCGGCGCTGCTGCTCGGGGCTGGAAAGCATCTATTACGCCGCCTTGCAGATCCAGACGGGCAATGCCGACATCGTCATCGCAGGCGGCATGGAATCGATGAGCCAAAGTGAGCTCTACATTCCCGGCGACGTCAAGTGGGGACTGGGCGGCAAAAACCATGAAAAATACGGCTTCATGCCGCGGGGCCACGGGGCTTTGGCCATGTGGGGCATCCCCTTTTATGACCGGATTCAGCGGGGACGTGTGATGAGCCAGCCGATCTGGCGCTACGGGGAGCTAAGCTCCATGATGACCTGGGCGGAAACCGCCGCCAAAAATGAAGGCATCACCCGCGAAGAGGCCGACCGCTGGGCGCTTCGCAGCCATCAGCGGGCCATCGCCGCCCAGGATGCAGGAAAGTTTGTCGATGAAATCGCACCCGTCCCGACCGGCAAGGATAAAAGCGGCGAGACGATTTATTTTAAAACCGATGAAGGCCCGCGCCGTGAAAGCACGCTGGAAAAACTCGGCAAACTCAAAACCGTGTATAAAGACGGCGTCTGCACGGCCGGCAACTCGTCGTCGGAAAACGACGGTGCGGCCGTGGTCATTTTAGCCTCCGAGAAAAAAGCCAAGGAACTGGGCATTGCCCCCCTGGCCTATTATCGTTCCTGCGCGGTGGCGGCCACCAATCCGACACTCACGTATCCGGCCGTTCCAGCCGCGGTCTCCAAGGCGCTGAAAAAAGCCGGAAAGACAATTGGCGACATGGATTTAATAGAAGTCCAGGAAGCGTTTGCCGTGCAGTGTCTGGCGGATGCGAGGCTCGCGGGGCTTTCCGACGAACAGATGGACGAAAAAGTCAACATCAACGGCTCGGGCATTTCGCTGGGGCATCCCATTGGCGCCACCGGCACGATGCGTCTGACCACGCTGCTTGGTGAAATGGTTCGCAGCAATGCACGTTTCGGCCTGGAAACGATTTGCGGCGGCGGCGGTCAGGGCATTTGCATGGTTATTGAACGAATGTAAGAAACGGTCGAGACCGTTATCTACCACACGATTCCCGCTCGAGCGGGAATCCAGATAAAAAATTACCGGGGAGGAATTAAATATTATGGATTTTGCATTCACCGACGAACAAAAAATGATTTCAGATACGGCACGAAATTTCGCCGAAAAAGAACTCGCACCGCATGTGGAAGAAGACGAAAAAAATCATTTCTGGCGTAAGGAAATTTTCGACAAGATGGCCGAGCTCGGATTTTTCGGCTTCTCCATCGACGAAAAATACGGCGGCAACGGCATGGGATTTCTGGAGGGCGCGCTCGCCATCGAACAGATCGCCAAAGTGCACACCTCCTGGCGCATGGCATTCAACATGCAGTGCTGGGGCCCCGCGCTCACCATTCAGAAATTCGGAACGGATGAGCAAAAAGAGCACTATATTCCGAAATTCGTTTCCGGCGAGTACATCGGCAGCTTCGCCATGACCGAACCGGACATCGGATCGGATGTCGCGTCCATGAAATGCCGCGCCGAAGACAAGGGCGACTACTACCTGATCAACGGCAACAAGATGTGGATTACCAACGGCACAGTCACGAATCACGGTCTGCTCTACGTGAAAACCGACAAGGACGCAGGCGCCAACGGCGTGAGTTGTTTTATTATGGACTACAGCCTTCCCGGGATTACACGCCGAAAAATTAATGAAAAAGTTGGCCTGTGGGCATCCGATACGGCGGAACTTACTTTTGAAGACGTCAAGGTTCCGAAGCATCTGCTCCTAGGAAAACTCAACAAGGGCTTCCAGATGTGCATGACGCAGCTCAACTCTACGCGTCTGGGCTGCTCGGCGGGCGCTCTGGGCCTTTCCGGCGCAATTCTGGAAGCCTGCGCCAAATACGCCACCGAGCGCAGCCAGTTCGGCAAGGAAATCGGCCGGTATCAGCTCATTCAACAGCAGGTGGCGGAAATGAAAATCGGTCATGAAACCCTGGCGGCGCTGGTTTACAAAGCCGCCTGGCTCAAGGACCGCGGGCTTCCCAATGTCATGGAAACCTCCATGTCGAAACTCTACGGCGCGAAAGTCGTTGTCCATGACGCCAATGAAGCCATGAAGCTCTACGGGTCGTTTGGCTACTCCGACGAATATCCGTGCGGCCGCTTCCTGCGCGACTGCAAGCAGTTCGAAACGCTTGAAGGCACCTCCAATATGCATACGATGATCGTCGCCAACGCGGCGATGGGATTCGCGCCCAACCGGGTATAGACGGCAAACTCTCATTGTTCCCCCCTCCCCTTCATCCCCTCCCGCAAGGGGAGGGGATATTTATAAGGAGCATCGCCATGAAACAATACTTTGAAAAGATGGATCCGCTGGGAACCCCCCTTTCCGCCCAACAAATCGAAAACATGCGGGACAATCGCGAAAAGATCGACGAGATTCTGCGCGTCATTGATATGGAAATCGATCGGATCAAAAACGTCGGCGTGCCGCTTGAGAAGCTGCATGAGCGCGGTGAGATGAGCGTCTGGGAGCGCATCGACTATCTTGTCGATCCGGGGACCTTCTGCCCGCTGCACAGCATTTTCGATCCGGGGAACGAAGAATCGGGGCAAACGAATGTCGTCGATGGCCTCGCGCGTATTCACGGCAAGTGGTGCATCCTCGTCGGTTTCAACAATAAATGGATGGCGGGCGCCTGGATCGCCGGACAGGCGGAAAATAATCTTCGTGTCACCCAGTTGGCAAAAATCCTCCATGTCCCTTTGGTCTGGCTGGTGAACTGCTCGGGCGTCAAACTGCCTGAACAGGAAAAAGTCTATGCCGGCCGACGGGGCCAGGGCGCCTGTTTTTATCGACATGCCGAGCTGGAAATTTCCGGACATCCCGTTATTGCCGGTATTTACGGCACCAATCCCGCCGGAGGCGGTTATCAGTCGATCAGTCCGACCCTTTTGCTCGCGCACAAAAAAGCCAATATGGCCGTAGGCGGCGTGGGCATCATCAGCGGCATCAAACCTGCCGGCGCTTTCAATGAAGCGCGCGCCCAAGAGATTATCAGCGCCACCACAAAGTTCAAATCCGTTCCTCCCGGCAGCGTCAAAATTCATCACGACATCACCGGTTTTTTCCGGGCGGTCTTTGATGAAGAAACGCAGGTGCTCGACGCCATTAAAGATTACATGGACGATCTGCCCGCGTACAAACCTCGCTTTTTCCGCGTGGCCGAACCGGCCGACCCCGTTTATTCTCCCGACGAAATTGCCTCGATTGTTCCGGTCGATAAAACGATCGGCTACGATTTTGAACAAGTGCTGGCACGCCTGGTGGATTCGTCCCAGCATCTTGAATTTCGACCGGATTTCGGACCAGAAGTCTACTGCGGTCTGGTCAAAATCGACGGGTTCCTGCTCGGCGTCATCGGCAATCGCCAGAAGGCTTTGCCGGATTATCCCGAATATACAACCGCTTATTCAGGCACGGGAGGAAAGCTCTACCGCCAGGGACTTATCAAAATGAGTGAGTTTGTCACATTGTGTTCGCGCGACAAGACGCCCCTGGTCTGGTTTCAGGACACTGACGGACTGGACGTGGGGGATGACGCGGAAAAGGCGGAACTTCTGGGGTTGGGACAATCGCTGGTGTATTCAATAGAAAACTCCCGCCTGCCGATGATGCTGATTGTGTTGCGCAAAGGCAGCGTCGCCGGATATTATGTCATGTGCGGACCGGTCGCCAATGACAACAATGCCTTCACCCTGGGTACCGCAGCCACGGAAATCAATGTCATGCACGGCGAGACGGCTGCCGCGGCAACCTACGCGAGACGATTAGTCAAGGATCAGCAAGAGGGAAAGCCTCTGCAGGCGACCATCGACAAAATGAATGAAATGGTTGATCACTACCGCAAAACATCCGGTGCTGTGTATTGTGCGAAAAAAGGCTTTGTTGACGAGACGGTCCGCTTCCAGGCGTTAAGACGCTATCTGGTGGGCTTTGCCAACTGTTGTTACCAGAACCCGCGCTCCATCTGCCCGCATCATCACATGATTCTGCCCCGGATCATCCGCTCGCAGATTGTGAAAGGATTGGATCGGCCAAATCCGTAGGGAACGGTTTAAAACCGTTCCCTACACCCGAATTGTTCGATAATAAGCAAAAGGGCGGGTTTACCTGTTTTTTCACGTTGCCGTCAAAAAGGAGTTGTCCATGAAGATTGAATTTTATTGCTGGAACAAGTGAACGACGTGTCGCAAAGCAAGAGAGTTTCTCTTGCAAAAGAAGGTGACGTTTTCGGATCGTGATTTTTTTTCAAGCCCTTTTACGCGGGCTGAAATACAAGGGCTGCTCAAAGGCCACGCCGCCGAAGAGATGTTCAGCTTCCGCTCGCCGGCCTTCAAGGCGCTGGGAATTTCGCGCGAATCCCTTTCGGAGGATAAGCTCATCGACCTGATGCTTTCGGAACCTCGCCTGATTCGCCGCCCTGTCGTAAAAATCGGTAAAGCGGTTTACTTTGGCGCGGACAGCAAGGTGCTTGCGGAGATTCTATAAGTTATCGCAACCGACCCGATCTTCACGCCGCAGGATGCACAGAATCAGCTGGATGGCAGATGCTGCCGTCCAGCTGATTCTTTTTTATTCCCACGAAAACACCAGACGCGCAAAGTAGGTCGTGTCGAGATACTCCTGATTCATCGCGGGCGTGCTGTTATAGTCATTGGACACACCGAGGCGAAGCTTCCAGATTTCGGAAGCCGTAAGCGGAATTTCAAAAGCACTTTCATGATAAATCCGGTAGTTGCGGTACTCCTCAATGCTTGGGGTGTAAGTGACGTCATTGGTCACTTTCCAGGCGTTGGCAAACCGGTACAGATGTGATGCGCCCAGATCAAGCCCCACGGTAAAATCCGAGGCTTCATCCCGGAAGGTTTCATGGCGGGCCATTAAACCGGTTCGAGCCCGTAGCGTGTGATTCGGCTTTTTGATAAAATAGTAGCCGTAGCCGACAGCCCCGGTGGCGCGAAAATCGACCTTCCGGATGCGGTCGTTTTCAAGCTCGACGCGCGCATAGAGGGAATGCCTTTCCCGAAAATACGTTTCGTAGTCCATTCCGCCGACAGTCTGATTATCGCTCTCCACGCTGTCGTCTTTTGCGTAGAAGTAGCGCGCATACAAAAGCAGGCGATCCTGGGGGCCCTGCAGTTTGGCCTGCGCCCGAGCGCCAGCGCTCACATGCTCGGTATTCCCGGTTTTCCCCGCGACATCCGTGCCCAACTCAAAGCTCCAGCGACGCCGGTTGGGATCGGGCGCGTCCCGAGCCCGGGCCGCATCGGGCCGCGCGGCGGTGACCAGAACTTTCCCGTCTTCGAGGTCAACACGCGTCTGCGTTTTGGTGTAGGTGATTTTCCCCAAAACGTCTTCCTGACCGGGAAAAGACACGATTCGCGGCTGATCGGTTGTGTAAGTCAGGACTTTGGCCAGATCCACCTTGAGCAAGTCTGCAAAATCGGTTTTAACCGTGAGGCTGGCTTTGTCGATGTGGGTAATCTCGCCAATCAGGCGCGATCCGTTTTCCAGTTCGATCACGTCCGCCTCAGCAATCGATCCGATGCACAGGATCATCAGGCAAATGAACCACAACTGAAAACTTTTGATTTGCCGTCCATTGTGATGGAGTCTGCCGCAGCCGCAGCCCGGATCTCCGCTGTGAAAAACCAGCAATATCTTCATCGCCTCCTCCTTAATCAGTCCCCCTTTAGCAAAGGGAGACTCCCTTGTCGTTTACCTGCGGCATGCGCTAAAGCTCGCTCCGCTTTTAACCTTGTCCCTATAGCCTATAGCCTTTTGCCTTAATTGAACGTAAGCTTCGTTCCCGCCATGTTCAAAATAAATTGCTCGGGCATCTTCTTTTCGATTTCCATAATCGCCTTGCGGCCCGTGCAGTGTGTCGGGATGACGTAGGCCGGTTTGAATTTTTGCAATTCCGCGGCGGTACGGTCGATGATCGGTTCAAAAAAAGGCCCGGACAGATGAAACCCACCCATGATCGCATGCACCGAAGCGACACCCGTAACATCAATGGCGTATTGCACTGTATTGACAATACCCGCGTGCGCGCAGCCGGATAAAATCACCAGACCCTTGTTTTTTAAATTCATCACCACCGACGTATCGTCTTCAATGGCGTCCCAGGCTTCTTTGCCATCTTCGAGACGATGGGCGATGGGAAACCCTTTTTCAAAATCCGTCCGGCGGGGAATGCCGCCCAGGAATAGCACCGTAGAATCAAGCAGCGGATAGGGATTTTCCGTTTCCACCGGTTCAAAACCCGCATCCTTGATCATCTCGCGCGTGAACTTCGGAAAGTAGAATTTGAGTTGCTCGCCCAGCTTCAGGTACCGCGGCGCTTTAAAGGCTGTGGGGTGCACGGCCAGGGGGATGTGTTTTTTGCCGATAGCTCGGCCTAACGCTTTCATGGCGCCGGTATGATCGCTGTGGCCATGGGAGAGCGCCGCCGCTTCGACCTCGCCCATATTCAGGCCGAGGCTCTGAGCGTTCCGGGCCGTCCCGTCTTCGGAAAAACCGAAGTCGAAAAGCAGCGTGTGCACTTGATCCGCGCTCGTGGTTTTAACCAGCGCCGAAAAACCATGCTCCGCCAGAATGGACGCTTTGATTTCACCGTCCTTGATCGCCATCGCCCGCGTGACGACGGCATTGTTGTCCATCGCGGTCATTTCAATGTAGTTGTCCTGCAAGGTGCAGATTTCAATCTTATCCACCGCTTTGAGCCCGGTCATCTGTTCCATGTCGCGCCCCCTGAAATGTTTCAGTGATCGCAGGCGTTCGCGCCGGTTTCCAGCGCGCCCGCAAAAAAGTCTGCAATCAGTTTTTCCGGCGCCTCGGAAGGCGCGCCGACCACCACTTGGATGCCTTGCTCGGCGAAAAGCTGCTGCGCACGCTGGCCCATGCCGCCTGCGATAATCATCTTTGCGCCGCGTTCGGCAAGCCATGGCGGTAAAAGACCCGGCTGATGCGGCGGCGCGGGAAGATCTTCGCGGCCAAGAATCTTTTTCGTCTGATCATCCACCTCGACCAGGGCAAAGCTTGCGCAATGCCCGAAATGCAGCGTCAATTTGCCTTCGGCTAACGGTACGGCAATTTTCATAAAGCCATTCTCCTTATGCGTTAATTTTTTTTGTTTTATCCGGCTCGGTAATCTGATCGATAATCTCCTGCAGAATGATTCCCGTCGGCGTTTTGGACGAATGATAAATAAACACTTTGCCGGAATCGCCGGATTGCGCAATGCCCGGATCCAGAGGAATGGCGCCCAGGAAAGGCACATCCATGTCGGTTGCGATTTTTCTTCCGCCACCCTCCGGCAAAATCTGCGTCAGCTCGCCGCACTTGGGACAGACAAAACCGCTCATGTTTTCCACCACGCCCAAAACCGGCACCTCCAGCCGTTTGCAGAAACTGATGGACTTGCGCACATCCACCGCCGCGACTTTTTGCGGCGTCGTGACAATCACCGCGCCGGTCAGCGGCTGGATTAACTGGCAAAGCGACAGTGGCTCGTCACCCGTGCCGGGGGGCAAATCGATGATCAGATAGTCCAGATCGCCCCAGTTGACATCCGTCAGAAACTGCTTGATGACGCCCATTTTCATGGGACCGCGCCAGATGACCGCATCGTCGGGATTTTGCAGTAAAAAGCCAATGGACATCACTTTGAGCCCGCCGAATTCCACGGGAAAAATCTCACCGGGATTGCCTTTGAGCGATTGGCCTTCAAGCCCCAGCATCGTGGGAACGCTGGGCCCGTGAATATCGATATCCAAAAGCCCCACGCGCAGCCCGTTGAGCGCCAGCGCCGTGGCCAGGTTCACCGCCACCGTGCTTTTGCCGACGCCGCCCTTGCCGGACAGCACGGCAATTTTATGCCCAATACGGCACAGCCTCGCTTGAAGCCGCTGACGATCGGCGTAGTCCTTATCGCTTTCGCCCTGCTGTTTTGCCTTTGCGGAGCAGCTTGAATCTGTGCATGAACTGCACGTTTTTTTGTTTTCCACTTCTTTGTCCTCCATTTTTCAACATCCTCCTGCTTGATTCAAATAAGTCCATATCTCTTTAATGTCGTGAGCGCAAGCGGCCTTAGTTTCCACGACGGCTTTTTGATCAATCTGCGCCCGGGTGACGGCCCGATCATAGCGGATGCGCCCGGCAATGCGAGCGCCTGCGTCACGGGCGGACTTTTCGATGCGGCAGGTCATCTCCGGATTGATGTCCCATTTATTGACGCACACAAACGCGGGAATCTGAAAATGCCTCGCGAGCCCCAGCACGCGCTCCAGATCATGCTCGCCCGATACGGTAGGCTCCGTCACCACCAGAACCTGCGAGGCGCCGGTGAGCGAGGCGATGACCGGACAGCCAATACCGGGAGGCCCATCCACCAAAACGCAATTGAAGTTTTCTTCTTCGGCCAGATGCTTGGCCTCCGTGCGCACGGTGGAGACGAGTTTGCCGGAATTTTCAGCCGCCACACCGAGACGCGCATGCACCATCGGCCCCACGCGCGTATCCGAAACAAACCAGTTTCCGCAGAGACGCTCGGGAAAGTCAATCGCTTTTTCAGGGCAAAAATGCACACACACGCCACAGCCTTCACAGGCGACCGGATCGATGCGATAAACGCCGTCAACCAACGCAATCGCATCAAAGCGGCAAATCTCCTGACACACGCCGCAGCCCGAGCAATCTTCCGGCCGGATCACGGCTTCATGCCCGCTTCGAAATTCATGACGCTCCCGGATTTGGGGCGCTAAAACCAAATGCAGATCCGCGGCGTCCACGTCGCAATCACAAATCACGGCGCGCGAGGCGAGCACCGCAAACGACGCCGCCACAGAGGTTTTTCCTGTTCCGCCTTTCCCGCTGATAATTACTAATTCTTTCATCGTCTCAAAAATGTCCTCCAGGGGATTACGCCCCCTTTCCTTTTTTAAAGCATTGGACCATCCGGCCTCAGGCTCTCGACGCCATCAGCACCTCCTGATGCGTTGCCTCATATTTTTCCACCCACAAGCCCCGATCGGTCAAATAATCCTTGACGGCCTCCAGGGTCACCGGTCCTACCTCATGCTTTTTTCCATCCAGGGCGTGAATTTGATCCACCACCTCCCGACCCTTTTCATTGAAGTCACTCAATACAATTTTGCCCGAAGGCGATAAAACCCGCAGAAGTTCGCTGCAAGCGGGCTCGATTAACGCGAGGTGATGAACCAGATGGACTGCAAAAATCACATCATAAGACGCATCGGCGTAAGGAAGATGCTCCAGGTCCGCCACATCAAAACGAACGCGGCCCGCCAGACCGTAATAGCCCAGATTCAACCCGGCATACCACTGCTCCGAAGGCGAGACATCCACGGTGGTGAAAAAAAAGCCCCGCCGGGCCAGGGCCAGCGAAAAATAACCCTTTCCGGTTCCGGCTTCCAGAATATTTCCGGAAATGGGCATTGCTTTTTCAATCACAAAATTCCGCTCTTCGTCAACATCATATCCGTATTTCCGATACAACGCGATCCGCTTGCGGTAGCGCTTGTGATTTTGAGCTAATTCGTTTTCATCGATGGGCATAAAACGCATCCCCTCCCGGTCATTTTAATTTCGCAAGATCATGATTCATCCGGTTTGCGGCGCAGGTCTTTGTAGAATTCCGACGCAGGGTTAAGCAGCATCGCGATGATCCGGCCATCGGGTTTTAATGCGGCCGCCGCACGGTTAAGCGCCGCCCGGTAATCTTCAATGAATTGCAAAGACGCCACAAAAATGGCGGCATCGAAGGAGGACTCTGGAAACGACAGGTCTTCGGCCCGGCCAGCCATTGTCCGAATGCTATCCGGCGCGCACTTCAAAGCCTCCTGGGAAATATCCAGCCCGGTGACGCGATAGCCTTTCGCGGCCAGCTCTCCTTCAATGAATGCCGGACCGCAGCCAACGCTCAAAACATCTGAGCAGCCCAGAAGCTTTTCACAGAGATAGTCCACTTCAACAGCGAAAACCCTCTGCCAGAATGTTTCCCGACAGGCCTCAATATATTTTTTAGTCTCCAAAGCGTCATTCATGGGCGGATGGGCGCCTCCTCAGAAGGGGGTGTTGGTCAATTTATAAAAAACTTTCCGCCCGTTTCGCGTTGTTTCTATGGCGTTGTTGTTTCTGAGATGTTCGATGCGCTTGGCCGCCTCATGCGGATGCAGGCCAAGCCCCGCAGAGATCCCGTCGAGCGTACAGGGCCGCCTCGCCAGAAGATTCATAATGTCAGCGTCCGTGACGTTTGACAGATTCGCTTCATCAGCGTGAGCGGGATGGGTGATTTCGAGAATCTCGGCCACCGGAGAAAATAAGCCGGCCAGCGTTTTCATCTGTTTCGGATCCACGGCACAGGCGAAATCTTCATAGGCGGGACGGCTCACGGTGTTGATCTGGATTTTTTCCGGATGGATTTTATCGGCCCAGGCCGCAATTTTTTTCGCCTCCGAAGGCAGTCCGGTCACGCCGGAAACCAGGAGGACTTCTAGCCACAGACGCCCGGAATACGCTCTGGCAAAAGAAACGATTCCCTCGGCCATCTGCTGAAAATCAATGGCCGGAGAAGGCCGGTTCACATATTCGAAGAGCGCTGCGTCACCGGCATCCAGAGACGGCACAACGAGGTCTGCGCCCAGAAGCGACTGGCGGACCTCCGGCAGGTACAGTAGCGACCCGTTGGTGATGACCGAAACGGGAATCTTTGTCATTTCCTTGATTTTGGCGATCAGCTCCCCCATGCCCGCATGCAGCGTGGGCTCTCCGGAACCGGCCAGACTGATATAATCACATTTCAGCCCGGAAGCGAGTTTTTCCCGAAGTTCTTTGAGAACCTCCGCGGTGGGAACATACTCACGCCTTTCCGTCGTTTTATGTGTCGTTTTCCCCAGCTGGCAATAGATGCAATCGTAAGTGCAGGTTTTAAAGGGCACCAGATCAAGCCCCAGCGACCGCCCCAGGCGGCGCGAGGGCACAGGACCGTAAAGATACTTAAAGGTTGGCATAACGTTTTTCTTCCTCAGAGATCCGCTTGCGGATGGTTGTTAAAAGATTTTCAAAAAGGATTCGATAGTGGGGCAGGGCATCCACCATGATCTCGCCACGGGAATAGGCCTCGGCGATGCGCCGGTCATCGGGAATTTCCATCAGGATGTCAATGCCCTCCTTTGCACAGTAATCCTGCACGCGGTTGTCACCCGAGCCCATGCGGTTGATGATGACGCCGAAGGGCAAGCCAAGCTCGCGCACCATATCCACCGCCAGAGAGAGATCATTGAGGCCAAACGGTGTGGGTTCCGTTACCAGAAGCACGATGTCCGTATCCCGCACCGCGGCAATCACCGGACACGATGTCCCGGGAGGCGCATCCAGAATCGCCGGCATCCCCTGCTTCAGGCGCGCCTTTACGGCGCGGATCAGAGGAGGCGACATGGCCACCCCGACATCGAGCCGCCCGGTGATGAGCGTAATGTCCGCCGTGCGTCGCGTCTCCACCACACCGATGCGTCGTCCCTCTTCGGTAATGGCTTTAGGCGGACAAACACGCGCACAGCCGCCGCAGCCATGGCACAATTCCGGAAAAATCAGCGGCGCTGTGCCGAAGGTGACAATCGCGTTAAACGCACAGATTTTACTGCACAGGCCGCAACCGTCGCATAGCGATTCATCCACCCTGGGAATGGGCAGCGTGACCACCTCCTCGTCAATGACCTCCCCCTTAAGAAACAGGTGCGCGTTGGGCTCTTCCACATCGCAGTCCAAAAGCGCCACACTTGAGGCCATCGTCCGGGCCAGATTAACAGATACCGTGGTTTTACCAGTTCCTCCCTTGCCGGAGGCAACAGAAATTTTCATGATTCGCTTCTTTCAGATTTGGGAGGGTGGCCGCCGCATCGACTGGCGGCAACATAGCTGCCAACCGGGAAACCTGCATGGCGGCTGATGAGCGGACACTTCACCCGAAACAGGTAGAAGATATCACGCGGTTCGTCCGAGAGAGACTCGAAATTGCCCTGGCCCTTGGCGATAATCAGATCCGCTTCGTCAAAGCACCGGCGAAATTCATCGCCGCAGTCCGACAAAATGGTCCCCGGCGCATCGGAACCGTTATCAATAAGCTTCACGATTTCGTCGAGACCCGCCGCCAGAGCATCTTCGCGGGTCGCGTCGTTGATCACCGGCGCGCCACGCACGGCCAGCGTCACATTATGACCGCCCAGCTGCTCGATCAACAGTCGGTCGAAAAATATTTCTCCGGCGTTGTCCGCCAGATACAAAATATTTTTGGCACCCGAGAGGGCCTTCTTGAGCGCCGCCATGTCGCCAAAAACCGGTTGGATCGAGGCGCTTTGAAATTCCGCGTAAATATCCCCCATTCCCAGATTGTTTTTTGCGCCCAGATCAAGAATATTTCCGGTAATCGCGTACCGCACGGCCATGTCCAGCGGGTCAAAGGACGCGAGAATTCTTTTGCGGACCGATGGCATCAGGCGCGCCGCCAGGTCGTTTTGACGGTCTTTGGCCGCACGATACGGATCCTCAGCAGGCGTCAGGGCGCGCAATTGTCGATGGATCATCTGAACGGCGGCAGGCGGAGACAGATCAAAATTGATATGGCTTACCCACTCCAGAACAATGCGCATCAAACGTTTACGATCTTCATCCTTCGGCGCCGCGAAGCTCACCGCGTCGGCCGCCTGGCGGACGAAACAGGGAATACAGTCAATGGAAGATTTCATGCTCGGCTATACCCTCTCTTTCCCCGCCGGTGGGCGGTTGATTCATCCACATCATCCTGCCAGCCGCTTTTGGTGACGGCGCGCAAATCAAACTTTTCCGTGTAGGGTTTAATGTCCAGAAGCGGCGTGCCGTCGAGAATATCCACACCCTCAACGCGTAAGACATGACCTTCCATACTCAGCAGCTCCACCACAGACAGACCGATAAAATTGGGACGGCACGGGGCCCGTGTGGAAAACACACCGCGCTCAATATCCTGCAAAAAAGGCTTAACCGTCAGATTGACCTCCCTGCAAGCGTGGAAGTAATACAGTAGATAAAGATGCGAAAAACCTTCAAGATCCTTTAAGCCCGCTGTGTATTCCGGAAACACTTCGACAAGACCATGGCACATCTTGGCATAAACGGGTTGAATGGGAGTTTCTTCTGTTGAAGTGTGCTCGCTGCGAATCACGCCGATCGGTTTGCAGCGTATCTGCAAATGGTTCATACCCAGTGCCCTTCCACATCCGCCGAGGCGGCTTCGGTCAGCTTGCCCGCATGATATTCACCAATCGCTTCGTTGACTGTCGTCGCCGTTGTCGTGTAAATTTTAATGCCCGCCGCCTGGAGTACGCGAAACGCCTTGGGACCGCAATGACCGCTGATGAGTGCCTTGGCGCCGCTACGCGCGACATTTTGAGCGGATTGGATACCCGCACCCTGCGCAGCGTTTAAGCTTTGCGCGTTGTCGATGACCTCGAAACCTTTCGTCTCAACATCGTAGATTAAAAATTTCGGCGCGCGGCCGAAACGGCTGTCCAGCGGCGCATTCAAGTCACTGCCGGAGGTGGTAATGGCTATTTTCATGGTTTTATCCCTCTTTCTGTTGATGCAGGGAACCGCTCGCAAGCGGTTCCCTGCGAAAGCCAATTGGCGCCGGCGGCGCGAAGCGGTGTATGCACGCCACCGGCGTCCTGACGGAAAGAATCTTTCCGTCTATGTCCCAACTGTCAACTGCCGGAACTTACTTTCCGGACGCATTGGCCGACAGTTCATCCAGACGCTTTTTAATGGCCTCAAGTTCGGCGCTCAGAGCATCGGCCTGGTTTTTCAGCGCCTGCTTTTCCCTGTCCGGATCGGCCTGGGTAAACGCACCTGCGGAGGCGTTAAACCAGGCTCGTCCCGGCATGCCGGTAGCGAAAAAGCGATGGCGAAATCCGAAGCCGCCGCGACCGCCAAAACCGACCCCACGTTGAAAATTTCTTCCTTCACCGCACCGTGGCATTGAATTTAAACATCCCGGCACAGCGTAACCCGCGCATAATCCCGCGGCTCTTCCCGTCATTGGCCCCAAGCCCATCGGGCCGGTCTGATCTCCTCTTGGCATAAGATAAACCTCCTTATCTGTTTCTCACTGCCGAATCAAATTCGTCGCGCACTTCGGACACTTGGCCTGCATGCACGGCACGCCCCGTTCATGCGGCTGAGTATGTCCGCAATTCGGGCATAGACACACGCCCACTGCGCCTCCCGCCGCCGGACCACCCATGCGTCCCCGGCCCTGACCACCGCGCCCCTGGCCCTGGCCGCCGCCCTGCCCCTGGCCTGCGCCTGTGCGATTTCTTCCATTCATGATGTTAACCTCCTTTAGGTTCTGCCTGTCCTCACGACGTTGAACGCAACCGTGCGACATCAGTTTTAGAAAACAAAAACCGCCGCAGCCAGAACCGTTGTGTAATCTTTCGTCTTGAGGACAGCGGATTGCGTCGTATTGCGCGTTCCAACAATTTTCCCGCTGATTTTAAAAAGTTCCTTTTTCTCGTCCCAGCTTTCATCCACATCGAAATCGATGCCCAGCGTTGAGGCGAGCATCGCGGCAGCCAGATCCTCTGCATAGTCGCCCGTCTGCCGCTCGGTGTAACCAAAATCGTGATGTTCGCTGATGTAGCCATACGTTTTTTTATCCACGGGAATCGCGCAGCCAACCGCAGCCGAGATGAGGCGCCTGGGTTCGTTGGAGCAGCAGCGACTCATGACGCAAAACGTAATCGCGCCGGGCTTGAGCTTTTTGAGCCCCTCCGCCCGTGAGATGATCTTGCAGCCGGGCGGCATAATGCTCGAAACCTGCACGAGGTTGCACTTCTCAATGCCCGCATCGCGCAGCGCCAGCTCAAAGGAATGCAGTTGCTCCCGATGCGTGCCGACCCCCTTGGTAAAAAACAGTTGTTTTGGAATAAACGCGTTCAATATTTTATCTCCTTTTCATCATAGTGTACGGAAAGTGGCCTACGCCCGCCCCCGTTGTGAACCCTGTTTGCAACGCAGGCCGCGTCCCCGTCCGGGCACAGCCTTGGATCCAGGCCCGGCGCAGGACGAATTCCCCGGTCCGCGACCGTGGCAGCCCGGCAGGGAAAAAATCGCCTGACCCAGCCGATTGTCGGAGTAAGCAGCAACAACGTCATCCACTGCCCCCCGGACAAAGGAATGGACTTCAATCCCCTGTGAGGCCATCGAGGCCTGCATGGGCCGGGAGATCGCCCCGCAGATTAAAACATTCACCCCGAGCGCCTTAAGTTCGATGGCCCTTGACGCCGGCTCGGAGGTTGACATTTTTAAAAGCGACCTTTGACGCGATCCGTCGGATGCCGTTTCAATAATTAAAAGTTGATCGGCGGCATCGAAAACAGTGGAAATACTTTCCTTGAATATGGACACAGCAAGTTTCATAAATCTCCCGGCGATCGCATGACACGGTTTTTGAGCGGCTGCTTAACATAATGCAAAGCCGATGCCAAATAGCCCAAAAGGAATAATTACCTTATTTACGGTATATTGAGAAAGACTGGTGGACAAATCATCGCAGAAAAGTCGCATATATGCTACCATGGTCGCAGCATAGTCGCGTATAAGCGACTTCATTATCAGCGCGATCAGGCGCGCGGAAGAATGAGACCCAGCGCCTTGATCCGGCGGTACAGCGTGCTTTTGTGCACCCCCAGCTTCCGCGCGGTTTCCAGGCGGTTCCAGCTGTTGGCCCGAAGGGCATCCGTCAGATAGGCCGCCTCGACATCAGAAAGCGATTGCGGCGGAGTGTTGTTGGAGGCGGCGGGGCGAATCAGCGCCTCCGGCAGGTGATGCTTTTCGATGAGCCCCCCCTTGCACAAAATAAAAGCGCGCTCGATCAGGTTGGCCAGCTCCCGGACATTTCCCGGCCAGGCGTATGCCATCAGGACGGCCATCGCTTCGGCGCTGGCGCCTTCGATATTTTTTTTCGTGAGCAGATTGAAGCGTTCAATAAAATGCTCCACAAGGAGCGGGATGTCTTCCAGGCGTTCGCGCAAGGGCGGCAAGACAATTTTAAAGACGTTGATGCGGTAGTATAAATCCTCGCGAAATTGTCGCTTGCGGACCAGTTCGTCAAGATTTTTGTTGGTGGCCGCCACAATGCGGACATTATGCGCAATACTTTGGGTTGCGCCCAGCGGCTCATAGGTTTTTTCCTGAAGCACACGCAGGAGTTTGACCTGCATCGCAGGCGTCAGCTCCCCGATTTCGTCAAGAAACAGCGTGCCGTTTTCGGCCAGGCGGAAGCGGCCCGGTTTGTCTTTTTTTGCGTCGGTAAACGCGCCGGCCTTGTAACCGAAGAGTTCCGACTCCAGAAGCGCATCGGGCAGCGCGCCGCAGTTGACGGCGACAAACGGCTGCTTTTTTCGGGCGCTCAGCGAATGGATGGCGCGGGCGATGAGCTCCTTGCCGGTGCCGCTCTCCCCTTCAATCAACACCGTGCTTGCGCCTTCGGCAATATCTGGCAAAATATCGAAAAGCTGCTGCATGCGGTGATTTTTCGAAATAATATCCTCAAAGGAATATTTCGACGAAATCGCCTTGCGCAGGTGCTCTTCCACGCGAATATCGCGGAAAGTCTCCACGGCGCCCAGAAGCCTGCCTTTGGCATCACGCAGAAGCGCGGTGGAAATGCTGATGGGAAATTTGCGTCCGCCCGCATCAATGATATGCACTTTTTTATTGACGATGGGCTCGCCGCTTTTCATCGTCTGGCGCAGGCAGCAGTTTTTTTCGCAGATGTCCGCCTTGAGGACGTCTTTGCACAACTGACCAATCGCCTCGGCGCGGGTCACGCCGGTGATGCTTTCGGCGGCGCGGTTAAAGGACGTAATGCGCCAGTCGCGATCCACGGTAAAGACGCCATCGGCAATGGAATCCAGAATGATGTTTTGTCCGTCGCTGGAATTGAGCGGCGCGGACGCAGCGGTCTTCATTCTCCCTCCTTGTGTTTAATGCTCGTGGCAGCCGTGTTCATGAGACGCGCACGCCAGGCCCGAATCCGTCAGCGTTCCGGTAAGCCACCTTTGCGCAACGTCTTTCACGGGGCCGGAACAGCCGCGCAGAACCTCAATACCGTTTTGCCCCAGGATATTCACCGCCCCCTGACCCATGTTGCCGGCGAGCATCAGCTTGACACCCATTTCGGCAAGCGTCTGGGCGATGTTGGATTTGCAGCCGCAGCCGGCAGGTGGCACAATCGTTTCTTCCGAAACGATCTGTCTGTCCGCATTCACAGTGAACACCGTAAAGGCCTCACAATGACCAAAATGTTCATCCACTAATTTCTGATTAGACGGTAACGCAATTTTCATACTTTTCACTCCTTATGGTTTTTTTGAAATCCGGGAGGGGCAATCGCTCTTCCCGGAATCGTTGGATTTTGTTTCGACGGGCCCGCCCTCAATTTTGAGGGCCTTGCCGGAAATGAGCGCATCGGCAATTTTGCCGCGGGCCGCTTCAATAATGCGGCCAAAGGTCTGGCGGGAAATGTTCATCCGGGCTGCCGCCTCTTCCTGGTAGAGTTTTTCGTAATCCGCCAGGCGGATGGCTTCAAATTCATC
The DNA here is from genome assembly GCA_964608995.1 of uncultured Smithella sp. GTDB lineage: Bacteria > Desulfobacterota > Syntrophia > Syntrophales > Smithellaceae > UBA8904. The sequence continues at coordinate 23,558 of CAZSQS010000003.1, read as the reverse complement.
CAGATGCAATGCGACTTCTTCAAGCTCAAGGGCGGGAATGCCGCGGGGCTTGAAATAACGCACATCCGGCGCGCCGCACACGTGACGATGGCATTTGGGACGGGGCATGACCTTTTTCCTCCGGTCTTGATATAAGCATATGCCCATAATATGTCAAGGGGCAAAATCGGGCATGCGTAAAAATTTACCCCTGTCGTGGGTCCGTCCTTGACAGGAAGGGTGCAATATCGTTATAGGAGTGGCATCTTACAAAATCGGACATCATGCCATGGACATACTTTCAGCAGCCACCGCATTTTTTTCGAGCATCCGCCTTCAGGATGTTTTAGACGTTGCGATTATCACGACCATGATTTTTGCGCTCCTGATGTGGTTTAAGACGCGCGCGTCGCGCTATGTTCTGGTGGGCGTTGTGCTTTTAGGCGGCGTGTATCTGGCCGCGCGTTTTTTTCAACTGTACCTGACGGTTTTGGTTCTCCAGGGATTTTTCGCAATTTTGCTGTTTGTGCTCGTGGTCATTTTTCAGGAAGACTTGCGCGGGTTGTTTGAACGTCTGGCGATGCTGGGAAACCTCCGTAAGGAGGCGCGTCCTCTGTCCGAACTGGAAAAAACCGCCGCCATCATCGCGGAAGCAGCGGGGGAACTGGCCAAAAAGCGCATTGGCGCGCTGATTGTCATTTCGGGCCACGACCCGCTGGAGCGGCATTTGACCGGCGGCATCTCGCTGGACGGTCAGCTGAGCATTCCCCTGCTTTCGAGCATCTTCGATCCGCACTCCGCAGGCCATGACGGCGCGGTGATCATTACAAACAACCGTGTCGCTTCGTTTGGCTGTCATCTGCCCTTGTCCATCAATATTTCCCAGTACGAAAACATCGGGCTTCGCCATACGGCGGCGCTGGGACTGACGGAGCGCTCCGATGCGCTGTGCATCGTCGTCTCCGAGGAGCGAGGCAGCCTCTCCGTCGCCCAGGGTAAATCTCTGACGGTCATTTCAGGGGCATCGCTTCTCAATGACCTTCTGGAAAAATTTTACGCGCGGTTTCAGCCCGCTCCCCGTAAAAAAATTGTCTGGGGATGGCTTCGTGAAAACACGAAAGAAAAGCTGCTTGCCCTGGGGCTGGCCTGCCTGCTGTGGGTGTCCTTTGGGTATCAGCGCGACGTCGTCCGCCGCGATGTGGTGATCCCGATTGAATACAAGAATATCCCCGAAAACTGGCAAATGGAGGAACCGAGGCTCTCCGAGGCAAGAATCATCTTTGAGGGGTCCGAGCAAGCCTTCCGCCTGCTTGATGAGAAATCGCTTCGGTTGTCTTTGGATTTGTCGTCCCTGACGCAGGAGAAAAAAGAATTTGCGCTGACAAAGCACATGGTCAACACGCCGTCAGGTTTGGCGGTGACCGGCATCAACCCGGACAAAGTCCGCGTGAGCGCGTTAAAAATGATTCCCGCCACGCTGCCCGTGCGCGTGCGCACGCTCCATGCGCTTCCCCATCACCTCGCGCTTAAAAAAATGATCACCTATCCGTCTTCCCTGTCGGTTTTAATGGATCCCAAAATGAAAGCGGAAAAACGCCATCTTGAAACGGAACCGATTGATTTGCGAGGCATTTCAGCCTCCACCGCGCGAGAGGTTAATGTGGTAAAACCTTCGGGCGTTTCCTTCCCCGAAGGCAAAACGCCCGTCGTGCGCGTCACCATTGCGGTGAAAAACCAAGAGCCAGAACCATGATCAGATGCTGGAGATTTCTTCCAGAACGGCAATGTCCGGACGTCCCGATAAAAGCGCGCCGCTTTTGGCAAAAAAAGCCTTGAAATGCGGCGTGCCGGAGTGAAAATCCAGCGCTGCTTTGTCCTTATATTGCTCAACGACCACCAGCATATTGGGATTGGCCTTGTCTTTGTTAAGGGAATACAGCACGGTCCCTTCCTCGGTGGCCACTTTTTCAATCAGCTCTGAAAAAGCCGCAACCGCTTCTTCCATTTTTCCTTCTTTCACGGGCAGTTTAGCGATAACCGTCAACATCGTTGTGCCTCCTCGTATTTAAAATTTTGAAGGACTCTAGCACACGAAAGCGCTTTATGGCAAGCGGACGAGAGGTTAATACGCAGGGTCATCCGTTCTCATCGTAACCCTGGATTCCCGCCTTCGCGGGAATGACAAAATCCGGGTTGAAGGGTTCTGGTTTCAGGTGCGTTTTGCGGCCTGGCCTGAGCTCGCCGCACGATACGAGCTTCGAACCAGCGGGCCGCAAACCACCTCCGGTATGCCTTTTTCGCGGGCGATGCGGCCGAGGTTGTCAAAGTCTTCCGGGCTTAAGTAGCGGGCCACCGGCCAGTGCGAAAGCGTCGGCTGCTGATACTGTCCAATCGTCAAACGCTGACAGCCAGTGGCAGCCAGATCGTCTAAAAGCCGCAACAGATCCTCGTCCGATTCACCCAAGCCCACCATGAAGCCACTTTTGGCGATCATGGGCGTTCGGGCGACAGCGGCCAGAAGCGAAAGGGATCGGGCATAATTTCCCTCGGGGCGAAGCTTCGGAAAAAGAGGCGACACCACTTCAATATTATGATTGATGACGTCCGGCCCCGCGTCGATGACTTTTTGCAGAGCATCAGCTTTCCCCTGAAAATCGGGAATCAGAACCTCCACTTTGCGATCCGGCCAGTCATGGCGCAGAGCGTCGATGCAATCGGCAAAGTGTTTCGCGCCGCCGTCGGGCAGATCATCGCGCGTGACGGAGGTGAGAACGACATATTGCAGATTCAGTCGCCGCACAGCATCCAGCAGCTTGGCAATCTCATCCGGATCGGGGGGCGCTGGCACGCCTGAGGCAATGTTGCAGTAACGGCAGTTGCGCGTGCAGATATTTCCCAGAATTAAAAAGGTGGCTGTGCCGCATGAAAAACATTCGGCAATGTTAGGGCAGCAGGCTTCCTGACAAACGGTATGCAGGCCCAGCGAGGACATCAGAGAGCGCACCTTCGCCTGGCCTTCGGCATACGGTGGCCGAACTTTCAGCCAGGGCGGCTTGCGAAGGAGAGCTTTTCGGTCGGGGAGATTCATGGTTTCCAGCAGACATCCGGCTTGCGCGCGGCCAGCACCTCGTCGAGACGGCCCACCGGCGTGGTTTGCGGCGCGTCTTTCACCTTTTGCGGGTTGTCGGTTGTTTCGCGGGCAATTGCAATCATCGCCTCGCAGAAGGCATCGAGCGTCTCTTTGCTCTCCGTTTCGGTGGGCTCGATCATGATGGCCTCCGGAACGATCAGCGGAAAATAAATCGTAGGCGGATGATAGCCAAAATCGATCAGACGCTTGGCGATGTCCGACGTGTGCACGCCCGATTGGGCCACCTGGCGCGATCCGGAAAACACGCATTCGTGCATGCAGATGCGGTCATAGGGGAGATCAAAGAAGGGTTTGAGTTTTTCTTTGAGATAGTTGGCGTTGAGGACGGCCATTTCGGTTGCGCGTAAAAGCCCTGAAGCCCCCAGGCTGCGAAGATAGGTGTAGGCTTTAACGATGACGTTGAAGTTTCCATAAAAGGCGCGCACACGGCCGATGCTGTGCGGAAAATCCTCCGACCACTTCAATCCCTCGCCGCTTTGGACAATGCGGGGAATGGGCAGATAGTCCAGCAATTTTTCCCCGACGCCCACCGGGCCGCTGCCCGGACCTCCGCCGCCGTGGGGCGTGGCAAAGGTTTTATGCAAATTGAGCTGGAGGATGTCGAAGCCCTGATCGCCCGGGCGGGTTTTCCCTAAAAAGGCGTTGGCGTTGGCCCCGTCGCCATAGAGCAGCCCGCCGTATTCGTGGACAATGGCAGCCACCTGTTCGATGTTACGCTCAAAAAGCCCCAGCGTATTGGGATTGGTCAGCATGAGCCCTGCGACCTCCCGGCTCATGAGCGATTTCAGGTGCGCAATATCGACGCCTCCGTCCGCACCCGATCGAAGCGTAACCGCTTCAAAGCCGCACAGCGCGCCTGAGGCCGGGTTGGTGCCGTGCGCCGCATCGGGAATCAGGATGCGGCTGCGTGTCTCACCTTTGGTTTCAAAATACTTCTTCATCATCATGATGCCGGTCAGCTCGCCATGCGCGCCTGCCGCCGGTTGCAGCGAAAACCCGGCCATGCCGAACAGAGCGCAAAGCATCTGCTGCATAGCATACACAAGGTTCAGATTTCCCTGGGCGAAGGACTCGGGCGCATAGGGGTGAAGGCCCGTGAAGCTCGGCAAGGCGGCCACGTTTTCATTGACCTTGGGATTGTATTTCATCGTGCAGGAGCCCAGCGGATAAAACCCCAGATCGACGCCGAAGTTTCGCCGCGACAGGTTCGTGTAGTGGCGCACGAGGTCCAGCTCGGAGACCTCCGGCAAATCCAGATCCTCGCGCAGATATTTTTCGCCGATGACAGCCGCAAGATCGATTTCCGGCACATCGGGAACCGGGGGTGAACACGCCTTACGGCCAGAGCTTGTCATTTCAAAAATCAGTTTCAACGTCTTGCCCTCCGGTTATTTCAAAATGCGAATTACGTCATCCATGTCTTTTCGGGTCACCATTTCCGTCACTGAGAAAAGCAGGGCCTTGTCCAATTCAGGATAGTCCTTAGCAAGCGCATAGCCGCCAAGAATGCCTTCCTCGGAAAGCCTCGCGTTGACGGCTTTCGCGTCGGGACAGATCATGGCAAATTCATTGTAGATGGGCGCGTCAAAGGCGGGCCTCCAACCCCGAAGCGTTGATAGCCCCGCTTTGAGATACTGCGCCTTATAGACGTTGAGCGCGGCAAGTTTTTGCAGATTTTTTCCAAGTGAAGCCAGATACACACAAGCCGACAGCGCGCAGAGCGCTTCGTTGGAACAGATATTGGAGGTGGCTTTTTCGCGCCGGATATGCTGCTCGCGGGTTTGCAGCGTCAGCACAAATCCGCGCCGGCCGTTTTTATCCACTGTGGCACCCGCAATTCTTCCGGGAATGCGCCGCAGATATTTTTCCCGCGCGGCAAATATGCCCAGGTACGGCCCGCCGTAGCTTAGCGGATTGCCAAAGCTCTGGCCTTCCCCCACGACAAAATCCGCGCCACAGGCGCCTGCCGGTTTCAAAAGACACAGCGACGTGGCGTCGGAAAATCCGGCAATCAAAAGCACGCCAAGGGGGTGCGCCATTGCCGCTATCGCCTCCACGTCTTCAATACAGCCTAAGAAATTTGGACTCGAGACGATGACGGCGGCCGTATCGCTATCGATGGCTTCCGCAAGCGCCGCCGGATCGATGCGGCCCGTGGCAAGCCAGGGAACCTCCGTCACGCTCAGGCCATTGGCCCAGGCATACGTCTGAACAACGCGGCGGTATTCGGGATGAATGCTTCGGGCCACGACCATTCGCGTTCGGCCGGTAATTTTTGCTGAAAGCACTGCCGCTTCCGCCATGGCGGTGGCGCCATCATACATAGAGGCGTTGGCGACTTCCAAACCCGTCAGATGCGCGATCATCGTCTGATATTCATAAATCGTCTGGAGAAGGCCCTGGCTCATTTCCGCCTGATAAGGCGTGTAGGTCGTGTAAAATTCCGTGCGGGAGGCGATATGCCCCACCACGGCGGGAATATAGTGCCAGTAGGCGCCTGCGCCGGTCAGCGTAACGCGCGGCAGCCGGTTTTGCAAACCGATGGCCCGCAAAAGCCCCTGTGTCTCCTGCTCTGAGAGCGCTTCAGGCAGGTCGGGCAGGCTTTTAAGACGGAATTTCTCCGGGATATCGGCAAAGAGTTCATTGATGTCTGAAATCCCGATGGCCGCCATCATCTGATCGATGTCGCCTTGTGTGTGGGGGCAGTAGTCCATTTTTCAGGATTTCTCCTGCTTTAAAAAATCTTCATAGGCGGAGGCGGACATCAGCGTGGCGAGCTCATGGGCATCGTCGAGCTTCATCTTCACCATCCAGCCTTCGCCAAACACATCCGTATTGATCCGTTCCGGCGCGCCTTCGAGCGCATCGTTGACGGCGACAATCTCACCTGCCACAGGGGCATACACATCGGAGACGGATTTGACCGATTCCACCACCGCCATCGGCTGGCCCTGAGTGAATCGGGCGCCGGACGCGGGCAATTCCACAAACACGATGTCGGTGAGCATTTCCTGGGCATAATCGGTGATGCCGATCGTGGCCGTGCCGTCGCCTGCGTCTTTCACCCATTCGTGCTCTCGCGTATAAACTCTGTCCGCTGGATTTGGCTTTGACATGACGATACTCCTTATTAAAGGTGTTATTTTTATCTTTTGTAAAAAGGCAGTAAAACCACTCTGGCATCGCTTTTTGTGTTCCGGATGGCCACGGAAAACGCTGTGCCCGGTTCGGTATAGCGGGCGTCGAGCAAGGCCAGGCCGATGGATTTCGACAGCGTGGGAGAAAACGTGCCGGACGTGACTAAGCCGATTTCGTCGTTTCCCGAAAAGGCTTTGTAACCGTGGCGCGCGATGCCGCGCGAGGTCATTTCAAAACCGACAAGCTTCCGCCCAAAGCCTGCCTCCCGAAGCGACATCAGGGCGGCTTTACCGGCAAAGTCTTTGGTGAAGTCCACAAGCCACCCGTAAGGAACCTCAAGCGGCGTGATCGATTCGTTCATGTCCTGGCCGTTTAAAAGCATGCCCGCTTCGAGCCGAAGCGTGTCTCTTGCGCCCAGTCCCGCGGGTTGAAGGCCAAAAGGCCGGCCCGCCTCCATGAGCCCATCCCACAGCTCCCCGATCTGATCGGCGGCTGCATAAAGTTCAAAGCCGTCCTCGCCCGTGTAGCCACTGCGGGAAATCGTCGTCTTTCTGCCCGCCACCTGGGCGGATATAAAATAATAGTAGCGAAGCGTCGAAAGATTCGCCCCGGTCAAAGACTGCAAAAGCGCCTGAGCCTCGGGCCCCTGCAAGTCGAGCTTTCCGGTTTGATCACTGATGTCGAGAAGTTGGCAGTCGAGCGCGTTGGCCTGACGCAGGGCGCTCAGGCGCGAAAAATCGCTTTGACGTGTCGTGGCGTTGGTCACGAGGATGTAGCGCTCGGGGCCCATTTTATAAACCGTCAGGTCATCGATCATACCGCCCTGGTCGTTTAACAACGCCGAGAGCCTGACCTGCCCGATGGTCTGGGAAGACAGGTTGCGCGTCAGAGAAAGCTGAAGGAGGTCAAAGGCTCCGGGGCCCGAAACGAGGATTTCTCCCATGTGGCAGATGTCAAAAAGCGTCACGCCTGAGCGCGTCGCCTTGTGTTCATCCATCAGACTTGTGTATTGCACCGGCATGTCCCAGCCGCCGAAATCGATCATTTTGGCGCCAAGCGCCACATGCCTGTCATAAAGGGGCGTTTTCATGAAGAGCTGTCCGATTGTTTTTTATTTAAAAATCTTGTCGATCAGGGCCTGTTTGTTTTTCGGGTAATACATCGTCCCGTCGTAATCGACAATCAGCGTGCCGTCGAGATGATCAATTTCGTGCTGAACGACGCGCGCGGTGTAATCGAGGTAGCGTTTGCTGACTTTCTCGCCTTTTTCATTGAGTGCGCGCACTTTAATTTCGGGAAAGCGGCTGACTTCAATTTGAATATCCGGGCACGACAGGCAGCCTTCGGTGGCCGTCACCTTCTCGCCGCGGGCCTGCGTAATGCGCGGATTGACCAGCACATCATAATCTTCAGGACGCATCTTCTTTCTTTTTGCGTCGTCGTCCACCGTTTTGTTGCGGAAAATGATGATGCGCTTGTTGATGCCGATTTGCGGCGCGGCAAGCCCCGAAGCGTCGTCACGGCAGGTAAACGAATCGATGAGCGCCGAAATTTCGGCCTGCTCTTCCTTGGACGGGGGAACTTGAATCTCTTTTGATTTTTTACGGAGGATGGCCGTATCGTTTTGATCGATACCGTCGTTATTCCAAAGGGTTAAAACTCGCCTGGAGGCCATGGACTAAAAACCTTGCGTATGGATTTTTCGAGGGTATAGCACCGATTAGGGGTTATTTCAAGCAACGGGCCCCAGGATTTTCGTATGAACAAAAAAAACAAATACTTCCAGTCCTTTTTTTACAATTGAAATCTCGGGCCATTGCCGCTACAAATAAAAACCTGCTTAAAGGAGGAAAACGTGAGCAATCCAAACAGAGCAGCCCAAAGCGAGATTCGCAAAGAAAAACTGAAAATGAAAGCCGCCGGCCTGTGGGACATTTTTTCCGATGCGGTCAAAAATTTCAGCCAAAACGGCGACGGCAACTCCGCCGCGGCCATCGCGCTTTACGCCATCCTTTCGGCCATCCCGCTTTTGATCCTGACGATGGTTGCCGCCGGCGCTTTTTTTTCTTCCAACCTCAATATTCAAGCCGAGATTATTGAGGTGATTCGCAACTTTCAGCCCTATTTTTCCGACGTGATTTTATCGCAACTGGGGCAGATGGAAGACAAGCGCCAAGTCCTGGGCTGGATCGGCGTTTTGGGTCTCATCTGGCTGGCCACGGCCATTTTTAATGCCATGGAATCGGCGCTCAACAACATCTTTCGAACGCCACGCACGCGCAATTTTTTTCTCTCCAAGCTCATGGCGCTGTGCATGATTCCGGCCGTGTGGCTTATCGGGGGCTTGAGCGTTGCAATCAGTTATGTGGCCGTCCTGATCATACAGCACCCCCTGACGCTTCCGGGCGGACTGGAAATTGCGCTGACCGGCACCACAGAAATTATCCTTCGCTATCTTGTGCCGTATCTTCTGGTGGTCGCTTTGGCGTTTGTCATTTACCGCATGGTTCCGCTGGTTAAAATCCGCATCCCCGTGGCACTTGTTGGCGCGGCGGTTTTTGCCGTGCTCCTCGAAATCGCCAAGCAGCTTTTTACGGAATATATTGCCTCCTATACGCGCTACTCCGTTATCTTTGGATCGCTCGAGGCGATTGTCATCGTGCTGGTCTGGGTTTTCTACGCGGCGATCATCTTTTTGTTTTGTGCGGAAATGATGGCGTCGTATGAGCGGCGCGACATCCTGCTTCTGGAGCGGGCTTTCTTGAATCTTAACTCCGGACTAAAAATGGATGAGCGTCTTTTAAAAAGATTCGGCCACACCTACCCCCGGCACAGCATCATTTTTTCCGAGGGAGACGAAGGCCATGAGATGTTCTATGTCCTGTCCGGCCGCGTTCGCCTGGAACGCGCGGAGGGGGACGTTCAAAAAACACTTGCGCACATGGGACCGGGGCAGTATTTCGGCGAGATGGCGGCGCTTATCGACATCCGGCGAAGCGCCACCGCCGTCGCGGCCGAGGATTGCCATCTGGCCGTCATTGACGGTCCGACCTTCAGCGCGCTGATTCGGGAAAGTCAGGACGTGGCGCTGCTGATGCTTCGCGAATTTTCATTGCGCCTGAAAAATTCCAACGCCTCCCTCAACGGCGGCGACCTCCCCATCGATCGACTGGAAGTTTAACAAAAATGCCAGGCCATCGCCGATTGCGCCGCAAATGCCAAATGATCTTCGGCGTGGTCACTTGCAGGGAACGGTTTAAAACCGTTCCCTACGCACGCCCCCTTAAAACTTAAAACTTCACACTTAAAACTATTTTCACACTTTTCGTCTCACCAGTCTCTTACGGACGACTTTCTTGACGCCGCCGCCTGCGGTCGCGGGTGACGCCGTCAGGGTCTGGCGATGCTGACAGGTGGCGCGCGGGCATTTCAGGATCATCTGGCCTGCGCTGTCGGTCACTTCCACCATGAACGGATTTTTGCAGCGTGCGCAGGCAACGTGATGCGGCCGGCCCCAACTGATGAAGTTGCACGTCGGAGACGAACAGGTATAGAAAAGCTTCCCGGCGGCGGTTTTTTCTTCTTTGAGAACATTTGTTTTGCAAATCGGGCACACCAGCGCCAGTTCCTTTTCAAAGGCGGCGATTTTTGCGGCAATGGCCTCATCATCAACCATTTCATCCGGTTCTTCAGGCGCCGCCGGAGGTGCGCTTCGGGCCGGTTCCGGCGTTTGCATTTCCGGTTCGGCAGGTGAAATCATCACCTCTTCCGGCTGCGCCATCGTCATCGGTTCGGGTTCGTCTTGAAATACCGGCAGCGCAGGCTCGGGGGCTTCGGGCATTGGGACTGGCTGTGGGAGCGGTGGCGCGACGCGGGGCTCAGCTGGCGCTGCAGGCTTTTCCGCCTTTGGCTTTCCAGGTGTGGACACCACGTAGTCGCGGATGATTTTGGGGCTTTGCGGCTTGAGTTCTTCCTTCTTTGGCGGGGCGGTAGCCGGTTTGGACGGCGTGATGACGGGAATTTTCGGTTTGGGCAGCGCGACGCCGTGGTGTTGAAGGGTCTGGTCAAAGCGCGACACGGCGGATTGAGGATCAATGCGGCCGCTTTCAACTTCCTGCAGGGTCTGGCCGATGTAGGCCAGAAGACTCAAGCCCTGCATTTTGGGGTAAATGCGGTTGAGCAGACGCGCGGTTTCGCGCGTGGCCTGATACGAATAGAACTTGCCATCGGGCTGAAGGTGTAAAAACTTTTTTTCCACCAGCTCCTGCACGGCCTGCGTCACGCCATCGTCTGTTTCAATGCCTGCGTCGCGGGCCTCGGCCATGAAGGTTTCCATTGAATAGCGCTCGCTGACATCGCCGTAAATATCCTCAATATCGAGCTCGCGCCCGCCAAAGAGGATGAAGCACACGATTCTTTCAAGTGTAAAATCCAGCCCCCCCACCGATTGTCCGGTGTTGGCCAGACGCTCATAATGTTTTTTAAATATCTGTTCGAACTGCTGTTTGACGTTGGCGTCCATCCCTCACCCCGATCCGTTTCCTGTTGGATTCTGGTTTATTTGCGACCGCCTATTATATCGGCAGTTTTACCGAAAAAATGACTGTTTTTTTAAAACTATTTTGTTTATCCTTCAGGCGGGTCATTTGCGGCCTGAGCCCCAGGCGACTTCGCGTCGGATTTTAAGGATACAAAACACTAAAAGGGAGAGACGTCGCCTTGCCCATCACGATCAAACTTTCAGATATTGACGAGGCTATCGCGAGCCTGGGCTATAAAAGCGCGACCACGCTAAAAGCCAGGCTGATCCATGCCATCCGGAAGTACTATGCCTCCGACGAATCGTCGGATGTCCCGTCAGTCATCGATACGGAAGACCTGGTGAAGGCGATCTGGGAGACGGGCGACGATCCGGCGCTGATCAAGGCCCGGCGCAAAAACTTCAGTTCCATCAAATCCAGCGTCAACACCGATTTAAAAAAGCTTTTCTCCGACGGGAAAAATCCGCAGGGCCTGGTGATCGGCCCCGCCAATATCTTTACCGTTTCGGATGAAGCCAAAGACAGAGCCCTTTCGGGCATTATGGATGCCTTCAAGGACAAGGGCATCGACACGACCAGCAAGATCACGGATATCTTATCGGCTCTGGGTGATGTGCTCGCCTCGGCCGAAGCCGGTTCGGTGGCCCTTGACTCCCGTGATGAAATTGAACGCCTCAAGGAAATTATGGGCGGAATTTCTGAAAAGCTGGGGATGTCGCTTACCGATGTGATCCGGCAGGCCGAAGCGGTGAAAGCGGGCGGCTCATCATCCGACGCGATGAGTGAGGCAGGGGCGGATTTATCCGGCTATATCCGGGAGGGATTAAACACGCTGGAGACGGGTCTTCAGGGGTTAAGCCATGAAGCGGCAGCAGGCGGCCCGCATAATCTCGGAGCAAAGGCCTCGGTGCGTAAGGCGCTGGCTGACATGGTGGAGGCTCTGAAAGATACCCAAACGGAGACCGCCGCCAAAGCGCAAAAAATTCTGTCCGCCGTTGACCGGATTCTTTCCGACGCCATTGATGCCACAGGCGATGCCCTTTCAGGCGATGAGGTCTCCGAGATCAAACAGATCATTTCGGGGCTTTACGCCCAAAACGAAGTCACCGGCGGCGGCGAAAAAGCGCCCGCATCCGGCGAGTCGCCCATTCCATCAGGCGCTTCCGAATTGCTCTCCCATGTCGCTTCTATTCTGGCAGATGAATCCACCGGTTTTTCCGACAAGATCGGTTCGATCATGACCGCCGTCAATGACATGATTGGCGAGGCCCTGGCCAAAGCAGGAGACGCGCTTACGGATGATGAGAAAGAACGCATCGGCAAAATGATGGAAAATATTACCGGCAACCTCGCCGGGCTGGCCAGTCAAGCCATTGATGAAGTTGATATTATCGAGGAGATTGTTGAGGGGGACGACGATGACGTTGAGATTTACGAAGACGAAGGCGCGGGGAGCAAGACGCAAGATGCGAGAGGGGAATTGCTCGATGACGCCGTAATCGTCGAAGAAAACGCGGGTGATTTTTCAGAAGAACTCATTGAAGTTCTGGAGGATGAGGTTGAAGCAGGCGGCGATGCTCTTGGGCCGGGAGCGGCGGATGGCTCGGACGGTGATTCTTTCGGTGCATCCAGTGAAGGAGATGCCGGGGCGGGCGCGACAGGCGACATTCTGGAAGAGACCGAAGAGGCAACCCCCGCGGACTCATCAGACCTCATCGAAGAGATTGTCGAAATAGAGCAAGCTTTGGAGAGCGCTCACGGTGAGGTTTCCGGCGACTCAGGCGGCGACGCGGCAGGATCGGGCGACGCGCAAGCCCCCGCAGGCGATTTAGCCGACGACGACCGGGGCTCTGGCGATAGTGGCCAGGCAACGCCGGATGAGATTGGCGCGTTGATCGAAGAGGAGGTTCTCGCCACAGAAGAAATAACCGATGCCGAGCAGTCGCCCGCAACAGGCGAAGGAGACGCCGGGCTGGGCGCGGAAGGCGACATCCTGGAGGAAACTCAAGAGGCCGCTCCCGCCGACTCAGACTTCATCGAAGAAATCGTCGAAATTCCGGAGGGTCTCGATGGCGTGGAAGAAATCGCCTCCGGCGACTCAATCGGCGAAGCCATGCCGGGGGATGCGGTTGACGTCCTGCCTGACGATACAGACATCGTCGATGAAATCGTCGAAGTGGAGGATGAAGCTCAGGGCCAGACGGCCATCGAATTGGGAGAAGAAGAAGTCACCGACGTGGCTCAGGATGAGGAAATCGTCGAGGTCGTTGAGGACGAATCTGCGGCGACGGGCTTTGCGACCTCCGACACGCCGATGGGTGAAGACTTAAGGGAAAAAACGGAGCTTCTGTCTCGTCTGGCTGAAGCGGCAGGCGTTCTGGAGAAACTGGGGCCGGATTTAAGCGGCAGCATCTATACGGAAGAGGAGCTTCACGAAAAGGCCAAGCTCCTGTCCGAGGAGTTCGACCGGTATCTGAGCATCCGCGACAAGTATTTCAACGCGCATGTGCTCATCAAAGCCGGAAATTATCTGGTGGGCGGCGCGCATCTGGCCAAAAGTGTGCTTCCGGAGCAGATCGCCTCTTTGCCGGATTATTACATCGGCCGGTTTCCGGTCACCAACGCCCTTTTTGAAATTTTCATTGAACAGACCGGCTATGTGACCACCGCTGAAAAAGTCGGCTACGGTCTGGTGTATTTTCCCCGGATGCAGCGAAGCCGAGACCCGGTCACGGGAACCGAGCGATTTTCTCTGCATTCTCAGGCCTACAGCAAGCGCGTGCCGGGCGCCTGCTGGCACAGACCCTCCGGCCCTGAAAGCTCACTGCACCTCAAGCGGACGCATCCAGTCGTGCAGGTGAGCCTGGAGGATGCGCGCGCCTATGCCGCCTGGACAGGCAAAAGGCTGCCGACGGAAATTGAATGGGAAGCGGCCGCGCGCACGGCGCAAGGCTATGTTTATCCGTGGGGCAACGATTGGCGCGAGGAGGCCGGCAATACTGAACAAAGCCTCCACGGCGATACGACGCCGGTTGACCTGTATCTGAAGCATGCGGGCGCGGGCGAGGTGGCCGATACACTGGGAAACGTCCTGGAATGGACGCTTGATGCCGTAGGCGATCCGGAGGAGGCGGACACGTATATCGTCAAGGGCGCAAGCTGGATATCGCACGGGGAGATCAGTCTGACCGACCGGCACTATATCGAAAAAGATATGTCTTCCAATATTCTCGGATTTCGCTGTGTAGCCATTTGAAAAAAGCAAAACGCCTCAGCGGACCCGCAGCTTTGCCAGCGTATCCATATAGCGAGCGCTTAAATCGTCCAGCGGCTCCAAACATAAACATTTCAGATACGCTTTGACAAACCCCTTGAGAAAGACCGGCGCGGGCAGGCGCGCCACATCGTCTGCTTCGATACTGCACAGATGATCGAGACGCACCTTTGTTTCCTGGGCAATCTGCTCGATGGTCACGCCAAGCTCGTCGCGGATTTTTTTCAGATCGGCGCCACAGAGGCTCGTTTGGGCAAGGATCGCACCAATGCCTTCGCTTTGGCGGATTTTTTCTCTGAGCGCTTCATTTCCCGCCAGTACCGCCGAGGCGGCACTGCGATTGATGTGAAAAATGCTCACGGGTTTTTTATCTTCCGGTTTTGCCTCGGCCTTGGGTTCCATTTCTCCCCTGGCAATCAACGCGTCATCATAATCTTTTCTACTGCTTTCGTTAATTAATGTTGCATAGGCTTTGTCCAGTAGCGCCAGAATCTCTTTTCTTTCCTCTTCAGAAAAAACCGAATAGCTCGCCAGTGCCCCTGGCTGATACATCGCCAGAGCGGCATTATACGCGTGACGGATTTCAAAGGGCACGGCGTCAGGCGCGATATCCAGCATCTTGTAGTAATTCAACTGCGCAAACGACATTCTCACAGGAACCATCTCCATCAAAGCGTGTTCGGTTAAAACGAGGGCGTCTCTCTAAACGCACCCAAGCGACAGCTGCCTTCCCATGGGCTGCGCGAGAAACTTGCCGATTTCACGCAGATCCGAAGCCGTCTTGGTGTAAGGGTAGCGCTCCAGAAACGCGACTTGCTGGCAGACCGCGTCGTGCACATGTTCGTCATAGGCAACATTGCCGGCAAAGTCGATCTGCAGCCCGATGTGTCTTTTCGCCATTTTACAAATCTGCGGCCCCAAAGACGCGTTGTCGTGGCGTCGCATCTGGTTGATGATCAGATTGAAGCGATAGCCCTCGAAATCTGTCATCAGCCGCTGATGCGTTTCGGGATGCAGCTTCGCGAGACTCCGCATGAGATAAACGGGTTTGGCCGCAGCATCATCTCCATAAGCCTCTTCGACGGCGATTTCAATTTCCCGAAATGCCGCCACGGTAAAATCATGCTTGATGCGTCTGAGATAGATGGCGCGAATCAGGCGATAGACATTTTCAATGGAGGTGGGCTCTGGTGTGGCGACAAAAACGCCGTTTTCTGAAATCAGAAAAAAATCAAGTGTATTAAAAGACGTTCCCGCGCCCAGATCGATAAAAATGTGTTCATAGTTTAATTTCGTAATGGCGCGAAGGGTTTTGATTTTTTGTTCGTAGGGAAGATTGGCGACATCGTATGGGTCGTGCGCGCCGCTGATCAAAAAGAGGTTCGGAATCGGCGTCTCCATGGCCACGTCTTCAAGGCTGGGCGCTTTTTTTCGGACGAAATCGGAAAAACTTTTTTTCGGATAGGGAACCCCGATCAGGGTGTGCAGATTGGCCGCCCCCAGATCCAGATCAATTACCAGCGTTCTTTTCCCCATTTCCGCCGACAGGCGTCCCAAAGAACTGGTGAGGAAACTTTTGCCGGAACCTCCCTTGCCGCCTCCAATGGGCCAGACAATCGCCATGAGCCATCCGCCGTTTTTTTACGTTGTCATACATGATAAATGAATCATATTCAACTGATATGTTTTGACTTGCCGATATATCGGCAATATTTTTTCAATTCGCCTCAGTGGCGGAGCACACATTCCCGGGGCCTGCATCCCATAACTTTCTTGACATATTGCATCGTAGCTTTTACAAAACAGCATCCTATTTGCGCGGGAAAGAAATTCATGCTTGTCACCGAACCCCTCATTTCCGTCGCCCTGCTTCAAGCATCCGTCGAATCGAGCCTGTCGCTGGAAGGCAGCTACCGTCTGAACGACGGGCCGCTTTTGACCGGCGCTCTGACCGTCCGCGCCGAGGCGGGGAAAATTGCTCTGGAAGACGCATCGGGCTATATCTTTTCCAGAGCAGATATGTTTTGTTTGACGCCCGTGGATCCGGTTAACGCTTTTTTTACGCTGACCAACGTCCGCATCGGCATTGCTTTTCACTGGGAGCGCACGCAAATGCTGTCTTTTCGCGGCGGCATTGTCCTTAGCCTCAACGAGGACGGGAGCTTTCGCGTGATCAATCGCATCGGACTGGAGGACTATCTGGCGTCGGTCATTTCGTCGGAGATGTCCGCCGATGCGCCGCTGGAATTTCTTCAGGCGCAGGCCATTACGGCCAGAAGCTGGCTTATGGCCATGCTCGACAAAAAAAAGATCAGGCGCGCCCCGCCCCGCCCCGCCCCCGATGAAATTCTGATTTGGCAGGATGTCAACGACCACGAGGGCTTTGACGTTTGCGCCGACGACCACTGCCAACGCTACCAGGGCATCACGCGCATCGTGTCGGACAATGTCGCGCGCGCCATCGAGGCCACACGGGGGATTTTTCTGACTGAGGGCGATGCCATCTGCGATGCGCGCTATTACAAATGCTGCGGCGGATTGACAGAGGTCTTTTCCAGCGCCTGGGAGGACACAGATTATCCCTATCTTCAAAGCCTCGCCGACAGCGAACAGCCCCATCAGCCCGTGCGATCCGAAGAAGATGCGCTCGCGTGGCTGACCCATTCGCCTCCCGCCTACTGCAACACACAGGATTCCGATCTGCTCAAGCGCATGCTGCCGGCGTTTGATCAGGAAACGAATTCTTTTTTCCGCTGGCGCTTGGCCTGCGAACGAGAAGAACTGGAGAAAATCCTGCTTTCTAAATCAGGTATCGATTTCGGTAAGCTTCAGCGCCTTGTCCCTTTAAAAAGAGGGCCATCGGGAAGAATCGTGAAGCTGCAAATCGTCGGCAGCCAAAGAACCATTACCGTCGGCAAGGAACTCGAAATCCGCCGCTGGCTCTCCGAGACGCATCTGCTCAGCAGCGCTTTTGTGGTCACAGCCGAGCATGACCCCAAAGGCGGCATAAGGCGCTTTATCTTTGTCGGTGGCGGCTGGGGGCACGGCGTGGGCCTGTGTCAGATCGGCGCGGCGGTCATGGCGTCCAAAGGCTTTACAGCGAAGGCCATTCTCGCACATTACTTTTCCGGCGCCGTGCTGAAAAAACTTTATTGATCCCGGGATCCGGTCACTTGACGACGTGATACATCGCGAAATGAAAGGACTTCGATGTCGATAAAAAACGA
The DNA here is from genome assembly GCA_964608995.1 of uncultured Smithella sp. Taxonomy (GTDB): domain Bacteria; phylum Desulfobacterota; class Syntrophia; order Syntrophales; family Smithellaceae; genus UBA8904. Next base: position 6,248 of record CAZSQS010000003.1, on the reverse strand, counting down.
AAACACAGAAGCAAAAACGCGCAATCCCTGGGCGTGGGTCCCCTCCATTTACTTTGCCGAAGGCGTGCCCTACATGATCGCCATGACGGTCAGCGTCGTGCTTTACAAAAATCTGGGACTGTCCAATACCGACATCGCCCTTTACACCAGCTGGCTGTATCTGCCGTGGGTCATCAAACCCCTGTGGAGCCCGTTTGTCGATCTTTTTCGCACCAAGCGTTTCTGGATTGTGCTCATGCAACTGGCCATCGGCGCGTCACTGGCCGCTGTGGCCCTGACGATTCCCGCAAGCGACCTGGTGCGTTACTCGCTCGCGCTGTTCTGGATTATGGCCTTTTCGTCCGCCACGCACGATATTGCCGCCGACGGTTTTTACATGCTGGGGCTTTCCACGCCCGAGCAGGCCGCGTTTGTCGGCGTGCGCACGATATTTTATCGCGTCGCCACGATCGCCTCCAAAGGCGGTCTTGTCGTTTTGGCGGGATTTCTACAGGAAAGCGGCCATTCGATCAGTTCCGCCTGGTCAATCACCTTTCTGGGGGCTGCCGCATTTTTTACGGCGTTGTGCCTGTATCATTTTTTTGTGCTCCCCAGACCCGCCTCCGATCACGCCGCGCCGCTTAACAAGAGCCAGGGCGCCGTAGCCGAATACTTCCGGATTCTCACGCTGTTTTTCCGGCGCAGGGATATCCTCATTATCATTTTATTCCTTTTGTTCTACCGCTTTGCCGAAGCACAGCTCGTCAAAATGGTCGCGCCATTTTTGCTTGACGCGCGCGAAGCAGGCGGTCTGGGGCTCTTAACCAAAGAAGTCGGTTTTATTTACGGGACGGTGGGCGTGATCGCGCTGATGCTGGGGGGGCTTCTGGGCGGCTGGGCCATCTATCGCAACGGCCTGAAGTTCTGGCTGTGGCCGATGGTGATTATCATGAACGTGCCGGATCTGATCTTTGTGTATCTCGCGCAGGCGCAGCCGCAAGATATCCGGCTGATCGGTTCGCTTCTGGCCCTGGAGCAATTCGGTTACGGCTTCGGCTTTACCGCCTACACGATGTATATGATCATGGTGGCCCAGGGAGAATATAAGACCGTCTTCTACGCCGTCGGCACGGGGATTATGGCGCTGGGCATGATGCTGCCGGCCATGTCCAGCGGCTGGATTCAGGAAAACTTAGGCTATCAAAACTTCTATTTCTGGATTCTGATCACGACGATCCCCGGCTTTATTGTGGCGGCGCTGGTCAAAATCGATCCGGACTTCGGGAAAAAGCAATAGGGAGCGCCTCCGATTTGGGGCGCAAAAAAAGGGATTGCAATTCAAAATGCTGAGCGCTATGAAAAACGCGCATTCAATGTATTTCGATCAAATAAATAAAGGCGGCGGCAATGGTTAAATTTATATGCGGCGTAATGGTGGGCGCGCTTCTGGCGGTCTCGGCCCATTTCGGGTGGAGCTACTATTCGGTGCATCAGTTAAAGGGCGTTCATTACCTGTACGCAATCGTCAAGCATGACGTCGAGAACAATCTCGGCAACGCAAAGTTTCTGGGCGCATCCATCAAACCCAATACAACGGTCACGATGAATGATCTCTATGAGAAGCTCTATGATGTTTCGATCAATTACGAGCGAAGCGGCGAAATAAAAAACATCACTGCCCGTTACGGCATTTCAAAAGGCCTGTGGGTCGCGCCCAACAAAAATATGTTCGAAATCCTGGACAACGATGCGCAAGGGATTTGAAACCCGGCAGGCGCGGGCGAGGCGCTATTTCGCCCCGGATTTAAGCATAATGCGCGAATCCACCACCAGACAGGCCTTGGCCGAGCACATCACGGGATTGAGATCGACGGATTCCACAACATCTTTCAAATCCATCATCAATTGAGAAAAGGCAATAATCGTCTTTTTGAGCGCCGCCAGATTGACCGGTTCCGCGCCGCGGTAGCCCTCCAGGAGCTTGCGCGCGGTAAGCTCCCCGAGCATGTTATCGGCATCGCGGGCTTTAAGCGGCGCCATGCGCAGCGCCACATCTTTGTAAATCTCCACACCGACGCCGCCCATACCCACAAGCACCATGGGTCCAAACTGGACATCGTTTTTCGCGCCGATAATGAGCTCCAGGCCCTTGACCATTTCGGCCATCAGCATGCCGACGAAGCCGTCAATTTTTTGCAGGCGCAAAAGCGTCGCCACCAGCGTCTGATCATCCCGGATGTTCAGGACGACGCCCTTCACATCAGATTTGTGAATGACGGCCGGCGAAACGATTTTGGCGGCCACCGGATAACCGATTTTCGCTGCGAGCTTTATGGCCTGATCCGCCGTTGTGGCCACCCCGTATTTCGGGACCTGAAATCCGTAGAGCGAAAATATTTTCTGCGCGTCGGGCTCGAGCACCCAGCCCCAGGCCTGCGACTTTTTCAGAATGTCGGATACTTGTTTTTTCAGCATGGTTTTTTCCTCGTCAGGGCTTTGGCCATCATCACCGCGCCTTCAATGGAAGAGGACACGGGCGTGCCGTTCATTTCGAATCCGTCAATCATCATGTTGTACTTCTCCACGTGCGGAACATACGCGATGACCGGCTTTTTGAATTGCTTTTGCACCTGGCTTAAACGCACGCCGATGTCGAGCGTGACTCCCGGCAGATACGGCAACAACAGCACAACGATGCAATCAATCTCCGGAGCCGCGGCCAGAACTTTCGCGCAGGCGACAAAATCATCATCCACCGCGGAGCCGGTGAGATCCACCGGATTTCCTACCGAGGCGATGGCGCGGACATTTTCCGAAAGCTTCTGACGAAGCTCCTCCTGAAGCGCGGCGGAAAATTCCGGTACGCTCATCCCGGAGGCCGAACTGGCATCGACCGCCATCGCGCCATGGCCGCCGCTGGCGGTGATGATAGCGATGTTCCCGTCGATGGGTTTTATGTAGGCGCTCAGCACTTCACAAAAGGAGACCAGCTCAAGCTCGTTGGCCGCTTCAATCACGTTGTGCTGCGCGATGGCGGCGGAAAAGCTTGCGTAGTTCCCCGCCAGCGACGCGGTGTGACTCGAGACCGCGCGATGGCCCGCTTCGCTTTTTCCGGACTTCATCACAATGACCGGTTTGGGTGAGCAATCCGCCGCCTCAACAAATTCACGCCCTTCGCCTTTCCCGAAGCCCTCCACATAAAACGCAATCACGCGCGTTGCCGCGTCGGTCATCAGATAGCGAAGCAGATCAATCTCGCGAATCACCGCTTTGTTGCCGATGCTGACCGCCTTGGACATGCCCACACCCTGCTGGGTGAACTTGATCATCTGATCAACCAAAATGCCGCCGCTTTGGCTGATAAAGGCGACGTTTCCGGGGCTGGGTTTGATCATGCGTTCAATCGGCAGAAAAAACGTATCGACGCGAAACGGCACAAAAAGCCCCAGGCAATTCGGCCCGACGAAAGGAAATTTCGCTTCACGGGCCATGGCCGCCATACGATCCTGCAAATCCGCGCGGCCGCCCTCGCTGAAGCCGCCGGAGATTACCGCTGCGGATTTCACGCCCGCGTCGATGCACTGGGCGATCAGGTCCGGCACATACTCCGCGCGCGCCGCGATGACGGCCAGATCGACTTTTTTCGGAATGTCCGCGACTCGCTCATACAGCGGCTCGTCGTGAAGCTTGCCGCCTTTGAGGTTGACGCCATAGACGTCCAGCGGGTAGCGGTGATTGTTTTTGTCAAAAATGACATTGGCCGGATGGCGCTCATTGGTTGAAGAGACGCCAATGACAGCGAGGCTCCGGGGTTCAAACAGGGGTTTGAGATTCATGAAGACTCCTTTTTTAAGTCTGTTTGTTCATCAGTGAATGTGTGTATGGTCTTCGCCCATCAGGAGCGCTTTGCACAGCGGCTCTCCTGAAATCATCACAAAATTGATCTGCCTTCCGGTGATACCACCCGAGCCGCGATGCGAAAAGAAAGCGTCGGGATGGCATTTTGTGCACCAGCCGGACGTCTCGACGCGTTCGGGCCCCAGCCCCTCGCCTAAAAGCTGCAGCCGGTTGGCCTCGGCCAGATCCAGCATCCAGCGGTTTTTTTTGACGCCCGGATGCAAAAACGCCTCGCGGAAGACATGACTTGCAAAAGCTTCGGCCGCAGGCGAATCGACTTCATAGCAGCACGCGCCGATGGCGGGTCCGATGGCGGACAGCATGTCATGCGGATCACAGCCGTAGCGATCCTTCATGACGCGCACTGTTTTGGCGGTAATTTTCTTCGCCGTGCCTTTCCAACCGGCATGCACTGCGGCGATGACCTTCTTGACCGGATCCACAACAAACACCGGCGCGCAATCGGCCGTCTTGATGCAGCAGGCCACATTGGGGCGGTTGGTGACGATCGCGTCGTAATCGAGCGCTTCGCGCGAATCGAAATATTCACCGTGCGGCTTGATGACATAGATCGCGTCGCCGTGCACCTGATTGAGCACCAGAAAATTTTCCAGCGGAATCTCGAAGGACGTGGCCAGTTTGTCCCAGTTGGCCAGAACGCGAAACTCTTCGTCGCCTTCGCGAAAACTCACATTGAGGCTCTGATAATCGTCGCGCGAGACGCCGCCAACGCGGGTGCAAAACGCATGCGTCAGAAAATCACAGCCGCTCAAAAGTGGCGAATGCAGGTAGGCGATGGATTTCTTTTTGGCGACGGGAAACATGGGCGCTATCTTAATAGATCCTTCCCGTTTTGTACATTTCTATTTACCGTGGGCTCAGGACAAGCCGCCCGGAAACACGCGATGAGGCCTTCCATGTCCGGGGGCAGTGGCGCGAAAAACGAAAGACGTTCGCCGCTTTGGGGATGCACAAAGGACAGTTCGGCGGCATGAAGCGCGTGGCGCGAAAAGGCTTTAAGCGCTGCCCGAAGCGCCGGGTTTTTGACCACCTGCATCCGGGAGGCCGATCCGTAAACCGCGTCCCCCACCACCGGATGTCCGCGCTCGGCCAGATGGACGCGAATCTGATGCGTCCGCCCCGTCTTGATGGTCACCTCCAGAAGCGTCGCCACGCCGAAGCGTTCGCCTGCGCGCCAGAGCGTTTGCGCGTCCTTCCCGCGCGGACTTTTGGTGGACATCTTTTTGCGATCCTTGGGATGACGCCCCACCGGCAAGAGACTTTCACCCTGCTCGCCTTTCATGTCGCCCCAGGCCAGCGCAAGATAGCGCTTATGCACTTCATGCTTTTCAAATTGCGCCGAGAGATGGCGGTGCGCCTCATCGGATTTGGCCACCACCAGAAGACCGGAGGTTTCCTTGTCCAGGCGGTGCACAATGCCGGGGCGCAGCACACCGCCGATGCCGGAGAGATCCTGGCAATGAAAAAGAAGCGCATTGACCAGCGTGCCGTCGGGATTGCCGGGCGCGGGATGCACCACCATCCCGGCGGGTTTGTTTATGACCAGAAGCGTGGCGTCCTCATATATGATATTCAGGGGAATATCCTCGGGCACGGCCGTAGCCTCGATGGCCGGCTCCAGATACAGCGACACAAGGTCGCCCGCCTTCAGATGCAGGCTCGCTTTGGGCGCTTTGCCGCTGACGGACACATGGCCCTCATCAATGGCAGCTTGAATCTGCGCTCGGGAAAACGCCGGATCGGCCCCCGCCAGAAACACGTCCAGACGCATCCGGGCCTGTTCGGGACCAACCGGGAATGTCATCGTCCGGGGCAAGGCTGGCTCATCCATCAAAAAAATCACTCCTCTTTGCGGTTGATTAAAAAATATTGCGGAACCTATTTTCCGCACATGCGCCAAACTATCATATTTGTTTGCAAATGGAAGGTCAATATCGGTCAACTCGCTGAAGATTCCCTTGACGCTTTAAGCGGATGTCTTTATATTTTTTTGCATCGTTTTGCAGATTCGATCCGGAGAGTAAACCTTTTAGTCAAAGATGAAATGGATGGCTCACGATGAAAACATTTTCCCATTTGACGAGAGTTGGATTTTTCGTTGTCCTGATTGTTTTGGTTAATACCGTATGTTTCGCCAATACACGCGATGAGGCTCTGGCGCTGATGAAGGAGAAGAAGTACGGCGAAGCCGAAGCGATTTTAAACCGGCTGATCGCCGATAAGCCCAATCAGGCGCAATTGCACGATGATCGGGCCGGCACCCGGATCGGGCTTAGAAATTTTGCGGGCGCGGACACCGATTATGGCGAGGCCATCCGGATCGAACCGGACAATATCAGCCACCGGTCCAA
>CAZSQS010000002.1:71058-170162 GCA_964608995.1 uncultured Smithella sp. | reverse complement strand
TTCTCTTGCGATAATTTTTTTGCCTTTAATAGTATTCATATTTCCTTTTCTAACGAAAAGCTCACCCGGAGCGGCCCAGCGGGCCGCGATCGGGTGGAGCGACGGGTTATGATCTTTTTATTCATGTAACTTGCAGATTTATGAATTTACGATTGCTTCAATCTGCCTTTTTAAATCATCTATGATAATATTGAAATCAACTTTATTCTGCGACGTAAAGGAACCAGGTATGTTTGCATAAATTACGGCTTTTGAGCCGTTTCTGTAGGGATAAGTTTCTAAAGAAAAGTTAATTGGATAACCTTTGTAGTCAATTGAAAATCTATTTTTAAATATTTTACCGGTCACTTCATCTTTAGCTCCTTGTTTGTACGATACTTTCTTTGCAAGGCGCTCAAAATTGGAAAATATTGATTCTGTATTGTACTGAGAGTTTACCTCGATGGTATAACCAATGTAATGGCTTATAAGGTAATCAAATAAATTCTCTTCAGTAAAATTCGGAATAGGAAAGGGACCAACAACACCTTGCTGGTAAGTTCTGAATGAAATGGGTTTGAACTCCATGATTTTATTCTTTCCGTCATCTTTAATCTCATAGTTTAATGTATAAATTCTCCCGGAACCCGTTGTTTGATTCGCGGTTCTTCTTTCAACGTAAAAGCTTTTGGCAGAAGGCTTGGAGCTTCTAACAACTTCTTGTTTCGCTATGCGATCATTATAATAAGACACACCCCAAACACGATTTTGAAACCTCAGCGAGCTATACATGCTTGTATCAACCGCATTACTATTTGGAAGAACAATTGTAATTGACCGCGGATTGCTAATATCAACTGTTTCAGATGGTTTTGGCGCAAGTCCAGTAGACTGCATTGTTGAACATCCCAATAAACCAACAATTACAAAAACTACAAATACACATAAACACCGTTTCATTACAAACAACCTCCATTTTTATTTTTTTCATAACGACGAGCTCACCCGGAGCAGCCCAGCGGGCTGCGATCGGGTGCAGCGCCGGGTTAGCGATTTTTTATTCTAATTTCTCTTGTTGTGAGGAAGGAACCGACTCTTTTTTAGGAGCAATTGATACTCTGGCTTTTGCCGATTCTTCCTCTATACTTTTGTTATCTTGCAGCATGTCCCAACCAAAGCATGTTGTCATTAGATCAAAGAACTCAACGGGATCAAATCCAACACGGAAATTGACAAACAATAAACCAAAACCCAGTTCAATGCCAAAGGGTTGTTCAGTATATACCGGTTCGCCACGACTTTTGAACATAGATGTTTGCTGGCTTATTTTTTGAGCACCATAGGCTTCAAAAGCCTGTAACCCCTCCAAATCAAATAAACCACCAGAGACGAAATATTCCTGATGTGGTGTATCCCGTATAAGTATTCTTCCATTTCCCATTCTCAATGTATCAGATAGATATGAATCTTTTTCACCGACATTTGCGAAACCCAGTGGAAACAAGGCGGCCTCAATGGACGGAAATGCTATTGATGAATACCGATCCCTTAAGCCAACATTCATCCAATAACCACCCCACCCGATACCTGGGTGAAAAAGATTTGTGACTTTAACGTCTGCATGTATTCCAATACCTACGCCAGCATAAATCTTGAATGTGTCTCGAAAGTCATCTTTAATGGATTGCCTATATTGTGCTGCGCATCCGCTTGAAAATAGAAGGCTAGCCATCAGAAATAAAAAAAATATATTTCGTATTATTCTATGATCTCTCAATATAATACCTCGCTAACAGTGTAATAGACGGAAAATATTCCGTCATATCAGCCCATATAGATGGAACGAAATTCCACTTATTACGATATTAAATCAGTAAACATGGAAAAGCCGGGAATATTTCCCGCTGCCAGGTGTTCCGCATCGGGCGGAACAAAAACGACACACACTCTTCAATTTACTTTTTTACATTTAAAAACTATGAATCAGGACAGCAAGCCGAAGTTCCGTCCAAATCCCAATCTGAAGTTAATGGATCAGGTTCGGGAAGTTCTTCGTTATCACCATTACGCTTATCGCACAGAGCAGACCTATTGTCAATGGATTCTCCGTTATATCCATCACTTCGGAGGTAAAACCCATCCAAAACTGCTCGGCGCCAAAAACATTGAGGGCTTTCTTTCCCATCTGGCCACCGTTGGCAAAGTTACAGCATCTACGCAGCGTCAGGCGCTCAATGCCATTGTTTTTCTTTATAAGCATGTGCTCGATATTCAACTGGCAGACGACATTGCCCCGGCAAGAAGCAAACGAACCGTGCATCCGCCGACGGTTTTGACCAAAGCCGAAGTTCAGAACCTTTTGACCCGCCTGGAGGGAAAGCCGGCGCTGATGGCAAAGCTGATCTATGGAAGCGGGTTGCGTTTAATGGAGTGCCTGCGGCTTCGCATTCAGGACATTGATTTCGGCCAGAATATAATTTTCATTCGCGGTGGAAAAGGCGGCAAGGACCGGACGACCGTTTTGCCCCAAAATATTCGTGAGGAACTGCTCCGACAGGTCGCGGCGGTAAAAAAGCTGCACCTGACCGATCTCGAAGAGGGATTCGGTAATGTTTACATTCCAGAGGCGCTGGAGCGGAAGTATCCGAACGCGTCGCGGTCCACCAGCTGGCAGTGGGTTTTTCCGGCAAAGCAGCTCTCCGTCGATCCGCGATCGGGTAAGCGTATGCGCCACCATGTGATGGAATCGGTTCTGCAAAAGGCGGTGAAACGCGCTTCGGAGGAAGCGGGAATTTCCAAAAGAGTGGGCTGCCATACGCTTCGGCACAGCTTTGCCACGCATATGCTGGAAAATGGCGTGACGATCCGTCTTTTGCAGGAGTTGATGGGGCATGCGGATGTGAAAACCACTGAAATCTATACACATGTTATGTCCCGTGACATCCGTAATCTGAAAAGCCCGCTGGATCAGCAATAGGCGCAAGTGAATCCGCCTTCGGGATAGTTTGATTCAAAAAAGCACCTGAGAAAAATCCTCTTGACCCCCAGGGCTGTGTCGTCCACCTCCGTCACTTCGTGACCCCTCCGCCAGCGGAGGACATAAGCGCCATTTCGCCACGCTTTCTTGGCGATGGGGGGTGGGGAAGGCGCGAGCGCCGGAAATCCCCGTCAATGGCAATAAGCAGCAATTTGATGCGTCCGAGTCATCGCAAAGCTAACCGGAGGTCAGTCCAAGATACGCGATCCGGCTTAGCAAAACTTTGTTAATAAAGCTTTTCAAATCGTTTCATTACGCTTCGTGATTGAATCATTATTAGATTTAAAATAGTTCTTGCTTGTACTGAACACTGTGCGTTAAAGTGTACAATAAATAGAGTGTTATTCAGAGAATATGTGAGGTGTATAATGCAGAGATTAAAAATCGATCAAGATATTAAACCATTATCCGAGGTCAGGACTGGTATTGCAACCTATATCAAGCAAGTTCGTGATACAAAAAGGCCTGTGATTATTACGCAGCATGGTAAAGGCGTGGCTGTATTAATGGATGCTTCTGAATATGAAAAAATGCAAGAGAGGATCGAGCTTCTGACAGATGTTCAGACCTCTCTTGCCCAGCTCGCAAACGGTGAAGGTATTATTCACGAAGATGCAAAAAACAAAGTCTTGATAAGAGTCAATAAATGAAAATAATTTGGTCACCGGTGGCTATCGACAGGGCTTCGGAAATAGCCGAATATATAGCTTTAGACAAGCCATCAGCAGCAGGAAAATGATTTTCAACCTTATTTTCAAAAGTAGAAAAGCTGTCAAATTCACCCCAAATTGGCAGGTTGTGCCTGAAATTGGAGATCAACAATTTAGAGAGCTGATTTACGGAAATTATCGCATCATCTATCGCATCGAAAAAAAGCGATTATCAATTCTGACCATCAGGCATGGAAAACAAGTCTTGCCCATTGAAGATATTTTAGCCTAACAGATTCGCTTCATCCAGAAGCTGCACGGTGACCTCTTCGCCTTTTTTGACGCGAACCACGTCTTCTTCCAGCACGATAAACGCGTTGGCTTCGACCATCGACTTTAAAATGCCGGAGCCCTGTGAGCCGGTGAGACGCACGGTTCGGACGCCGTTTGAATTTTCGACGATGGCGCGCAGGAAGTGCCGGAAACCTTTCTTTTTTTCGATGGCCTGCAAGCTTTTTGCCGAAGCCGTCGGACGCATGATTTGCGGATAGCCCTGCATTTTCAAAAGATAGGGGCGGACAAACTGCTCAAAGGAGACCATGACGGAAACGGGATTCCCGGGAAGGCCGAAAAGTGGCGTGGAGACGATGGAACCAAACGCGAGCGGCTTTCCCGGTCGCATGGCCACCTGCCAGAAGCGCATGGTGTTGCCGACATCGCCCATCACGTCCTTGACAAAATCATAGTCGCCCATCGAAACGCCGCCGGACGACAAAATGACATCCGCGCGAGAGGCGCGCTCAAAGGCGCGGGCTAGATCGTCTTTCGTATCGCGGACGATGGGCGACAAGATGGGCACGCCGCCACAGGCTTGAATCTGCGCGGCCAGGGAATAGGTGTTGGAGTTGACGATTTTGCCAGGCGCGGGGTGCGTTTCAATATCGACCAGCTCGTCGCCTGTGGACAAAATGGCCACCCGCGGACGCTGATAAACAGACACGAAGGCTTTTCCCAGCGCGGCCAGCATCCCGATGTGGCCGGGGCGCAAAACGCTTCCGGCGGTAATCACGCGTTCGCCTGCGCGGACGTCTTCGCCGGGAAAGCGAATATCCTGATTTTGGGGAACCGGCGCGCTTACGAGCACGGTTTTTCCCTGCTCCTTTGTATCTTCGCGGCGGATGACAGCGTCTGCGCCTTTGGGAATCATCGCGCCGGTCATGATGCGGGCCGCCTGACCCTGGCGCACGGTTTTGGTGGGGGCGCTTCCAGCGGCGATGATCTCAACAACTTTGAGCGATACGGGATGGGCGGCCGAGGCGCCTTTCGTGTCGGCTGCGCGCAGGGCGTAGCCGTCCATGGCGGAATTGGCGGCGGCGGGAATGTTTCGCGGCGCAAAAACATCTTCGCCGATGACGCGGCCTGCCGCTTTGAGGATATCCACTTTTTCAAAGCCGAGCGGGCGGCAGCTCTCAAGTATGGTGTTGAGCGCTTCGGAAACGGTAATCATTGCGTCATCTCCCGGTTGAATTTGGGCTCAAACCTTATCAAAGCTTTAGACGTTGTCAACGATAAAGATGTTGATTGAAGTTCCATGTCATATGAGCTAGGAAAAGAGCCGAAGTGTGGACCGGCAACCCGAATGCAGCCTGGCCTTGATAGAAGATTGATGACATTATGAAAAGTCGGTATGTTTCCAGCGTTTTGTCATGACTACAAAAACAGCATTGAGGCAAAGGGTTAGCGCACCTGAAGGGATGGAACATTTATCGCGCCAGCGTTTCAAATCAATGTTCTATTCCGTCGGGGTCGAAGACCAATGATGAATGGTTGACGATAAACAGACAACCCCTTCGGTGTTGATAAAAATGGCAGGAATTGAATCAGACGGGTTCGACATATTGAAGTGAGCATTATTCATTGAGAAAAATAATTGACAAAAAATGGCTCTCCGACGCGGCGCCTGTGCGAGAACTTTTGGCGCATCTGGGCGCTGGTGCGCGGGTGGTGGATATTTTGCAGGCGGCGCCCGAAGCGCGTCCGTTTTTGACCGCCCTGCTTTTTTACCGTCAAGTGGCCCCGCTGGCCGTGATTTGTCCCACGGCAAAAGAGGCAGAAACGTTTGCGAACCACCTGGCGCTTTTTTTACCCGCCGAGGCCATTTTGCACTACCCGCCGCTGGATTATCTGGCCATCGATATGTTCGCGCTCCAGCGCGAAGAGGAACTGGCCAGACTTTCGGCCCGCACGCAGTTGCAGGTGGATTCGCATAAAATTCTGGTGACTTCGCTTGCGGCCTGTCTGCAAAAGGTCATGCCGTATGGCGACTTCGAGCGCTATCTCAAAATTATTTCAGCAGGCGACACGCTGATTCTGGAGGAAACACCGGCGCGCCTTCTGGCAGGCGGCTACCGGCGCGTCTCTTTAGTGGAAACCATGGGTGAATTCAGCCTGCGCGGCAATATACTGGATATTTATCCACCAACCGAAAGCCACCCGTTGCGCCTGGAGCTGGCAGGCGACGAGATTGAATCGATCCGCCGCTTCGATGCCTCCTCACAGCGCTCTTTGGGTCCGGCGGGCGCTTTTTTGCTGGGACCGGCGGCTGAAATTCTTATGGACGAGGCGCGGCTGGCACGAGCCGTGCGCAACGTGAAGCGCCGCGCCGACGATCTGGATTTGCCGCGCGAGCTTCGGAGCCGCCTGGTGGAAACGCTTCGTGAGCAGTCGGCGGCTGCCGTCAATCCCATTTTTTTGCCGCTCTTTTATGAAGACTATGACGATGCCGCGTTTTTTGGCGCGCAGTCGCTCTCAAATTTATTTGATTATCTGCCGCCCGCCACGACCCTTTTACTGGATGATCCGGCGGCGCTCGAGATGGCGGCGCAAACCGCCACCGGCCAAATTGACAAGCTGCTTTTTAAGGCAAGGCAGTCCGGCAAGTTCCATCTGGAGCGGCCCAGCCTTTATTTAAGCGACGAAGAGCTTGCCGCAAAGCTTGACCCCTTTCGCCAGATCCGCATGGCGTCGCTTGCGCTCGACACGCCGCTGACCGAAACGCCTGCCGTCGAGCTTCCGGCGCGGCGCGAGCCCCTGCCGATTACGCCCCAGACGGGCGAGGTGCGCGAAGAGACGCTTCTGCGTCAGGCGGCGGCACAGATATCGGAATTGCTTTCCCGCGATTTTACCGTCTTTTTGATTTCACCTACGCCGGAGGATGCCAAACGCATGGCGCATCTGCTTTCGGCCTACCGTTTATCGGCGCAATCGCTTCCGGACGGAAAAAGCCTGCTCGAGATACTGGAGACGCGATCCGAGGCGGCGCTTTATCTGATCGAAGGAAAAATGGCGGCGGGTTTTGTGTGTGAAGCCCTGTCGGTCGGGTTTTTGAGCGAAGAGGAAATCTTCGTCAAAAAAGCGCCTCGTCGCCGCGCGCGCCCCACGCGGGAGGGGTATTTCCTCAAATCGTTCGGCGAGCTCAATGAGGGCGATTTCGTCGTTCACCGCGACTTCGGCATCGGTCTGTACAGGGGCCTGCAAAAAATAACGGTGGGCAAAATTGAAAACGATTTTCTGGTGATCGAATACGCGGAGCAAGATAAGCTGTATCTGCCGGTGAGCGCGCTGGAAAAAATCCAGCGCTACCTCGGGCCCGAAGGCGTCACGCCGAAGATCGACAAAATGGGCGGCCCGTCCTGGGAGAACGTCAAGGAGCGGGTCAAAAAATCCGTACGCGACGTGGCTGAAGAGCTGGTTGCGATTTATGCGGCGCGCGAGGCGATGGAGCGTAAATCGTTTGCGCCGCCGGATCGCGTGTATGAAGAATTCTGCTCGACGTTTGCATTTGAAGAGACGGACGATCAGGCCCGCGCGATTGAAGATGTGCATGCGGATATGGATGCGGCCAAGCCGATGGACCGCCTGATTTGCGGGGATGCGGGCTTCGGCAAGACAGAGGTCGCGCTTCGGGCCGCGTTTCGCGCCGTGATGGATGGCAAGCAGGTGGCGCTCCTGGTGCCCACCACCATTTTGGCCGAGCAGCACTTTGCCACGTTTTCGGCAAGGCTGGCCGATTTTCCCATTCGCGTGGAGGCGCTTAACCGCTTTAAAAGCGCGGCCGAGCAAAAGAAGATTGTGGAGGATTTGCGTCTGGGCCGGGTGGATATTGTCGTCGGCACGCACCGCCTGTTGCAAAAAGACATTGCCTTTAAAGACCTGGGGCTTGTCATCATTGATGAAGAACAGCGCTTTGGCGTGGCGCACAAGGAAAAGCTTAAAAAAATGCGCACGCTGGTGGATGTTCTGACGCTCTCGGCCACACCGATTCCGCGGACGCTGCACCTGTCGCTGGTGGGCATTCGCGATCTGTCCATTATCAATACACCACCTCAGGAGCGCCAGCCGATTAAAACGTATGTGCTGGAATTCGACGAAGACGTCATCCGTTCGGCCATTGAGGCGGAAATGGCGCGCGGCGGACAGGTCTTTTTTCTGCACGACCGGGTGCGTTCAATCTATTCCATCGCCCAGCTGGCCTCGCGGCTGGTTCCGGAGGCGCGCGTGGGCGTGGTGCACGGCCAGATGAAGCCCGCCGACATTGAAAAGGCGATGGCGCAGTTTATCCGCCATGAGGTCGATGTGCTGGTGTGCACGACGATTATCGGCTCGGGCCTGGATATTCCCCGGGCCAACACGATTCTTATTAACCGGGCGGATCGCTTCGGCCTGGCGCAGCTGTATCAGATCCGCGGGCGCGTGGGGCGAGGCAGCGTTGAGGCGGCGGCGTATCTGCTCCTCCCTAAAGGCGCGCTCCTGTCACGCGACGCGATGAAGCGTCTCTCGGCCATCAAGGAATTTTCGGAACCGGGCTCGGGCTTTCGCATTGCCTACAATGATCTGGAAATTCGCGGCGGCGGAAATTTGCTGGGGCTCTCCCAGGCGGGTCACATCAGCGCCGTGGGTTACGAGCTCTATACAGAGCTCATGGAAAAAACCGTACACGAAATTCAGGGGAGCGCACCTGCCGAAGACGAGGCGCTGCCGGAAATCGCGATGGGCATTTCGGCCTACCTCCCGGAAGAATACGTCTCGGACATCCATCAGCGTCTGGTGATGTACAAGCGCATTTCGCATGCCCAAAATGAAGAAGAGATTCTCGAGCTGGGCCAGGAGCTGGCCGACTGCTATGGGCCCTTGCCCCAAAGCGCTGAAAATCTTCTGCGTGTGATTGGACTTCGAAACGCGCTGGCGCATCTCAAAGCCAAAAAAATGGGCTTTGACGGAACGTATCTCTATATCTTTTTTCGCGCGATATCGCCCATTGATCCGGCGAAGATTCTGGCGCTTAGTCGCAAAAAAATCAAGGGCTTGCGCTTTACGCCCGATTACAGGCTTTTCTTGCCGGCCCAGGCGCAAGAAGACATCCTGACGCAGGCGGACGAGCTTTTAAAGATGCTTGCTCAATGAGGCTGATCAGGATATAAGCGGCTTGAATTTGAATTTCAGCAAGCATGGCAAGGTAGGACAACGTTGAATAGATTGAATCGTTTCTGCATGATGGTTGTGGCGCCCGCCTTTATTGGCCTGCTGTGCGCGTGCGCGCAGGAGGACATCGTTCGCGAGCATGTGGCTACCGTCAACGGTGAAAAGATTTATCTGGATGAATACCGGGGGCGCCTGAGCATGCAAAAAGGTATTCTTTCGCCCCGCGCGTTTCAGCGCTCGATCAATAAACGCGAGCTCCTCGAAGACGAATTGCTCGATGCCATCATTCTGGAGAGACTGATCCTTCAACAGGCAGACCGGCTTGACCTGTCAATCAGCAAAAAGGAACTCGAAAAAAAGATCGAGGAGATCCAAAAGGACTATGGCGATAATTTTACCGACCTTTTGGCCTCCGTCAGTATGCGTTATGATGACTGGCGCGAGCAGGTGCGCCGCGACCTGATGATCGCAGCGGTGATTGACCGTGAAGTCACATCAAAAATCATGATTACGAATATGGAAATCGAGGATTTTTTTAACGATCATCCAAAATTCTGTGCTACGGAGGCGCGCGTGCACGCCTGGCAGATTGTCGTGCATGATGAAGAAAAAGCACATGCCATTAAGGACAGGCTCAATTCCGGCGAAGACTTTTCAAAGCTTGCGCGCGAGGCCTCCATTGGACCGGAAGCGGCAAAAGGGGGCGATCTGGGCATTGTCTATCGCGAAAGCATGCCCGATCCTCTCGATGGGTCGCTTTTTGCCCTGTCGAAAGGCGGCGTCAGTAACGTGATTAAAAGCGTTTATGGATACCATATCCTCATGGTCACGAATGTTTTCCCCGCGCGGGAGAGAAATCTTGCGGATTGCCGGGAAGACATCGTAGCCGCCCTGACCGCCCAAAAGGAAGAAGCTTCTTTTTTTGCGTGGCTTGAGATTTTAAAGGCGAAAGCCGAGATTACCAAGGAGCCGAACCTCCAGAAAAAGTTGAGAAAAACAACCTATCCCCCCGGGAGAAAGCCGTGAAATCTTTTAAAGTGATCAGTTTTATTGTCGTGGCCGTCTCTATCGTGTCGTCTCTGGCTTTGGCGGAGGTCGTGGACCGCATCGTGGCCGTCGTCAACGATGACATCATCACCCTTTCAGAGCTCAACCGGGCTTTTGAACCTTACGCTAAAAGAATTGAGGCCACCTACACCAAACCGGACAAGGAAAGCGTTCTTAAAGGCAACAAAGAAGCGCTGTTGCAGGAAATGGTCAACCAGCTTCTGATCGAGCAGACAGCGAAAAAAGCAGGGGCGGACTTCAGCACAGTCAAGGAAGAAGACGTGACGGGGGTTGTCAATGATATGCTCGTCAAGCACAAAGTGACGCTGGAGGAATTTCAGCGCAGACTCGAAGCGGAAGGCAGTTCGCTGGAAAACCTCAAAAAGGAAATAAAGGGGCAGATTCTGCGCATGAGACTGCTTCGGCGCGAGGTTCAGTCGCGCATCGTGATTACGGATGAAGAAATCGGCGCGTACTATCAAGAGCACCGCGACGCGTATGAAGGCAAGGAAGCGGCGCGTATCCGACAAATTTTTCTGCCGGCCGCGGCGGACGCTCCTGCCACCCAACGGCAACAAGCCAGGGAACTGGCCCAGCAAATTCGCGAACGTGTGATTCAAGGCGAGTCGTTTGAACAGCTTTGCGCACAATATTCCGGCGGGCCCGCGGCCAATCAGGGCGGAGACGTGGGCTTTGTGGAGCGGGGCGTCATTTTACCCCCGGTGGAAAAGGCCGCTTTTGCGTTGCCGATTGGAAAGCTCAGCGACGTCATCGAAACGGACATCGGCTATCATCTCATTGTCGTCACCGACCGGCGCGGCGGCGGCGTGAAACCCATCGACGAGGTGCGTCATGAAATCAAGGCGCGCATTGAGGAAGATAAAATTGCCAAAAAATATGAAGAATGGATTCAAGAGTTGCGCAAGAAATCCTATATCGATATCCGGCTTTAACGATTAATCGCCCGCTGCTATGAACTCAATTAAAATCAAGGGCGCGTCCCAGCATAATTTAAAATCCGTCTCGCTTGAAATTCCCCGCGACGAGCTGGTGGTCATCACCGGTGTATCCGGTTCGGGAAAATCATCGCTGGCCTTCGACACGATTTACGCCGAAGGGCAGCGCCGCTATGTGGAATCCCTTTCGACGTACGCACGACAGTTCATCGGCCAGATGGACAAACCGGACGTGGAATCCATCGAGGGGCTTTCCCCCGCCATCGCCATCGAGCAGCGCTCGGCCAGCCACAACCCGCGCTCCACCGTAGGCACAGTAACAGAAATTTACGATTATTTCCGGCTCCTTTACGCGGGGATCGGCGTATGCCACTGCCCGTCGTGCGGACGCGAAATACACTCCCAGACCATTGACAGCATTGTGGAAAGCGTTTTGCAGATGCCACCTTCGACGCGTTTCAGCGTTTTAGCGCCCATCGCGCGCGGCAAAAAGGGAGAGTTTCAAAAGGAGCTCAAAAAGCTGCAAAAGGAAGGGTTTGCGCGCGTCCGGATTGACGGCGAGATGAAGGATTTGTCCGATGACATCGTTTTACCCAAAACCAAGCGCCATACGATTGATCTGGTGGTGGACCGGCTGGTTCTGAAAGAGGGCATCCGCAAGCGGCTTCGCGACTCCATTGAAATGGCCGCACAAAAAAGCGACGGTTTGGTGGCCATTGCCGAAAGCGATGGAGCGGAGACGCTGTATTCAGAAAAATACGCCTGTCCCGACTGCGGCATCAGCATGCCGGAGCTTGCACCACGCTTTTTTTCGTTCAACAGCCCCTACGGGGCCTGCCCCGAATGCAACGGCCTGGGCACGCGCATGCATTTTGCCATCGATCTGGTTGTGCCGGACCCGACGCTTTCGCTTCGCGCCGGCGCCATTGCCCCCTGGGCCAACCGCGCCTCAGCGTATTACTTCAATATGCTCGATTCACTGGCGACGCATTATCGCTTTGACCTCAATACCCCGTTTAACAAGCTGCCGGAAAAAATCCGCTCTGCCATCCTGTATGGCTCGGGCACGGAGGCGGTCAAATTTCAATATGACGGGGACAACCTCCGCTATGTCACCGAACGGCCGTTTGAGGGCGTGATCCCGCGCATGCAGCGCCGATGGCGCGAAACCACGTCGCCTGCGGTCCGAAACGACCTGGGGCGCTTCATCGATTTGCGGCCCTGCGAGACGTGCGGGGGCGCAAGGCTCAAACCCGAAACGCTGGCCGTGACGGTGGGCGGCAAAAATATCTACGAGCTTTGCCTTCTGTCCATCCGCGAATGCGCCGACTTTTTTTCAGCGCTGACGCTTTCGGCCCAGCAGGCCTTGATTGCCGAGCGGGTGTTGAAGGAAATCCGGAGCCGCCTGTCGTTTTTGCTCAACGTCGGCATGGACTATCTTAATCTCGCGCGTTCGACCTCAACGCTCTCCGGCGGCGAATCGCAGCGCATCCGTCTGGCCACACAGATCGGATCGGGCCTGATGGGCGTTTTGTATGTGCTTGACGAACCGACGGTGGGCCTGCATCAACGGGATAATCTGCGACTGATCGACACGCTGAAAAAATTGCGCGATATGGGCAACACCGTGCTGGTGGTGGAGCATGACACGGATATGATGCTGGCCTGCGACACGATTATCGATATGGGGCCGGGCGCGGGCATCCATGGAGGAGAAATCATTTTTCAGGGAACGCCCGGGGAAATTCTGAAAAGCGAGACGTCGCTTACCGGCCAGTATCTGTCGGGACGCATGAGCATTGCGCTTCCCCAAAAGCGCCGGTCCATCAAAGGGCGCCATATTATTCTGGAAGGCGCCACGCAAAACAATTTGCAAAATATCGACATTAAAATTCCCACAGGCGTGCTCACCGCCGTCACAGGCGTGTCCGGATCGGGAAAAAGCTCGATGGTGATCGAGACGCTCGCCAAAGTGATGGCCCGGCGGCTAAGCGGCGAGGCGGGCGGCGCGGGGAAAATCCGCCGCGTGAAGGACTTGGGCGGCATTGAACGCGTGATTCTGATCAACCAGCAGCCCATCGGACGGACGCCACGCTCGAATCCCGTCACCTACACGGGCGTGTTTTCGTTCATCCGCGACCTCTTTACGGGGCTTCCGGAGTCGCGTATGCGCGGCTACAAGCCGGGGCGCTTCAGCTTTAACGTCAAAGGCGGGCGCTGCGAGGCGTGCGAAGGCAACGGGCTCATCAAAATCGAAATGCATTTTCTCCCGGATGTGTATGTCACGTGCGACGCCTGCCGGGGCCGCCGCTTCAATGCCGACACACTGGACATTCGCTACAAGGACAAAAACATCGCCGAGGTGCTGGAGATGACCGTCGAGCAGGCGCTGACGTTTTTCGCCAATATCCCCGCCATCCGCACGCACCTGCAACTGCTGGCCGACGTGGGCCTGGGCTATATCCGACTGGGGCAGTCCGCCACAACGCTTTCCGGCGGTGAGGCCCAGCGCATTAAACTGGCGCGCGAGCTGGGCAAGCGTGTCAATTCCAACACGCTCTATATTCTCGACGAGCCGACCATCGGCCTGCATTTTGCCGATATTTCAAAACTGCTCGAGGTCCTGATGCGACTGGTGGATATGGGCAATACGATGGTGGTGATCGAGCACAATCTGGATATTATCAAATGCGCCGATTACGTGATTGATCTGGGCCCCGAGGGAGGCCCGGGCGGCGGCAGGATTATTGCAACCGGCACGGTGGAGGAGGTGGCGGCAAACGAGGCCTCCTCCACCGGACATTTTCTAAAGCAGGCGCTTTTGCGACATCACTTGATTTCTGCGTGATAGCTTTGCAGGGACTTGGCGCGGCCATGTCCCTGGAGGCAGGCGGCAATGCCCTTGACGGCGGCCACGGCGGCGGCCACCGTCGTGATGTACGGAATCTTGTATTTGATGGCCGCCTTGCGGATATAGGAATCGTCATATTTGGAAAGCCTTCCGGCCGGTGTGTTGATGACCAGCTGAACCTCCCCGTTTTTAATCGCATCCACAATATTGGGACGGCCTTCGTGCATCTTCAAAATGCGCTCGGCGGCAATGCCATGTTCGGTAAAGTATTGAAAGGTGCCCTCCGAGGCCCGGATCTTGAAGCCGATATTGACAAAGGCGCGCGCCACTTCCAGAATGCCGCCCTTGTCGTGGTCATCCACCGTAATGAGGACGGACCCCGAGGCAGGCAGGCTCTGGCCCGTTGCTTCCTGCGCCTTGAAGTAGGCCAGTCCGAAGGATTCGGCCAGACCCAGCACCTCGCCGGTGGAGCGCATTTCCGGACCGAGAATCGGATCGACTTCCTGATACATGTTGAAAGGGAACACCGCTTCCTTGACGCCGAAGTGCCGGAAGGAGCCGTGCCGGAGGTTCAGGTCTTTGAGCTTTTTGCCCAGCATGATCTGCGTGGCGATGCGCGCCATCGAGACGTTGCAGACCTTGGACACCAGAGGCACGGTGCGCGAGGCGCGCGGGTTGGCCTCCAGAATATAGACGACATCATTGGCGATGGCGTATTGAATATTCATCAAGCCCACCACGCCAAACGCGATGGCGATTTTGCGCGTATAGTCGTTGATCGTGTCGATGTGGCGCGCGGGAATGCTGATGGGCGGAATGACGCAGGCGGAATCGCCCGAGTGGACACCCGCCAGTTCGATATGCTCCATGACGGCCGGAACGAAGGCGTCGGTTCCGTCGGAGATCGCATCCGCCTCGGCTTCGATGGCGTTTTCCAGAAACTTGTCGATCAGAATCGGCCGCTCCGGCGTTACATCGACGGCAGCGTTGACATAGCGCTTGAGCATCTGCTCGTCATGGACCACTTCCATGCCGCGCCCGCCCAGAACGTAGGAGGGACGCACCATCAGCGGATAGCCGATGCCGCCTGCCACGGCGAGGGCCTCATCAAGGTTTGCGGCCATGCCGGATTTGGGCATGGGGATGCCCAGCTTGACCATCATCTCACGGAAACGGTCGCGGTCTTCGGCCAGATCGATGGTCTCGGGCGATGTGCCGATGATCTTCACCCCGGCTTTCGCGAGCTCGGCCGCGATGTTGAGCGGCGTCTGACCGCCAAACTGCACGATGACGCCTTCGGGCTTTTCCTTTTCATAGATACTTAAGACGTCTTCAACCGTCAGCGGTTCGAAATACAGTTTGTTGGACGTGTCATAGTCGGTGGAGACGGTTTCGGGGTTGCAGTTGACCATGATGGATTCAATGCCCTCGTCGCGAAGCGCAAAGGCCGCGTGCACACAGCAGTAGTCAAATTCAATACCCTGGCCGATGCGGTTGGGGCCGCCGCCCAGCACCATCATCTTGCGGTTGGGGCTGACGCCGACTTTATCGGGCGCGTTATACGTGGAGTAGTAGTAGGCCGCGTTTTCCACGCCGCTTACCGGCACGGCGTCCCAGGCCTCGGCCAGGCCCGCCGCCAGTCGCTGCGTGCGGATGGACTCTTCGGTCACGCCAAGAATCTGCGCCAGATAGCGATCGGCAAAGCCGTCTTTTTTAGCCTGCACCAGAAGCGCCCCGGGCATGGCTTTGCCTTTATACGTGAGAATTTTTTCTTCGAGTTCAACCAGCTGCTTCATCTGCTCGACAAACCATTTTTTAATATAGGTCTTCGTGCACAGCGCCTCGACGGACGCGCCTTTGCGCAAAGCCTCATACATAATAAACTGGCGTTCGCTGGAGGGTTCGGCCAGCCTTTCCATCAATTCATCGAGGGATTTTTTATGAAAGTCCTTAACGAAGCCCAGGCCGTAGCGCTTCTTTTCGAGCGACCGGATGGCTTTCTGGAGCGCTTCTTTGTAATTTTTGCCGATGCTCATGACCTCGCCTACGGCGCGCATCTGCGTGCCGAGCTTGTCTTGTGCGCCGGGAAATTTTTCAAAATCCCAGCGGGCGAATTTGACGACGACGTAGTCGCCCGACGGTGTGTATTTGTCGAGCGTACCCGAGCGCCAGTAGGGAATTTCGTCAAGCGTGATGCCGGAGGCCAGCATGGCCGAAATGAGTGCGATGGGAAACCCCGTGGCTTTCGAGGCCAGCGCCGACGAGCGCGATGTGCGCGGGTTGATTTCAATGATGACGACGCGGTCCGTCACCGGATCATGCGCGAACTGCACGTTGGTGCCGCCGATGACCTGAATCGCTTCAACGATTTTATAGGAGTACTCCTGCAGGCGTTTTTGCAGCTCGTCCGAAATCGTCAGCATCGGCGCGGTGCAGTACGAGTCGCCCGTATGCACGCCCATGGCATCAACGTTTTCAATGAAGCAGACGGTGATCATCTGGTTTTTGGCGTCGCGGACAACTTCGAGCTCGAGCTCTTCCCAGCCGATGACGGATTCTTCAATCAGGATCTGGCCGATGAGGCTTGCCGAAATGCCGCGCGCGGCAATGACCCGCAGCTCTTCGAGGTTATAGACAATGCCGCCGCCCGTGCCACCCATCGTATAGGCGGGTCGGATGACGACCGGATAACCGAAGTCGGCGGCGATTTTTTCCGCCTCTTCCACAGTGGTGGCCGGTTCGCTATTGGGCATGTCGATGCCGAGCTTCTTCATGGTTTCTTTAAAGGCAATGCGATCCTCGCCGCGCTCGATGGCATCCACCTGAACACCGATCACTTTCACGTTGTGCTTTTGCAGAACGCCGAGCTTGGAGAGCTCGGAGGTCAGATTCAGGCCCGTCTGGCCGCCCAGGTTTGGTAAAATGGCATCGGGCTTTTCGTTTTCGATGATTTCGGTCAGCGCCTGGGCGTTGAGCGGCTCGATGTAGGTCACATCCGCCATGCCCGGGTCCGTCATGATGGTGGCCGGGTTGGAGTTGACCAGCACAATCTTATAGCCCAGCTTGCGAAGCGCCTTGCAGGCCTGTGTTCCGGAGTAGTCAAATTCGCAGGCCTGGCCGATGACAATCGGACCGGACCCGATAATCAACACTTTTTTAATGTCGTCACGTTTTGGCATGGAGATTCCTTTCAGGGTTATCTTGAGGGTTTCTTTTTAGGTTTGACATAATGCGCATCCACCGAGATGGCGATGCCGCCGCGAACGGCAAATTCGGCCGTCACACAACACTGACGGGGCTCAAGCGCCGCCACGAGATCGTCGAGAATGAGGTTCGTGACGTGCTCGTGAAACACCCCTTCGTTGCGGAACGACCAAAAATAGAGCTTAAGCGATTTGGACTCGACGATTTTTTGATCGGGAATATAGGAAATAGTGATTTTAGCGAAATCCGGCTGGCCGGTCATCGGACAGACGCAGGTGAATTCATCCGTCGTCAGGGTCACGGTATAGTCACGCTTGGTGTGGTTGGGAAACGTTTCGAGTTTGCGAACAGGTTTGGCCGCCTGCCGGCCCAAAAGGGTCAAGCCTGAAAAATTCTCTTTTTTGGCATTTTTCGCCATGAAATCCCCCAAACGCGAAGTGCATTTGTTTACCGAATGTCGCGATTTATTTCAAGACAATTCGAATGCCTCGATTGAGGCCACGCCAATCTTAACTTGCTTTATGCCGGTTTCAGAATTACAATCCATCATCTGTCACAAGGAAGGATAGAAATTTCCAACCTGAGGGGACAATGGCATGAATCCTATCGAAATCATTGACAAAGCACAAAGAGAAGCCCGTAACGCGCTCACAGAGGCCGAAGCCAAACAACTGCTGCAATACTATGGCATCCCAGTTGTCGAAGAGAAAATCATCAAGAATATTGAAGAGATAAATTTAATCGCCCCATCGGTTGCCTATCCGGTCGTGCTTAAGGGCCTGGGCAGCCGTCTCACGCATAAAACCGAAAAAGGGCTCGTCAAGCTCAACATCGGCACCCCCGAAGACCTGCTGGCCGCAGCGACATATATAAAGGATGCGGCCCGCGACGATCTGGAAGGCTTTTTGCTCCAGCCGATGATTTCGGGCAAACGCGAATTCGTGGCGGGGCTTTTTTTCGATCCGCAATTTGGTGCAACGGTGATGTTCGGTCTGGGCGGCATCTTTACAGAAGCCATCGGCGATGTTGTTTTCCGGCTGGCGCCTATTGATGAGCGCGAGGCGCGTTTGATGATCTCCGAGTTGCGCTCGAAAAAGCTCCTTGGCGCCTTCCGCGGTGAAAACGCGCCGGATATAACCGCTCTGGCGCGGGTTTTGACCGGTCTTTCCGAAATTGCCGCAAGTATTCCGCAAATTCGCGAAATTGATATCAATCCGCTCCTGGTGTCTCCGGACGGAAGTGTGACGGCCGTCGATGCGTTGATCATTCTGGGCCCAAGAAATTTGCACGCCATCACCCATCTTCCCGTCCAGCCCAAATACATCCGCAATTTATTCTATCCCCGCTCCATCGCTTTTGTCGGCGCCTCGGCCGAGATCAGCAAGTGGGGGCAGTTGATGTTCACCAATGTCGTGGCGGGAAAATTTGCAGGAAACGTCTATCTGGTCAACCCCCGGGGCGGCGAAATTGCGGGCTACCCTGTGTATAAATCGGTCCGTGATATTGACGAGCCGGTCGATCTCGCGGTGGTCACCATTCCGGCAGGCCGGGTGTTGCCGCTTATTGATGAACTGGCCGAAAAGAAAATTAAAAATGTCCTGTTGATCTCGTCGGGATTTCGCGAAACAGGTGAGGAGGGCCGAGCGCTCGAAGACGAGCTGGTGCAAAAGGCCACTGCGGCAGGCATTATCATTTTTGGCCCAAACACCATGGGCATCTGCAACCCCCACATTTCGCTTTACTGCACCGGGACGCATGTCCGGCCCAAGGCGGGCGGCACAACGCTGGTGGCGCAGTCCGGCAATCTGGGAACGCAGCTTCTGGCCTTTGCCGAAGCGGAAGATATCGGTATCCGGGCCTTCGGCGGATCGGGCAACGAGGCCATGATCACGATTGAAGACTGCATGGAAGGCTTTGAGGTCGATGACCTGACCAAAACGGTCGTCATGTATATTGAAAGCATTAAAGACGGACGGCGATTTTTCGAGGCGGCCCGGCGCGTTGGCTTGAAGAAGCCGGTCATCGCGCTCAAGGGCGGACGGACGCAAGCCGGCGCTTCTGCTGCCGCCAGCCACACAGGCGCCATGGCCTCGAATGTCCGGGTGTTTGAGGCTGCCTGCAAACAGGCGGGCATTATCCGGGCGGATCAACCCATGGATTTGCTGGATCTTTCCGCCGCCTTTTCTTCCCTTCCCCTGCCCAAGGGCAATCGCGTGGCCATTCTGACACTGGGCGGCGGATGGGGCGTGGTCGCCTCGGATCTGTGCGCCGAATACGGTCTGGTGGTTCAGCCGCTCTCCGATCGGATCATAACCAAAATCAATGCGTGGCTGCCGCCCTTCTGGAGTCACGCCAATCCGGTCGATCTCGTCGCGGAAATGAATACGGAAATCCATATGGCGATTGCCGACGAACTTCTTCAGTGGGATGAATGCGATGCGATTATCCACATGGGCATCATTGGCCGGCGCATCATGATCCAGGGCGTCCTGGATTCGACGATTGCCGTGGATAAAGCCTATGATATGAAGTTTAAGGAAGATTCGCTGGAGCTGCTTCGGGCCTACGAGCATGAAATGGTCGCCAAAACCGTCCGCATCATGGGCAAATACGGAAAGCCGGTGGTCGGCGTGTATCTCCTGACGGACGAAACCACGCGCACGGTCGTGGACATTGAAGGCGAAAAGTATAAAGGCATCGTGTTTGCCAGCCCGGAAAGAGCGGTGAAGTCGCTGGCCAAGATGCACCAGTATGCGCAGTGGCTGAAAGGATAGTGAATAATTGAATAATTTCCTTGACAAAGAGATGTGTGTATATTACGCGTTCATATCATCAAGCAAACATCAAAAATAAATAGCTTTTTAATGCGAAGGAGTATTTATTATGACCATTGAAGACAAGAAAAAGTGTGCCGAAGTCTTTGAAACTTTGACTGGGAAAAAAACTAACCCGGAATCTTGGAACAAAAATGCAGGTGACTTATTGGCTGAAATGGTGGCTAGACTGATTTACTGCAGCGATGCAATGGATTTTGTGCCAAGACCAGCAGGTTTTAAACCGGGATGGGGGTACATAGTGAAATACGTCTATGGCGTAATTAATCGAACAAGTGGGCAAGTACATATCTATGATTATTGTCTTGTTGGCGTTGGACCCGTTAAGCGACAATTAGAAATGGCTTTGACTTTAGGAGAATAGCATGAAGAAAAGGCTTTATGTTCTTTTAATTTCGCTTCTCATGATGTGCAGCTGTGCACACGAAAACCCTTTTGATGCTTATAGATATAATCCGTTTATATATCCGTATCCTGAACATCGATTAAAAGCGGAAGCGGATGTGATAAGCAGCATCGAAGACAAACAGCATGAGTATACAAACATCATCGAATTTTACGGATACAAGGCAAACCTGCCATTGAATTTGTTTGATAGCAACCCCGCTGAAAAAAATGACGGAAAAATCATCTATAAAAAAGATAAGAAGGTTCTCATTATTCATCGAGAAAAGGATACTTTGCTTGGCTGCACGAATGCAGACATTAAAGACAAAAACAAAGATTTTTGCAGTGCCTTTGCATCAACAAAGGATTTCTATCATAAACTATTTACACTGACGCCTGATGATCTGCATAAGAGTGAATATTCAGGGACAGGAAATAAATGGATTGTTCACAGAAAGGGGTTCTTTTTTGAAAATGTCACAAAAATTAAAATTTATTCAGGCGCAGATTTCATCGCATTTGAAAGCACTTATACATCAGATAGAATAATGACAAAAGAAATAATTCTATTTCCGGAGAAAACACATCCTTATTATTTTACGCTATCGACCAATGTGCAAGATGCCAACTTATTCAGGACGATACTTGAAACCATGCGGGAATAAAAAATGCGTGCGTCCGCATCATGGGCAAATACGGAAAGCCGGTGGTCGGCGTGTATCTCCTGACGGACGAAACCACGCGCACGGTCGTGGACATTGAAGGCGAAAAGTATAAAGGCATCGTGTTTGCCAGCCCGGAAAGAGCGGTGAAGTCGCTGGCCAAGATGCACCAGTATGCGCAGTGGCTGAAAGAATAAATTGTTTCACGTGAAACAGGAATGGTCCTACGCCGCCCGTTCCGACCATGGTTTAATATTTTTCAGCAAGGGACCCAGGTGACGCTCGGCGACCTCAGTATCATAAGCCGCTTGCGCCCGAAGCCAATACCCATTTGAAAGACCAAAAAATCGGCACAATCGCAAATCCGTATCCGCAGTAACGACTCTTTTTCCAGCAACAATCTCACTGATTCGCTGCGCAGGTACGCCAATTTCCTTAGCCAGACGATACTGGCTTAGCCCCATGGGGCCAAGGAATTCCTCGAACAGGATTTCCCCCGGTCTTATAGCGTCAAGTTTTTTCATGATGCACGCTCCTTAGTGATAATCAACGATTTCGACATCTTCTGCCATTCCATTCGACCAGCGAAAGCAGACTCGCCACTGATCATTGATGCGAATGCTATATTGTCCGAAGCGATTGCCCTTGAGTGCCTCGAGGTGATTACCGTCCATTCACAAATATTGGGTTGGAAAATATCCAGGGGCGGTATTTTCCAGTCTTTTTCAAATAAACCTCCAGGCGATACCCCCCCGGCTCCGAAACCGGCACGTCCAGACGCTCCGAAATCGCCTCGGCCCACGTTGCACCGTTGCGGATGACGCGGATGCGCGCCCTTGACGGTACAGAAGCGATCAGGCGCGCGCCGCCCTCCAGTATCAGGCGATCTCCCATGGCATAGCTTTGGCTGTTTTGTTCCAGAGTAAACCGAAATCCCTTTGGGTCGCCAAAACAGGCCAGCGCCATGTAACAGCGACCGTAGCGGAGCGCTTCAAAAATCCGCGGAATGTCTTTTCCCCCTTCTCCTTCGAGCGGTTCGGTCGTCAGGACATGCGTGCGCACCATCGAGAAGGCCTTCCGGAAGGGAAACGCGACAAACGTCAGGCCCAAAATCTTTTTGACGCTGGCGTGATTATCGAGCTCCCCGATGCCCACCGTCTTTCGGCTCGCACTGAGCACATCCCAGCGCGCAAGCGTGACCTGCCGGGGCCCCTTTAAAAAATACGCGGGAAACAGGAAGCTCAAAAGCGCTTTGAAGGAATTGCCAAGGCTCATCTGCCAGTCCGTCATGAAATCCCAGACGCCCAATCCGGCATAGCCCGTCACGGTCCAGTCGGTCCAGCAGTATTGTTTCACGTGAAACAGCGGCGCGCCTTCATGATCCGGATGGGCGATAAAGCCGAAGCCGCCCTGCCGGTTGACCGCATCTATATAGCGTTGCGGAGTCAGGCCTTCCGGATCTTCCGGGAAAAGGACCGGCTTTTGGATATTGAAAGCCAGATAGTGATGATAGCGGGGCGAAACTTCCTGGCCCACAATGACCAGCGTCTTTCCCTGCCACCCTTCCCACCCCTCATCTCTTGCGCGCAAGTGGTCGTGATCCGTGAGCATCAGAAAATCCACACCGCAAGCTTGCGCATCCTTCACAATCGATTTCAGAGAGGCATGACCGTCATACGAATAGGCACTGTGCAGGTGGATCACACCTGAGTAGTCAAAAAGATTCATTCCTGCCTTCCTCCTTTATTCCAGCCGCCGTCTGTACTTGCCGAGAACATTATGCTCTGCCGAATACCGGCGTTTTTGTGTTCCGCCAATAAAAAAGGCAGGGCGAGCCCTGCCTTTTTTATTGGTGTCTTCTTTATTTATTCCGTCCTCATCGCCACAAAGAAGCTGGAGCGTCCCCGCTTGATCAATAGCGTTACGCTTTTTTGCTGGGCGGCTTTGGTGATTTCGCGGTTGTAGTCTTTCATGGACTTAATTTTAACGCGATTCACCTGGGCAATGATATCCCGTTGCTGAATGCCCACGTCTTCGGCCACGCTTCCCGGTTCGACGTTCGCCACAATCACGCCTTCCCGCGCGATTCTCAACTGTTTGGCCATCTCCGCGGTAATGTCCTGCGCCGTAATTCCAAAATGGGCATCTCCCTTGTCCGTCTGACCCTCGGAGGCCAGCTCGGCATCTTCCTTTCGCTCGCCCACTTTGACCTGCACCGTCATGCTCTTTCCGTCACGGAACACTTTGATATTCGCCTTATCCGCCACTTGCAGCCCTGCAATTATCAAAAGTAATTCATGCGTATCTTTGATGGGCTTGTCGTTTATTTCAGTAATAATATCGCCTACTTTTATACCTGCCTTATCAGCCGGATCATCTTTGAACACATCCGATACAAGGGCGCCCGCCCGATTTTTCAAACTCAAATTTTTGGCGATATCCTCGGTAACATCCTGGACGGAGATGCCCAGCCAGCCCCTCGTCACCTTTCCCTTGGTTTTGAGATCGGCCAGAATGCTTTTGGCCATGTTGATCGGAATGGCAAATCCGATCCCCTGCCCCTGCGCGACAATGGCCGTATTGATGCCGATGACCTGCCCTTCCATGTCGAACAGGGGTCCGCCGCTGTTTCCCGGGTTGATGGAGGCGTCGGTCTGAATAAAATTATCATACGGGCCCGCGCCGATGACGCGCCCCTTCGCGCTGACGATACCGGCTGTGACCGTAGCTTCCAGGCCGAAGGGATTGCCGATGGCGATCACCCACTCGCCCACCTTGACCGCTTCGGAATCGCCGATCGAAACGACGGGCAAAGCATTGTCGGGTTTGATTTTGATCAGCGCAATGTCCGTATTCGGGTCTGTCCCGATGACCTTGGCTTCATATTCTTTTCCGTCAGATATTTTCACTATGATCTTATCCGCCTGCTCAACCACGTGATTGTTGGTAAAGATATAGCCATCGTTACTGATAATAAAGCCGGACCCCAGGCTTCGCTGTTTGAATTCCCGCCTGGGCATGTCGCCGAAAAATCGGTCAAAAAAATCATCCCCAAACGGCGATCCGCCAAACGGCTGCTGGCCGAAAGGTGAGTTGAATTGCCTGCCCTTATAGGTTTTGGAGGTGCTGATATTAACAACGGCCGGCTTGACCCTCTCCGATAATTCGGAAAATGAAAGCGGCCTCATGACGGTGGCGGTTGATGCCGGCATACCCGTTTGCGCCGGTGGAACAGCCTGCGCCTCGAGGATTTCCGGAGCGCCTGAACGACTCAGGGATGAGCGCAGAACGCCCGCCAGCGACACGATAAAAAATGCCACAAGAAATGCCATTAAAAACATAAAGAATGTTTTTCGGTTTGAATTTTTCATGATACCTCCACAGATGCGCCTTTTTCGGCTGTTAAATGTTTTGGGCTAAATATAATGAGAGACACTTTTTTGTCAATACAAAACAAAGTTTTACGCGTATTTGAACTATCGGTGCGCCTGTGTTAGGATGCTTTTTTATCGGAGAAGGCTATGACCGCATACATTGAAAACCTCGGACGCGTCACGCTGGCGTCGCTTTACACCTTTTGGGCGACCCTTGTTTTTTCCGGCAAGGTTTTTGTTCGCATCTTTCGCCCCCGCACGTACAGCTCGGCCATGCGCGAGGTTCTGATCAATCAAATTTATTTCACCTGTGTGCAGATCCTGCCGGTTTTTATTTTCGTCTCCGCCGTGCTGGGTTCGCTGGTCATCGGCATTGTGTTCACACTGTTGAAGCAATTCGGCCTGACGGACTTCATCGGCCATATTCTGATGGGCCTGGTCGTCACGGAGCTTTCCCCCTTGCTTACCGTGTTGTTCATTACGCTGCGTTCCGGCGCCGCCATCAACACGGAAATTGCCGTCATGAAGGTCAACCGGGAGATTTCGACGCTGGAAACTTTTCGCATTGATGTGCTGGATTACCTGCTCGCGCCGCGCGTTTTAAACGGCATTATCTCCATTTTGCTTTTAAGCTCTCTTTTCTCGATTGTGCTTTTGGCCAGCGGCATTTTATTTGCCGGGTTGATTTTCTCGATGAGCATGGATGTTTATACGAATCTCCTGCTGAGCTCGACCAACTTTTCTGATATACTTCTCACCCTGTTGAAATGCGCCGTTTTCGGCTTCTTCATTACGCTGATTCCGATCCGCTTCGGGCTTCGCGCGTCTGACGAGCTGACCAGCATTCCCGTGGCGGTTTCCGGCGGCATGCTCAATGTTTTTGCCGCCATTGTCATCATCGAGGTGCTCTTATTACTGACAAAACTACTCTAACCCTTTTTGATGATGCGACGTCTCTGACTGAGGCCGTCAATGCGTTTCGACAACGCTATCCGCGTTCGGCCGCGCTGGTGTCGCTGGATGTCCCGCTGATTTCCAACCAGGATGTCTATCTGAATATCGCGCTCATCAAGAAGTATCATGAAAACATGAAAGGCCCGAAGGCGCATGAACTGGCCTTTGACGCACTCGAGCGCCTGGATCTTTTACCGATCGCCTACAAACGCAATCCCGCTCTGACCTCCGAGGAGCGTTTTTGTGTGATGCTGCTTCGCGCCACCATGGTGCGGAATGCGGCGATTCTCATCGACCGCCCGTATCGGATTATTCCCCATCTGGCCAACAGTGATTTTATTTTTTCCGCCTTAAATAAAGTCGAGCAATATTTTTCGTTGTGTCATATATATGACTTTGCCTGGGTGAAAGACGAATATGGTGTGCCATGACGCTGAGCCGTGAATTGAAAGTCGGTCTTTTTATCTGCCTGACAGCGCTGCTGATTTTGGCGTCGCTGGGCTTTCTCGCCATAAAAAAAGGCGTTTTTGAAAAAGTGCACACCTTCACCCTTTCCTCCAAATCCGGCGACGGTTTTACCGAAGGCATGCCGGTGGTGTTTTCCGGCTTCAACATCGGCAAGGTTGATGATCTTGAGCTCAACGACCAGGGCCTGGTGTTGATTAAAATTCGAATTCCCGACCGCCATGTCAAATGGCTTCGCGAGGACAGCGCGTTTGTGTTGTACCGTCCGCTGATCGGCTCACCGCGCATTGTCGTCAATACGGAAAATTTCAGCTCTCCGCCCCTGACTAAAGACGCGCTTCCGGAAGTCTCTTCCGTTAACGACATCAACGATGCAATTGCCCGGATTGAGCCGGTTTTGCATAAAGTATCCCAGATTGCCGAAAATGTGGAAAAACTGACTCGCGATCTGGCCGATCCCAAAGGCGATCTGCATCGCTCCCTGGCCAACGCTCAAAAGATCACCGGCCATTTCTCCACGAAAAAATCGCTTCTGGAAATGGCCCTATCCGACGAGGCCAGCATCGCTTCTCTGACTGACTCTTTGAAAAAACTCAAGGACATCACCTCCTCCATCGACACCATCCTGAATAAAATCGAGCAGATGGCCGATGACACGCAGCTGAATCTCTATGGCCAAAATGGCACGCTTCCCCAGGTGAACACCATTTTAAAGGATTTGACCGGGAAACTTAAGAAACTCGACACCACCGTCGATAATGTCAATTCCATCAGCGCTGACGCCTCTGGCGGCCTTAAAGATTTGCGCCTTTTGCGCGCAGATATTGATAATGCCATTCGGGCCGTGGATAATATCGCGCAAAAGCTCGACGCGCTTATCGGATCGAAAAAAACACCGGAGTTTGACACGCCATGAAAATTTTGCCGGTTGTCCTGATGCTTGCTTTGCTCATTTCCTGCGCCACGAATTCGCCCCCGGCCTGGAAAACAAAAAGCTTTCGCCATCTGGAGGATTATAAAACCCAGTTTCTTTCCGGAAACGCAGGCGCGGCCGAGGCCCATTATGCCAAAGCGCTTCGTGAAGCCTCCGCCGGAAATGATCTTGCCATCCTCTCCGTTGTTTATTTGACCCGTTACGCCCTCTTCGTCGCCTCGCTTGAGGACTTTAATCCGTCCGATTTTGAAAAAATACAGACCCTTGAACCGAATGAGGCCAATGGCGCCTATCTTCTTTTTCTAAAGGGCGCGTTTTCAAACATTAACGACACGGCGCTGCCTTCCCGATACCGGGGCGTTTTCAAGGCCGCCCTCTCGCGCGATACCTCTGCCGCCTTTCGCGAACTCTCCGCAATGGATGACCCCCTTTCACTCCTGATTGCCTGCGGTGTCTGGATTCGCCATTGCTCAGCCGATGAGCGCATCTTACAGGTGGCCATTGACACCGCCTCCGCCCATGGCTGGCGCAGACCTCTTTGGGCCTTCCTGGAAAAACAAAAAGAGTTCTATTTGGAGCAGGGTCAAAAAGATAAAGCCTGGGCGATTGAAATGCGGCTCAAGGTCATAAAAAAATAACTTTCACTTGGAGGATAATAAATCATGAACACAAAAAGAATGCTGAAGATTTTAATGCTTGCGATTCTAGCCCTGCTGGTACTGTCCGCGTGCGCCAGCAAATCAACCGAGATCCTGGCCGAAGACTACGGCAAAATGAATGACGAGCAGATTCTGGAATACTTCTACCGCCTCAATGATGAAATTGAAAAACAGGAAAAAT
The DNA here is from genome assembly GCA_964608995.1 of uncultured Smithella sp. Lineage (GTDB taxonomy): Bacteria > Desulfobacterota > Syntrophia > Syntrophales > Smithellaceae > UBA8904. Next base: position 142,507 of record CAZSQS010000002.1, on the reverse strand, counting down.
CATCCGGTCCGTCCTTCGGCATCGGCATTGGCGGGGGAGGCCGGGGACTGGGCGGAGGCGTCGGTGTCGGCACAGGCGGCACAGGCTACACCGCCGAGGATTTGCGCAAACGCCGCGTCGAAGTCCGTATGGAGCTCAAAAGGCGAAATATTACGCCTTAAATCCGCATAAAGCGATCACCGGTCACCCGCATGAATGTGGGCATCCGAAAAAAACAAACCTGAACAAAGGATGGTTTTATGGAAGAAACGTGCATTGTCATTCCATGCTACAACGAAGCAGGAAGGCTGACCCTCGATCAATACAACGAACTGATCAGCCGGGACGGGGTTTCCCTGTTGTTTGTCAACGACGGCTCCAAAGACGACACCCGCCGGGAGCTCGAAGCGTACGTCGGCCAGACGGGCGGACGCGCTCTTTTGTTGAATCTCGAAGTCAATTCCGGCAAGGCCGAAGCGGTTCGCCGCGGCCTTGGGGAGGCGATTTCTCAAGGCGCAACGCTTACCGGATTTCTCGATGCGGACATGGCCACCCCTGCGTATGAGGCACTCAGGCTTCTGGAAGTGGCGAGAGAAAATAAATATGCCGTTGTTTTAGGCTCGCGCGTCAAGCTTTTGGGAACCAAAATTGCCCGACGCCCGGTTCGCCATTACTTTGGGCGCATCTTCGCCACAGCCGCTTCCCTCATTTTGCGCCTTCCCGTGTATGATACGCAATGCGGGGCCAAGTTCTTTTCCGTCACGCCGCTTTTTCGCGACATTTTATCGGAGCCTTTTACCACCCGCTGGTTTTTTGATGTGGAAATGATCGGACGTCTGATGATCGGCACGAAGACCTCACCGCCCCTGACCATTCATGACTTTATCGAAGTGCCGCTTCAGGAATGGGTGGATGTGCGGGGCTCTAAAATCACGTCCTCCGATGTGCTCAAAGTGCCTCTGGAACTTTTGAAAATTGCGCGGCATCTGAACGCCCGACGAAAAATGCTTCGCTCATGAAACGTTCGCGCTTTATTTTTAAAAGCCGCGTAAACCTGATGGGCCAGTGTCTTTATGCACTGGCGCTGGTCGTTATCTATTGCGCTTTTTTCCTGCGGTTTTATCCAAACCCTCAAGGTGGTATCGGCCATGACTTCGCTTACTTCTTTCCGCATCTGCTCGACGGATACTTCTGGTTTTCGGAAAACGGCCTTCTGAGCGTGCCCTGGTTTTCGCCCGCCTTTTGCGGCGGAATTCCGGCCTGGGCCAATCCACAAAATTTGTTTTATTCCGTCCCGCAAATGCTGACGTTTGTCGCAGGCCCCTACTTGAGCGTTTTATTCACAACGGCGCTTTTTGTTCTTCTGGGTTACGTTGGCATGTATGTGCTGATGGCGTCCACCTTTAAAACGAAACCACTTGTGGCATCCTTTGCGTCAACGCTCTTTGTCCTGAATGGTTTTTATTTTTCCCATCTCGTGGTCGGCCATCTGAGTTTTCATCCTTTCATGCTCACGCCGCTTCTTTGCTATTTGCTCTTAACGCCTCATCATGACACGAATACCCTGAAAAACCGGTCTTCCCTGGTTTTTTACGCTCTTTGCGCAGCGCTGATCTGGGCAGTCATGTTTTACGGCGGTATGCTCGTCCTTTTGCCTCAGACCCTGGCCGTCGTCCTGGCTGTGGCCTGCCTGTATGTTTTTGCCACCGCAAATCTTAAACCTTTTTTGTTTAAATTTTTTCTTTCCGGCGGCATTGCTCTGGGTCTTTGCGCATCTAGGCTGATGGCGGTTTTATCCTTTATGGGCCAATTTCCCCGCAGCGACTACGCCCTTCCCGGCTCCACGCTACTCGAAGGGGCAGAGCTTTTTTTCCGTTCGCTTTTTCTTCCCGCAGGACTGAGCTTTTCCGAGACGCTTATCAGCCATGCCCAGTGGAATCCTCAGCCCCATGAATATGATTTCTCCATCACGCCACTTCCGCTTCTCATTCTTGGGGTTGGATTATTCGTAACGCTTGTCCGCAAAATACCCCGTCTTTTTGAGGCTCTGACCCCCCTGCGCTGGTTATGTCTGACCCTTCTGTCGCTCCTCCTGATGTTTCCATTTGTCCTGAATCTCTACGCCCCCGGCTGGCATGCGTTTCTTAAAACGCTTCCTTTAATCTCCTCATCCTCCACGATGATCCGCTGGTTCGTTATTTACATGGTGGTTTTTTTGCTGGCCTCTGCGCTGGTGCTTGAGCGCCTTCTAATCTTTTCGAAATATTCAGCCGTGTTTTGCTGTGCGGGCATGGCCGTGGCCATTGGTCTGTTTTTGTTTCAGCCCGCTTCGCACTTGATGGATTCGGATTACGAACATGACACGATTAACGATGCCTGGCGCGCGCATCGCAGCGGCCTCAGCCGGGCCCATGTTTCCGACGTGGTCCTGTTTACCGACGAGGAGGGAAACCATATCATCACGAATGCCGACAATGACGTTATTGCGCTAAACGCCTCACAGCTTTACTGCGATGAACCGGTATTCGGCTACCGCCTGGAGCGCTTTCCGGTTAAAACGCTTTCCCCCGGCCCTGTGCTTTCCGAGTCCGGCGGGTTTTTGAATATGAAAAATCCCGCCTGCTATGTTTATCCCGAAGAAAACGCCTGCGCGCCCGGAGACCATTTTACCGTCGAGCAAAAAGACCATCTCCAGCGCTTTGCTTCTTACCGGACTTTTTCTTTCCATAAGCCTCTGCGACAGACACTGGCCGATTGGATCAGCCTTGTCACGCTGGGGTTATCCCTGTTGGTCCCTGTCTTTTATGCCTTTTTATTACGGACGAGAAAAAAATGACCCATGAACATGGGAAAAGAAAGCGGGGGCGGTTGTCTAAACTTGCCCCCGCAATTGCTTTAGCGACGGTTTCCGTCCTGATCATATTTGATGATAAAGAAATCTTGCCCGCCGGGATTGACCGCCCCGTCAATATTTCCCAGCGATTTTCCTAAAACCACAACCGTATTTTCAGTATCGATCGCGATGCTCACACCGGAATCATTTGCACCCGTCCCCAGCTGGCGTGTCCAGACAGCAGTTCCGCCGGAATTGAGCTTCATAATATAAAAGTCTTCAAATCCAGCATTTGAAAAACCGCTCCATGCCCCGGTCGTAGCGCCCGTGATATAGATATTCCCCTCGGCATCCACCGTGATGCCGCGCGCGTAATCAGCGCCTGATGTGGTTATTTGGCGGATATACTGGAGCACCCCATCCGCGTTATATTTCGCCACAAAGGCATCCTGTCCTCCCGCACTCAGCTCACCGGAAAAAACGCCGGACGTCGCGCCGCATACATACACGTTTCCGAACGCATCCACTTTATGGTCATGGATAACATCAGCCGCGGCCGTCCCGAATGTCCGTGTCCAGGCAACGGTGCCGTTCGCCAGTATTTTGGAGACATAGCCGTCTCCCCCTGTTAAGTTCGGGATCGGCGAAAACGTTGCGTTATAATTACCCGATATGTAAATGTTTCCGGACAGATCATTATCTGTACCTGCAACCGTCACCGAGCCGCCCGGCGTAATCTCTGCAAAACAATCCGCATCCCCGGGCCTGATGACGCATGCCACCGCATCCTTGGTTACGCCAACATGCGGCATGCCATAATGCGCTATTCTTCTGCCTGTCAGACTAACGAGCGCCGTCGCACCCGTGAGCGGTTTATAGTAGTTTGCGCTCGTTCCGGCCGCATCATAGATCTCGGCGTATGACACATAGTAGTCTATAAATATGCCTCCACCCAAGTCTCTGTTCTCGACAATGTGGCCGCTAAGCGTTACATTTCCACTTAAATCCACCGCGTTTCCAAACTGTTGTCCTGATGCGGCGCCAAGCCTCAATCGCGTCCAGTCTTTTCCGCCTGTGGGGGATACTTTCATGATAAACGCATTTTGTCCGCTGGCGAGCTGCCCATCAAAATTTCCCGTCGCCATACCTGAAATATACATATTTCGATTCAAGTCCACAGACAACCATGACGCCGACTGGTCATTGGCAGCGCCGAGGAACTTTGCGCCGAATAACGGACGCCATTCAAAATCCGCTGTGGCATCTGCACCACTGACGTTGATGCTTTGCGTTGACGGCTTGAACCAATAGCCCTCCTTCTCGACGCGAACAGTATGCGATCCATCCATCACGACATCGAAAATGTAATAGCCTGTTGCATTCGTGACTACCGGGAAAGGCCACGCGTCGATATAGACGGAAACGCCCTCGAGGCCTTCGCTGTTATTTCTCACATATCCGGATACCGCATATTTTTTGACCGCTTCAAAATCCTGCCCGGCATAATTGGAGTTGTTGACCACTAAATTTATATTTGAAATCCATACATTTCCAACCACATGAATCGCATATCCGCTTATAGATGGCGTTACCGTATAGCTGCCATTGGCCAGGCCGGAAAAAACATAGTAGCCATTCGTATCCGTTTGCGCTTGAAGCGAGGCCGTCCCGGTCAGGGAAACCGTCACTCCGGAAAGTCCCGCACCATTTTCCGTCACGCGTCCGGAAATCGACGATCCCGCGACAGCCGTGAAATTTCTTCCTGTCATATTAGCGTTAATCAGCGTTACATTGATGGCCGGCGGCGTGAAGGAGTACCCGGTCAGAGCGGCAGTAATCGTGTATGTGCCCGCCGATCTTCCGCTAAATGTATAATTTCCCGCACCATCCGTTGTTGTCTGAGCGGTTGCCGCCCCGGTCAATGACAGGGTCACATTGGCCAGACCCGAGCCGTTTAGCGTCGCCTGACCCGAAATGGTGTAGGTTTGTTCGCCTGACTGCGCCCCCGGTCCCGCGTCCCCGCCTCCGCCGCCGCAGGCCGCGAGCGAAAACATCATGAATAACAATAACATTAAACTGATTGCCCACTTCTGCCTCTTGTGAAATAAAGACACCTCCATCGTCTTTCCCCCCCAAATCTTTGATTATGTATTTTTTGGCTGTTGTTTACAGACAGGTGTTGCAAAGCACATCCGGCGATTTTGCGCAAGCTTTTTTTATAGATTTTTAAAAACATTAAACGGGTTGAAAAAAATGGAATTTGTATTAAATTGACACTCTGACTTCCAAAGGAGGACGATCATGACCGGTGCTGAAATGCTTGTGCAGACGGCGGCCAATGCGGGTGTGGAGATGTGTTTTGCCAATCCCGGAACAACCGAACTGGCGCTGGTCGCGGCGCTTTCCAAAACGAAAAGCATCCATCCCGTGCTGGGGCTTTTCGAAGGCGTCTGCACGGGTGCAGCCGACGGCTATGGCCGCATCGCGCAAAAACCCGCTCTGACGCTGTTGCATCTGGGACCGGGACTGGCCAATGGCATCGCCAATTTGCACAACGCCCGGCGCGCCCGGACGCCTGTGCTCAACATCGTGGGCGATCACACTCTCTGGATCAAGCCTTACGACCCCCCTTTAAACATGGATATCGCGGCGCTGGCCCGGACGGTTTCAGGCTGGCAAAAAGAAAATGCATCCGCTGAAGAATTGTCCGCAGACACGGCCGAAGCGATTGCCGCTTCTCGCTACGGACAGGTGTCAACGCTGATCGTGCCGGCCGACACCCAGTCCGCCTCCGTGGTCAACTCCGCCATTCCATCGACGCCGTTTGCCTTTCATCCCGTGGACGAAGACATGATTCCCCCCGCCGTTTCGATGATTCACGAGGCCGTCAGGCCCGCCCTGATCCTGGCAGACAAAGCGCTTCGCCCAAAGGGTCTTGCCGCCGCCGCGCAAATTTCGGCCAAGTCGGGCTGCGACCTTCTGATGGTGACTTTTCCGGCGTTTTTTGAAGCGGGCGCGGGCCATCCCGTGTTGAAGCGCATTCCCTACTTTCCGGCGGAAGCGCAAAAAATGCTTAAACAATATGATGCTTTTATCCTGGTCGGTGCAAACGAGCCAACCGCCTTTTTCGGTTATGCGCAAGGGATCATCTCTTTTCTGCCTGAAAAAGCCCCCCGCCTCCGGATCGACACGGCTTTGCAGGATGCCTCGGACGTCCTCGAAGCGCTCTCGGATGGCCTGGGACCCAACGCACCCCCCGCCGAACTTCAGCGCGTGCTGGCCGCACTGAGCCTTCCGCCCCTGCCACAGGGGCCGCTGGATGCGCCGAAACTTTGCGCAGCCATTGCCGCCCTTCAGCCTGAGAACTGCATTGTGGTGGAAGAAGGCATTTCCACGGGCGCTTTTTATTACGCCTATGCTCCTTTTTTGAAACCCTACAGCCACCTGACGCTCACCGGCGGGTCCATCGGCATGGGCATGCCGCTTTCACTGGGCGCGGCGCTGGCCGCACCTTCTCGCCAGGTCATTAATATTCAGGCTGACGGCAGCGCTCTTTACACGCTTCAGGCGCTGTGGTCGCAGGCGCGCGAAAAGGCCAACGTCATCACGGTCATCTGCTCGAACCTCCGCTACTTCACGATTGAACTGGAATATCTGCGCGCAGGCTTTTCCCCTCTGGACGACAGGACCCAATCGCTTCTGAGCCTGGATAAACCTGCGCTGGATTGGGTTTCGTTAAGCCGCGGCCTGGGGGTTCCCGCCGTTTCCGTCAATACAGCGGAGGGGTTTATTCAAGCCTTTCAGACAGCGCTTTCGGAGCCAGGCCCATCTCTCATTGAGGCGGTTCTTCAATGAAATACATCGATTACGGCAAGCCAGGCCCGGCCTCCTGCATGAAGCTCGCTGATGCGCCCGTCCCGACGTTGAAGTCGGGCGAAGTCCTCATTGAAGTGGCCTATGCCGGCGTTAATCGTCCGGACATCTTTCAGCGACAGGGCCTCTACCCGCCTCCGCGCGACGCTTCGCCCGTTCTGGGGCTGGAAGTGGCGGGAACGATCGTCGCCAAAGCAGATGATGTCGCCCAATGGCAGGTGGGCGATGAGGTTTGCGCGCTCACGCCCGGCGGGGGCTATGCCGAATACTGCACCGCGCCCGCCTCTTCCTGCCTGCCGATTCCTGAGGGGTTGACGCTGGCCGAAGCGGCGGCATTGCCGGAAAACTATTTTACCGTCTGGTCGAATGTTTTTGAGCGCGGTGCTTTGAAACCCGGGGAAAATTTTCTCGTTCACGGCGGGGCGGGCGGCATCGGCTATACCGCCATTGGACTGGCCAAAGCCTTCGGTGCAACTGTCTTTACCACTGTGACCGGCAAAGACCAGATTCAGGCGGTTAAAAAACTGGGGGCGGATGTTGTGCTGGATTATGTCACGGACGACTGGGCGCAAGACATTGCCCGTCAGCTCGGAACCCGCGGGGTGGATTGCATTCTGGATTTTGTCGGCGGCCCGTACATCGCTAATAATTTGAGTCTGCTTGCCCGCAATGGCCGCCTCGTGCAAATCGCGTTTTTGCAGGGCTCTAAAGTGGAACTCGACTGCCTGCCGATTCTGACGAAAAACCTGACCTTCACCGGCTCGATGCTGCGTCCCCGCTCGATCGAAGAAAAAGCCGCAATCGCGCAAGCGCTTAGGCAACACGTCTGGCCGCTTTTTGCACAAAAGAGATTAAGCGTTTTGATTTCGAATGAATTTGAACTGGCCCAGGCCGCCCAGGCGCATGAATGGATGGAATCATCCCGCCATATCGGCAAGATCGTTTTGAAAGTGCGTTAATCTGTTCTGCATTTTTTTCATTTTAAAAGACCCGCCGCTTCAGAAACGGCTTTGGCCTCCGAGGCCAGCGCATCAATACGCTTTAACTCGTCATCTAGGCGTGACAGGGGCTCTTTCAGGTCATGCGCAATTTCCAGAAAGAGTCGTTCGAACATCTGAGAAATTTCCTGCTCCAGCCTGCCGCGAAATTCCTCCCTTGATTTGGCCAGTTGTTTTGAAAAATCGTTCATAATGTCGGAGCGCTTCCAAAGGAGCGTCACGGCGATGAGGCCCGCGCCTACGGCAGCCAAAATGCCGCCGGTGATGTCAAAGGCAATCAAATGGGAAGACAGGGCAATCACCGCGCCCAGCGCGGCAATGCCACCGCCTGTCAGCGTCATCATCCCCAGATCCGAGCCCTGGAGACCTTTTTCGCCAACAATATCTGCAATCCGAAGGTCTTGCAGCTGGCTTGACAGGCGATCCAGAATGTCGCTTCGCTCGGAGACGACGAGGCGTTCGGCCTGCGAATGGCGTTTTTTCCGGTGTTCAATGGCCGTCGACAAATCATCCAGCATCGCTTTCATCTCTTCGGATAAATCTTTGGACGCCCGTTTGGACTGATCATCCATCTCTTCTTTGGCCTGCTTTTGAAACTTTTGCTGCAAGTCGGCAATCCAGGTCTTGACGTCTTTGTCGCGCAAAAAGGGGATGGCACGGCGCAATATGACGCCGATGCCCAGACCCTCACGGAAATTCCTTTCCAGTCTCGACGTCAGCCGGTCATACGAGACGCCGAGGCTGTCCACAACCAGACGGCGAAGCGATTCGGCCTTGCGCCTGCGCGACTCCACTTTTTCGAGCAAGTCACGGTAAAAGACTTTATCTTCTCCGATGGCCTGCCCCTCATGTGAGAGCCTCGCAACCAGATCGTCGGCGATCTTTTGCACCATATCGCAGGAGCCTTCCACCTTCATTTTCCAGACCTCGCCGCTTTCCACAACGTTTTGCAAAAACTGCCGGAATTCGGCAAAACCGCTATCTTGCGCCCCTTCGAACTCCTTTTTGGCAGAGACGGCAAACACAACCGGGTTTTGTACATTTCTTTCCCGTGCATATTGTTTGACCCGATCCAGATTAATCTCCAGCTCGTGAGCGCTGGCCAGATCCGCCTGCTGCAGGACAAAAACGGTTTTTCGGTGCCACTGAGCGCTGATGAAAGACAAAAGCTCCCACGCCGATGCGGTATGCGGATTTTTGGCCGGGAAGACAAAAATCACCAAGTCACTTCTGGGAATGTAGTTTTCCGTAATGGTCTGATGATCGCGAATAATCGAATTGGTGCCCGGCGTATCAACGATGGTAATATCGCGAAGCACGGGCTTGGGAAGATGGATTTGCTCCCAGCGCTCGCCGAGCGTTACTTTTTTGCGCTCCTCACCGAAAACCAGCTCCTGAATGCTTGCCGTGCAGGGGTCCGGCGCGACATCGCAGATATCCTCACCCAAAAGCGCATTGATAAAGCTGCTTTTGCCTGCCTTGATTTCGCCCACAATCACAAACAGCGCCGCAGATTGCAATTGCGCCAGGCGATCCTTCAGAAATTTCGCCGCCTGATCCTCGCCACATTTTTCCGCCAGCGCCAGGCCATCTTCCAGGAGCCTCCTAAGCAGCTCATATTTTTTTCTCAGTTCTGCGGGCAAAACGGTTTGGGGCGTCATGGGCAGTCCTTTCGTTGAGGGTTCTTTTATAGACTTGACCATTTTTATCACAATTTGCGCTTTATCACCGCTCTATTTTTAAAGCCGTGATTTTCGTCAAAAAATGGAGTTGAAAAAAATGCCCATTGGCCATAAAGGACAAAGCATGATTTCAAAACGCGCCTCTGAATTCACCTCGTTTATCGTCATGGACGTCATGGCCCGGGCCGAAGAACTCGAACGCCAGGGCGAACACATCATCCACATGGAAGTGGGCGAGCCGGATTTCCCCACGCCCCGCGTCATCACGGAGGCGGCCATCGACGCGCTGAATCAAAACAAAACCCGCTACACGCACGCACTGGGTCTGCTCGAACTGCGTCAGGCCATCTGCGATACCTATCTCAATCAACACGGCGTCTCTGTGTCGCCGGATCAGGTGCTGGTTTCCACCGGCACGTCTCCTCTGTTGCTTTTTGCGATGCTGGCCCTCCTGGATCCGGGCGATAACGTTATTTTATCCAATCCGCGCTACCCCTGTTATCAAAACTTCATCCTGGCGGCCGGTGGCGCGCTCAATGAAATCCGCACCTACCCCGAAGAAGGCTTTCAATACCGCCACTCGGACATTGCCCGAGCCATCACACCCCGGACCAAGGCCATCCTGATCAATTCGCCCTGCAATCCGACCGGAATTGTCATGTCGCGCGAGCAGCTGGCGGACATCGCCCAGTTCGATTCGCCCTATATCATCTCGGATGAAATTTATTCGGGTCTGGTCTATTCGGGTCGCGCACACTCCATTTTGGAATTTACCGACCGCGCATTTGTCATCAATGGTTTTTCCAAGCTCTACGCCATGACCGGCTGGCGTCTGGGCTATTTGATCTTTCCGAAAAAATTCAGCGCCGTCATGCAGCGCATACATCAAAATTTCATGATCTCCGCCAACGGCTTCATCCAGTGGGCCGGCATCGCCGCTCTGACGAAAGCGCAGACGGACGTTGACGCGATGGTGAAAACCTATGACGAGCGCCGCCGCTATATGATACAGCGCCTCAAGGACATGGGCTTTATCCTTCATGTCGAACCCACCGGTGCGTTTTATGTGTTTGCCGATGGCCGGCGGTTTTTTAAGGATTCATATAAGGAAGCGTTTAAAATTACCGAAGAGGCCAAAGTCGGCGTGACCCCCGGCATTGATTTCGGCTCGGGCGGCGAAGGCTTTTTACGCTTCTCCTACGCCACCTCGCTTGAAAACATCAAGGAAGGCCTCGACCGTCTGGAGAGATATCTGAACCTTCAGAGGTAATGCTTTCTCCGTGCAAGACATCATCTGGCAATCGCCAACCGTAGGGAACGGTTTCAAACCGTTCCCTACAAACGCGCCGCCGTTTCTGACTTACAATTGCTTCAAAAGCGATGCGGGCTCGCAGGGAATCGCTCGCGAGCGGCCCCTGCCAATCTGCCAAACATCAAAAATATATTGACAACCCCCTGTTTCCGATACTAAACAGACGCGTCATTAAAATATTTCGACCGACACAACAGACTGAAAGCGGGAAAGGATATGGAAAATGTTCCTGTTTCATCGCTATAAAGCATCTGACACATCCGAAAACAAAAAACGCGCGGGACGCGTGCGAAGCGCCATCTGGTTTGCCTCGCACGGCAAGGTGGAATCCCTTGTCCGCCGGGAGACGGGTGTAATTCTGCCTGCGGGCCAAACCACACCTGCCTTGCTTCGCGTGCTGGTCTATAACGTCATGGAAAACTGCGTGGGTTTCACTTCGGGCCGGGATCTGGACGGCCCCGGCATGTACGAGCCGTTTATACAGGCAGTCCGTGTGCCGTCTTATGCCTTCTCGTCGGGAAACTGGATTCGCGAGGCGCTTTGCCTGCCGTTTACCGGTCAGGAAATGGGCGCGCGTCTGTACGAGTCCTCCCGCAACCTGGAACGGGGCGTCAGCTTCGCGTGGGGAGAAACCGATGGCAGGCATGGCCGTATCAAAATGTATGGCGATGGTGATGTGTTCAGGGCGTCGGAGTGTCTGGCCGAGGGCATGGCCACGCTCTATCGCGGCATTCTGGAGGCATGCGTCCAGCGCATCAAGACAAAAGGAGACGAAGGCGCAACCGAACTGCAACTTGGCCTCAAACAAAGCCGTCTGGGCGACGAATTCGCCCAAACCGTCTCTCAAAACCGCGAAACACTGGTGGAAAACCCCCAACTGGCTCGAAGCTATGGCACAGGCACAGGCGCCGCCCAGCCAGTCCGCGTCCTGACGGATCACACCCTTTTGACCGCCGCCGCCGTCATCCCCGAATGCGCGCTGAGTGCCTTCACGCTCCAGTGCGGCCACGGCAAGCGCGGCTATGTTCTGGATGTCTTAAACGGCAAACCGACAGACGGGGCAAGATACCTTCTGCAGGTGGTTCCGAAAGTCGCCGAGGCGGGAGATGCCGCAACAGGGTTTGACAAAGTCGTGGTGAATTTTGCCGGGTCTTGCGGGCACGGCAAACCCGATTGTCCCGCCATCCGGATCAACGGCGGCAGTCTCATCGCCGTGGGTCAAAGCCCACACACCTTCGATGCCCCTTTCCGGAAAACCAGCGATTCGAAAATCCGAAATATCATTGATTTTGTCCGCCGCTTCGTGTTGCCGGAGGAGCCGTTTTCGGAACCGCAAAGATACACCATTCGCACTTCAGACTGTTCGTCACAAAAGCGTGAAGCCGTCGTAGAGGCGTATGCGCCATTCAAAGTAAAGCTCGAAGGGAGTCTCGGGTATCAAAAAGACATCGACACGGATCCCGTTTTGGTCAACACCGAAAAGAAACGATACGCAAAAGCCAAAAAAGTCGATCCGGCAAGACTCTGGAATGTGAATGCCGAATATGCCTACACTCACGGAACAGCCAATACGCAATATAAAATCGACAAACTTGATGATTCGATTCCGCAACTGGCCCGGGCCGTGGGATTTGTCGCCCGGGGGATCGATGAAATCATATCCCCCTCGGGCCGCTCCAGACCCAAAACGCCCGCCAAGTCCTATAAATTTGACGTCCAATGGCCGAAACTGGCCGTGGGCGCAGAGGCGGAGCTGACCGAGACAGACGGCGACTATGACCTGGGATTCGCCAAGAAGTTCTATGTCAAGATGGATCCCCTCATCGGAGCGGATTTGACCATTGACGTGGTGGATGTTCTCACCAAAATCATCGGCGGGGGCTTTTCACTTTTCGTCAACAAAGTGCGCCAGAAGCTGGCCGAAGGCGTGAGTCTGGGGAAAATGGCGCACGCCAATGTCGATGTTGTGCTGGATTTGATCATCAACGGCACGATGGCCCTGGAAGCCGCCTGGGAGAAGAAACCCAAAGGACGATGGGCCGTCACCAAGGGGGGAAAACCTTCCGGCGAAGTCTCCTCGGAGCGAACAGTTTCTCTGAGCGTTCAGCTCGAGGGTAAAATCGAGGCCCGAATTGAAAGCGAATACCTGGAAATCAAGGTCACCGTGGGCGTGGAGGTGGCGCTCAAAGGCGCGCACGGCAGCGCCGAAGGCATCGGCGGCGCAATGCGGCTTTTCGCTACGCTCTCCGAGGGCCAACCCGCCATGGGCGGCGAATTCATCTTCACGGGCATGGTTGTCACCTACGCTATCTACAAGCGCGTGGGGAAAATGGATGTTGCGAATCAGGATACGGGTGCTCAGGGATGTGAAGACGAAGCCAGCAAAGGAGCAATTGCAGATAACGAGACAGACCCCAGCGCGAAGCTGGAAGAAAAGAGAAGCTACACAATCCTCGAGCCGAAGACCTGGCCAGATTATTCCAAAGGAGACACAAAGGATGGCAAAGAAAAGAAAGTTTCTTTCAATAAGCTCGATATCTGACACAATGCGGCTGCTTTCGCTCATTCTGGTCATGAGCATTCTCGTCCTTGCGCTTATGCCCTTAAGCGTCGGATGCGCAAAGGAAAAGTCAAAAGAACAAGCGAAAAGAATAGCAAAGGGGAAAAAGAACATGAGCATTTTAATGAAAAAACCAGTTTTCAGCCTGAAAGTAAATTCTTTCGGCGCTGTAAATTTTATTGAAGTCAATGGCGCGATTGTAACATTTGATTCCACTTCCAAAAGCCAGACAACCGTCACCCTGCCTGTTAATCACTGGATGCGCTCCGGGGCAAACACAATTCGATTTGACGTTTTTCCGCCCAAACGTGGCGAACAGGTCAACCCGAGCAGCCATGTTGAGATCGCCCTGATCGTTCATGAATTGAATGATCCAAAGAAGGTCTATACGATTGCGACATTGCATTTTCGCGGGTCGAAAGACGCAAATGATGCTTACACCGGAAAAAGCAGCCCGTCTGGTGTCTATTCATCCATAAAAGGTTTTGAACCGGATAAAAACGGCGACGTTGAGGTGTTTGATGTTGAAGAATCGATTTCGCCGCCTGAGTTGAAATACGAAGGAGCAATGAAATTCGAGCGCAAGCTTCACATCCCAAACTCTTTGCCACTCTGGGCCTTTTTCAACAGTGAGGAAATGCCGGATTACCGGGCGATGTATTATCAGGATGATGAAAAATATGACAAGGCCATGATGCCTTTGTACGCCGAGTATGAAAAAGTTCAAAAAGCCTTTGCGAAAAAAGATATTTCCTACATCGATACGCATATCATGCCCATGTTCGAAGAGCGCAACCGTGAGCTGGACCTGGCCTTTTACCACGAACCCGGAACCATGAAGGAAGGATTGCGCCAGTCGTTTTTAAGCACGTTCAAGGACATGAATGAGGGTAATCAAGAGCTGATTGATATCGATATTCGGAGCGTTGATTATCAACTGGAAAGTAATAAGAAGATTGTGAGTTTGCAAAGGGCGGGTATGCGTTCCGCGATTGCGCTTAACTATATCAACGAACTCAAGGGCGTCGGTTCTGAACGCTATAACATGCTTTTCCGCTACTCGAACGGCAAGTATATTTTGACAAGGTGAATAACTACGGTTGACGGTTACCGGTTAACAGTTATCGGCAAAAAACAATGGGAAGTCTCCCGTCGGGATACGCGATCGTATTCTGATTGAAAAATCCGGCAGCCATCGCTATCGCCACATTCCGCCTTCCCGTGTTATGCATGTAACCGGGAAGGCGGAATGTTTCAGCTTTAAACCACCGGCGCAGGATTCGATATTAAGGGCTCGCGCAGCAAAACCGAAGGCATCGGCGGCGTCATGGATCTGTTTGCCACCACCGCCGAAGGCAAACCGGCCGTCGGCGGGGAATTCATCTTCACGGGGGCGACGATCTACTATCTTGTATTATGCGGAAGTGAGCATAAGAGATAATGTGAATCAAGAAGGTAAAAAATCAGGCAATACCGGGGTCGGGCGATATGGCAAAGAGACAAGTGCCGAAAAAGTATTTACCCGAAGAGAGGAAAAAAGCGGCAGCCATGAACTATTGAAACCTCGCACATGGCCGGAGTGGGATCAAGAAAAGAAAAAAGACAAAGGGGTTGGACTTGATAAACTGGATATTTAGGAAGCAAATTGTATTTCAAATCATGATCGCCATAGCGGTGCTAATTCTGTTGTGTATTCCTATAACCGGGTGCACAAAAGAACAATCAAAAGAAAAAACGAAAGGTAAAGCAATGAGCATTTTACAGAAAAAGCCTGTATTCGAACTGAAAGTGGATGTATTTGGGACAACCCATTATATCAACGTTAATGGTGTGACGGTGATTTTTGATGTTGGCGAAGACGGTCAGACATCCGTTGTTTTACCCGTCAATCACTGGATGCGTTCCGGAGAAAACATAATTAGCATTGACGTATTCCCATCAAAACAAGGAGCAACATTGAATCCGAACAGCTATGTTCGTCTTGCGCTGACCGTCCATGACCTGTCGGAACCGGACAAGGTCTACACCATTGCCACACTGAACTTCAGCGGCGATAAAGATGAAAATCAGTCACATGTTGGCGGTAGCAGTCCATCCGGCATGTTTGCATCAACAAAAGAATTCGTTGCGGATAAAAACGGCGACGTTCAGGTATATGACGGAGTTGTCGTACCTAGAAAGACCTTCGAAGGAGCCTCAATTGTAGAGCGTAAAATCAATATTCCGTCTTCTTTACCGCTCTGGGCGTTTTTCGGTAGTGATGAGATAACGAATTATCAAATCACTTGTAAGGATAATAATGAATACAGCAAAGCCATGATGCCATTGTTTACCGAATATAAGAAAATCTACGACGCATTTGAAAAAAAAGACATTGAAGCCATCCTTCCCATGTTTGAAGAACGCAACCGCGAGACGGATATGGCGTTTTATCGGGAACCAGGAACAACCGCTACCCGCATGCGAGAATCATTATCCGAAACAATCAGCGATATGAAAGATAATAATATGGAGTTGGTTGGGTTAGACATTCAGAGTGTTGATTTTCATTTGGAAGATAATAAAAAAGTTGTGAGCTTGAGGAGAGAAGGTCTTACACACGCAATCATACTAAACTATATAAACAAGAAAAAAGGTATGGGTGCAGAAATCTACCCCATGTTCTTCCGTTACCAAAACGGTAAGTATATTTTGACGCGATAATTTCGGGTGAGTATAAAAACTAATCATACACAAATTCCCGCCTTCTCAGTGACTAATGCGTAACCGAGAAGGCGGAGCTCTTTGAAATACGTGGCGTCACGCAGTTACGGAACCGGCACGGGCTCTATTGTGCCGGTCAGAGTACTTGCCGATCACACCCTTCTGGCAGCTGCCGCCGCCGTCATCCCGGAATGCGCGCTGAGTGCCTTCACGCTCCAGTGCGGCCACGGCAAACGTGGTTATATTCTGGATGTCTTAAACGGCAAACCGACGGACGGGGCAAGATACCTTCTGCAGGTGGTGTCTGAACAGAACACATTTGATGAGATTGTGGTCAATTTTGCCGGATCTTGCGCCAATGGCAAAAAGGATTGTCCTTCCATACAGGTCAATAGCGACAAACGGGCCTGGGAGAGTCCGCACAAATTCAACGTGAAGTATAAAACCACACAGGTCACCGACCGGTTTGGCCTTTTTGTGAAACGCTTTCTCATTCCGGAGTTTGATGCTCTGGTCCCCGAAGAATACATCATTTCCACACGGAGTTGTTCCACGCCATTGCGCCGCGCGGTGGTTCATTCCTTCCCGCCTTTCAAATCGTGGGGGAAAATCAGTTTCGGTTACAACCCGGATGCCGCGGAATCCCAAGCCGGTAAAACAGGCGGATTTCTGGATGCCTGGTTTATGGAAAGCGAACTGGGCTATTACGTCGGAGATTCAAGCTGGAAGTTTAAAAAGGGCAAGATTGAAGATTATTTTCCCAAACTCGGCGCTGCGGCGGGAAGTGTCGTTAAGGGTATTTCGGATTTAGCCACCGAAGCCAAAGAAGAAAAAAAGAAATACGGAAAAATCGTCAAGGTTCAGCTCAAATCAAAGGTGTCCCTCGGCGCTGATGTTGAATTGCTGGAATCCAGGGGGGATTACGATGTTGATTTCGGCGGGAAGATCGACTTCAAGCTCGATCCGCTCATCGGCGCGGATGTCCGTGTGGATATTCTTCAGGTGTTGATCCGTCGCGCACCGGGTATTTCGTCATTTCTGACGATGGTGCGGGAAAGGGCCGCCAAAGGCATCGGCCATGATAAAGTATCGGCCTCGGCGATTGTGGAGCTCAACCTGATTATCTCCGGTCAGGTGGCGGCAGCGCTGGCGTGGAAAAAGAACGCGAAAGATAAATGGCTCAGCACCGAAGGCGAAAAAACCGCCAAACGATCCGTCTCGTTGACGATTAGCCTCGAAGGCAAGATTGAGGTAAAAACCAAAATCTTTTATGTCAAAATCACCGTCGGCGCAGGGTTTGATATTAAGGGCTCGCGCAGCAAAACCGAAGGCATCGGCGGCGTCATGGATCTGTTCTCCACCACCGCCGAAGGCAAACCCGCCGTCGGCGGGGAATTCATCTTCACGGGTGCGACGATCTATTATCTGTATTATGCGGAAGTGAGTGTGAGGGCAAATGAGAATTCAAAAGAAAATGATTCCGGCCGCGCAGGCTCCAGCAAAGAAGCTGACACCGGAAATACATATACGCGCCGTGAGGAGAAAAGTGGCAGCTATGGGCTATTAAAGCCGCGCACATGGCCTGAATGGAGCAGTGACGATGACAAAAAGAAAGGTATTGAAATTGGGAAGCTTGATATTTGATAGAAACAAATTGGCGATAAGAATACTTGCAATCGCAGCCGCCATTATCTTGTGTTTTCCTGTAACAGGATGCGCAAAAGAAGAACCCAAAGATAAAACGAAAGGTAGGGATATGAGTATTCTACAGAAGAAACCGGTATTCGAACTTAAAGTGGATGTGTTTGGAACAACACATTACATTGACGTAAATGGTGTAACCGTTCTTCGTGATGTCGGCGAAGATAGTCAAACATCCGTTGTTTTGCCCATCAATCACTGGATGCGTTCAGGGGAGAATCGGATTAGCGTTGATGTATTTCCAGCCAAGCGAGACAAAGAGTTGAATCCTAACAGTTATATTCGTCTAGCCCTGACCGTGCATGACCGCAATGAACCGGACAAGGTTTTTACGGTTGCCACATTAAACTTTAGCGGCACGAGGGATGTGAACAAATCTCAGGTGGGTGCCA
Source organism: uncultured Smithella sp. (assembly GCA_964608995.1). Lineage (GTDB taxonomy): Bacteria > Desulfobacterota > Syntrophia > Syntrophales > Smithellaceae > UBA8904. Next base: position 124,474 of record CAZSQS010000002.1, on the reverse strand, counting down.
GCAGTCCGTCCGGAATATATGCATCAGCTAAAGAATTTAAAGAGGATAAGAATGGCGATGTAGAAGTATATGACGTGATTGTCAGACCAAGAGAAACCTTCACGGGGGCGTTGATCATCGAACGCAAGATCAATATTCCAAACGCCCTTCCATTGTGGGCTTTTTTCAACAGTGAAGAAATGCCCGACTATCAGGCATTGTATAGTGCAGATGATGAAAAATACGATAAAGCTATGATGCCCCTTTTTGCGGAATATGAAAAAATCCAGAACGCTTTAGCAAGAAAAGATGTCGATTCAATTCTGCCTATGTTTGATGAGCGCAATCGTGAAACAGACATGGCCTTTTATCTGGATCCGGGAACAACTGCAACGCGGATGAAGGAAGCGTTAACAGAATGCATCCAAGACTTGAAAGAGAATAAACGCGAGCTGGTTAATTTGCGAATGCGGGGTGTTGATTATCATTTGGAAGATAATAAAAAACTCGTTAGCTTGAGAAGAAACAGAATGGCTCATGCAATTGTCTTTAACTTTATAAACGAGAAGGATGCTCTGGGGGCCGAGCGCTACCCAATGTACTTCCGTTACCAGAATGGCAAATACATCCTCACCCGATAGTGTCGGGCAAGAATTGCAGACGAATTGCATAAAAATTCCCGCCTTCTCAGTGACTAATGCGTAACTGAAAAGGCGGAGCTGTTTCAGCATAACATCTGAGGCAGGTTTCAGTCTAAAGGGCTCACGCAGCAAAACCGAAGGCATTGGCGGCGTTATGGATCTGTTCGCCACCACCGCCGAAGGCAAACCCGCTGTGGGCGGGGAATTCATCTTCACGGGGGTGACGATTTACTACTTGTACTATGCGGAGGTGAGCATAAGAGAGAATGTGAATCAAGAAGGTAAAAAATCAGGCAATTCCGGGGTCGGGCGATATGGCAAAGAAGCAGACGCCAAGAAATCATACACGCGCCGGGAAGAAAAGAGCGGCAGCCATGAACTGCTGAAACCCCGCACTTGGCCAGACTGGAGCAATGAAAATGACAAAAAGAAAGGTGTTGAAATTGGCACACTGGATATCTGACACAAACAGGTTTTTGACAAGTATTATGATCTTGTCCGTTATTCTGCTGTGTTTTCCTATAAATGGATGCACAAAAGAATCATCAAAAGACAAAACAAGAGGGAAGAAAATGAGCATTTTATATAAGAAGCCGGTTTTTCAATTGAAAGTCGAAGTGTTTGGAACAACACATTATATTAAAGTAAATGGAATGACGGTACTTTTTGATATAGGAGAAGAGGGACAAACTAGCGTTACTTTACCCGTCAATCACTGGATGCGTTCTGGAGAAAACAGCTTAGGTATTAATGTCTATCCATCAAAACGAGGCGAAGCATTAAATCCAAGCAGCTATGTGCGGCTTGAACTGACTGTACATGACCTTTCTGAACCTGACAAAGTTTATACAATTGCGACACTCCATTTCAGTGGCACAAAAGACGCGAATGACTCGCATACTTTCGCAAGCAGTCCTTCAGGCATCTATACATCCAATCATGATTTTGCAGTGGACGATAAAGGGGATATAAGGGTGTATGATATTATTTCAAAAGTAAATAATACATTTGATGGCGCGCTTGGCTTTGAACGTAAAATTACTATTCCTTCGTCGCTTCCCTTGTGGGCATTTTTCACTAGCAATGAAATGGAAGACTTCTACAAGATAGAAAACGATGTCGACTATGAAAAAGCGATGATGCCTTTGTTTATCGAATATGAAAAAGTACAGAAAGCGATCGCTAACAGGAATATTGAATCTATATTGCCCATGTTTAAAGAGCGCAATAAGGAAACCGATATAGCTTTTTATTTACAGCCGGGTACAACTGCCGCAAATTTGCGTGAGTCTCTGTTAAATACTATCAACGATGAAGATATCGAGCCAGTTGAATTAAAGATTAGCTTCTTTAACTTTCACCTTGAAGATAATAATAAAATTGTAAGCTTGAGACGGGAAGGCCTTGAGCCTGCAATAATATTAAACTTTATAAATAAGAAAAAAGGTACAGGATCGCGCCGCTACCCCATGTTTTTCCGCTACTCGAACGGCAAGTATATTTTGACAAGGTGAATAACAACGGTTGACGGTTTCCAGTTGGCAGTTTCCGGTAAAAAATAATGGGAAGTTTCCCGTTGGGATACTTGATCGTGCTGCGATTAAAATCTTACAGACCATATCAGCACATTCCGCCTTCTCGCGTTATGATGGTAACCGGGAAGGCGGAATGTTTCAGCTTTAAACCACCGGCGCAGGATTCGATATTAAGGGCTCGCGCAGCAAAACCGAAGGCATCGGCGGCGTCATGGATCTGTTTGCCACCACCGCCGAAGGCAAACCGGCCGTCGGCGGGGAATTCATCTTCACGGGTGCGACGATTTACTACTTGTACTATGCGGAAGTGTGCATAAGAGAGAATATGAATCAAGAAGGTAAAAAATCAGGCAATACCGGGGTCGGGCGATATGGCAAAGGGTCGAACTCAAAGAATAAGACATATACCAGACGCGAAGAAAAAAGTGGGCACCATGAACTGCTGAAACCAAGAACATGGCCCGAGTGGAATAATGACAATGAAAAAACGAAGGGAGTTGGAATTGCAAAGCTGGATATCTGATAGAAACAGTCTTGCGGTAAGCATAATGGTCATAGCCGCTGCCTTGCTGTGTTCTTCCATAAACGGATGCACACAAGAATCATCAAAAGACAATGCGAGAGGTAAAAATATGAGTATGCTACAGAAGAAACCGGTTTACGAGCTTAAGGTGGATGTTTTTGGTGTGGCACATTTTATTAAAATTAATGGCACCATCGTGATTTATGATTTCGAAGAAGACGGTCAGACATCTGTTATTCTACCCATAAATCATTGGATGCGTTCAGGCGAAAATCTGCTTAGTTTCGATCTTTATCCACCCGATCCCGGCAAACCGTTTAACCCCAGCAGCTACGTCCGGTTGGCCATGATTGTTCATGAGTTGTCTGAACCAGAAAAGGTTTACACTATTGCCACTCTGAACTTCAGCGGTACGAAGGATGCGAATCAGTCGCATATAGGCGGAAGCAGTCCTTCTGGAACCTATTCATCTACAAAAGGTTTTGTGCTGGATAAATCCGGCGACGCACAGGTGTTTGATGTATCCGCAAAGCCACTGCCTAAAGAAGATGATTATGAAGGCGCGATGACTTTCAAACGAAAAATCAACATTCCTTCATCGCTACCGCTCTGGGCTTTTTTCAGAAGTGAAGAAATGCTTGACTATCAAGCACTATACAGCGCCGACGATGATAAATACGACAAATCCATGATGCCGTTGTTTATAGAATATAAGAAAGTCTATGACGCACTTGAAAAAAAGGACATCGAATCTATCCTTCCCATGTTTGATGAACGCAACCGCGAGACAGATCTGGCGTTTTACCGAGAACCAGGAACAACCGCCGCACGCATGCGTGAATCATTATCCGAAACAATCAGCGACATGAAAGATAATAATATGGAATTAGTTGAGCTAGACATTCGCAGTGTCGATTTTCATTTGGAAGATAATAAAAAAGTTGTGAGTCTAAGAAGAGCTGGGTTGAAACACGCAATTTCAATCAATTACATAAACAAAAAAGATGATTTCGGTTGCAAGCGCTACCCCATGTTCTTCCGCTACTCGAACGGCAAGTACATTTTGACGCGATAATTTCGGGTGAGTATAAAAACTAATCATACACAAATTCCCGCCTTCTCAGTGACTAATGCGTAACCGAGAAGGCGGAGCTCTTTGAAATACGTGGCGTCACGCAGTTACGGAACCGGCACGGGCTCTATTGTGCCGGTCAGAGTACTTGCCGATCACACCCTTCTGGCGGCAGCCGCCGCCGTCATCCCGGAATGCGCACTCACTGCCTTCACGCTCCAGTGCGGCCACGGCAAGCGCGGCTATGTTCTGGATGTCTTAAACGGCAAACCGACAGACGGGGCAAGATACCTTCTGCAGGTGGTTCCGAAAGTCGCCGAGGCGGGAGATGCCGCAACAGGGTTTGACAAAGTCGTGGTGAATTTTGCCGGGTCTTGCGGGCACGGCAAACCCGATTGTCCCGCCATCCGGATCAACGGCGGCAGTCTCATCGCCGTGGGTCAAAGCCCACACACCTTCGATGCCCCTTTCCGGAAAACCAGCGATTCGAAAATCCGAAATATCATTGATTTTGTCCGCCGCTTCGTGTTGCCGGAGGAGCCGTTTTCGGAACCGCAAAGATACACCATTCGCACTTCAGACTGTTCGTCACAAAAGCGTGAAGCCGTCGTAGAGGCGTATGCGCCATTCAAAGTAAAGCTCGAAGGGAGTCTCGGGTATCAAAAAGACATCGACACGGATCCCGTTTTGGTCAACACCGAAAAGAAACGATACGCAAAAGCCAAAAAAGTCGATCCGGCAAGACTCTGGAATGTGAATGCCGAATATGCCTACACTCACGGAACAGCCAATACGCAATATAAAATCGACAAACTTGATGATTCGATTCCGCAACTGGCCCGGGCCGTGGGATTTGTCGCCCGGGGGATCGATGAAATCATATCCCCCTCGGGCCGCTCCAGACCCAAAACGCCCGCCAAGTCCTATAAATTTGACGTCCAATGGCCGAAACTGGCCGTGGGCGCAGAGGCGGAGCTGACCGAGACAGACGGCGACTATGACCTGGGATTCGCCAAGAAGTTCTATGTCAAGATGGATCCCCTCATCGGAGCGGATTTGACCATTGACGTGGTGGATGTTCTCACCAAAATCATCGGCGGGGGCTTTTCACTTTTCGTCAACAAAGTGCGCCAGAAGCTGGCCGAAGGCGTGAGTCTGGGGAAAATGGCGCACGCCAATGTCGATGTTGTGCTGGATTTGATCATCAACGGCACGATGGCCCTGGAAGCCGCCTGGGAGAAGAAACCCAAAGGACGATGGGCCGTCACCAAGGGGGGAAAACCTTCCGGCGAAGTCTCCTCGGAGCGAACAGTTTCTCTGAGCGTTCAGCTCGAGGGTAAAATCGAGGCCCGAATTGAAAGCGAATACCTGGAAATCAAGGTCACCGTGGGCGTGGAGGTGGCGCTCAAAGGCGCGCACGGCAGCGCCGAAGGCATCGGCGGCGCAATGCGGCTTTTCGCTACGCTCTCCGAGGGCCAACCCGCCATGGGCGGCGAATTCATCTTCACGGGCATGGTTGTCACCTACGCTATCTACAAGCGCGTGGGGAAAATGGATGTTGCGAATCAGGATACGGGTGCTCAGGGATGTGAAGACGAAGCCAGCAAAGGAGCAATTGCAGATAACGAGACAGACCCCAGCGCGAAGCTGGAAGAAAAGAGAAGCTACACAATCCTCGAGCCGAAGACCTGGCCAGATTATTCCAAAGGAGACACAAAGGATGGCAAAGAAAAGAAAGTTTCTTTCAATAAGCTCGATATCTGACACAATGCGGCTGCTTTCGCTCATTCTGGTCATGAGCATTCTCGTCCTTGCGCTTATGCCCTTAAGCGTCGGATGCGCAAAGGAAAAGTCAAAAGAACAAGCGAAAAGAATAGCAAAGGGGAAAAAGAACATGAGCATTTTAATGAAAAAACCAGTTTTCAGCCTGAAAGTAAATTCTTTCGGCGCTGTAAATTTTATTGAAGTCAATGGCGCGATTGTAACATTTGATTCCACTTCCAAAAGCCAGACAACCGTCACCCTGCCTGTTAATCACTGGATGCGCTCCGGGGCAAACACAATTCGATTTGACGTTTTTCCGCCCAAACGTGGCGAACAGGTCAACCCGAGCAGCCATGTTGAGATCGCCCTGATCGTTCATGAATTGAATGATCCAAAGAAGGTCTATACGATTGCGACATTGCATTTTCGCGGGTCGAAAGACGCAAATGATGCTTACACCGGAAAAAGCAGCCCGTCTGGTGTCTATTCCGCCGTGGATGGGTTCAAGCCTGACAAAGACGGGGATGTCCAGGTATTTGATGTTAAAGCTACAGACAGATCTGATGTACTAGATTATGAAGGCGCAATAAAGTTTGAGCGCAAGCTTCACATCCCCAATTCTTTGCCACTCTGGGCCTTTTTCAACAGTGAGGAAATGCCGGATTACCTAAAGTTAGTGAATGCTGACAGAGACAAATACCACCAGAAAATAGGGCCACTATATGCCGAGTACAAGAAAGTCTATGACGCCTTGTCCAAAAGAGATATTGCCTACATCGACACGCATATCATGCCCATGTTCGAAGAGCGCAACCGTGAGCTGGACCTGGCCTTTTACCACGAACCCGGAACCATGAAGGAAGGATTGCGCCAGTCGTTTTTGAGCACGTTCAAAGATATGAACGAAGGCAATCAGGAATTACTTGGATTTGACATTTCATATTTCGGATTCCAACTGGAAAGCAATAAAAAGGTGGCAAGCTTGATCCGGCGGGGAATGGTTCCCGCCATCGTCATTAATTACGTCAACGAATTAAAAGGCGTCGGCTCCGAGCAACTCAACATGCTTTTCCGCTATCAGAACGGCAAGTATATTTTGACAAGGTGAATAACTACGGTTGACGGTTGACGGTTACCGGTTAACAGTTATCGGCAAAAAACAATGGGAAGTCTTCCGTCGGAACACGCGACTTTCTAATGGATCCCGCTCAAGCCCCAACTTACAATCGCCACCCTGTAGGGAACGGTCGCGACCGTTCCCTACACACGAGCCGCCGCTTCTGAATTACGATTACTTTAAAAGCGGCAGACCCCGTCAGAAAACGCTCGCCAGCGGCTCCTGACATTACCCCCATAACTGAAATGACATAGACAAATTCTCCCTTTTGGCGTATCTTTTGCCCAATAATTTGCACCGTTAAAGGAGGATAACTATGACCTACAAACACATCGACCTGAAAATTGAAAATTATGTGGCCACCGTCGCCATGGCGCGCGTGGATGCGCTAAACGCGCTGAGCATTGAATTTGCCGCGGAAATCGCTTCCGTCTTTCGGGAGCTCGGCGCCAATGACGACGTGCGCGTCATTATTTTTTGCAGCAAGGCCCGTATCTTCTGCGCCGGACTGGACTTAAAAGAAGCGGCAGGCGGCGACAACACCTGCGCCAAAGGTGTGATGGACACGATCCGCAACTCCCAGCCTCTTTTCGACTGCTGCAATTTCATTGAAGAATGCCCCAAACCCGTCATCGCGGCGGTGCATGGCAAATGCATCGGCGGCGGGCTCGACATGACTTCCGCCTGCGACATCCGCCTGTGCACCCAGGACGCGATTTTCTGCCTGAAGGAAGCCGCCATCGGTCTCGTGGCGGATATGGGCATTTTACAGCGCCTGCCGAGAATCGTCGGCGAAGGCTTTGCCCGTGAAATGGCCTTTACCGCCGCGAACTATTCCGCGGCCGACGCTGAAAAGATGGGGCTTATCAATCACATTTACGCCGACCAGGCGGGACTGATGAGCGCCGCGCAGAAGCTGGCCGCCGACATTGCCGCCAACGCTCCCTTAGGCGTTAAATACACCAAGGAAGTGCTCAACTTCAGCCGCTTTGTCAATGTGTATGAAGGCATGGCCATGGCCATCCAGAAAAACGCGACGCTTCTGATATCGGAAGATCTCAAAGAAGCGATGATGTCGTTTCTGGAGCGCCGACCGGCCAATTTCAAGGGCAGATAAATCAACGCCAAACGCCGCGCTGCAAAACAGCGCGGCGTTTGTGCCTTATGCCCGAATAATATTTGACAATCCTTTTTAAAGATAGTATCGCCATCCCAATCTTTATCATTACACAGACACAAGAAATACGGGATTGAAGAGGTACACATGCGTGTCATTCGAACCCTGTGGCAAAATGCCTATTTGTGCGCGACGTCTAAAACCGAAAGCGACGGTTACCCTCCGACGTTTGCCGGAGAGCTCAATCATCAATGCGGACGGATTCTTTTTTTCGGTTCCCTTCTGACCATGGTCGCCTGGCTTCCCTACCTGCCGCTGGATGCTCACCTTCATCCTGATGTGCCTCTTATCCCTGTGATCCGGATCGGTCTGTCCGTCATCAGTTTGATCATTTTCGTCCTTTACCTTTCGCGGCGCTTTCCGGATTGCAATCTGCTTTTTCTAAATATTCTGGGCGCTTACCTCGTCATTTCCTGCGGACTGATTACGGCCCTGACCGGGGCTGATCCCGTTTATCTGGGCGGGTATCTGTTTATCCTCACACTCCTGGCCGTTGTGCCGGTGAGGCGCTCGGCGGCGCTCATTATTTTGGCGGCATCGCTTGGCGTTTTTTTTGGCGTAGGTTTTTTCAAAGGCATGACCTTTTTCACCTGGAGCGCCCGCTACAGTCTACTTGATCTCCTGAGTGCAGCCTTCGTAGCTGTTTTATTCATTTATCTGCTCAACGGAAAACGTCACGCAAGCTGGCTGAAGTCAAAGAAAATCGAAGAACAGCGGATTGAACTGAAGGAGGACCGTGAAAAAATTGATCGCCTGCTGCTCAACATCCTGCCTGCGCCGGTTGCAGCGGAGCTCAAGGATCGCGGCGCGGTGAAACCGGTTTATTATCCGGACGCAACAATTGTTTTTACGGATTTTGTCGGCTTTACGGACATTGCGGAAAAACTAACGCCCGATGAGCTGGTCTGGGAGCTCGATGCGTTTTTTTCGCGATTTGACCGGGTGATGGATCGCTACGGACTGGAAAAATTAAAAACCATCGGCGATGCCTATATGTACGCAGGCGGCCTGCCCGTGGCCAACAACACGCACGCCCTCGATGCCGTTTTAGGCGCGCTCGAAATCCTCGCTTGGGTCGAAGAGGTCAATGCGCGCAAAGCCGCCGACGGTCTGCCCGTCTTTGAAATCCGCATCGGCATTCATTCCGGGCCGCTCATGGCTGGTATCGTCGGAGAGAAAAAGTTTGTTTACGATGTCTGGGGAGACTCGGTGAATATGGCCAGCCGCATGGAATCGTCCGGCCAAAAGGGACAAATCAATATTTCGCAATCCACCCGGGCGCGGATTGATCCATTTTTTGAAACCCAAACGCGCGGCAGAATCCTCGCTAAAAATAAAGGGGCGATCGAAATGTTCTTCGTGAAGCGCATTTACCCGGATCTCGCGGCGGATGACGCGGGCCGAATTCCCAACGACGCTTTCTGGAACCGCTATCGATCCATCCGGGATTGGCAACCTGGAGAATTAGGTTAAGCTTGAAATGCAAACGCCGCGCTGAAAAATAATTCTCAGCGCGGCTTGTTTTATCTGAAAGGTCTGTCCACAAAAAAGGGCGTCTATTCCCCCGTTTTTTTACATCGCTTTTGCGGCGCTTTCGATGGCTTTCTTGATGACGCCCATGCGTTCGTCGCTCATCTTTACGGAAATTCCCATCACCAGTGTGCGGCTTAAAATATCTTCCGCAAATGGAATGCTTTTACGCAAATACTTCACCTTGCCCTTATTGGCCTTGTCCTTGAATGGATACTGTTTGGAGCTGGCCGTGGAACAGGCCAAGAAGTGCTCCCAGTTGGGGGCATAGTGCCATTTGTTATTTTTAAACCAGGTCGTATCGAGTCCGCCTGCCGACAGGAGTTTCTGGCAGGCAAGCGCCGTTTTCTCATTCGGCAGGTTGAAGGCCAGAAACGTTGCGGAATCGCCCTTCGGATCCGGGATCATCCGGAAGCCTAAGCCGGGAAGCTGGGCCAGCGCCTCTTTGATGACGGCCTTGTTTTTCTGCTGCTCGGCCACGATGTAGTCGAGCTTGCGAAGCTGCGCCAATCCCACCGCCCCCTGCAGTTCATTCATGCGGTAGTTGAAGCCCAGAATCGTGCGGCCTTCCAGCGCGCGGCCGACCTTCGGGTTGTGATCATGGCCGTGATCGGAATACCACTCGGAGCGCAGGTAGAGTTTTTTGTTATTGGAAACCACCATGCCGCCTTCGCCGGTCGTGAGCGTTTTGTAATAATCAAAACTGAAAATGCCCATGTCGCCAAAGCTGCCGAGCTTTTTGCCCTTGAAGCTTGCACCGCAGCCCTGGGCGTTGTCTTCGAGCACCATCAGCTTATTCTTTTTAGCGATCTTTATAATTTTATCGATCTTCGCGGACGAACCGCACATGTGCACCGGTATCACCGCCTTGGTGTATTTCGTCATCTTTTTTTCTATTTCGTTGGGATCGAAATTGAGCGTGTCGTCAATGTCGCACATCACGGGAATGGCGCCCACTTCCATCACGGCTTCATAGGTGGCCAGAAACGTAAAGGCCGGCACCAGCACTTCATCGCCGGGGCCCACATCCATCGCCGTCAGAGCCACTTTCAGCGCCGACGAGCCGGAGGTGACGCCCAGCGCGTATTTGACGCTGCAGTATTTGGCGAATTCTTCTTCCAGGCTTCGGACTTTGAAAATGCCCTTTCTTTCCTTGTCAAAACCATAACGCATCAACACGCCGTGCGAGAGCACGTCCATCACTTCCTTTATCTCTTCCTGACCGATCAGTTCAGCACCTGCCATAAATTCCTCCTTATTGATAGGTAGGGAACGGTCGCGACCGTTCCCTACGTTTATTTTTAGAATGCTTCCGCGTAAATGGCGATCATATCCTCTTTGGTCATCTTGCGGGGATTGTTCTCGAGCGGTCGTGCAACCGTCATCGCCACATCAGCAAGCGCCGGGAAGTCCTCTTCCTTTACGCCAAAATCCGCAATGGTGGACAAAATGCCGCAATCGTCAATGAGCGCCTCGATGGCCTCCACCGCCAGATACGCCGCATCGCGCTCGGAGAGCCCGTCAATGCATTCGCCCATCGCCTCGGCGATATCCGCGAATTTTTCCAGTGCGCCCGGCAGATTAAACGCCATGACCGGCGCCAGAAGCATGGTGTTGGCCAGACCGTGACTCACGCCGAATTTTCCGCCTAAAGGATAAGACAGCGAATGCACGGCCGTGACGCCGGCGTTGGCCAGACCAATGCCTGCATAGAGGCTCCCCAGCAGCATCCTCTCGCGCGCAGCGAGATTTTTGCCGTCATGAACGCAGGTGCGAAGGTTTTCGGCAATGAGCGCAATCGCCTCGAGCGAAAACATTTCGCTCATCGGGGAGGCGTTAATTGAGGTATAGGATTCAATCGCGTGGCACAGCGCATCGAGACCCGTTTGCGCGGTGGGCGCAGGCGGAAGCGACAGCGTCAGCTCCGGATCCAAAAGCGCCACTTCCGGATACAGATACGGGCTGTTCATGCCTTCCTTCTTTTGCAGATTCTTGCGGACAAACACGGCGGTGAAGGTGACTTCGGCGCCCGTTCCGGCGGTGGTGGGAATCATGATTTTCGGAAGGCCCGCCTTGGGAACTTTATTGAGGCCCAGATAATCCGTCGCGGAGCCTGAATTGGTGGCAATCACGGCAATGGCCTTAGCCACATCCATGGCCGATCCGCCGCCGACGCCGATGACGCAGTCGCATTTGCCTTTGATCGCGATTTTTGCGCCCTCGTCGGCGAGCTCAATTTGCGGTTCCGGTTCAACCTTGTTAAAAACCTTATATTTGAGGCCGTCGGCTTCTAATATACCGGTGATCTTTTCGAGCAATCCGGTTTTGGCCAGGTTCTTATCAATGACCAACAGGGGATTTTTCGCCTGCTGATCCTTCACATGCGTCGCCAGGGATAAAATGGATGAACTGCCAAAAACAATCTTCTTTGCGCCTGTAAATGAAAACATTTTTCTCATCATAAACGACCTCCATCGTCAGGGGTTTGGGGTTTTGCTGCTCTTAAATTTCGAGGCTCTCCTTTCACGCCAACTTCCATATAAAGTCAAGTCTTTTTGTGCTCGGCCCACCACGAAACCTGCCGGCAGATGCCACGGATAATCTTGACTTCACGTGATGTGATACCGACGCGGGAAAAAAAGCGGCGAATGTCCATCATCCAGTAGTCCGGGTTTTCCGGACGGAAAAACCCCACGCGCGCCAGGAAATCTTTCATCTGGCCGTACATCCCTTCAAGCTCCGACGATAGCGCAAGCTTGGGCGGTGTCTGCTGGGCGGCTTCGGCGACAAAGATTTCATAGCAGAGGATCATGACGGCATGGGAGAGGTTAAGCGATGTAAATTCCTGCGAGGTGGGAATGGTGACGACTGAATGACACAGATGAAGCTCTTCGTTGGCCAGGCCCGCGTCTTCCGGCCCGAACAAAAGCGCGATGCGGTTTTTCTGCGAAAGACCCGCAATGTTCGAAGCCGCCGCCCGGGGCGAAACAAACGGCCCGCGCGCCTTTCCCAGTCGCGCCGTTGTGCCGACGATATAAGAAAAACCGCCCAGCGCCTCCTCAATCGTGTCACAGTAGGTGATCGCATCGAGGACATCCGCCGCCAGATGCGTCGAGCGCTTCTGCATCTCCTCGCGGTCATACTCCCTGGCTCCCACCACGACGAGCTGATTCACGCCCATGTTCTTGGCGGCGCGCGCCACAGACCCGATATTGCCTGCATATTTGGGTTTAAATAAAACAATACTGACGTTTTTGATTTTTGCTTTTAAAGACATGCGGCAAGCTCCCCCTCTTTCGTTGGGGAACTTATAAAACCGACGTCTCTCAATTGCACGAAGATTTTTTATCGATTCAGGCAAAAAGATCGATTACGCCGCCGGCGGCGGCATGCGACAGAGCATCAATCTGGCGGGCATTATGCATAATCATCTCGGCTAAGGCCTGCTGGGCTTCGGCCTGCATTTTCACCAGGCTCAGGCTGATTTGATCCTGCGTCTGCGAGCGGCTCATGGCCATCATGGTGGACGCTATGGATGATATATCGTTCATAAACGCTGCGCTCCCGAATTCTGATGATGGAATCGGCGGTTTTTGCAGAAAACTTGAATTTGACCGATTTTGAGCTTGTAATCCCTCACGCGCCGAAGATCAGCGTCCCAAAGCTTCCCGGTTCGTGAAAATTGCAGGCGGCAAGCGGCATCCACGACGCCCAGTGGGGGTGCGACGTGTCATTGCCGCATTTGTAAAAGTTGGCGCGCCAGGCGCTTCCTTGAAGTTCGCCTGTTTGGCCCATATACTTTTTTAAAACCGCCCAGGGAAGATCAAATTCCAGATGCCAGATTCGAGGTGTTTGGATTTCCGGCTCCACGACCGGTCCAAGATCGGCAAATCGCCGGATTTCCTCGTCATCTTCGTCTTTTAGCGGCGTAAAGCCCTGAAGCCGGCCCTCGACGCGCTCGGGATTGGTCACGTAGGAGGCCAGAAGCGCACCGCCGCAATTGAACTCAAAATTGAAATACCAGCGCCGGTCTTTGGGCTGGATAAACATCTCCACGCAGGAATCCCTCCAGACGTCGCTTTGGAAGCCTGCGTGGACACAGCGGACATATTGATCCTCGACGCGGAAAATTCCGAAAAGGCTCGTATCGTTATACAGCAGCTTGCATAATGTCCGCGGTCGGTGGTCGCTGCCTTCAGGGCGGAAACAGTCGATGGACAGACTCGACACACCGCGCCAAACGGGTCCATTCCACAATCCCTTTAATTCCGGGACAACGTCGGTTTTTAAAATGTTGTAATTTTCAGGTTTCATGTATTGCCGCCTTTCCTCTTTTTTGTTATTCCAGCGTTATGAATACTCACATGCTTCAGCTTCGTCAGGGCGCGAGACTTTTCGGCATCGAATTAAGCGATGCCCAGCTTGCCTTATTTGATTTGTACCAAAACGAACTGCGCCTCTGGAGCGCCAGGACCAATCTGATTGCCGAAAGCACCTCGGGCGAAATCGTTACCCGCCATTTTCTGGATTCTCTAAGCGCGCTTCCTCACATTATAAACCAAAACGCCCGAATGATCGATATCGGATCCGGCGCCGGATTTCCGGGCCTTGCGCTTAAAATCGCCCGTCCGGATCTGCAAATCTGGCTTTTGGAGAGTAACCGCAAGAAGGTTTCCTTTCTCAAGCACATGATCCGCCTGTTGAACCTCTCGGATATCTTCACGATTAACGACCGGACGGAAAATCTCCTCAAGGACGGCTCGTGGCGCTCGTCCTTCGATTTCGTCATCTCACGCGCCGCTTTAAAACTGCCTCAACTACTCCCCCTGGGCGATTATTTTCTGGCCCCGGGAGGGCTGTTGATAGCCTGGAAAGGCCCCGACCTCGAAGACGAACTGGCGGCTGTGGATAAACTCAAAATCGACTCATTATTTTGTAAATTAATTCAATATGATATAGATTTGCCGCTGCTGGGCCCGCCGCGCAAAATTATTATTGCGGTAAAGCCCGATTTAAGTAAAAAAGCCTTCTAAAAAACCCAATTTTGTGTTAGTCGATCAGGAAGTTTTTCCAAATCCCTTTTGTGAAAGACTAACACATAAATAATGAATAAAATCATAAGTATCGCAAATCAAAAAGGCGGCGTCGGCAAAACGACGACAGCCATTAATTTATCTGCTTCCCTGGCGGCCCAAGGCAAGCGTACGTTGCTCATTGACGCAGACTCTCAAGGCAACACCTCCAGCGGCCTGGGCCTCGACAGAAGCACTTATGAATCCGGCAATTTATACCATGCCATGATTGGAGACACCGAGCTCAATTGCGTGATACATTCAACCATGCTCCCCGCGCTCGATGTCGTCCCGTCCAACCAGGACCTTATTGGTCTTGAAGTGGAATTTGTCAATATGGACCAGCGGGAGATCCGCCTGCGGCAATTGCTGAAAAAGCTGGACAAGCCGTATGACTATATAGTAATTGACTGCCCGCCGTCTTTAGGTTTTATGACGGTCAACGCTCTCGTCGCGGCAAACTCTTTGGTTGTTCCCTTACAGTGTGAGTATTACGCCATGGAAGGACTTGGCTATCTGCTCAACACCGTAAAACTGGTTAAAGCCAATTTAAATCCGTCTCTTGCGCTGGGTGGCATTTTACTGACCATGTTCGATGCGCGAAACACGCTTTCGCACCGGGTAACGGAAGATGTCCGCAAGCACCTCGGCAACAAAGTCTTTAAAACCGTTATTCCCCGCAACGTGCGGCTATCGGAAAGCCCCAGTCACGGATTGCCTGTTTTGCTTTACGATGGAAAATCCCGCGGCGCTCTGGCCTACAGCGACCTGGCACGGGAAATCATTTCGGGAGAAATATAAATGGCGCAGAAAAAAGATGCTCTGGGAAAAGGCCTTGGCGCTATTTTCCCGGATTTGTTGCATAATGACACCCCCCGCAAGTCTGATGCGGTCACGCGTTGCGGTATCGAAGAGCTTCGTCCCAATCGCTACCAGCCGCGTAAGACATTTTCCGACGAGGATCAGAAAGATCTGATCTCCTCTGTTAAACAAAGCGGGATTATTCAGCCGATTGTCGTTCGCAAGACCGATTCCGGCTATGAAATCATCGCGGGCGAAAGGCGCTGGCGCGCCGCGCAGGCGGCAGGCCTTCAAGAGGTGCCGGTTGTCGTGCGTAAAGCCTCCGATCTGGAAGCGGCGGAACTTTCACTCATTGAAAACATTCAGCGCGAGGAGTTAAATCCCCTGGAAGAGGCGGACGCCTATGTGACGCTTCTGGAAAAATTTCAACTCTCTCAGGAAGATATTTCCATCAAGGTCGGAAAAGACCGCTCGACGATCGCCAATACACTGCGCCTTTTGAAGCTTCCGGCCCGGGCAAAAACCGCGCTTATAGAAAAAAAGATCACGTCCGGACACGCCCGCGCCATTCTTTCGCTTTCGTCCCCCGACGAACAGGCGCTCCTTTTGGAGGCTATTTTAAAGCGTGAGTTAAATGTCCGCGAATCGGAAAAACTCGCCGGCCGTTTGAAAAACGCGCCGCCTGAAAAGAAATCTGACGCCAGGGATCGCTTTATTGCGGATCTGGAGAAAACTTTGACCTCCAAATGTATGGCCAAAGTCCAGATCAAAGGTTCCCCAAGGAAGGGATCTATTGAGATTTCTTACCGCTCACAGGATGAATTAAACCGTCTGGCGCGCTACCTGTTGGATGAATTGAAATAATTACGATTTAAGTTATCAACACCTGTTGATGCTGTTGTGAATAAAAGGTTGATACGTGGAAACAGTTTGGGATAAAGCTACTAAAATTATTCAGGATAAAGTTTCTAAACAAAACTTTGACACCTGGATAAAACCCGTTAAAATCCTTGCCATGGAAGACAAATGTGTCCAGTTGTCCGTTCCGAATAAATTTTTTAAAGACTGGCTGATGGATAACTACCTGTCCACGATTAAACATTCCCTGCAAAACGTCATCGGTATGAGTGTGGATGTTGATTTTGTTCTCATTAAAGACAAGGAAAAGAAGCCGGAAAATGTCGCTCTGCCTTTTGACAAACCACAAGACAGCGCCAAAACAGCTTCTTCGGGACGCCATACAAACGTCTCCTATTTAAACAGTCATTACACGTTTGACCGGTTTGTGGTGGGGCCATCCAACCAGTTTGCCCATGCCGCGTCGATTGCCGTCGCCAAACAGCCGGCCAAAAACTACAATCCTCTTTTTATTTACGGCGGTTCCGGTCTGGGAAAGACACATCTTTTAAACGCGATCGGCCTGATGAGTGCTTCTTTGCACTCGGGAATGAATGTCACGTATGTTTCCGCCGAAGCCTTCATGAATGAGATGATCAACTCCATCCGCTATGACCGGATGCCGAAATTCCGTGAAAAATACCGTAATATCGGATGTCTGCTTATTGACGACATTCACTTTCTGGCCGGCAAGGACCGCACGCAGGAAGAATTTTTTCATACGTTCAACACCCTGCACGACTCCGGCAAGCAAATCGTCGTCACCAGTGATAAATTTCCCAAGGATATTCCGAATCTGGAAGGACGGTTGCGGTCGCGCTTTGAATGGGGGCTGATCGCCGATATTCAACCTCCTGAAATTGAGACAAAAATAGCGATTATTGAAAAGAAAATGCAGGAGAGTAAAATTGATCTGTCTCCTGCGGTTGCCCATTATATAGCTTCGCACGTGGAATCCAATATTCGTGAACTTGAAGGATTTTTAATCCGAATTTCAGCTTATTCCTCTTTAACCAATAAAGAGATCGACATGGATCTGGTGAAGGAAGTCCTTAAAAAAATTGTTCAGCACAACAATAAAGAAGAAGTTTCCATTGATGACATTATTAAAGTGGTCGCATCAAAGCTCAATATTAAAATTGCGGACATTAAAGCCCATAATAAAAACAAAAACAACGTCCTGGCCCGTCAGATTTCTATGTATCTGGCGCGAAAACTGACGAATCTTTCTTATCCGGACATTGGTCAAAAAATTGGCGGACGGGATCATTCCACAGTGATTTATGCAAACAATAAAATGATCAACAGCATCGACGCAGACAGTCAATTTAAAAAATTGGTTCAGGATATTGAAGAGAGTGTTATCCACAAAATGTAATTTGAACTCAACGTTTTCTCCACAGGGATACAATAGACAGTTTATGAATATTAAAACAGAAATAGCTTTAATCCACATATCCACAGTGCTTATTACTGTTACTGTTTATTTTTATATTATATAAAAAAGAACTTATTTAATGGGAGGAAAATATGGAATTTAAAATCAACAGAAATACCTTTCTGGATGGCATTCAGAAAACGCTTGGTATTGTCGAAAAAAAGACAACAACCCCCATTCTCAACAATGTCCTTTTAAAAACAGAAAATAATAAACTAAAAATTATCGCGACGGACAGGGAAATCAGTTTAATTTCCGACTACGACGCAGATATTGCCGAGCAGGGGGAAATTACGCTTTCTGCTAAAAAACTCCATGAAATGATCCGTGAAATCCAGGGAGAAACCATCCATTTTATTAAAAGTTCAAATAATATCGTCAAAGTGACCTGTCAGCGCGCCGTTTATAAGATTCCCGGACTTCCCGCGACGGATTTTCCAAACGTCGGTGATATTCAGGATCTGGTCTTTGCCAATATTCCCGGCGCTCTCATCAAAGATCTCATCAATAAAACCTCTTTTGCCATGGCGTTTGATGAAAGCCGGAAGAATCTCAACGGTGTTTTACTGGAAACGTCAACCGACGGGACGAATCACATCTGGCGCATGGTGGCCACAGATGGTCATCGGCTTGCGTTTTCCAAGGCTCAAACAGTTGACCCCTGTCTTATCCTGGATAAAGGCGTCATTGTTCCGCGAAAAGGCTTAATGGAAATCAAAAAAATCATTGATGTCCAGGAAAACGTCTCCGTGAGCATCCAAAAAAATATCCTGATTATCAAGGCGGACAATACTGTTTTAAAAATCAATCTTGTGGATGGAGATTTCCCGGACTACAACCGTGTGATCCCCGCTGAAAAAGGTGTTGGGGTCACAATCGACAAAGAAATTTTTCTTCATGCGCTCAAGAGAATGAATGTCGTCTCTTCAGAAAGATACAGCGGGGTGATTATTTCTTTTTCTGCCGGAAAAATGATCCTCAATTCCACGAATCTCGATGTGGGCGAGGCGACAGAAGAGATCGATATCGATTATTCCGGCGAGGATATGGATGTCGGCTTCAACGTGAACTACGTGATCGATGCGGTATCGGTCGTGACGCTGGACAGAATTGTCATGGAGGTGGGGATTGGATTAAAGCCAACGATTATTAAACCTGCCGACGATGATAATTATTTTTGCATTGTGATGCCGTTGAAAATATAGGAGTAAATAATTTCAAATGACACAGACGTACAACGCGGACAGTATAAAAGTTTTAGAGGGCCTGGAAGCCGTTCGGAAGCGTCCGGCCATGTATATCGGGTCCACCGGCAAGGACGGCCTGCACCATCTGGTGTATGAAGTTGTTGATAACAGCATTGACGAAGCCTGCGCCGGCTATTGCGACACGATTGGCGTTAAAATCCGGGTGGACAACAGTATCGTCGTGGATGACAACGGCCGCGGGATTCCCGTGGATATTCATAAAACCGAGGGGGTTTCCGCCGCAGAAGTGGCCATGACGAAACTGCATGCCGGTGGAAAATTCTCCGGCGATACCTATAAAGTGTCCGGGGGGCTTCACGGTGTCGGCGTTTCCGTGGTGAATGCGCTTTCGAGAACCTGCGAACTGGAAGTGCGCCGCGACGGCAATGTTTACCGACAGACCTACCAAAGGGGGGTGCCGGACGCGCCTCTGCAAATGGTGGGGAAAACCAAAGGCCGCGGCACCACTGTGTCGTTTTTGCCGGATAATGAAATTTTTGAGGAATCGGAGTTTAGTTTTGATGTGATTGCCAATCGCCTGCGCGAACTGGCCTTTTTGAATTCCGGCGTTAAAATCACCCTGGTGGATGAACGCACCGACAAGTGTGCTGAGTTTTTTTACAAGGGCGGCATTGTTTCTTTTGTGGAATATATCAATCGTAACAAAAAAACGCTTCATAAAGAACCCATCTATGTGACCGGCGCGCGCGAAGATTGCATGGTGGAGGTGGCGCTCCAATACAACGACGGCTATCTTGAAAATATCTTTTCGTTTGCCAACAGCATCAATACCATTGAAGGCGGCACACACATGGTGGGGTTCCGCTCGGCGCTCACGCGTATTTTTAACAACTATGCCGTCCAGTATAAAATTATCAAAGAAGGCAAGGAATCCCTGCGCGGCGAGGATTTACGCGAAGGCCTGGCCTGCGTCATCAGTGTCAAAGTACGCAACCCGCAGTTTGAGGGACAGACGAAAACCAAACTGGGAAACTCGGATGTCAAGGGGCTGGTTGAAGGCATCGTTTATGAAAAAATCGGCTCGTATCTGGAAGAAAATCCATCCGTTGCCAAACAGATTTTAAACAAGTGCATGGATGCCGCCCGCGCGCGCGATGCCGCACGGCGTGCCCGCGAGTTGACGCGCCGCAAAAGCGCTTTAGAAGTGGGCGCCCTGCCTGGAAAGCTGGCTGACTGCCAGGAAAAAGATCCGGCGCTGAGCGAAATTTATCTGGTTGAAGGCGATTCGGCCGGCGGCTCGGCCAAACAGGGAAGAGATCGGAAAAACCAGGCCATCTTGCCTCTGCGCGGCAAAGTGCTCAATGTGGAAAAAGCGCGCTTTGATAAAATGCTGCAAAATGAAGAAATCAAAGTTATGGTCACGGCCTTTGGCGCGGGTATTGGCGCGGATGATTATGACATCAGTAAACTGCGCTACCATAAAGTCATTATCATGACGGATGCGGACGTGGACGGCGCGCATATCCGCACGTTGCTATTGACGTTCTTTTTCCGCCAGATGCGCGAACTCATTGAACGGGGCTTCCTGTTTATTGCACAGCCGCCCCTGTATAAACTGGTGGATAAGAAAAAAGAGATTTATATCCAAAATGAAGATCAAATGAAAAACTACGTGCTGGAAAACGGCGTCGAAAAAGTCAGGCTCCTGATGGGGGATGGCAGTTCTTTCCCGGTGACGGGCGGCAAGCTTCTGGGCATCATCAAAAAGGTCATGCGGATTGAAGATCTTTTAGACCGCTTCGAAAGAGAGAGGCGCGATCGCGATCTGATCCGTGTTCTGGCCGGCGATCCCACACTGACAGACGAGGCCTTCCAAAATGAGCACGACTTGTTAAAAGTGGCGGGACGCACCGTCGTGGCCCTGGGCTCGAATCGCATCACTGATTACCGCATCGATTCCGATCCGGAACACGGCGGCTACAAAATTATTTTTGACATCCGCCACGACACAAAAAAAAGCGTCAATTGTATTGATCGTGAAACCTTCCGTACGCCTCAGTTTGTTGAAATCCGCACTTTACTGGGCCAGGTCTCCGTCATTGGCGAAGCGCCCTACCGCGATCAGCCGGAGGATGCGGCGGCGCCGGTGATTCTGCCTTCCGCCCGGGCGCTGGTGGATCACATCATGGCCCTGGGAAAGAAAGGGATTACGATTCAGCGCTATAAAGGTCTGGGTGAAATGAATCCCGAACAGTTGTGGGAAACCACCATGAATCCGGAAAAACGCACGCTGTTGCAGGTCACTGTTGAAGATGCGGTTCTGGCCGATGAGATTTTTACCACCCTCATGGGCGATCAGGTCGAGCCGCGCCGCGAATTCATTTATGCCAACGCCCTGCATGTGTCGAATCTGGATATTTAATTTAAATGCCTTTTGGCTAACGCCTGGCCATTAGCCGTAAGCTTGCTATGGATCCGGCTTTGGGAAAAAAAGAGAGGAAGTAAAAAATGGAACGAGATATCCACCAAAAACAAACGCTGGTGAATATAGAAGACGAAATGAAGAAGTCCTACATGGCCTACGCCATGAGTGTCATCATCGGGCGCGCCATTCCCGATGTGCGCGACGGCCTCAAGCCGGTGCACCGCCGGATTCTGTATGCCATGTATGAAGGCGGCAACCGCTATAACAAACCCTACCGCAAGTCCGCGCGTATCGTCGGCGATATTATGGGCCGTTACCATCCGCACGGCGACGCGGCCATTTACGATACGCTCGTGCGTATGGCGCAGGATTTTTCCATGCGCTACACGCTGGTGGATGGTCAGGGAAACTTCGGATCGATTGACGTTGACCCGCCCGCCGCCATGCGCTATACCGAAGTGCGTCTGGCGCGCATTTCGGAAGACGTACTGGGGGATCTTGAAAAAGATACGGTCGATTTTGTGCCCAACTATGACGAGTCGCTTTCGGAGCCGAACGTGCTGGCCACGCGCATTCCGCTCTTGCTTTTAAACGGAACGGCGGGCATCGCCGTCGGCATGGCCACCAACATTCCGCCGCACAATCTGACGGAAATCATCAACGGCACGATTGCGATTATTGCCAATCCGAAAATATCCATCGATGAGCTGATCCGCATTATTCCGGGACCGGACTTTCCGACCGCCGGCTTCATCAACGGCCGCGAAGGCATCCTGTCGGCCTACCGCACCGGCCGTGGCATTATCCGGGTTCGCGCCCGGGCGCTCATTGAAAAGAACGCCCGCAACGACCGGGAAACCATCGTCCTGACCGAGCTGCCGTATCAGGTGAACAAGGCGGCGCTGATCGAGAAAATCGCCGAACTGGTGCGTGACAAGAAAATCTCCGGTATCTCCGATCTTCGAGACGAGTCCGACCGCGAGGGCATCCGCGTAGTCATTGATCTCAAACGCGATGAAAATTCAGCCATCATCTTAAATCAGCTCTATAAGTTTACGCAGATGGAAGTCTCTTTCGGCATCATCATGCTCGCGATATCCGACGGACGGCCCGTGGTGTTCAATCTCAAAGAAGTTCTTGAGCGCTTTATTGCCTTCCGTCAGGAAGTCGTCGTTCGCCGGACACGCTTTGAACTGGATCAGGCCAAAAAACGCGCGCACATTCTCGAAGGCTACATCATTGCGCTCAACAATATTGATGAGGTGATCAAAGTCATCAAGGCCTCCAAGAATCCCGCGGAAGCCACGGTCTTTTTGTGCTCCCGGTTTGATCTTTCGGAAATCCAGGCCAAGGCCATTTTGGAGATGCGCCTCCAGCGCCTCACGGGTCTTGAGCGCGATAAGATTGACGCGGAATACGCCGAGATCACCCAGCTCATCGCCAAACTTGAAGGCATTCTGGCCGATCCGCAAAAAGTCCTGGAGGTGATCACCGAAGAGCTTCGGGAGATCAATGAACGATACGGCGATGAGCGCCGCACTGAAATCGTCGCCTCGACCGAAGACATTGACATTGAAGACATGATCGTCGAAGAGGATGTGGTGGTGACCATTTCGCATGCGGGCTACATCAAGCGAAATGCGGTCAGCCTCTATCGCAGCCAGCACCGCGGCGGTCGCGGGAAGGTGGGCATGGGCACCAAGGAAGAAGATTTTGTCGAGAAAATCTTTATCGCCTCCACGCACAACTATCTGTTGGTCTTTACCAATCTGGGCAAGGTTTACTGGCTCAAGGTGTATCAGATTCCGCAGGCGGGCCGCGCCGCCAAAGGCAAAGCCATCGTCAATCTCGTTAACCTCGCACCCGGCGAAAAAGTCCGGGCAACGCTGCCGGTGCGTGAATTTGTTTCAGACAAATTCATCGTGATGGTCACGAAAAACGGCATCATCAAAAAGACGGATCTGGCCGCCTATTCCAACCCGCGTGCGGGTGGTATTATCGCAATTTCCATTGACGATGTAGATGAGCTGGTGGATGTGCAGCTGACCAATGGCGAGCAGGACATTTTCCTGGCGACGCGTCTGGGCATGGCCATCCGCTTTAAGGAAGAGGATGTGCGCGACATGGGCCGGACGGCCCGCGGCGTTCGCGGCATCAATCTCGATGAAGGCGACGACGTCATTGACGCGGAAATTCCCGCGGTCAACACATTTATGCTGACCGTGTCGGAAAACGGCTATGGCAAGTGCACGCCCATTGAGGAATATCGCGTTCAGTCGCGCGGCGGCAAGGGCACCATCAACCTCAAAACCGTTGCTAAAATCGGCCATGTCTCCGGCGTCTTGCAGGTGCAGGGCGACGAGCATATCATGCTCATCAGCTCTACCGGAAATGTCATCCGTCTCAAGGTGCAGGAAATTCCCGTTAACCACCGCGTCACGCAGGGCGTTAAACTGATTGATCTCGGGACAGACGAAAAACTCGTCGGCGTCGCGCGGACCACCGCTGAAGACGACGAAAAGGACGATGACGTCAATGGCGCGCCAGACGATACCGGCACGGAAAGCGAAACAACGCAAGAATAGCCATGTTCAGACGGGGCTCCGTAAAACGGGCCCCGTTTTTTTTGAATCCGAAAACGGTCAAACAGGGATGGGTCATGGCTCATGATCAAGGAATAAATAATTCGCCACTCTGGGGGGCATTATTTCTGAAACAACCCATGCGTCATTGAAATTAATCCGAACAAAGCGAATCCAGCACTTCCCGAAGCGTTTCTTTGACCTTTTCGACGGAAAGCTCATCGAGGCAGAGACTCTGGCCGCTGCCGTTGCACCCCTTGGCATGACAGGGTGCGCAGGGGTTGTCGGGAATGATCACGCGATGTGCGCTGCCCACCGGGGCCCAGTCCCACCATGAAGATGGACCGTAAATTGTTACGGTCGGCGTGCCTACGGCTGCGGCGATGTGCGGGGCGGCGCTGTCCACGCCAATGTGCAGGCGGCTAAGGCTCAGCAGTCCCGCCAGTTCGGCAAGCGTCGTTTTTCCCGCCACGCTTAAAACCGGAACCTTGCACCTGCCCCTCAGCACCTCAGCCCGCCTGGCTTCATCGGATGATCCGATGATAACCGGCAAGATCGCATATGTGCTCCAAATCCATTCTATAATCTCAACCCACTTATCTTCGCTCCACTCTTTGTAAGACCATCGGGAATAAGGGTTGATGCTGATCCAGCCGCTCGCCCATTGGGGCTGCGCTGTCGCTACGAGCTTTTGCGCCTTTTGTTTTTCTTGATCGGATATGATCAGGCGCGGAATTTTATCGGCCGTATCGATACCCAGTGTTCGAAGAATGCGCAGTGTCTGCTCCGCCGCGCCACGCTCGGGCGGCACATCGCAAGGAATGGCGGCATGGGTGAAAAACAGTCTTCGCAGAAATGGAACGTTTGGCGGATGATGCATGGTGATCCGGATCTGCGTGCCTGAGAGAAACGCCATGAAAGCGCCCCGATCTCCCAGTCGCAAATCGACGGCCAGATCAAAATGTTCGTCGCGCAGGCTTTTTAAAAAAGATAAATGTCCGGCAACCCGTTGAAAAAAATTTCCCGACTGGCGCGTGATTTCATGGAGGCGATACACGTCGGGATGGGCCACCAGCAGGGATCCAAAACCTTCCCGAACCATCAGCGATACTTTGGCCGCGGGAAGAGATTGCCGCACCGCCCGGATGGCGGGTGTCGTCCAGACCACATCGCCGATATCGCCCAGCTGAATCATAAGAATATGGTGAATGTCCGGCGGCAGCCTGTAGGTGGCGGCAGTAATGATTTGCATGGCGTTAGCGGCCTTTCCCTTTTTTTCTTTCCAGTGTCTCGGCATACAGGTCTGAATATCGGGTCGCCGCTTTTTCCCAGCCGTTTGACAGTGCAGTCGCCCGAGCTTCTCCCGCCATGGCGTTTCGCCGATTCCGATTCAGAAGCAGACGGATGCGGGAGGCCATCGCTTCGGGCCCGCCATGGGAATCGAGGATAAAACCGTTTTTGCCCTCGTCAATCAAATCCTTTGCTCCGACGCGATCGCTGACGATGACGGGCAGGCCTGCGGCCATCGCTTCGAGGACGACCATCCCGAACGTGTCGAATTTCGATGGCATCAGATAAAGATCCGCCGCGCGATACAATTCGTTTAGCCGCTTTTTATCCACCACGCCGGTGAAAATAATCTTATCGTGCACGCCGGCCTTCTGCGCGAGTGCTTTATATTTTTGGATATCGCCCTTCCCTGCGACAATCAGTTTAAGACCGGAGGCAAAATTTGCCAGTGCGCCGATGACCTCATCGAGGCCCTTGAGTTCAAAGTTCATCGAAGCGAACATCAGAACTAGATCCGCCTGGGTCATATTCAGACCGCGCCGAATGTCGTTTCGTGTTGCCTCCTTATCCTCAACACAATCCGAGAGGTCAACGCCGGGATGAATGACGGCCACGCGATCCGTGTCGATCGGATATTCCTCAAGAAAGATCGTTTTGGTCAGCTCGGAGACGGCGATAAACTTATGGCAACCCCCTTCGTAAACCAGTTTCTTTTCAACCCAGGCGGTTGCCAGATCGTAGAGGCTCATCACCCTTTTTTGACGGATAGAGCGAATCCAGTAGCGGTGCGGAATGCCGTGGATCGTATAAAGGTCTGCCGAAAAGATGCGTTCGTGGCTGTGAACCAGGTCGAATGCTCCGCGCTGTAATCGCTTTTGAACACACCAGGCAAAGCTTAGCGATGTCATAAATTTTGGAAAGGTCAGAATCGGGATTTTTTCAAAGCCGACAGTGTCTTGGACAGCCTGCCAGCGGTTAGCAAAGACTTGAAATGTATAGTCTGTTCTGCTACACAGTTTTGAGGTGAGCATCGCGGCGAACTGTTCTGCGCCGCCGACTAAACCATATTTGGGGATGACTACGGCAATTTTCGGCATAAAAAACATATTTCTTTGCGAAATTTAATGAACACCTAGCATAGAAAATGAAATATTTCATGCTTTTCATGAAACAGGCCTTAGTCAAGGGCGAATCTCGAAATTCTCTGTTGAAAAAGAAAGAACATTGGAAAAACCGAAGATCAGCATTGCCGTGATTGCCAAAAATGAAGCCGACCGCATCGAAGGGCTGCTCGCGAGCGTTTCGTTTGCCGATGAGATTGTCGTCGTCGATTCCGGAAGCACGGACGGTACGCCCGAGATCTGCGAGCGCTTTGGCGCCCGCGTGATCCATCGCGAATGGCCGGGCTACGTCGAGCAAAAGCAGTTTGCGCTGGAGGCCTGCCGCTGGGAGTGGATTTTCTCCCTGGACGCCGATGAGGCGGTATCGGATGAGCTGGCCACGGAATTACAAAAGGCCGTTTCGGAGGCGGGGCCGGAGGTCTGTGGCTTTTCCATGCCGCGCCTGTCCTGCTATCTGGGTCGCTGGATCCGGCATGGCGGCTGGTATCCGGACCGCAAGCTTCGGCTGGTGCGGCGCGGCAAGGCCAGATGGCAGGGCATCAACCCCCACGATCAACTGGTCGCCGACGGGCGCGTGTGCGATTTGAAGTCTCCCATGCACCACTTTGTCTATCGCGCCATTGCCGATCAGGTGGCGACGATGAACAATTTTTCGGATATTTACGCGAGGCAGGATCGCCCCCGCGGGGGCTGGTTTGTCATGGCGGGCGTTTTTCACGCGTTTGGAAAATTCCTGGAGTGCTATGTATGGAAACTGGGTCTTCTGGATGGAATGGCCGGATTGATTATTGCAATGAACTCCGCCGGTTATGTCTTTTTAAAGCATGCCAAACGGTGGGAACAAGGCTTAAGTGAAAAGTAACCTGCATGGACATTTCCTTTATTATCGTCAACTGGAACACGCAAGACCTGCTCAAAGATGCTCTGGAATCCATCTTCAACACCGTCGGGACGCTGTCGCATGAGGTAATTGTGGTGGATAATGCGTCATCCGACGGGTCGGTGGCCATGCTTCGGCAATACTATCCGCAGGTCCGTGTCATCGCCAATAACGAAAACCGCGGCTTTGGCGCGGCCAACAATCAGGGCTTTGCTGTCATGCAAGGCCGATACGCCCTCCTTTTGAATACGGACGCCGTGCTGACGCCAGGCGCCGTGCAAAAGCTCTGGGCGTTTGCCGAGGCGACGCCCAGAGCAGCGATTATCTGCGGGCAGCTCTTGAACGCCGACGGCAGTAAGCAAAATTCCATCGCGTCTTTTCCGACGCTTTTGAGCCTGGCGACCAATACCTCACTTCTGGAATATTTATTTCCCCGGCGCTATCCCAGCAAGCGCTACGCGCATACTGCGCCCATCGCAGTCGATTCTGCCATCGGCGCGTGCATGATGATCCGCAAAGAGGCGCTTGATGCCGTGTCTTTTTTCGATGAGCGCTTCTTTTTCTTTTTTGAGGAAACGGATCTGGCCTGTGCGATGAAGTGCGCCGGCTGGGACGTTTATCACTTGCCGGATGCGTTGATCTATCATTTGCAGGGCCAAAGCATCGGCTCCAACGCGCGCTCGCGCATTGAATTCTACCGTTCGCGCTATCAGTTTTTGCGCAAGTGGAAATCGCCGGCGTTTTACCGGCTGGCGGCGGCGGTTATTTTTAAAAGGCTGTCCGTGACGCTTTTTCTCAATGCTTTTGGGGCTTTGCTGACGCTGTGCGCAGTCAAATCCCTGCGGCAAAAAACGGCTGTGTTATGGAAAGTGCTGGTGTGGCATTTCCGTGGCAGCCCCAGAGGCGAAAAGCGATTGTAACATTTTTATTTTATTGACAATATTGTACAGCTTTAGTATCTGTTTTCATTTTCGTCAAGGAGGTTGCACAAGTGTCTGTGTAACTGACGGGGCGGAGCTGTAAGAAGCGAGGCTTTCGAAATCAACCGTTTCCATTTCTTTCAATTGGACAGGAGGAACAAACCATCATGGAGCAGATATACGATGTCGCAAAGTCGTTTGTAGATCCCATTGCCATTATTTTTATTTTGCTTTTTATTGCGTTTATCGCCTGTCTGGTCTCCGGCAAGAAAAAAGGCGGACCTCTGTTTTTGCTGTTTTTGCTGATTGTGCTCTATGGGGCGAGCATTCAGCCGGTTTCCAGTTATCTGAGCTTTCAGCTCGAAGAGCTGTATCTGCCGCTCGGGCCAGCTCAAGAGCATGAAAAGCTTGACGTGATTGTTGTGCTCAGCGGCGGCAGCTACACGATTCCGGGCTTCAATGCGGCCTTCTCAGGCGAGGCGAGCCTCGCCCGCCTGGCGCATGCAGTAAGGATGTTCAAAGAGCGTCAGGCGAAGTATCTGGTCTGCTCCGGGGCAAGCGGCAAGGACGCAACGGATGCGGAATTGATGGCGCGCATGGCGATCGACTTCGGTGTGCCGAAAGAAAGCATCCGCATTGAAGGAAAATCGCAAAACACCTACGAGCATGCCATTGAATTCAACCGGCTGTTTGTGGATAAGTCTTTGAAAATCGGTCTGGTCACCGCGGGTTTTCACATGCGGCGAAGCGAAAGCGAATTTTCGAAATACTTCTCAAGCGTGTATCCCCTGCCGTCCGGCTATCTTTACGCCGCACCTGACGGCCCGGCCGTCTTGCGATTTATTCCCAACTCCCTATGGCTTTTTAATAACGGTCTGATCTTGCGCGAATATGTGGGAAAAATCTGGTACGGCATTCGGGATATTTAGGAGCACATGATAAAAACAACTCAAAAGACGGTCTGGATTCTCTCTGAACTCTTCTATCCGGAAGAGACGGGTTCCGGATATTTCATAACGAGGATTGCTGAGGCCATCGCCGCGAGGCACCGTGTCGGCGTTCTGACGGTTCAGCCCACCTATCAGGCCCGCGGGATCAAGGCGCCCGTGGAGGAAACGTTCAAGGGGATGTTCATCCACCGTTGCCGGGCGACATCGCTCAACAAAGACATTCTTCCATTTCGCCTGGTGAATCTTTTGACCATCAGCGTTTCGATCTTTTTTAATGCCCTTTTTCGTATTCAAAAAAACGATATCGTGGTGGTCATCACAAATCCGCCCACGTTGCCCTTTATCGCATCGCTCATCTGCCGGCTTCGACGGGCGCGGCTGATTTTGCGCGTGGAGGATCTATATCCGGATGTGCTGATTGCCGCCGGGCTCATGAACCCGGACTCCGTTTTTTCAAAAATGATCCAGGCGCTGCACCACAACCTTTATCAGCGGGCGGATCATATCCTGGTTCTGGGAAGGGAGATGCAACGCGTTGTGCAGTCGCGAAACGGCACCGGCGACGGACATGTTTCCATGATTCCGCACTGGGCCGACTGTAATGAAATAATACCCAAGTCCAGAAATGACAATGCACTCCTCAAGCGTCTGGGGCTTTCCCATAAATTTGTCATTCAGTATTCCGGCAATATGGGCCGGACGCATGATCTGGAGAGTTTGATCACCTGCGCCCGTCTTTTGGAAAATGAAAAAGACATTCATTTTTTATTTGCGGGAAACGGCGCAAAAGAGGCCTGTCTGAAAAAAGCCCTGCGAGATACCGGCCTGACCAACGTCACCCACATTGCACCGCAGCCCAGGGCAGAGCTCACCATACTTCTTAACGCCTGCGATCTGGCCGTCATCTCCTTTATTTCAGGCATGGCCGGGGCCTCCGTGCCCAGCCGGATGTATAACATCCTGTCGGCCGGCAAGCCAATTCTGGCTGCCTGCGATAAAGCCTCCGAACTGGCGCGCGTGGTCGCCGAAGAGCAGGTGGGCTGGGTCGTGCCGCCGGGTTCGCCACAGGCGTTGGCCGACGCCATCCGCGAGGCCATGGCCGACCGACCTTTACTTGATCAAATGTCCTTGCGTGCCAGGCAAGCGGCCACTGAGAAATACGCCTGTCCTGTGGTGATCGAAAAACATCAGGCGCTGATGGATCGTCTGGTACAATCCTATGTTCAGGCGCCGCCATGAGAATTGGTCTGAATCTCCTGTATCTGATTCCGGATGTTGTGGGCGGCACCCAGACCTATGCGACAGGCCTGATTGGCGGGCTCAGACAATTGCAGACGCATTACGCGTTTACGCTGTTCGTCAACCGTGAGGGGGCCAGTCTTTTTCCCGATGAGGGATCTCATTTTCAAAAAGTCATTTGTCCGGTGGACGCCAAAAATCGTCTTCACCGTTACTGGTTTGAACAAGTGCGCCTGAGGGATTATGTCCGCTCGCATTCCATTGATTTGCTGCATTCGCTGGCTTACATCTCCCCGATTTTTTTACCCTGCCCCGCCGTTGTAACGATTCATGATCTGAATTTTAAAATGGCCGGTCACGCCATGCCGCTTATCCGCCGATGGGCGCTGGGTCTTTTTGTCCGACAGGCCATTAAACGTTCGGAAAGAATTCTCACCGTTTCAGAGTTTTCCAGGCAGGAAATTTTCAAGGCCTATAATGTGGCACCGGATAAGGTGATCGTCACGCACGAGGCGGCTGATGATGCCTTGCCGTTGAAAAAGACGAAAGAACCCGGACAGGCGCAAGCGCAGCAGTGTCTAAACAAACCGTATATCGTCGCCTTCAGCAGTGTGACCGCCAACAAAAACATTCCGCGTCTCGTGGAAGCATTTAACGACGCGAAAAATAACGGTGCCCTGGAACATCAACTCGTGTTGATCGGTCATCCTCCACTCAACGGAAACGGCGCGCCCATCAGGATCCATCCGGACATAATCTGGACCGGCTATCTGGGCCGTGAGGACGTCTATGACGTTTTGAGCCACGCCGATTTTATGGTTTTCCCCTCTCTTTATGAAGGATTTGGTCTGCCGCTTCTGGAGGCGATGGCGGCCGGGGTCCCCGTGGTCTGTTCAAACGCCGCCTCCATTCCCGAAGTGACGGGAGGCGCGGCCGTCTATTTTGATCCTTTGTCCGTCCCTGATCTGACCGGACAATTGCTGAGGGTCGCCCGGGATCCGGCGTTGCGGTTGACACTCAAAGACAAAGGCGTGGAAAACCTGAAACGCTTTTCCTGGAAAAAAACGGCCGCTGAAACGGTTGCGATATACGATGATATTCTAAGCGGCGGTTCTTGCGCACGGCGGAGATTCTGATCATTTATGGTTTTTCTTGTCTATTCACTCATTGGCGAAGACCGGCCGGCCGGAAGTCCGGGTATGCCTGAACATAGCTGTCATTTTGTTCTGCGAGGTTTTCTTCCGGTGTTGAACAGACTGGGACGGGTGATTCATGTTCAGGAGCCTGAGCGGGAAGTGGATGCGCTCTATGATGAGTGCCGCAGTCAAAATGAAACATGCTTTTTTTTGTGCTTTTCTCCTCCGAATAAAGCGCCGGTTGGATTGCGTTGCCCGAGCCTCTGCGTTCTGAATTGGGAATTTGAGCGCATTCCCGATGAGGTCTGGAACGGCGATCCAAAAAATGACTGGCGCTATGTGCTTGCCCGTCATGGTCGTGCAATCACATTATCCCAATACTCAGCCCGGGCGGTTAAAAAAGCGATGGGCCCGGACTTTCCCGTCGTTTCCATCCCGGTTCCCGTAGGGGAAGCGTTTGAGGACTATAGAAACCGTCGTCAAAACGAAACGCTTCCGCAAAAGTATGACCTGTAGATTCAGGGAAATATTGTGGACAGCCGTTGCTACCGGATTACCGGGGATACATTTCTGCTGGATGAGCCACCTCTGGGGTTTCAGTTGTCGCGGTGGAATGGTCAGACCCTCCGTATGGGGTTTACGCAAGATGATGACGGGAGCGCATACCTCGGCGGTTTTTATCCATCCGAGCCCTGGGGGGCCTGGTCGCGCACGGCTGAACCCTGGGTGCTGATCCCCTATGAGCTTCACGGCGTCATTGATTTGCAGATATCCGCTTGCGGTTATGGCGCAAACAGGAACCGCCTGATGGACGTTGAACTCGGCGGCCAAAAAAAAGCCATTCTCCTTCAGGACTTTCGCCATATCATCCATGTCCGGTTTGAGCTTCACGGACCGGCGAGTATTTTAAAATTCTCCGGCCTGGATCTGCATCCGGTCAACAATGCCGATGATCCGCGATCGCTGGGGATGGGTTTGGCATCCGTTCAAATATCGCATGCGCTTCTTCCCGCGTGGGAAGGCGAAACGCTTCATTTGAGCTTTCGCGAGACGGATGAACAGCAGGCGAATCTGGAAGGCTTTTATCCGCCGGAAGCATGGGGCGCCTGGTCGCAGACTCAAAGTCCGCAAGTGCTTCTGCCGTGCCGTTTGTCGGGCGACGTGCAACTGGTTATCGCCGCGCGCGGTTATGCCGCCAATAATGACCGCGATATTATGCTTGAGCTGGGGCAAGAAAAAAAGGTCATCCGTCTGAAGGATTTCAGCCAGCCTGTGGAAGTTGATTTTACCCTTTTGCGACCGGCAAGCCTTTTGATATTTTCCGGTCTGGATTTAACGCCGAATGCACTGGCCGAGGATCGGCGCACCATGGGAATCGGTCTTCAATCCATCCGTATTACCGGCCGTCCATCCGTTGCGGATCAGGAAGAGCCCGTTAACGCTAAGCCAGGAATCAAAAACGTCTCTCTCGACGGCGTCATTTACACATCCGTTTTTAATCCGGGGGATGACCGGGCAAACTGGACGGATATGATCAGGGGGTTTTGCTATGCGTTTTCAAACACACCGCAGGCGACGCTGGTGTTGAAAATGATGCATCCGTCCATCGCCTCTTTTCTCGGGACACTGCACATTCTCATGCAGCAGATGTGGCCATTTCAATGTCGTGTGGTGGCCCTGCACGGTTATCTTGATGATGCCGAATATGCGAAGTTGATTGTCGCGACACATTATTATGTCAACACATCCCGTTGCGAAGGATTATGCTTGCCGCTGATGGAATTCATGTCCTGCGGCAAGCCGTCAATAGCCCCCAGCCATACATCGCTTGCAGATTACGTCGATGCGTCCTCAACGTTCATTGTTGAGTCAGGGATTGAACCCGCCATCTGGCCGCATGATCCGCGCCATGTTTTCCGGACGCTGAAATACCGGCTGGACTGGGCGTCTCTTGCCGACGCCTACCGGAAGAGCTACGAGATCATTCAAAATCGGCCGGATGTCTATCGGGCGATGGCGGACGCCGCCGCGACCAAGATGAAAAATTACGCATCGATCCGCGTCGCGTCGGAGCAGTTGCAAAATTTTCTTTGCCCGTCGGAGAAGGCCGCATGATGCAGTTTCCCCGCCCCTTCCACTGGCGCAAACATCGCTGCCGGAAATCGTGCCGCCATACAACCTGCATGGGGCGTTTATGGTCATAATCGTTTACGCAGCGGAAACAAAAGAAACCATAGCCGACCATATCGGCGTCCAGGACTACAGCTATTATTTTGTTCTGGAGAAGTATAGAAAAATACTCAGCGGCTTTGGCTCGGTGCGGGAAGTTCGCCGCCCCGAGGAGCAAGTCGATGTGATGTATTCCAAATGCCGCCAAAGGGGCGAACCCTGTCTTTTTATGTCGTTTACACCGCCCTATAAGGCCTTGGTGGGCCTTGCCTGTCCTACGCTCTGTGTTTTTGCCTGGGAGTATGCGACAATACCGACGGATGTTTGGGGAAACGATCCTCGGCATGACTGGCGAACCGTTCTCCGACGTCATGGCTGCGCCATTACGCATTCGAACTTTGCCGTCCGGGCCGTCCGGCAGGCCATGGGGGATGACTTTCCCGTCTGGTCCATTCCCGCCCCCGTCTGGGATGACTTTGCACCCCAGGAAAGCCAGGAAGAGCGCAGCGCTTGTATATCGGCCTTTGATTTGCATATCGAGGGCGCGCTCATTGATTTTTCGGGACATAACGCCGTTGACCCGCCCGCCAAACAATCCTTTGTGGAAGCCCGCTCGACGGCGGGAGAACGCTTGACCCTATGTTTGAGCGGTTTTATCTACACGGCCGTATTCAATCCCAATGACGGCCGCAAAAATTGGCTGGACCTCCTGAGGGGATTCGTCTGGGCTTTCCGCGAGCACAAGGATGTGACGCTGGTGATGAAGCTTGTGTATCATGATTATGAGTCCATTCGGCCGGTCGTGCTGGCGGAGATTCGGAAGCTTGAACCCTTCATGTGCCGCATTGTGGTGATTTCCGGTTTTTTAAAAGACGATGATTACAAAACGATTGTCCAACGGACAACTTACATTGTCAATACCGCTCACGGCGAAGGTCAATGTCTTCCGTTGATGGAATACATGTCTGCGGGTGTGCCGGCGGTGACCCCCGGGCATACGGCAATGGAAGATTATATCAATTCCGACAACGCTTTTGTTGTTCGATCCAGTCCGGAATGGATTCACTGGCCGCACGACCCGCGCGCGGCACTGCGCACGATGCGCTACAGGATTAATTGGGAATCCCTTTATCATGCCTGTCAGGAAAGCTACGATGTGGCGAAAAACAAACCCAAGCGCTATGCGCAGATGTCCCGATGCGCTGTTTCGAGTCTCAGGCAATTCTGCTCTCAGGCGATTGCCCGGGAAGGCATTAAGGCGGCGCTTGATCATTGCGACCTGACCCGGCCGGCTTCCGTGCCACGCTATATGAGGCGCGCGTCGTTGGCTCTTCAAAATTTTGTTGGACGGTTAAGAGGCTAATTCGATGTTCAATTTGAAAAATTTTTTCCGTGGCCGTTCCGGGGGGGCCGGTAATCCTTCAGGCGAGACGCAGAAGGAAGAAGTGTTGCCTGACGCCGGGCAAGCCATGGATGTTTCATTGATCGATGCGTCCTTAAGCGGTTGGTTTCGACACGAAACAGATGAACTGCTTGAAGGTTTTCCCATTCAGCCGGATGATGTCGTGCTGGATGTCGGGTGCGGCGATAGTCCGTTTTTGCATTTTTGCGCCATGCGGCGGGCCGATGTCATCTTCGCCGATGTGGATGCGGCCAAAGTCGAATCCATGTCCAGAATTCTCGAGGGCACGCCCGCACGGTCAATAACGCCACTTGTTTGCGATGGTCAGAGGCTGCCGCTTGAAGATGAAAGTGTTTCTAAAATTATTGCGATGGAAGTCCTGGAGCATGTGGATGACCCTGCCGCTTTTTTACAAGAACTGGTCAGAGTAGGAAAGGCGGGCGCCCTGTATCTGATGACCGTGCCGGATTCCGTTGCGGAGGGGTTGCAAAAGAATTTTGCGCCTCCGGAATATTTTGAAAAGCCAAATCATATCCGGATTATTGACAGGCAGCGCTTTGAAGCGCTGGTTACGGACGCGGGCCTTGTTGTGGAGTCCAGAAAATATTACGGTTTTTACTGGTCGATGTGGTGGGTTTTTTTCTGGGCCTGCAATCAGGATCTCCGGCCGCCTTGGCATCCGCTTCTGGAGAGCTGGGGGCGGACATGGAAGCTGTTGCTGGATACGCCGCAAGGACCGCAGATCAAAAAAGCGCTGGATGCCTTTATGCCCAAAAGCCAGGCGATTATTGCGAGAAAACCATCCACGCAAAGGGACCTGCCGTGAGTGATCCCCAGATTATTGATAATCGAAATGACAACATTGAGATCCTTCGGGCCGTCGCTATTGTATTTGTTCTGATTGTGCATCTGAGGGCAGCGCTGGCCTTTCCGTCGTCGACCTATCTGCAGCTGGTGGGTCATTTTGATTTTGCGGTTGGCGTGGATCTTTTTTTTGTGATTTCGGGTTACGTTATTACTGGCTCATTCATGAAGAGCCGGATGGAAGCACAAGCGGACGCTTTATCGCTGGCGGTGTCGTTTTGGATCAAACGAATCTTTCGGTTATTGCCGGCGGCCATCATCGGTCTTCTCCTTCTTTCCGTGGTTCTGATTCTGAAAATGGCGGCCCTCGGCGCAGGGGCTGATCTCAGAATATTTTTCCCCGTCGGCATAGCGATGGCCAAC
This sequence comes from uncultured Smithella sp., assembly GCA_964608995.1. GTDB lineage: Bacteria > Desulfobacterota > Syntrophia > Syntrophales > Smithellaceae > UBA8904. The sequence continues at coordinate 88,379 of CAZSQS010000002.1, read as the reverse complement.
ATCGCCAATCTCTACTCGGCCTACTGTGCCGTTCATACCGCGGAAATCAACTGGTGTATGATTCCTTCCTTTTGCTACATCGGGCATTACTGGAGCCTGTCGCTTGAGCAGCAGTTTTACGTTATAGCGCCGCTGGCGCTGCTTTTTATAAAAAAACGTTTTTTAGTCGTGGCGCTGCTTGCCGTGATTGCGCTTTCTTTTTTCTGGCTTCGTCCCTACTGGAGCTATGGCTGGTTTTTGCGAATGGATGGTTTTTGCTGGGGCATGCTGCTGGCGCTTGTGCCTTTCCACCGCTTCTCCGTTGGAGGGCTCGACCGTCTGTTGAACCGGAAATATGTTGCCAGGGGGGTTACGGTTTTTTTAATTGTGGCTCTGCCGTTTGTCTCCTCCCGGCTTCAGGGGTTCGGCGCCGACGCCGAGATGAGCGGCGTGAGCGTCGTCGCGGCGATATCGGCCGCCCTCGTTTTTCTGGCGATACGCTATGATCGGGGATTTCCCGACGGCCTGGCTCTCAGGCGCATCCTGCTTTATGTGGGATCGCGCTCTTACGCGCTGTACATCTTTCACCTGATCGTCTTCTACATGACCGCAAACGCCTGGCAGTATTTTTTCAGCGCCATGCGTTTTACCCCCGCCGGTCAGCGGATGATCAATGGATTGATGATCGTTTTGTCCGTGGCCGCCACAGCGGTCCTATCGGAGATCGTGTACCGCTACGTCGAATATACCTATCGTGTCAAAGGACGGCATCTCGCCCAAAGATTTATCGCGTGGCGCCAAAAGCGGGTGTTGCATGCTTAAGGCGCAATTAAGGTCCCTGTGGTCGTATCGTGAATTTATCCTGGGAAGCGTAAAACGGGAGTTTCAGTCCCGATACCGCAATTCGGTGCTCGGCAGTCTCTGGGCCATTCTCAATTCCCTGGCGATCATTGTCATCTATACCATTATCTTCTCGCAGCTCATGAAAGTTCGCCTGCCGGGGATCAGTGACACGCTGGCCTACAGCATCTATCTGTGCGCGGGCATCATGACATGGAGTTTCTTTGCCGAAATCATCGGGCGATGTCAGACGGTATTTCTGGACAACGCCAATATGATCAAAAAACTCAATTTTCCGCGCATTTGTTTGCCGGCGATTGTCGTTTTATCCGCTGGCGTTAATTTTTTAATCAGCTATGGTCTGTTTTTTTGTTTTTTGCTGATCATGGGTAAATTTCCGGGCTGGCTTCTTGTGGCGTTACCCGCCGTCTTGCTCATTCAGGTGTCTCTGGCTATTGGCCTGGGCGTCATTGCGGGCATCATGAATGTCTTTTTCCGGGATGTGGGACAGTTTGTCGTCATTGTTCTGCAGTTCTGGTTCTGGTTTACGCCCATCGTCTATCCCCTGTCGGTTTTACCCGCCCCGGTGCAATCCGTTTTGCGGCTCAATCCGATGACGACGATCGTGTCGGCGTATCAGGCGATATTTGTCTATGGCCAGTGGCCGGACTGGCCGTCACTGGCTGCTCCCGCGGCGCTGGCTGCGGTGTTTTGCCTGCTGGCCGTCCTGCTTTACCGCAGACGCGCAGGTGAAATGGTGGATGAAATGTAATGACCATTCTGCGAACGCATAGCCTGGGCAAGGCCTATAAACAATACTTCACGCGCTGGTCGCGACTGGCGGAGTGGTGCTGGCCGGGGTCGCGGCCCCGTCATTTTCTGCACTGGGCGCTTCAGGACATTACGCTTGAACTTCGGGCCGGTGAGGCCATGGGTATTGTGGGGATGAACGGTGCGGGGAAATCCACGCTTCTGAAAATTATTGCCGGCACCACGCAGCCTTCCACCGGGCAGCTGGAGCTCCACGGGCGTGTAGCCGCCCTTTTAGAGCTGGGCATGGGGTTTCATCCTGAATTTACCGGCCGTCAAAATGTCATCATGGCCGGACAACTTTTCGGCTTTCTGGTGGAAGAAATCGAGGAGTTGCTGCCGGGCATTGAGGCCTTCGCCGAGATTGGCGATTACATTGATCAGCCCGTGCGGACTTACTCCAGCGGCATGCAGATGCGACTGGCCTTTGCCGTCGCCACGGCCAAACGGCCCGAGCTGCTGATCGTCGATGAGGCGCTGGCCGTTGGGGATTCCTATTTTCAGCAAAAAAGCTTCAACCGCATCCGTCAGTTCCGGGAACAAGGCACGTCGCTGCTTTTAGTCTCCCACGACGTGGTGGGCATTCAATCCATTTGCGACCGGGCGGTCGTGCTGCATGGAGGGCGTCTGGTGAAACAGGGTGTTCCTTCAGAGGCCATTGATTTCTATCGCGCGCTTCTGGCCGAGCAGGATACAGCGCTGATCCGGCAGGAGCGCCAGGCCGGCGGCCATGTGAAAACCACTTACGGGGGTGGCGAGATGACGGTGTCTCAGATCCGGCTTCTGGATCCTGACGGAAACGCGCTGGAGGCGGTCGAAACCGGAACCCCGGTGATTCTCGAATTGCGCATCCGGGTCCGGGCCGCCGTTTCGCAGGCGGTGATCGGATTCTTAATCAAGGATCGTCTGGGGCAAATGATGTATGGCATCAACAGTCACAGATTGGGGCAAACCGTCGGGCCCCTGACGGCGGGTGATGAGCTGATTGGCCGCTTCGCTTTTGAGATGTGTCTGGGCAAGGGCACCTATTCCATCACCACCTCGCTATCGCAGGAGGACTCGCATCTGACGGACAACTACGAATGGCGGGACGGGGGCTTTATCTTTTCCGTGCTCAATACCCGTCAGCCGGATTTTGTCGGCTATGCAGCGCTTAACGCCGGGCTGACCCTCCAACACCTTCCGGGATCTTTTGCCGTTTGTGAAACGCCGGAGACCTGAGCATTGAGACTGCTTTTAGAATGTACGCAGCTATATGCGGAACCCTTCCTCAACACGGGCATCCAGCGTGTCGTTCGCAACGTGGTCACAAACCTGCCGCGCATCGACCCGGGGATCTGCGCGATTCCCGTGATTCTGCGCGACGGAAAACTTCATGAAGTCCGGCAGCTGATTCCGAGGCGTCGGATGTTTCTTTATCTCAATCGCGCGTATGCCAAACTGACGCGCGCCCGCTCCCGCATGGGACTTCGTCTTGGGCCGGAGCCGCAGGGCGGCCGGATAAACGCGCACGGAGGGCGGTTTTGGTATCGATTCGGCTTCTGGAGCCTCCGGGGACCTCTGGCGGCTCTTCTTCTTTTTCTGCGCCTGGGCGGGGACGGTAAGCGTCTGGCCGAGATTCAGGCCGTCGCTGAAGATGTTCTGGTCTTGCTGGACTGCTCCTGGCATCCGGACACCTTCGCGCAGATTGAAGCGCTCAAAGCGCGGGGGGTTGCCATCGTCGCCGTGGTTTACGACGTGATTCCTCTGACGCATCCCGGGTTTTGCGATGCAAGGCTCGTGGTGGTTTTTAAACACTGGTTTCATTGGATGAGCCGGACGGCGGACGGTGTCATGGCCATCTCCAACGCCACGCTCGAAGAGGTGCGCGATCGTTTTTATACTGAATCTGCAGGCGCCTCCCCGGTCCGGCCCTGGATGGATTCTTTTCAGCTGGGCAGCAGCCTCGACGGCGTTGAGACAAACGGCGCTGTCCGCGAAGAGGTCAAAACACTTTTTGAAGGGGGCGTCCCGGTGTATCTGATGGTCGGTACGCTGGAGCCGCGCAAGAATCATGGCTATCTGTTGGATGCGTTTGACCGGTTGTGGCGCGCCGGTGTCAAAGTAAGGCTGTGTCTGGCGGGCAAAGTCGGATGGAAGTGCAAGGACCTGATCGCGCGCATTCGCTGCCATGCCGCCTTTGGTCAGGACCTGCTGATGTTTTCTGATCTTGACGACAGCGAACTGGACTATGGCTACCGTCATGCGCGCTGCCTGGTGTTTCCCGCCGTAACGGAGGGATTTGGCCTGCCGATTGTCGAGGCGATGCAGCGGGGGCTTCGCGTCATGGCCAGCGACATCGCGGTGTTTCGCGAAATCGGCGGAAAGTCGATTGCCTACTTTGATCCGGTCGATCCCGAGAGCCTCGCCGCTATGATTCGCGATTACGAAACCCGCGAGTTATTTCCAGGCGAGCCCCGGTCGAACGGGTCGTGGCCGGACTGGGAGGAGGCAACGCGCCAGTTTGTCTCGTGCATTGTTCATCATCTATCGGAAAGGAAGGCTCCATGAATTGGAAAATACGGCTCCAGCTGCTTTTTAATAAATTTTTGAATAATTCCGATCTGAATCGCAAGGTGGACGCCATGATGGCGCAGAGGCGTCCCGAGGCCACGCCCGCAGCTGATCCGGTGGGAAGCGTGAATAAGGGAACGCAAATTCTTCTGGGCATCCAGTATCGCGAACTCTGTGAAAAAGGTGTTTTGCTGCCCTTTGAAGAAGTTCAATTTCGCAATTTTTCCCAAAACGGCGAGGATGGCATTTTATGGAACATCTTTTCCCTGATCGGAACCACCAATAAAAAAGCGGTGGAAATCTGCGCGGGCAACGGTCAGGAATGCAACACGGCCAACCTGGTCATTCATCATGGCTGGCATGCCCTGATGGTTGACGGCGACCCGGACAAGACAACCCATGCCCGCCAATTTTTTTCCTCTCATCCCGACACGTATCTGATCCCGCCCGTTGTCGTTCATGAATGGGTGACCGCCGAGAATGTGAATGACCTGATCCGCTTCAACGGGTTTTCCGGCGAGATTGATTTTCTTTCTATTGATGTGGACGGCGTGGACTACTGGTTGTGGAAAGCCATTGAGGTGGTGTCGCCCCGGGTGGTGATGGTGGAAATTCAGAGCGTCTGGGGCTTAGCCGCCTCGGTCACCGTTCCGTATCGCCCCGATTTCGTCTTGAAGGATTTGAAAGATCCCCGCTACGGCTGGGCCTGGTATGCCGGCGCGTCGCTGCAGGCTTTCGTGAAGCTTGCGCGGCAAAAGGGTTATCGGCTGGTCGGCTCGAACCGTCACGGCTTCAATGTGGTGTTTCTACGCAACGACGTGGGGAAAACTATTTTCCCGGAAATTGCGCCGGAGGCGGTCTTCTGCAACGATGTATCGAACTGGATTTACGAGCGGGCCAGGCCCCTCTATGACGGTCTGGAATGGGAAGAAGTGTAAAAGGCAAGCCCGCGGAATCATCGCGGCGGCAGTTTTTCTGGGACGGTCACATGGTCTTTATTGTTTATTCGGAAGTCAGCGAAAAAAAACTTTCCGGCAGCCTGGGCATGCCGGAGTACAGCTATTATTTCGTCCTGCGCGGATTTGTGCCTGTTTTGCGTGAACTCGGCCGTGTGATCCCCGTCCAGAATCCTGAAAAGGACGTCGATGCCATTTATGATGACTGCCTCAGGAAGGGTGAACAATGCGTTTTCCTGTCTTTTTCTCCGCCCAATAAATCGGCTGTCGGCCTGCGCTGTCCGACCCTCTGCGTTTTTGCCTGGGAGTTTGATCGCATTCCCGATGAAGTGTGGGATAACGATCCGAAAAACGACTGGCGAAACGTCTTGGCGGATCACGGCCGCGCCATCACTCTGTCGCAATATTCGGCCGACGCCGTGAAAAGGGCGATGGGGCCGGATTTTCCGGTGGCTTCCATTCCCGTGCCCGTGTGGGACGCCTATGAACATTGCAGCGACCGCTACGCATCCTTCCCCGCCGGCGTCACGGACATGACGATTACCGGCAACATTATCGACAGCCGCAACTACGAAATTTTGCCTGACGCCTTCGACATTCTCAATTCCACTGACGGGTTTAATTTTTTGCCGTGGCCGGGCGGCACGCTGCGGATGCGCTTTACGCAGACGGACGATTTTTCCCAGTCCCTGGGCGGCTTTTATGAACCGGAACCCTGGGGCACCTGGTCGCGCATCGAAAAGCCGTGGGTGCTTCTGCCTTACCTGTTCGCAGGAGAGGTTCGGATTAAAATCCGATTGGACGGGTATGCCGGAAATGCAAACCGGGAGATCACCGTTGCCCTGGGTTCCCAGGAGAAGAAAATTATTCTGAAGGATGGCTGGACGGAGTCGGAGGTAACGTTTTTCGTCTTGTCGCCCCACAACGTGCTGAAATTTTCCGGCCTGGATTTATCGCCTGTTTCCAACGCCAGGGACGCGCGCACGATGGGCATCGGTCTGCACTGGCTGGAAATATCCACCAATCGCGCCGAAGTCGAACCCGGACGGGAAGCGTCGGGGATGGCGGTCCCCCGGCGCACGCAGATCGACGGAATTGTTTACACCTCCGTCTTCAATCCGGCGGATGACCGGAAGAACTGGATGGAGATGGTCAAGGCGTTCTGCATGGCGTTTCGGGACACACAGGATGCGACGCTCGTTTTGAAAATGACGCATCATTCCCTGTCGTCTTTTATGGGAAAACTGCATTTCCTGTTTCAGACCATGTGGCCTTTCCGGTGCCGGATCGTGGCGCTTCACGGCTATCTGGCCGATGCGGACTATGAAAAACTGATTGCCGCCACCTCCGTCTATGTCAACGCGGCCCGCTGTGAGGGGTTGTGTCTGCCGCTCATGGAATTCATGTCCTGCGCAACGCCTTCGATTGCGCCCTGTCATACATCGCTGGCCGACTATGTGGATGCCTCGTCAACGTGGATCGTGAACTCAGGGATCGAGCCGGGCATCTGGCCCCATGATCCCCGAAATGTGTTCCGCGCGCTGAGGTATCGTATCGACTGGGAATCGCTACGGGACGCTTATCGCCAAAGCTATGAGACGATTAAACACTCTCCGGAGGCGTATCGGGCCATGGGGAAGGCGGCACGCGCGAAGATGCAGGTTTACGCCACCAATGCGGCTGTCAAAAAACAGCTTCAGGAATTTTTGTCGATAAAAGATTACGCATGATTTTTCTCGTCCACTCAGCGGATTCGGCAGACAGCATTGCCGCCAATATCGGCGGCCTGGACTACAGTTACTATTTTGTCCTGAAAAAATATGAAAAGGTGCTCAAAACGTTCGGGACCGTAATCGAAATCCGCCATCCTGAAACGGAAGTTGATGCGCTCTATGAAAATTGTCGCCGCCGCGGCGAACCCTGCCTTTTTTTATCCTTCACGCCGCCGTTTAAAACGGCCACGACGGTCCAATGCCCCACGCTTTGCGTGTTTGCCTGGGAGTATCTGACCGTGCCGACGGAGGCATGGGGCGGCAACCCGCTCAATGACTGGCGGGTCCTTCTGGGAAAACATGGCTGTGCCATTACGCATTCGCGCTTTGCGGTCCGGGCGGTTCGTCAGGCGCTGGGCGAGCATTATCCCGTCTGGTCGATTCCCGCCCCGCTGTGGGATGACTATGTCCGGTTTTCTCGAAAGAAAACCCGATCGGCCTTTCCGCGTGGATTTGAGTTGACCTTTGAAGGCGTTGTGATCGACTTTCCGGGCTGCCAAACGCCCCCAACGGTGCAAGGCGCGCCGGAACCTTTTATCGAAAAACGATCGACCGGTCCTGGTGACACCGTCAGCGTCCGCCTCGATGGCGTGATTTACACGTCTGTTTTCAATCCCAATGACGGCCGCAAAAACTGGCTCGACATGCTGTGGGCGTTTTGCTGGGCGTTTCGGGATAAACCGGACGCCACCCTGGTCATGAAACTGGCCTATTTTGACTTTGACGCGATGCGCGAGATCATCGTCCGTGAAATTGCAAAGCTCTCGCCTTTTCAATGCCGGGTGGTGGCGCTGCACGGCTTTTTGAATGAGGCGTCCTACACCAAACTCCTGACGGAGACCACCTATGCCGTCAACACGGCGCACGGCGAGGGACAGTGTCTGCCGCTCATGGAATACATGTCCGCGGGCAAGCCGGCCGTCGCGCCCGCGCACACGGCGATGGAAGACTATATTCATCCGTCAAACGCCTTTATTGTCGGATCAAGCCTCGAAGTATATCACTGGCCGCATGACCCCAGACAGGCCCTGCGCACCTACCGCTACCAGATCAACTGGGAATCCCTCTTGCGCGCCTATCAGGAAAGTTATTCCGTTGCGAAAACGGACCCCGACCGTTATGCGCGCATGTCGCGCGCGGCGGTTGAAAGCTTGAAGACCTATTGTTCGCGCGCGAGCGCCGAAAAAGGACTGCGCGACGTCCTGCAGAGATTCGGCATGTTTGACGAGGGCTGGATCCTGGCGTGGACAAGAAAGCTATGGCGTAAGAGGGCCGGTCTTCGCCGGGGACTGGTGGCAAAGAAGACGCGGTTGTATGACAAAAGCCGCGCCCTTCTCGGAAGAGTCGTCCATTCACTCTCCGATGATCATCGATAAAGCATGTAGAGCGGGAAAGAAGTGACGATGCCGGACAGCAGCGAATCCATAAAAAGTGAACATGCCGACGGATTAAACGCATTATTGCGCATGCGGCTGGAGCAATACGGGCCTTTTTTGACGCCGCTGAGGGCCGCATGTCCCGGCGCGCCTTTTTTGAATCTGGGGCAGGCCTGCGATGCATGGCAACGCTTTATGGGGGGCGCCGGATTCAAATCCTCCGGAATGGATGTGACTGTCGGAAAACCGGGCGATCGCTCTGAAAGTTGCACGAGCGTTTCTGTCAACAAAGCGAATCCTGCCGAAATCCTGAAGCGCTTTGCCGAAAACAGCCATGGGGTGATTTCCTTATTTCAGGATATTGACGCGCTGGGGATTGAGTGTTTGGGCATTTTTATCCGTGAGGCGCTGCGTGTTTTGAAGCCGGGCGGACTGATGATCATTGAGAACCGAAAGGGCGAAGCGCCAATATCCGGCGCAAAAGACCTGCCGTCAGGCCTTCGTCCCGTTTCCGAGAAGCTGATCCTTTCCCTTGTGGATTATTGCGGATTTCAGCGCCACTGCGTTGTGGAATTCCGGATAACGAAAAAAATGCTCTGGGAGACATCCTTGTCGCTGGACGACATGGTCTGCCACCTCAATGCCGCCAAAGCGATTATTGCTCAAAAGACGGCGGATGAAACGGTGTTGAAATCGTTCGATACGGTTTTTGAAGGCGGACGGACTTTGCCTCCGGCCGATCGCGTGGCGCGCTACATCAGTGAGCTGGAAGATAAAGTCCACGATCTCGAAATCCGGTTCCGTGAAGCCGAAAAGCGGGCATATGAAGTTTGGCAAAGAGAAATAAGCGCCAACATCCGGGCGCAGGAAGCCGAAACCCGTGCCCATGATGTTTGGCTTCGGGAAAAGAAAGCCAACGTCCGGGTGCAGGAAGCTGATCAAATGCTCGAAGCAATTTATGCAAGCACCTCCTGGCGAATGACGGCGCCGGTCAGATGGTTCAGCAGTCAAGCCAGATTGTTGCGTCAGGGCGCGCCGGCCCGCATAAAGGCTATCGTAAAAAAATTGATTTTGCCGCTGGCGAAACGAATCATTTCTTTTCTTAAATTACGGCCCGGCCTTGCAGGGAAATTATTAAATTTATCGGCAAGAATGGGTCTCGATGCGTTCCTGCGATCGAGATACCGAAATCTGACCGGACACCTTGTCCCGACGGCGGATCCCGTCCACCGCGTTGCGCCCTCGGGCGGGCCGCTGGATCATCTGACGCCCAGGGCCCGGTCGATCTATGCGGACTTGAAAGTGTCTGCTCAAAGAAACAGGGAGGCTCGCTGATGCGTATCGTGATGGATATGCAGGGCGCGCAAAGCGAAAGCCGTTTCCGCGGAATAGGCCGCTACAGCCAGTCTTTCGCGCAGGGAATTGTCCGTAACCGGGGCGAGCATGAGGTCATTCTTGCGTTGAGCGGATTATTGCCTGAGGCCATCGAACCGATCCGCGCCGCCTTTGACGGCCTGTTGCCGCAGGACAACATCCGTGTCTGGCAGGCCCCCGGCCCGGTTCTTGAAAAGGTTGCCGGCAATGAGGGCCGGCGTGAGACCGCAGAGTTGATTCGCGAAGCTTTTCTTGCGAGTCTGAAGCCCGATATCATTCATATCAGCAGTTTGTTTGAGGGGTTTGTCGATGATGCGGTGACCAGCATCGGCCGTTTTGACCGCAAAACTCCCGTCAGCGTGTCTCTGTATGACCTCATTCCCCTGCTCAATCCGGACCATTACCTCAAACCGGATCCGCTCTTTGCAAAATACTATCAGCGCAAGCTCGGGTATCTGGGGCAGGCGGCGGTTAATCTGTCCATCTCGGAATTCACAAGGGAAGAGGGGCTGGCGCATCTGAATATGCCGGAAGATCGCATCGTCAATGTTTCGACGGCGATGGAACCGTGTTTTCAACCTCTGAAAATCGATGACGAAACGCGTCATCACCTGAACCAGAAGTTCGGGCTGACGCGCCCCTTTATCCTTTACACCGGCGGCGATGATCAGCGTAAAAACCTGCCGCGCCTGATTGCGGCATTTGCGGGCCTGCCTGCTTCGCTTCGCGCCGGCCATCACCTGCTGTTGGCCGGCAGGATGCTGCCGGAAAATATAGAGGTGTTCCAGCGCGCGGCAAAATCCAGCGGTCTGAGACCGGACGATTTATGTTTCACGGGGTATGTCACCGACCAGGAACTGGTCTCGCTGTACAATCTTTGTAAACTTTTTGTTTTCCCATCCTGGCATGAAGGCTTCGGCCTGCCGGCGCTGGAGGCAATGGCTTGCGGCGCCCCGACCATTGGATCGGATAAAACCAGCATACCGGAAGTGATCGCCTGGGAAGACGCCAGGTTCGACCCGCTGGATGTTGCCGCCATAAAGGCCAAGATGGTTTCGGCGCTGGAAGATGATGCTTTCCGCGCTGCTTTGCGCAAACACGGCCTGGAGCAGGCGAAGAGGTTTTCATGGGACCTGACCGCCCAAAAAGCGATTGCCGCATGGGAATTACGCCATAAATCATCGCTGTCGAAAACACCCCTAGCCCGGCCCGCTGATTGCAAGCTGAGGCTGGCTTATGTTTCTCCCGTGTTGCCCGAACAAACCGGGATTGCCAATTACAGCTCTGAGCTTTTGCCCGCGCTGGCTGAATATTACGATATCGAAGTGGTCGTGGCGCAGGACCGGGTGGATGATCCCTGGATCAATCAGCATGCAAACGTACGGGATGTGAACTGGTTGCGGGCTAACGCGGGCAAAATCGATCGGGTGCTTTACCACTTCGGCAACTCCCCTTTTCATCGTCATATGCTCACTTTAGTGGAGGAAATTCCCGGCACGGTGGTGCTTCATGATTTTTATATCAGCGGGCTGATGCACTGGCGGGAGCTGCATGCCAATGAGGATTACGCCTGGACGAAAGCCCTGTATCTGGCGCATGGCTATGGCGCCGTGCGCGAGCGCTTTGTGAATACGGAGACGGCAACCGTCAATTATCCGGTCAATTTAAATGTTCTGCAATATGCCCAGGGCCTGATCGTTCATTCGACGTATTCACAAAAACTGGCGCTGCAATGGTACGGAAAGGATTTTGAAGTCGGCTGGGAAGTAATCCCCCATCTTCGGTCGCCCCGTGGCCAATTTGACAAGGTGGCCGCCCGGAAACAACTTGGCATGGATCCTGACGATTTCATCGTTTGCAGTTTTGGCTTTCTGAGTCCCACAAAATTGAATCATCGCCTGCTGGAATGCTGGCAAAAAAGCGCCTTGGCCGGAAATGCCGGTTGCCGGTTGATTTTCGTCGGCGAGAATTGCGGTGGCTGGTATGGCGCCGCCATGTTGCAGAAAGTGCGTGAAAGCCATCGCGGCAAAAGTGTGACCATTACCGGTTTTGCATCACCGGAGAGCTATCGGCTTTATCTGGCGGCAGCCGATGTGGCCATCCAGATCCGAACCAGTTCCAGAGGTGAAACCTCCGGCGCTGTTCTGGATTGTATGAACCATGCCCTGCCCATTATCGTGAATGCCAACGGGTCGATGGCTGAACTGGACCCGGAAGCGGTCCGGCTGCTGCCCGACGAATTCACCGATGCCGAACTTGTGGACGCACTGGAAACCCTGTGGCGCGAGCCGGAAAAACGCCGCGCACTGGGTGAAAAGGCGCGGGATGTTATTTTAAACCACCACGCGCCGGCCCAATGCGCCAGACGATATGCGCAAGCGATCGAGCGTTTTTATGATCGCGCCGAAACCGCAACGCCGGCCCTGGTCCGCGCCATTTTGGCGGAGAAATCTTTTGTCTCCAATGATGCTGAACTTCGCCAACTGGCCCGGACGATTGACCTCAGCCTGCCTTTGCTTCGGCCTGCGCGACGTCTTTTTCTGGATATTACCGCCACCTGCCAAAACGATCTGAAAACCGGCATTGAGCGGGTCGCCCGGGCCATCCTGCTGGCCTTCCTGGAATCTCCGCCCCCGGGTTACCGGGTTGAACCCGTGTATCTGAGCGACGCCGGAAGTCAGTGGCACTATCGCCACGCGCGTTGTTACACGCTTGGGTTGCTGGGCTGTCCCCAGGATGCGCTCCAAGACGACCGGGCCGAGCCGGAATTCGGCGACGCGCTTGTAACGCTCGATTTGTCGGGCAGCCAGCTCATTGCGGCGGTCAAGGCGGGATTGCACCGTAAATTCCGGGATCAGGGTGTTGGCGTTTATGCGACCGTTTTCGATTTATTGCCGGTGACGATGCCTGAAATGTTTCCCCCGGGCGCAGCAGAAAACCATCAAAGCTGGCTCGACGCGATAGCCTCTTTTGACGGAGCGATCTGTATTTCAAAATCGGTGGCCGACGATCTGGCTGTCTGGCACGCGCAGTCGGAGCCTTGTATGAGCCATCGTCGCCCCTTCCGGATCGGATGGTTTCATCTGGGGGCGGATGTCGAGCATTCCGCGCCATCTCGTGGTCTTCCGTTTTCCGCCGGGAGTGTACTCACGGCGCTTGGCCGGCGGCCTTCGTTTCTCCTGGTCGGGACGGTTGAACCGCGCAAGGGCTATCGGCAAATCCTGGAGGCTTTTACGCTGCTGTGGCAAGAAGGGGGTGATGTCAATCTGGTCATCGTGGGGCAAGAAGGCTGGCGGGGCTTGCCGGACGATTGGCGGCGGGATATTCCCCAAACCGTTGAAACGATGAAAAATCACCCCGAACGCGACGAGCGGCTCTTCTGGCTTTCCGGGATCAGCGACGAATACCTGGAAAAGGTTTACGCGGCAAGCACCTGCCTTATCGCGGCCTCGTATGGCGAGGGCTTTGGCCTGCCCCTGATTGAAGCCGCCCGGCACGGCCTTCCGATTTCTGCGCGGGACATTCCCGTTTTTCACGAAGTTGCGGGCGCATCGGCTTTCTACTTCAACGGTAAAACCTCGCCTGCGCTTGCCGATTCCCTGAAAACGTGGCTGGCCCTGCACCGGGAGGGGCGACACCCGACATCGACACATCTGCGCTGGTCCACGTGGAAGGAGAGCGCGGATCGCATCAAACTATTTGCCCTTCAGGATCAATGCACGTTTCGTCAGTTGCTGGTGGATATATCAGAGCTTGTGCAAAAAGATGCAAAAAGCGGCATTCAGCGGGTGGTGCGCGCCATTCTCGCTCAATGGCTGGCCGATCCGCCCAAAGGCTATCGCGTCGAGCCGGTTTATGCCACGGTGGATCAGGAGTATCGGTTTGCGCGCCGGTTTCTTCGGAGATTTCCGCATGAGACGGGTGAGGATGAAACCCTGCAGGATGAACCGGTGACCTATGCCCGGGGCGATATTTTTTTTGGACTCGATTTCCAGCCGCAGGTGGTGCCTGCCCGGAAGATGTTTTATCAGGATCTGCGTCGCCGGGGGGTGAAGGTGTATTTTGCCGTCTATGATCTCTTATGCGCCACCCTGCCCCACTGCTTTCCCTCCCGGAGCAAGGATGAATTTGAGATGTGGCTTCGGGTGGTTGCCGAAAGCGACGGCGCCGCCTGTATTTCCAGATCAACAGCGGATGAATTTGAAGGCTGGTTGAAAAAAAGCGGCGTGGCCGCACCTTTGAAAATCAGCTTCTTTCATTTGGGCGCCGATGTGGATCATTCACTTCCCTCTCAAGGCGTTCCGGTCGAGGCCGAAGGCTTTCTCAATGAGATCAACCCTCGTTTATCCTTTCTGATGGTGGGCACGCTGGAGCCCAGAAAAGCGCACGCGCTGGCACTGGAAGCCTTTGAGCGGCTCTGGGCAAGCGGCCTGGACGTGGTTTTGGTCATTGTCGGCAAGCCCGGTTGGATGGTGGAGGCTCTCGCCAAAAAAATTCATCTTCATCCGGAACTCGGCCGACGACTGTTCTGGCTGGAGAGCATCAGCGATGAATATCTTGAAAAGGTGTATGCGGCGTCCACCTGTCTTCTGGCCGCTTCAGAGGGTGAAGGCTTCGGCCTGCCCCTGATTGAAGCTGCACGTCACGGGCTTCCGATTCTTGCCCGCGATATTCCCGTGTTCCGGGAAGTCGCCGGAGACCACGCTTTTTATTTTAAAGGCGATACGCCGGAGGATATGGCCGAAAGTATTCTGGCGTGGCTGACCCTCTATCAGGCTAAGCAGGCGCCCCGCTCAGAAGACATGCATTGGCTGACGTGGCGTGAAAGCGCGCGTTGTCTTCTGGAGTTGATTTTACCGGATTCAAGGGAAGGACGGCAAGACGCTGCCTTATGAGAAAATATATCTACGGATGAGGGTGAGACAATGAAAGTACTGGTAACCGGTGGTTGCGGATTTCTGGGGTCACATGTGTGCGAGTTTTATGCAAAAAAAGGCGCACAGGTCATCTCCTATGACAACATGACCAAGCATGAGCTTCAGCGCACGGGGCTGGCCACCGAAGCTGCGCGCGATTTCAACTGGAATGTCCTCAATGGGCTTGGCGTGAAACTGGTCAAGGCCGATGTGCGAAATGCGGAGGAACTACTCGATTATGCGTCCGGATGTGATTATCTCATACACACGGCCGCGCAGCCGGCCATGACGATCAGCTGGGAAGACCCGCGCCTGGATATCACCACGAATATTATGGGAACCTTCAATGTGCTGGAAGCGGCGCGTGCGCATCAAATACCCGTGGCCAGCTGCGCCACCATCCATGTCTATGGGAATAAAATTAACGATGAGTTGCGAGAGGGTCCCACCCGCTATCTGCGCGATCCGGAAGGCATTGACGAAAACTATCCGACGCTGGGCGGACATCTTTCACCGCTGCACGGCTCCAAGGCGGCGCTGGATATTTACACCCGAATCTATATCGACACCTACGCGGTGCAGGCGGCCAGCTTTCGCCTGACAGGCATTTACGGGACGCGCCAGTTCGGCGGCGAAGACCACGGCTGGGTGGCGAATTTTGCGATTCGTGCGGTTTTAAACTGGCCGCTTACGGTGTTTGGCACCGGCAAGCAGATCCGTGATATCATTTACGCAACGGACGTCTGCGAGGCCTTTGACGCCTTTTACCGGACGCGAAAATCCGGCATCTACAATATCGGCGGCGGCGCCATAACGGCCATTTCGCTGCTGGAATGCATCGATCTGATCGGTCAGATTCACGGCCGGAAGCCCGACGTGCTGTTTGCCCCGGATCGTTTTGCGGATTTGCGCTATTTCATCTGTGATATTGCCAAAGCAAAAAATGAGCTGGGCTGGGAACCCAAAATTCTCCCCCGCGAAGGCGTCACCCGGCTTATCGACTGGATTGAGGCCAGCCGATCTTTTTTGGCCACCAAGGAGGGCTGATCATGAAAGCACTGGTGCTTGCCGGAGGCAGAGGCAATAGGCTCAATGAGCTGTCCGCTGAACAAAACAAGTGCATGATTGAGGTGCAGGGAAAGCATCTGATTGAATACAACCTCGACTGCGCGCTCGATGTGGGTGTCGATGAAATCGTTATTGTCGTGGGCTACAAGGCCGAAACCATCATTAATTTTCTGGGGAACAGTTATAAGGGAAAAAGAATCAAGTATGTGATTCAGACTGAGCAGCGGGGTCTTGTTCACGCCATCTCGTGCGCGCAAAAAACGATTGACGGCGATGACTTGTTTTTGATGCTGGGCGATGAAGTGCTCTTTCGGCCCAGGCATGAAAAAATGATTGCCGAGTTTCGCGCCAACCCCGATATTTTTGCCATCTGCGGGATTGTGAAAGTGACGGATCGCGAGCAGATTAAGAAAACCTATACGCTGATTTCGGGGCCGGAGCTGGACATTTACCGTCTGATTGAAAAGCCCCGGCATCCCCTCAACGATTATCAGGGCACCGGCCACTGCGTGTTTCGAAACGCCATCTTCGACTACATTCCTTACACGCCGATTCATCATGAACGAAATGAAAAGGAACTGCCGGATCTGATTCAGTGCGCCGTGGACGACGCGAAAATCGTCAAGGCGTTTATGCTTTGTGAAAAATATACGAATGTCAATACACACGAGGATGTTCAACTGGCTGAGGGGTTTTTTGCATGAGCCGAAATCTCGTGGTCATTCCCGCGCACAACGAAGAAGAAACGATTCATGAGGTGGTGACGCGGTCGCTCCGGCATGCCGACGTGTCCGTCACAGATGATGGCAGCCGGGATCGAACCGCTGAGATCCTCATCGGCCTTCAGGCCCGATGTGCTGAGGGAAAACATCCCCATCGGCTTCACATCATTACGCACCCGCAAGCGACGCACATCCCGAAAGGCATTCAGGACGGGCTCATTTACGCCGCGAAGGAAAACTACGATTTCATCGTGACGATGGATGCGGGCCTGTCACACGATCCGGAAGCGCTCCCCGATTTTTTTTCCGAGCCGCGGGGAATTGACGTGGTTATCGGCAGCCGGCAAAACACGCAAAATGTTCCGCTGTACCGAAAACTGGTGAGCTTTTTGGCAAGGCTGGTGGTCAACTTCTCTCTGTCTGCCTCATGGTTCGATTTAGCGGGACCGGGCATTAAAGACTGCACCAGCGGCTACCGGCGCTACAGCCGCCGCGCCTGTTTGCTGCTCGCAGCTGCGGATCTGAAATCTCAGGCGTTCGATTTTCATATGGAGGCGCTGGCGCTTTGCTACCGCAAGGGAATGACCGTTAAGGAAATCCCGATTTCCTATGTGTTTTCCAATTCGTCTTTTAATTCAAAGGTTTTGAAACAGGCCATGAAATTTGGAATGCATTTGATGGCCACAAAGAATCGCCAGACGCGATGAGCCTGCGCGTCGCCTAAAAACTGATGATGCTCAGAGACCTTTGCGAAACCGCATAAAACCATCGACAGGGTCATTCCCGCGCAGGCGGGAATCCATTAATTACAATAAAATATAGATTCCCGCCTGCGCGGGAATGACAAAAAAGGCATTTTTCAAATGTCTTGCTGATGGGGGGCTAAATGAGCGCAAAAAGAGCGTTAATTATCGGCATATCCGGCCAGGATGGCGCATACCTGACCGACTTTCTT
>CAZSQS010000002.1:0-70958 GCA_964608995.1 uncultured Smithella sp. | reverse complement strand
AGCGTTAATTATCGGCATATCCGGCCAGGATGGCGCATACCTGACCGACTTTCTTTTAAAGAAGGATTATACCGTCATCGGGACGTCGCGGGACGCGATGCTTTCCTCATTTTCAAATTTACAGCGACTGGGCATTCGGGATAAGGCGCGGGTTGAATCTGTCTCGCTCAATGATTTTCGTAGCGTGCTCCAGGTGCTCAAAAAATACCGTCCGGATGAAATCTACAATCTGGCCGGTCAGTCTTCGGTGGGGCTGTCTTTTGAGCAGCCGGTGGAAACGTTTGAAAGTGTCAGTGTGGCGACGCTCAATCTGCTGGAGGCCATGCGCTTTCTGGAAATGCCGGCGCGTCTGTATAATGCGTCGTCGAGCGAATGCTTCGGCAATACCAACGGGTATCCGGCCGACGAGACCACCCCGTTTCAGCCCCGCAGCCCCTATGCCGTGGCCAAGTCCGCCGCCTTCTGGCAGGTGGCCAACTATCGCGAGGCCTATCACATGTATGCCTGCTCCGGCATTTTGTTCAATCACGAATCCCCGCTGAGGCCATCGCGCTTCGTGACCAGTAAAATCGTTTCGACCGCCTGCCGCATTGCGGCGGGAAGCCCCGAAAAACTGATTCTGGGCAATATCAAAATCCAGCGCGACTGGGGCTGGGCGCCGGAGTATGTGGAGGCGATGTGGCGCATGCTGCAGCAGGAAAAGCCGCGCGATTATGTCGTGGCCACGGGGCATACCGCATCCCTTCGCGACTTTATTGAGGAAACGTTTGGCGCGCTGAATCTGGACATGGAGGATCATGTCCGGCACTCAACAGAGTTTGACCGTCCGACGGACATTAGTGTATCGGTCGCCGATCCCTCCCGCGCTCAAAAAGAACTGGGCTGGAGAGCGACGTTTGTGATGAAGGACGTGGTTCGCATGATGGTGGAGGCGCATCGGGCGCAAGCCGGCCAGATGTCCTGATTTCCGAGGTAAAGCGTTGAAGCCCGCTGATCAAAGGAAAATAATGTCAAACTGTAAATACACGGGTGTCATTGGCGCAACGGGTTTAGTCGGTCAATGCCTCTTGCCGCTCCTTCCACAAAATGGTTGGTCTGTTCGTGCGTTTTCCCGACGACAAATGAGCACGGATGACCCGGGCATTGAGTGGTTGCGGTTTTCAGATTTTACTGACGCGTCCAGCAACAGCGGCTTCAAATATGAAGCCATAGAATCCTGGGTTTGTCTGGCCTCGATCTGGGTGTTGCCGGATTATTTCTCAATGCTTGAAAAAATGGGCGCCAAGCGTGTTATCTGCCTGTCCTCCACCAGTCTTTTTACCAAAAGGGATTCACCCGATCCGGAAGAAAAAGCAACCGCCCTCAAATTGTCTCAGGGGGAATCGGATTTGCGCGCTTGGGCAAGCGATCATGGCATAACCTGGATCATTCTTCGTCCCACGCTGATATATGGCAGGGGGATGGACACAAATGTTTCACAAATCGCCCGTGTGATTCGCCGCTTCGGCGTTTTTCCCCTGTTGGGGGAGGCCAGCGGTTTGCGGCAGCCGCTTCATGCTGAGGATATTGCGCTTGCGTGCCTTGCCGCTTTGGAAAAAAGCGATCTTGCCAATCGTGACTATAATCTGTCGGGGGGCGAGACGCTGACCTATCGTGAGATGGTTCGGCGGATTTTTATCGCCTTAAACCGTCGTCCACGGCTGATCGGCGTGCCGCTTTGGGTTTTCCGGATGGCTGCGGGCCTGCTGCGCGTGGTTCCCCGCTACCGGCACTGGAGCGTCCAGATGGCCGAGCGGATGAACACGGATTTGGTGTTTGATCATGAAGATGCCGCACGCGATTTAAATTTTTCTCCCAGAATGTTTCATTTGACTTCGAAAGACCTGCCGTTTTCCGAAAGTGGGTCACCCTCCCCGGACAAGCCTCTGTAAATGACAATCTTTTCCAACAAGGCGAAGACCCTCTCGAGCCTGCTGATCATCGTCGGCATGTTTTTTGTCGGTCTGTTTGGCGTGGCGTTGAGAATCATGGGGTATGATCTTTCGCTTATTCCCGGCGATTTGGGCGATGCGCGCCTCAACAACTATCTCCTTGAGCATGGGTATCAATGGATGACCGGCCAGGTGAGCCATTTCTGGCATGCGCCATTCTTTTATCCGGCCACTGCCGTGACGGCATTATCAGACAATCATTTCGGAACGCTTCCCATATATACCGTCTTGAGGTTATTGGACTTCGACCGGGAAACCGCCTATCAATTATGGTTTCTCGTTCTCTTTGCTCTGAACTATTTTTGCTGTGCCTGGGTTTTAAGAAAAATGTCCATCGATGCCTGGGGCGCCGCGGCCGGTGGTTATATCTTTGCGTTTTCTCTGCCGGTCATGGCGTTTATCAATCACAGCCAGTTAATGCCGCGCTTCCTGATACCCCTGGCCTTCTACTATGTCTGGCAATACCTTGAAATCCGTACAACAAAATCCTTGACCCTTGCCTGCGCTGCGGTCGTTTACCAGTTTTACTGCACCATCTACATCGGTGTATTTCTGGTGATGGGTTTAGGTGTTCTTGTTTTGGCTTTTTTTCTGGTGCAAAGGCGATTTCCGGATGTGCGCACCCTGCTGGGGGAAAATAATCAAAGTGTTGCTTTACGCGTCCTGGTCCTAATCTTATTCAGTCTCAGTCTGATTCCTTTGCTGCTTCCCTATTATTATACTTCGCTGGAGTATGGGCTGCGGTCGTGGGCGGAGATTGCCACGATGCTCCCCCGCATTCAGAGTTATTTTTATCCGGCCGACGGAAGCGTCTTGTGGAATGGTCTGTCATTCCTGGGACATGGGCTCCCCATGCATCCTGAGCATCGACTCTTTACGGGTTTGATTCCTTTGCTTGCTCTAATGCTTATGCCGGTAATCTATGTTCGAGACCGTGCGAACCCTCTTTCCCGAAAAGGAATAGTGGCCTTTATCATAACGGTCTTTCTTATCTTACTGACCTTGTCCGTGTATGAGGATTTTTCTCTTTATCGACTTGTGTCGAAGCTGCCGGGACTTAGCGCCATTCGGGCGGTCACCAGAATCATGTTGCTGGTCCTGTTTCCCCTCGCCATCATGGTCGGACTTGTGCTGCACAAGATATCTGAAACTCAGAGCCTGCAAAAACGGCCTACCATAAAAATCATGCTTTTATTGACTATTTTGCTCGTCATCTTTTGTGATCAAAGTGTCTCTGCGGCGGGCTTTATGAATTATTCAAAACTGGAATCCCAACGCCGCCTGATGAAAATCGAAGCGTTTGTAAAAGATAAACACTCCGCCGCGAAAGTTTTGGCCTACATGCCAGCTAAATCTTCCGATCCGCCTTATGTGGTGCACCTCGATGCCATGATGGCCGCGCAAAATCTCAATATGGCCACGGTGAACGGCTACAGTGGCATCCTCCCCAGCGATTATGCCGATTTCTTTATGGACTTTGACCAATGCCACACGCTATTGAAATGGCAAGAAACGGCTGCAAAGAAATACAACATGAATTATACGAGAATCTTTGATAATTTAATCATCATTGCCCGTGAAGATTGTCCATAATCCGATGTTGGCGTGTCTTATTGAACAAAGGAGAAGCCTCGATGAATTCACCTGTTTTTAAGCGCCTGTCCATTGTCGTTCCGGTTTATAACGAGGAGCAGTTTCTGGAAGACGTGATCCGCAAAGTCATCGCGCAGCCACTGCCGTCGGGTCTGGAAAAAGAACTGATTCTGGTCAATGACGCCTCCGTGGATAAAAGCTGGGAGGTCATTCAGACGCTTCCGGCCAAATTCCCGCAGGCGGCGTTTCGGCTCATCAATAAACCCGTCAATGAGGGGAAGGGCGCAGCGCTGCGCGACGGCTTTGCTTCTGTCACCGGCGATCTGGTCATTATTCAGGATGCGGATCTGGAGTATGATCCCGCCGATTATCCGAAACTGCTTCAGCCGATTCTCGAGAGCAAAGCCGACGTGGTCTATGGCAGCCGCTTCATCGGCGAGCCGCATCGCGTGCTGTATTTCTGGCACCAGCTGGCCAACTCGCTCCTCACAACCTTTTCAAATATGTTGACCAACCTGAATCTGACGGATATGGAGGTCTGCTACAAGGTGTTTCGCCGCGAGGTGGTGGATCGTATCACTATCAAAAGCCCGCGCTTCGGGGTGGAGCCGGAAATCACGGCAAAAGTGGCCCGGATGAGACTCAACGGCAAACGCCTTCGGGTCTATGAAACTGGTATCTCCTATGCCGGGCGCACCTACGAGGAAGGAAAGAAAATCGGCTGGAGGGATGCGGTATCGGCCGTTTTTTATATTATCCGCTTCCGGTTGATGGACTAACGGACGATGTTGATGAAACGCGCTTTTGACCTGTTTGCGGGCCTGACGCTTCTGCTGATTTTTCTGCCGCTGCTTGGGCTCATCGCGGCATTGGTAAAATTGACTTCGCCGGGACCGGTTTTGTACTGGTCGGATCGCGTTGGCCGCGATAACCGGCTATTCCGTATGCCGAAATTCCGGACGATGCAACCCGACACGCCGGAGGTGGCCACGCACCTTCTGACGGATTCCAGTCAATATCTGACGCCTGTGGGTTTGTTTTTACGAAAATATAGTCTTGACGAATTGCCGCAATTGTGGAGTGTAATCACCGGTGACATGAGTCTTGTCGGCCCCCGGCCCGCCCTTTATAATCAGGATGATTTAATTTTGCTTCGCACGGAAAAGAAGGTTTCCGGACTTAAGCCCGGCGTGACCGGTTGGGCGCAGATTAATGGCAGGGATCATATTTCAATTGCCGAAAAAGTGTTGTATGATGCACATTATCTCAACCATCGTTCACTGGGGTTCGATCTTAAAATTTTGTGCAAAACCGTTTTCGGCATTTTTCGCTTAAAAGGGATGTAACCGTCTATGTCCATCAGTCCGCAGCTTAGAAACCCGAAGTTCTATTTCATGATTTTAACCGATGGTGTTCTTTTTATCCTGGCGCTTTATCTGGCGTACTTTGTCCGCTTTGAATCCCTGCTGGAGCCGATCCGGGCCGATCAGATCTACGATTTGCTGATGTGGATTGTTCCGCTGAAGTTCATCATCTTTCTTTCCGTCGGCCTGTACCGGGGCATGTGGCGCTACACCAGCATTCGCGATTTCTGGCTTCTGGCCCGGGCCTGTCTGATCGCCACCGTTTTGATCATGCTGATCATCCTCGCGATCAATCGTTTTGAGGGGTATTCCCGCATGGTCTTCATCGCGGACGGTTTGCTGACGTTTATCCTGACCGGCGGCGCCCGGATGGTGATTCGCTCCTTTTATGCCGCCCGAACCCATCCGATGCCCCATACGACTTTGCCACCGGATATCCGTCTGACGCGGGTCGTCATTGTGGGCGCCGGACAGGCGGGCGAAAAAATCCTGCGTGAGATCATGGACAACAATGCCCTGCATTATGATGTCGTGGGGTTTATCGATGATAATCCGGAAAAGCAGGGCCGGACGATTCACGGCGTTCGGGTGCTGGGGCCGGTCAACCGGATGCCGGACATTCTCAAGCGCGAAAATATTTCACAGATTCTGATTGCCGTGCCCTCTGCGGGCGGCGATGAGATCCGCGCCATTTTGGAGATGTGCCAGAAGTGCAATGTCCCCTATAAAATTCTGCCCGGCATCGGCGAGCTGATTGACGGCCGGGTGAGCGTAAAAATGCTGCGCGACATCAGTTATGAAGATTTGCTGGGCCGCTCGCCGGTTCGCCTCAACACCAAAGGCATCCGCAGCTACCTTGACGGCAAAAGCATTCTCATT
Source organism: uncultured Smithella sp. (assembly GCA_964608995.1). Lineage (GTDB taxonomy): Bacteria > Desulfobacterota > Syntrophia > Syntrophales > Smithellaceae > UBA8904. Next base: position 65,131 of record CAZSQS010000002.1, on the reverse strand, counting down.
ACCGGCTGTGGCGGATCGATTGGTTCGGAGCTGTGCCGCCAGGTCGTGAAATATCAGCCAAGCAATCTCATTTTGGTGGATTCCGGCGAAGCCAATCTGTTCAACATCCAGATGGAGCTGCAAAACGAATTTTACTTCCGCCACTGCGAACCGGTTTTGGGGCAGGTGCAAAACGAAGAGCTGATGAACAAGGTGTTTGAAAAATTCAAGCCGGAAGTCGTTTTTCACGCGGCGGCCTACAAGCATGTGCCGATGCTGGAGAAAAATCCATGGCAGGCGGTCTTTAACAATATCGAGGGCAGCCGCGTCGTGATGGAGATGGCGATTCAACACCATGTCGATCGCTTTGTGCTGGTCTCCACGGACAAGGCCGTGCGCCCCACCAATGTCATGGGGGCGTCCAAGCGCGTTACCGAGCTGATCATGCAGTGTCAGCAGGGAAACGGCACAAGGCTCATGGCCGTGCGTTTCGGGAACGTAGTCGGGTCGTCCGGCTCCGTCATTCCCCTGTTTCGCCGTCAGATCGAACAGGGAGGGCCGGTCACGGTGACGCATCCGGAAGTCAACCGGTTCTTCATGACTATTCCGGAAGCCTCCCAGATGATTCTGCAGGCCGGCACGATGGGTGAGGGAGGTGAAATATTTATTTTGCGCATGGGAACGCCGGTGAAAATTGCGGATATGGCGCGCGATCTGATTCGTCTGTCCGGCAAGGAGCCGGATGTGGATATCAAGATTGTCTATACCGGTTTGCGCGAAGGCGAGAAGCTCTTCGAAGAGCTGATCACCATCGGCGAGGATATTTTGCCCACCGGACATGAGAAGGTTATGGTGTTGCGCTCCAACAGTATATTCAACGGCGCCAAAACGGTGACGGATGCCCGAAAACACCTCTACCGCGAGATCGATGAACTGGTGAAAATCGCCAGACGTCACGACGCTAAAGGGATTAAAGAAAAGCTTCGGCAAATTGTTCCTGAATTTACATCCCAGGAAAACGAAAGCATCCTGTAATGAACCGGCAACCGCGCGTGAAAGACTGTTTTTTAGCGGGCGGCCGGTGTTTGATCCAGCATGTCGCGCACCTTCTTTAAAATATCGGAGGGGAGCGCGGGCTTTTGCAGAAAATGCACATCGCTGATTTCAAGGGATTTCAAATCGATCATATTTTCCGAGTAGCCGCTTAAAAACAACACTTTGATATCCGGACGGGACGCAGAGATTTCCTTAAAAACCTGCGCCCCGTTTTTTTTGGGCATAATGCCGTCGAGCACCACCAGCGAGATGCGCTCGCGGTTTTGAGCAAACTTTTCAACGGCTTCATCACCATCGGCGGCGGGAATCACCGTATAGCCCCTTTCCCGGAAGATGGTGGTAATCAGATCGCGGATGCCGTCATCATCTTCGGCCACTAAAAGGGTCTCCGTCCCCCCCTTGACCGCCGCGGGCGGCTTTTTGATTTCCCGATTGGCGGTATCGGAAACGATCGGCAGCAAAATGCGAAACAGTGTTCCCTGGCCCGGTTCGGCATAGACGCTGATGTAGCCGTTGTGCTGCTGAATAATGCCATAGACGATGGCCAGGCCCAGGCCCGATCCCTTGCCCTGCTCCTTGGTGGTAAAAAAAGGCTCGAATATTTTTTCACGCGTCCGGAGATCCATGCCGCACCCTGTGTCCGACACAGTGATTTCCGCAAAAGCGCCGGGTTTTCCATAGCCGTGCGTTTTTAGAAATTCATCGGAGATCTCCAGCAGGCGCGTCGAAAGGACAAACCGCCCGCCGTCCGGCGACATGGCGTCGCGGGCGTTGGTGGCGAGGTTCATGAAGACCTGCTCCATTTGCACCGAATCGACAAACACCGGCAGCGCCTCCGGCGCACAGTGGATTTGAATGTCAATGTTTTCCGGCAGGAAGCGCCGTAGAAACTCATGAATATTGGAAAGAAGCGCATTGAGGTTATGGCGGCTCGGGTGCGTGGACTGCTTGCGGCTGAAGGCCAGAAGGCTCTTGGTGATGGCGGCGGCCTTTTCTGAATAGTCGAGCACCTGCTTGATATGGCCGCGTAGCGGATCCTCCTTTTGCATATTGAGATAGGCAATATAGGCATAACCGATAATGGCCGTCAGAATGTTGTTGAAATCATGCGCCACGCCGCCTGCGAGCTGGCCAATGCCTTCGAGCTTCTGCGCCTGCCGAAGCTGCTCTTCGAGTTTGCGTTTTTCCGAGACATCCTCCATCATGGCCAGGTAATGGGTAATCTGCCCCTGTGCGTTGAGCATGGGGGAAAGGCTCAGGTAGGCCCAGAACTTTTCGCCATCCTTTCTTTGATTGCACAACTCGCCGCGCCAGATATGGCCCTGCCTGACGGTGTGCCACAAATCGCGGTAAACCTGGGGCGGAATATCCCCCGACTTCAGAAGACTCACGTTGAGGTGTTCGACTTCATGAAGCGCATAGCCGCTGACCTGTGAGAATTTGGGATTAGCATATTCAATGTTGCCTTCCGTGTCTGTCAGCAAGATGGCGACCGGACTTTCTTCAATGGCCTGCGTAATTTTGACCAGTTTTTCTTCGGCCCTCTTTCGCTCTTCAATTTCGAGGTTCAGGCGTTCGTTGGCCTGTTTCAGGTCGAGCATTTTTTTTTCGAGCTTCTGAAATAAAACGGCATTGTGCTGCCGGAAAAATTCCATCTCCGAGCCCAGCGGGGCGGCCAGGCTTTGCGCCACCGGTTGCTGATGCTGAAGGTATTCTTCTATCACACCCACAATCACATGCGGTTCCTGCGGTTTGATGATAAAGCGATTCGCGCCGAGCCGGAGGGCAAAGGCCTCATCTTTGGCGTCCGTATAGGTGGCCGTATAAAAAATAAAGGGGATGGAGCGAAGCGCCTCATCCTCTTTCCACTTTTTGATGAGCGTATAGCCGTCCATGACCGGCATGAGGATATCGCTGACGATCAGATCCGGCGGGCTTACCTTTGCCGCGTCCAAGGCCTCGGCGCCATTGACGGCGGAAATGACTTCCATGCCGTGGCCTTGAAGCAGGGTTTGCAGGATATAGAGATTTTGTGCGTTGTCATCGACGATCAGAACTTTTTTCCCCATGCGTTTTTTCAGCCCCCTTTCAGTGCGGGTTTCAAGTGCGCCTCAACCTGGGACAGGAAAATGTCCGGGTTGATGGGTTTTTCAATATAGCCGGTGCAGCCTGCCTCATAAGCCTTTTCCCGGTCGCCGGGCATGGCGTAGGACGTGACGGCGACCACGGGTGTCGCCGTCAATTTGGGATTGTCTCTCAAGTGGCGCGCCACCGCATAGCCGTCCATCCCCGGCAACTGAATGTCCAGAAGGATCAGGTCCGGGTTGATCCGGTCCGCCTCGGCAATGCCCGAGGGGCCGTCGGGTGCAGCAAAAACCGCATAGCCGTTTTTTTCCAGAATAAACCGCACCAGATAGAGATTTTGTTCATTATCTTCAATAATCAGAATTCTTGCTTTCATGGCGTTTTCTCCTGACGAGGCAAAATCAGACGGAACGTACTGCCTTTTCCCCACTGACTTTCCACTTCAATATCGCCACCCAGAAGCGAGGCGAGTTTCTTGCTGATGGACAGGCCCAGGCCCGTGCCCTCATATTTGCGCGTCAGGCCGGTTTCAATTTGCCGAAAGGCGTTAAAAAGAATGCCCATATCTTCTGGTTTAATGCCGATGCCCGTATCGATGACGGAAATCATCGTCTGCCCTTCCTTAAGCCGCGCGGTCACGCGCACAGAGCCTTGTTCGGTAAACTTGATGGCGTTGCTCAGAAGGTTTAAAAGAATCTGCTCGACGCGGCGCTGGTCGCTTAAGATTTCGCCCAGGTCCGAAGTGATGTCCGACTCAAGCGAAAGGCCTTTTTTATCCGCCAGCGGCCGGGCGCTCTGGACGACTTTATCCACCGCGTTTTTCAGGTTGAAAGGCTCGCTGGACACTGAGAGCTGTCCCGCCTCGATTTTGGAAATATCCAGCACGTCGTTGATCAGTTCCAGCAGATGTTTGGCGCTGTCGTAGACCATGTGCAGCTGCTTGTCCTGCTCGTCGCTGAGCGGCCCTACGAGGCGTTGAATCAAAATGCCGGTAAACCCGATGATGGAATTAAGCGGCGTGCGCAGCTCATGCGACATGGTGGCCAGAAAGGCGGATTTAAGCCGGTCGGACTCCTGAGCTTTTTCCATGGCCTGAGCCAGTTCGCGCGTGCGCTCCTCGATGCGCAGCTCCATGTCGCGATTGATGGCTGAAAGTTCCCGGGTCCGGGCGTTGACCTGCCGCTTCAAAAGAATGCTGCCCAGAAGGCTCAAAGCCAGAATAGCGAGCACGGCCAGACCGGCGATTTTGACCCAGTCGGGCAGCCGGAAACGGACTTCTTCGGAAGTCCGTTTTTTCAGTGAGGCATAATAGACGGATTGCGGATCTTTCTTGAGTTCGGCCAGATGGCGGTCAATGGCGGCCAGGATCTCGCGGTTTTGATTTTTCGGCGCGGCGAAAAACAAGGCGGAAGGCTCAAAGACAATCGCCGTATCTTCGAGCCTGTGTTTGCGCGCGTGCATCGCGCCGTAAAACTGATTCGTGACGGCCACATCCGCCTCGCCTCGCGCCGTCATTTCAAACATCGTTTTAAAATCCGGTGCAAACACGATGGAAATGTCCAGGCCGAAACCCCGGCTGAAGCGCTCAAACGCGTCGTGCTGCACCGATCCCGCCAAAACCGCCACGCGCTTGCCGTTTAAATCCAGTACGGAGGAGATGCCGCTTCCTTTATGCGCGTAGGCCTGAAACCAGGACGACAGCACCTGCGTGTCGTGAAAGGCATAGTGTTTTGCGCGCTGATCCGAATAGGCCACATCCGGCATCAAATCGATTTCGCCGGACCCCAGCCGCTTGAGGCCTTCGGCCCAGGTTCCGGTCCTGTATTCCAGGCGCAAGTTTTCCTGTTTAGCGATATATTCCAGAATGTCGATAAAAATACCGGACGGCTGTCCGTCGGCATCGGTAAAGATTTTCGGCGCGTTTTCATAAACACCGACGGTGACCACCCGTTCATTGGCATGCCCAGCCGATGCGCCCGCAAAGGAAAACCCCCAAAGCAGGACGCCCGCCAGCCCTATCGCCAGAAACAGGTTTGGGCAAGAGCGAATGGATTTCTGGATCCGTCGTTTTGAAATCATCTTCCTGGCCTCAATATTTCAGTGTGATGGAAAATCCAAAAAGCTGCCGGATGAATTCCCAGCGGCCGTCATTATTTTTTGCAAAATCCATTCGATAGTAGGGACTGACGGCGAGATGATCCGTCAATTTTTTAGATACACCGAATTTCACGCGGTTGAGTGTGACTTCCCGGTTATGGTTTTCGTAGAAAAGCTCCCAGCCGATGAGCGGCTGTAAAAAAAATTCAGGCGCCGAGACCTCAAGATAATTTTTGATCCGGAAATCATTCCACTCCGGCGTAAAGCGATACTCATAGCGGATCTGGTTATACAGTCGAAAAGGCGGGAAGGTTTTGGACAAATTGAGATTGAGGCTGGGCTTATATTCTACTCGCCAGTCATCGGGTTCGTTTTTGCAATGTCCCTGCTGATAGTAGGCCAGTAGCGAAAGCCAGGGAAGCTGCGTTTGATACGTCAGCCCCGCGCCCCACTCCGTGTAGTCATAGTTGGACAGATGGTCGTTGGCCTGGATGAAAAGGTAAGAGGTTAACCGGAAGTGGTCATTGACCGCGTAGTGAAAATTCAAATCCGTTCGCAGCGCGTCGTCATGGCTGGCCTCAAGGCAAACAGGAAAAAACAAAACCAGGCACCCTATCGCGCCAATAAACCTGCAAGAAGTGCCCGAAAACCTTTTTTGTGGTCTCATGCCCGTTCCTTTGCCAGAGGTTCGTAAAAACATTCTTCCGTGAAAAAAAGTAGCGGCTTCGGTTGGCCTCAAAGAGTGATGGTCTGATGTTGCCTTTTCTGAACTATCGGTTATTTCTTGATTTTCTTCAACAAATATTTTTAAATCCGCTCAAGAAATGCGCCGGTTGCCCGATATAAAGAAAAGACGCGCGATCCTGTCCACTTTATTTTCTGTTTTTGAATATTATTGCGGAGATAAAACACCATGTCGAAGAAGACTCTTCCGAATTTTCCGGATTCCCCTGCCGGCGGCGCTGAAAAGGAATTTACAGAATTAACTCATAATACCGAGGCTATACGTTTGCAGACCGATTGTCTTCGCGCCATTGCCGAGGCAACGCCGATTGCCATGATGCTCTATGCCGGCAAAACCTGGCTTTATATCAACCCCGCCGCTGAAGCTATTTTCGGCTATCGCGTCGAAGAGCTCTATTCCCTAAGATTCATGGATCTGGTGCATCCGGATTTTCAAATGCTGATTCGTGAGAGGCCTTCTCAGAAGGAGCACACGACTCATCGTCTGGAGTTTATCATCCGTACCCAAGCGGGCCAGAACAAATGGGTCAGCGGCGCGGAAACCTTCACAACGCTTGAGGGGCGACAAGTTGGCGTCATTTCGGTTTTGGACATTACGGATCGCAAGCAGGCGGAAGTTGCGCTTCGCACCTCGGAAGAAAAATACCGCCTGCTTGTGGAAACGGCGACGGATGTCGTCTTTACCATGAATGATCGTCTGGAGATGACCTATATCAGCCCGGTGGTGTTTCGGCTGCTGGGCTTTACGGCCGAAGAGGCCTTAAAACGAAAGCCTGCCGACATCCTGACGCCGCCCTCATATGAGCTGGCAATACGGTTATTCGCAGAAGAAATGAGCATCGAGGCCGATCACACCCAGGATAAAAATCGCATCCGTGTCATTGAACTGGAGGAATATTGCAAGGATGGATCGACCATCTGGACGGAGACGACCTTTAACGCGATCCGAGACGAAGAGGGCAAGTTTATCGGAATGCTGGGCATTACGCGCGATATTTCCGGGCGCAAACGCGCGGAAAAAGAGCGTGAAAAGTTGATTCAGGAGCGTGAAACGGCGCTTTCGGAGATGAAAATCCTTAGTGGCATGCTGCCGATTTGCGCCACATGCAAAAAAATCCGTGATGATTCGGGTTACTGGAATCAGATCGAAAGTTACATCAAGTCTCATTCAGAGGCGGATTTCAGTCACAGCATCTGCCCGGAGTGCGCCGCTGAAATCCGGCGCAAACTGTATATGAACAAACCCTCCGATTGATATTTAAAACGAATCCACCCGGATCAGATATTGAAACGGAAGGTGATGATGTCTCCGTCTGCGACGACATACTCTTTGCCTTCCAGCCGAAGCCTTCCGGCCGCCTTGACCTGCGCCTGCGATGAGCCGTGCGCGACAAAATCTTCGTAGGCCATGATTTCGGCTTTGATAAAGCCCCGTTCAAAATCGTTGTGGATGGCGCCTGCGGCCTTGGGCGCCTTGGTGCCGACGGGAATCACCCAGGCTTTGACTTCATCTTCCCCCACCGTGAAAAAAGACATGCGGCCCAGAAGGGAAAACGCCGCCCGGATAATCCGGCCAAACGCAGGTTCGGAAATCCCCATCGACGCGAGGAATTCCTTTTGTTCACCAGGCTCCAGTCCCGCCAGTTCCGCCTCGATCTTGCAGCAGATGCCTAAAACCGGTTCGGTCAATTTGGCCTCACGGGCAAACGTCTCGGCAAAAGAGAGGTTGTCCTCCGCGACATTGATAACGATGAGCTCGGGTTTGATTGTCCAGAAGGAAAAACTGCGCAGCATCAGGATGTCTGCGCTGGTTAACCCCGCGTCGCGAAGGGGTTTGCCCGCTTCCAGGCAGTCTTTGAGGGTGGGCAGCAATTCATTTTGCGCCTGCTCCGCAAGCGGAATCGCCTTTTTGTTGGACATTTTGGCGAGGCGCTCCAGCTTTTTTTCAATGATCATCAGATCCGACAGCACAAGCTCGTCTTCGAGTTTTCGATACGCATCGAGGCTCAAAGACACATCCGGCAGAGAAAAGCCGTCCACCACGTGCAAAATGCCGTCCGCGCCGCTTAAGTGCTGGCGGAAGGCTTCCCACGGGTGCTCGCCGACGGCGTGTACATCGATAAACGGCACTTTGGCCGGCGAAACCTTGACCGGCTTGTAAATCTCCACGAGCTTTTCGAAGCGCTCGTCCGGCACGGAGGCCTGTCCGCGCATCACCGGATCACTGTGCGAGGCGCCGCCTTTGACGCCGGTCATGATTTCGAAAAGCGTGCTCTTCCCGCTCTGGGGAAGACCTAAAATGCCAATTTCCATTTTGAACTGCCTTTATAGTAGGGAACGGTCGCGACCGTTCCCTACGTAATGAACACGATGTTTATGTGAATTCCTTCTCGATGCGCTTCATCGCTTCAGCCAGGCGATCATCCGGCACGGTCAGGGAAATGCGGACAAAGCCTTCGCCATACTGGCCATAAGCCGTTCCGGCCGCGACGACGACGGCCGTTTTGTCAAACAGACGGTTTGTGAATTCCAGCGAGGTCATGCCTTTGGGCGTGGGAACCCACAAATAGAAGGTGCCGCGCGGGGGGGCAAAGTCGATGCCGATTTTTTTAAGCGTGGACAGAACGAGCGCGCGCCTGCGTCCATAAATCGAGAGCATCTCGTCGATAAACCCCTCTTCCCGTTGCAGCGCGGCAATCCCCGCATACTGCACGGCGTTAAACATGCCGGAGTCCGTGTTTTCCTTGACTTTACTGATTCCCGCGATCAAATCGGGGTTGCCGGCGGCCATGCCGATGCGCCAGCCGCACATGTTAAAGGGTTTAGACAGGGAACTCAGTTCAATGCCCACATCCTTTGCGCCGGGGGCCGAAAGAAAGCTCAGGCGCTCCTGACCGGCAAAAACGATTTCGCCGTAAGGGTTGTCGTAGCAGATGGCAATGTCGTAATCGCCCGCGAACGCCACCAGTTTGTTTAAAAATTCCATCGTTGCGCACGCGCCGGTGGGATTGTTGGGGTAGTTCAGAAACATCGCCGTGGCTTTTTTGGCCACTTCCGATGGAATATCTTCCAGAACCGGCAGATAGTGGTTTTGCGGCAGGATCGGGACGTTATACGGGATTCCCTCGCCCATCAGGATGCTGGAGCGGTAGGCCGGATAGCCGGGATCGGTCATGAGCACCGTGTCGCCGGGATTGACGCGCGCCAGCACAAAGTGATGGCAGCCTTCCTTGGAGCCGATGAGTCCCAGGATTTCTCCTTCCGGGTTGAGGCTGACACCGTAGCGGCGCGCATACCAGCGGGCGACTTCCCGGCGAAACGCCAGCATGCCTTTTTCTTCATCCGTCGGATAGCGATGGTTTTGCGGATCGCGGGCCGTGAGGCACAGTTCGTCGATGATGGAATTGGGCGTCGCTTCCACCGGATCGCCGATGGCGAGCGAGATGACATCCACCCCTTCGCTTCTGGCCTTGTTGATTTTTTTGCGAAGCTCCATGAACAGATAGGGGGGTATTTTTTTCAACCGGTCAGCAGTCTGCAAATCCTGATTCCTCCGAGAGATTTTATTTGTAGGCCTCTTCAAAAAGCAATCCCTGATAGACCATTTTTGCTTTCCCTTCAAGGTATATTTCCCCGAAGCGGCCATGAGTGTAAGTGAAATAAACGCGCAGCGTCTCACCGCTTTGCACGGTGACCTCCACGGGCGAATCCACCCACTTGCGCGCCGCCGCGGCCAGCGCCGAGGCGACCACACCCGTTCCGCAAGCCAGCGTTTCGCCTTCCACGCCGCGCTCGTAGGTGCGCACCCGGATGTGCTGACGGCTCAACAGTGTGACAAAATTGGCGTTTGTGCCTTTGGGCTGAAAAGAATCGTGACGACGGATTTTCCGGCCCGTTTCAAAAACCGGATAACTTTCCACCCTCTCCACAAAGCAAACCGCGTGAGGAACGCCCGTATCGATGACATCGACCCGGCAGGCGCCTGTGTCGAGTTCAAGCGTACAATCCGGCGTGAGTGCTGAAGGATCGGTCAGGCGGACCTTGACCGTATCATCAAGCACTTCCGCGCTGATGACGCCGGCCAGCGTCTCAAAGGACATCCGGCGCGGCGCAATGCCGTTTTCAAAGGCGAAGCGCGCCACGCAACGCGCGCCGTTTCCGCACATTTCCGCCACCGATCCGTCGGAATTGAAAAACCGCCACTTGAAATCGGCCAGTTCCGACGGTTCGATCATAAACAGGCCGTCCGCCCCGACGGAGAGTTTTCTCTGGCAGACTTTTCGAACGAATGCCGGCAGATCCACAATTTGAAACGACAGGTCAAGATTGTCGATAATAATGAAATCATTGCCGCTGCCGCTCATCTTGTAAAAACTGATCAAACGCGATTCATTGATATTCATGATAGATCCTCCGTCGATGAACGGTTTATGATCCCATTTAAAATTTGCATCACACTTCCTGAACAATATCCTCTTTGCGGTTGAGCGACCGCGTCACCCGGAGCACTTCTTCCGTTGTCGTGATACCGGCGAGGATTTTTTGGATGCCGTCTTGCTGAAGCGTGATCATACCCTGGCGGATGGCCAGTTCATTGAGCTCATTGGCGTCTGAGGTTTGCAGGACTCTTCGCTTGATCGCGTCATCCACCACGAGAATTTCGAATATGGCCGAGCGGCCGCGAAATCCCGTCTGCATGCACAGGTTGCAGCCGGCTTTGCGGTAAAAGGTATTATGGTTGAGGACCTCCGGGGTTAACCCCAGGTTGGCCAGCGTCTCCTCGTCCGGCGTATAGACTTCCTTGCAGTGCGGGCACAGCACGCGCACCAGGCGCTGGGCGATAATCGCGACGACGGAAGAGGTGACCAAAAACGGCTCGATGCCCATATCAATCAGGCGCGTCACGGCGCTGGCCGCGTCGTTGGTGTGCAGCGTCGAGAAGACCAGGTGGCCGGTGAGCGATGATTGAATGGCGATTTCCGCGGTTTCCCGGTCGCGGATTTCGCCCACCAAAATCACATCCGGGTCCTGCCGGACAATGGAGCGAAGACCTGCGGCAAACGTCAGATCGATTTTGGGGTTGACCTGGATCTGGCCCACGCCGTCCATCTGATACTCAATCGGGTCTTCAATCGTAATGATATTGATTTCTGGCCGGTTGATGGTCGAAAGCGCGGCATACAGCGTGGTCGTTTTGCCGCTGCCGGTGGGGCCGGTGACCAGAATAATCCCGTAGGGGGATTTGATGAGGCGATCCAGCAGGCGGATGCGCTCATCATGCATGCCCAGATCCGACAGCATCAGGATGTGCCCGGATTTATCCAGGAGCCTCAGCACGACGCGTTCGCCAAAAGCCGTCGGCAAAACGGAGACGCGAACATCCACCAGCCGGTCGGCAATTTTGAGCTCGATGCGGCCATCCTGCGGAAGACGCTTTTCGGCAATGTTGAGCCTGGCCATGATCTTAATGCGGCTCACCAGCGGCGATTGAATCCGGCGCGGCAGGCTCAGAATGTCATAGAGAATGCCGTCAATACGGTAACGGATTTTCAAATTGCCGGAATAGGGTTCAACGTGAATGTCGCTGGCGCGGTCCTTGATGGCGCCGGACACCAGGAGGTTCACCAGTTTGATAATCGGCGCGTCGCTGGTTTCATCGAGCAGATCGGCGGTTTCGCTGATTTCCGAAATCAGGTCATCGGCGCTGGCCTCGCTGATTTCCTCGAAATAATCCTTTGCCGTGGCCCGGCTCATGTCGTAGGCCAGATTGATGGCGGCGTTGATGGCCTCTGACCGGGCCAGAATAACGGGTAAGGGCCGCATCCTGAGCATGACCCGAAGATCATCGGCGGGCTGAAAATTCAGCGGGTCGCTCACGGCGATGGCCTGTTCTTCGGCGGTGATGACCGGGACCATCTTGTGCTTTTTCAGATAGGCAATCGGAATCGTCTGCGTAAAGTCGATGTTAATTCTCTCCATCGGCAGATCCGCCCAGTAGGGGATGCTGAAATGCTCGGCGGCCAGATGGAGCAGCCGGACTTCATCGATGGCTTTTTTGCGGATGAGATAATCGAAAAAGCCGGCGTGGCTTTTGCTTTTCGGGCTGTGCGCCTCGGCGAGTGTTTCGGGATCAACGCCTGCGGCCAGCAGTTTATCCTCAAGCGTTTGGGGTTTTTTCCCGCCCGGCGTCTCGGCTTTTTTATCCCGGCCCGCAGAGGCGTTTAAGGCTGTTAGAATCGTGGACATAAGTGAAGCCGCCTGTAGGATTTAGGGGTTCGCCGGTGCGACCGGCTCTTGCGGGGGGGAGGACCGCCCCGGCGGCTTTTCCTGCTTTCGGGCGTCGAGTTTGATGACGCCTTCTTCAACCTCGCCCATCGTCTCGCGCTTGGACTGAAACAGGATTGCCGCTTCCTGCTGTGTGCGCACAATATGCGGCGTCAGAAAGACATATAAATTGGTGCGTTCCCGTTTGACGGTTCTGGCCTTGAACAGCCAGCCCAAAAGGGGGACGTCGCCTAAGAAAGGCACCTTGTTGGTCCCCTCATCCGTGCTGTCTCCCACCAGTCCGCCGATGACAATCGTGGCTTTGTCTTTGACCACCACCGTGGTTTTGGCCGTCCGCTTGAGTGTGGTCGGCATGGCCTTATCCGCGCCGGACTGCACTTTCGTGACTTCCTGTGAAAGTTTAAGGCGGATGAATCCCTCATCATTGATATGCGGCGTAATATTGAGGATGACGCCGACATCCTTATATTCATAGCTGTTGTAGTTGATGGACGTGGTCTGGCTGGTCGTATCCTGCCTTGTCAAATACGGGACGTTCGAGCCGACATTGATTTCCGCTTCTTCATTATCGAGCGTGAGCAGCTGCGGCGTGGAGAGGATCGACACCTCCGAATCGGTTTTGTAGGCCTGAACCATCGCGCCGATATTCGGAAACATCACGCCCCCGATTTCAATGCCCGCGCCGAGGATGCCCATGGCCAGCCCGCCGGGAAACGCAAGAGACGCCACGCCGTTGGTAATCGTGGTGCCTGGGATGATACCGGTGCCCGAGCCGATAAACGCGGCGGAACCGCTGCCGTCGAGGCCCGCGATGGACCCCGTATCTTTAATGCCGCGCCATTCCACGCCCAGCTTGAAGTCCTTATTGGTGTTGACTTCCATGATCAGCGCCTCGATGTACACCATGGCCCGGGGAATATCGAGCTGCCGGATGATGTTTTCCAAAACCTTGTAGTCTTCCCGCTCGGCCATGATGACCAGGGCATTGGTGGCTTTGTCCGGGACGATCTGGACATTGCGGGAAACCACGGGTGCGGTGATCTTCGGCGGCGCGGCGATGCCGGGGGGCTGGGTCGTCTGCGACTGGCCCCCCTCGCGGATAATGCTGTTGAGGACCTTCGAGAGATCCTCCGCGACGGAGTTTTGCAGACGGTACACCTGAATATTGGATTCGCCGCGCGGGACGTCCTTATCCATCATTTCCACGAGTTTGCGGACATTTTCCGTTTCTGCGGTGCTGGCGAAGATAATGACGGAGTTGGTCCGCGCGTCGGCCACCATCCGAATCGGAGTGACGTTGGCCCGGCGTTGCTGAAAAATGGCCGTCAGCGATTTGACCACTTCGGAGGCGGACGCGTTTTTCAGCGGCAGATACGTGATCTGCGCGCCCGCTTCTTCCACGTCGAGCGCTTTGACGATTTCCATCAGCCGCCGGACATTGGACAGATAATCCGTGACAATCAGAATGCCTGCCGGGGGATAGGACAACACCGAGCTGGTGCGCGAGACGATCGGATCCAGGACGCGCTTGACTTCATCGGGGTTGGCGCGATCCAGGGCGATAATCTGTGTGACAATCCGGTCGTCGGCCTCCGTGCTGTCACGGGAGATTCGGGTCTCCACGCTCTTTTCGCGGGCCGTAGCGGAGGGGACAATCTTGATGATGTCGCCGACCGGCACGGTGGCGAAGCCGTTGATTTCCAATACGGACAGGAAGACTTTGTAAACATCGCTTAACAGAATTTTTCGGGGTGAAAAAATGGTGACTTTCCCGCGGACCTTGTCGTCAATAATAAAATTTTTACCCGTGAGCTCACTGATAAATTTGACGAAAACCTCGATATTGACGTTATCAAAATCCAGCGTGACGTATTTCTCTTGCGCTTTTTGCGTGCGCCCGGGGCGGGAGGGCTTGCGCTCCGTATCGGGTGCCTGAATTTTAGGGGCGACGGGAGAGGCTTCCGATGCCGCTTCGGTTTGCGGGGTCTTGTCCGCCGGAGCCGTTTGCGCCTGTGGCGCTGCGGAGGGCTCAGGTTCGGAAACGGCGGAGGGGGGGACTCCTGTGGAGGAGGCTTCGCCTTCGGGCGGCAAGGCCGTCTCTTTCGCGGCGGATGGGACTTGCACGGGATCAGCAGGTGTTTCCGAAGCCTCGCCGGGCGCTTCGGCAATCGGGGAGGCTGTCTGGTTCAGCGACGGCCCTGTCGCGATTTTGGCCGCCAAGCCCGTACCTGAAATACACAGAATCAGCAAAATGCTGAGCATCAGACCCCATCGCAGGGGGCGCTGTATTTTGATGATGAAATTCATGTTAATTATCCCGTGTCCGCATTAATGTTTGAAATTCAGGCATGCCGGAGACGGGGCGCAAGTCTTCATCCTGCGCGGCCCAGCTTCGAACGTCCGGATTCAGATCGATGGCGTTTTTCAGGTAACGCAGGCTTTGATCCGTCTGCTTCATCTGCGCATAAACACAAGCCAGGTTGTAATGCGCATCAACGTAATCGCTTTTGATGGCCAGCGCGTTATTGAGACGAATAATGGCCCATCGGTAAACCTTCAGCTTCATATACACCACGCCAAGATTGTTGAGCGCCTGAAGATGATCCGGCGCCAGGCGAATCACCCGGCGGTACAGCTCCTTGGCTTCTCTCAATTGTCCTGCATACTGCTTTTCCAGAGCTTTAGCATAAAGCGTCTGGACATCGCCGGCTTTGTCCGTTACGTCGCGCTCGCGCCGGGTGTCCGCTTCAGGCAAAGCGCTCATTGGCGCGACGGTGGAGACCGAAGGCTGGTGGGTTGCGGGTGAGGTTGTCTCCTTCGGAGGATCCGGCAAAGGCGCTGCCTCTGAGAGCGCTGGTGCTTTTGCCACCGTCAGTTCCGGTTTTTGCACTTGTTCCGCGGGAGCGGTTTCGGGCGAAACAGCGACAGAGAATGGTTCTCCGACAGGTTTCACAGCGCTCTTTTCGGGCGAAATGTCGGACCAGTAAAGCGCCACAATAATGCCCGCCGCAAAAAGAAACACCAGCGATAAACCGATCACCGTGTACCATTTTTGCCACGCGTCTGGTTTTTTACCGGATGAAGAAGTTATGCCCATGCCGGAAATCCAAAACGATTTGTTGTCTTTCTGCGCTTTGCGTAAAGCGTCGTTTATGTAGCTCATAATTTTCCTCGGGTCAAGAGATTCCACTTTGCCTTACATGGTAAGGCGCACCCACCACTTGCGGCTCCAGCTCAGGGTTGGCGAGAAGTACGCTTTGCCGATATCGCGCGCCGCATCGCCGATCATCTTGCGGTTGATGCGGTGGGCCCCTTTGGCATAGGCGATCAGGAGCGCGCGGTCACACAGGGCGTTGATCCGCCGGGGGATGCCCTCGGAATAGTCGTAAATCCGGCGATGGGCAAAGCGGGTGAACGCCAGAGCGCCCGGACCCCCGGCAACGCCCAGGCGATGGTCAATATAGTCCATCACGTCAGACGGGGAGAGCGCGTCAAGTTCGTAACGCACCGTAATGCGTTCATTGAGCTGCCGTAACGCCGGACGCGCAAGCGTGGTTTTCAGTTCCGGCTGGCCCACAAGGATGATTTGCAGCAGCTTGTCCTTTTCCGTTTCCAGATTGGAGAGCATCCGGATTTGCTCCAAAACGCCATGCGAAAGGTTCTGGGCCTCGTCGATCAGCAAAACCGCCTTCTTGCCCTCGGCAAAATTTTTCAGCAAAAATGCATTGATGGCATCAATAAAAAATTTTTTGGAGGCTGCCTTTTTCGACACGGCAATGCCGAATTCCCGCGCCACCGATTCCAGAAGCTCCGCTTCGCTGACGGCGGTGTTAAAGATCAGGGCGGTTTCCACGGTATCGTCGAGCAGCCTTAACAGCGACCGGCAAAGCGTGGTCTTGCCCGTGCCGATGCCGCCGGTAATCAGGATAAACCCCTTCTTTTCGATGATCCCGTACTTCAGATAGTTCAGCGCGTCGCGGTGCTGCCGGCTTAAAAAAAGATAATCCGGCTCCGGCGAGAGCCGGAAAGGATTTTCTCTTAACCCGAAATGCGCGGCATACATGTCGATGGATTCCCCCGTCTTTGGCTCAATGAAAAGAATAATTCAACGTTTCGCTTTTGCCGTTCCTGATCAGATTGACCGAAATGGTGCCGCCGGATTGCATGACACCGACGAGCTGAAACAAATCGTCCGCCGTGCTGATGGGCTTGTCGTTGACATCCACAATGACATCGTTGTTTCGAAGCCCCAGCCGCTCGTATATGCTGCCGACCGCGATGTTGGAAATGATGTAGCCCTCCTGCGTGCCATCCTTGAAATGGGGCCTCACGACCGCCTGGCTCATGATCGCGGTCAGGTCCGAGAGGTTTTGCGTGACTTCCTGACGGCTGACGGAAATGTTGCGTCCGGGCTCGGCCGGGGTAAAGCGCTGTCCCGCTGCGGGCAGGCCCTCGGTGACGTCCTTCACCCGCATGACCAGTTCGCGGCCGTCCGCGGACAAAACGGCTGTATTGCGCGTGACACGGATCAGTCTGGCCGAGCCGATCAGCTCGCCTAAGCGATACAGCTTTTGCTTGCCCTTGCCTTTTTCTTCCACGATGGCAAATCCCAGCCCCTCGTCCACGGCAATCGTGCCTTTGAGATCAAACGCCGTGTATTCTTCGCTGGGGAGCACGGGGCCGCCTTTTTCCGCAATGGCCGTAAGCGTCGTCTGAAACAGATTGCGCCTGACGATGATGTCATCATTGTCGAAAGTTTTTGCCGCTTGCGCGGACCCGGGTGAGACGGAGGTCAGACGGGCCGAAGCGGCGGAGGTCTGTATGACGTAAAGGCGCACGGCGGTATAAAGGATATCCACCAGCAGATAGGACGAAAGCGTAATTGCCGCCAGGATCAACAGCGTCGAGACGAGGCTGCGATGGATGGAGATCGACGCCGGGAGGTCTTTGAGGCGCGCCATCCGCTGTTGTATCGTTTGAAAAACTGATATCCGCATGCTTTACTACTTTCCGCTTTACAGATAGCGAAGGGACGGCTTGTCCAGCGTTCCGGTCACCGTCACGTTCATCTTAATTTTACTTTGTCCGGCAAGCTCCAGCACGCCTTTCAAATTCAGAAGGCTGGTCTCCATACGGTCGCCCAGCTGAATATCGCCTGTGAAAAAACCATTCATCTGCGCGCCGTAAAAATCAAGCTTATCAATTTTCACGGTCCGATTATCGAGTCGGGCCGTGATTTCGCCGCGCGTAAACGCGATGCGCGTCATGCCCAGAAACGGCTCCGGGAGCGGATAGGCAATCTGTGTGGCCAAAAGGGATAATTTGCCCGTCGCGCCTGCGCCTGACTTGCCTGACGCATAATCCAGCGTTCCCGTGATCCGGCTTTCCAGACCCTTCAAGGCGTTCCCGGCAGGCAACGTCACGCGCGCAAGATCGATATCCGTAAACCGGACAACGCCTGCGGCCGGAAGGTCAGGCCTTTCAAGGGAGGCAAATTCCGCCCAACCGTCAAGCGTTCCGCCGTATGCCTTGCTTTTAAAGGACAGGCGCTTATTTTTCGAAAAAAGGCTCAAGGGTGCCAGCCGCACGTCCAGCCGTTCGCCGGTAAAGGTCAGCTCCGAAGGCGGTTGAGGCAGGCGAACGGAAATATTTTTAAACGTGGCGCCCAGGGGCAGGGCCGGACGAAGCGATGTCGCCTGAAGGTCAACGCCGGCCTGGGCTGCCAGCTGCGAGACCTTTTTCAGGGCCAGATCTGAGGGAAACAGCAACAGGAGAAACACGAAGGTGATGGCCAGGGCGTAGAGCGTCATCCATAAAAATTTGTTTTTGAGAAAGCGCATGGTTGTCAGGGTCCTCCCGGACGGCCGGCGGCGGGCGTATAGGCTGCAATCAGAAGCTGAGCGCTCAGATACTCGGGCGCCTCCTTCATTTTCGAAAGTGTGATGCGTTTGATCCGAATCATTTCGGCGGGCGCTTCCACCTGCTGTAAAAAGTCCGTCAACTGTTTGATGGTGATGCGCTCGAGTTTCATGTCGATAAGGGATTCCTCAAAGGCCCCGGATTTAACGCCCGGGACGGAACTCATCTGCCGGATGCTGCCCTTGACGCCTGCGGCCTGCGCCTTTTTCTCCAGATGCGAAAAAAGGGTAAAGCTTGCGCCGCGCGCCGCGAGGCTCTGCTCAATACGCCGGATCGTTGCGCTGTGCGCCGAAAACTCGGCATCGAGCCGGGTCATTTCCGCCAGACGCTTTGTACTGGCGGCGATGGATTTTTTCATTTTGGCTTTGGCGTCGGCCAGGGGGAAAATCGCGAGCTCAAAAAGCAGCGCCAGACCCACAACAACCGCGCCGAAGATGACCACATAGCGCTGCTTGGCATCCAGTTGGCCCCAGTAGGATTTAATCATGGCAGCTCCATCTTCAGGTCAAAATCCACTTTTGAGCCGTCTTTTTTGAGGCTGGTCGCGCCCAGAGAAACGGATTGAAGATATCTGGATTTGGCCAGTTCGTCCTTGACGGCGGTGACGTCGTCAATATTGCCGGCCTCGCCCTTGAGCAAAACGAGCCGGTTTTCATAATGCAAATGCGTAACGACGATGTCGCGCTCGGCGGGAATACGCGCCGAGAGCTCCCGGATCAGGCCAAGGACAGTTGCGCCCGAAGACGCCCCGTCGAGCCCGTAGGTTTTTCTTTCCTCCGCCAGTTTGTTTTTCAGCTGCAGTACCGGATCGCCCATCGGCACGGCCGAAGGGACGTGTTTTTTCAGAATCGATGTCAGCGAAGTTTTGAGCTGCTTCGCTTGGAGGCTTTGCGCCTCATAGTCCAGCGCCTGAGCGGTTAAGAAAAGCATCAGCAGGATTCCCGCAACGATGGCCGCCCGTTTGAGCTGACCCCCGAAGTCCGTCAGCATGTTTTTGGCGGCGAATTCTCCCCGTCGGAAATTGAAGGATTTTTTTGAGCCCCAGGCGCCTTTGACACAGGCCAGCGCGGTATGGAAGATCTGCGGTGGCGCGCTCAGGGGGGCCTTTTCAGCTACGGCCGCGAGGTCCTGGCCGGGAAGGTTCAGTCTGTCCACGGCGACGCCGAAGCTTTTTTCCAGGTGATGGCACAGGGGCGCATACAACGCACCGCCGCCGCTCACTGTGATCTGCGCCAGGGGCGTCTGGAGCATCTGATGCAGCCTCAGATACTCGGCGGTGTTGGCCAGTTCAACGCAGAATTGGCGGCACACCTCGTCCGTGTGCGGCAGCTCCGCAGGATACCCGGCGGTGATCTTCGTCTGCTCAGCCGTTTCGGCATCACACAAAAGGTCGCGCGCCAGCGCGTCGGTCAGCGTCTGGCCGCCAAAGGCAAAGGCGCGAATTTCAATGAGGAAATTTTTTTCGTAAAATACGGCGACGCTGGTGGTTTGACCCACATCGAGCAAAAGCCCCGCCGCGTCTTTTTTTTGCTCCAGAAGCGCAAGCGTCGTCGCCGCAGCGCCAATGTCAATGGCGGCCACGTGGCCCAGATGCGTCTCTACGGAAGAAAGGATCGAAGAGAGGGTGTCGCGTTGACAGGCTGCGGCAAGCAATCCGTCCGAAGGCAGCAGCAGATAGTCGGCTACCACCTCTTCCACCGGCAGGGGCAAAACCGTTTCCAGTTCAAAAGGCAGGGTTTTGCGGATTTTTTTTTCATCCCGAAAGGGAAGGAATAGGTGGCGAAACATGATGCCGGTGGGGGGAAGGCCCACCACGCAGGCACAGCCTGAAGGCATCAGGGGCCGTATTTTTTCGGCGATCCGGGCTATGGCGCCGTCGAGACCGAGCGTTTCGTCGAGAGCGGCGGTTTCAACCGCCAGCACGCGCGCTTCGGCGCGGCCGTGTTTGACCGCCAGAAGGGCCTTGACGCTGGTGGGGCCGATATCGATGCCCAAGAGTTTTTCCGGCATTACTCCTGCCTCCAGTCCAGAATCAGAAAAGGCGAGCGCTGGATGGTTGACGTGATCCGAATCGCCATGCGATCGGAGATGCCGGTGGCGACGATTTTGAAGGCGTTGCTTTTTACCATATCTATCAGTCGGGCGTCGATGGTCATGGCCTCCATGCCGGATATCTTTTTGTACCAGTCGGTTGACGACAGGTTGCTTTGCGCGTCGCGGCGGTAGGCATCCATTTGCCCGGCCATTTCAGCGGTGATGTCCACCGGGGCACCCCCGCTGGTTGCAGGCAGCGCCTGCAGGACCAGTTTCGGCGCCGTGTTGATATTGATCGCGCCCGTGCCGTAAAGAGTAACCATCTGGTTCAGGCCGGGTTTTTCCGCCGTTCCCGCAAATATTTCCAGTGTCATGCCTTTTACCATAAGCAACTCATCAATGCAATCCGGCGGCGCGTTTTTCGCGGAATAGGGAGGGCTCTGCGACAGGTAATAAAAGGATTCCGCCCCGTGGCCGGTGACTTCGTCGTTTTCATCCATCCAGTCCGTCAGGGCATCGACAATTTCTGTGGCCTCAAGCTCATCGAGGCCAAATTCAGGAAGCTGCAGGAGCCGCATGAGCATCGCCCGGATCAGGGGGGCTTTGATGTCTCCTTCCGCTGAGCCGTCGGAGACAAGTTTGTTGAGGGGGATTTTGCCCTTTTCATCCTCGATGCGCACGATAAAATAGCCGTTAGGGAAGAAGGTGCGGGACTGAAGCGAAAGCAATTCCGCATTGGCCCAGTCGTCGCGCAGCGTTTCATAATTCGTTTGCGAGTTGACCACCAGCGCCGCAGCGCCGTAAAAACCGGATTTGGCAATATAGCTTAGCTTGACGGTATCGCCTAAGTTGGCTGCGTCGTAAATATCGGCGCGCGAGGCGCGATTGAGCTCGAGGGCCGCCGCGATGAGGATGCTTAGAATCAGAATCACCGTAATGATGGCCACGCCGGACTGACGGCGCAAGATGTGAACGGATCGGTTCATTTTCGCACCGGCAGAAAGAGTTGCGTCATAAACTTGTACGGCTTTTCCGGTCGCTTAGCATTGGCCAGAGACAGTTCAATGCGCACAAGCTTGGGTGCTTTGCCCTTCTGGAGGGCAAAGGTGGCGGCCGTATCCCAGCTGTCGTGTTCGCGTCCGGTTTCATCATAAAACGTCATCTTCAACGCCTCGATTTCCGGACAGACAATGAGACCGCCCCCGTCTGCCGGATAGGCCGCAGGCTTCGGGCCGGCCACGTCGGATCGCCACAGCGAAACGCTGCCGTCTGCCGCCTCCCGCACAAAATAGCTGATGGAGGCCAACGCGCCGGACGCGTCGTTGTCTTCAAACGCTAGGTGTCCCGCCGACCACACCGTCAAATCGGCAAATTCGCGCCGGCCGACATATTTTTTTTGCGAAATAAAGATGAATTCGCGCCCCGAACGCGAAAGAGCCGTCATGTCGCGGGTCATTCGATCCAGCGTGAGGCGTGCTGTTTTGTAGAATCGGGATTCGTCTTGAAGGTCGCGGATCACGCCGAGCGTGCCGGCGTAGGAGGCGTAAATCGTGGAGAGCACCACGCTTAAAATAAAGATGGCAATCAGGATCTCCAGAAGCGTAAAGCCCCGGACGCCGCGGGGCATTTTTGGCCAACAGACGGTCATGGGCTACATCCCGCTCATTTTATAGAAAATTAACTGATACGTGCCTCCGCCCGGATACACCTTATTAAACACACCCAGTTCGATGCGCTTGAGCCGTCCGATCTGCGTATCCGTTACGGCCAGTGACCAGCCGTATTCCGGGAAATCCGGCGCAAAATCGCCGGTCTGGGTTTGTGTTTGCACCGAGGCGGCCGCCTCGATGTCGGACATTTTCATCTGGGCCAGAAAAGATGCCGTGGTCAGAAAACGCGATTCCGATGCCATCGAAATACTCTGGGATTTGAGCGAAAAGACGGCGCTTAGCCCGATAGCCAGAATCGTCATGGCAATCATGACTTCCAAAAGTGTGAATCCGGCGCTACGTCGAAGCACGGCGACTCCTCAAATTTTCCGGTCTTTTCCCAGACCGTCTTCCATCTTAATGTCCACATACCCGTCATGGACGGCGGTGACGCCCAGAAAGGGGTTCATGACCAGCGTCATGCGCCGGTCCTCTTCGGCCAGATGGATAACCAGCGGCGGACTGACGTTGTTTTTCCCGAATTTAATCTTCAGGAGGCCTTCGGAAATTTTTTCATTTCGATAATTGACGACATCGGCGATCGTGACGCTTCCGGCCAGTTTTCGGGAGAGCTTTTCAATTTCGGCGCGCTTCTCGGGCGTCATGTCCGGCGTGATTACATGGTAGCTCGCTTCGGGAATATTCAGCACCAGAATGTAATCCACCTGATCGCGCACGGCGTCGGCGCGCAACTGCCGCTCCAGGCCGATGAGCCGCCTTGAGGCTTTTTTAAGATCGTCCGCAGTGAGGACGTCTCGCGTGGAGGGAACGGCAAACGCCAGCAGAATCCCGAAAAGCGCAATGACGACCAAAAGCTCAACGAGCGTAAAGCCCCGGCTATTCAATTTCCCAGTTGTTGATGTCCGCATTGACGCCATCGCCGCCCGGCTCTCCGTCCGCTCCCAGGCAGATCAGGTCAAAGTCGCTGTGGCTGCCCGGAAAAAGATAAACAAATTCATTGCCCCAGGGATCTTTGGGAATCCGGGGCTTGTCCAGATAGCCGCCCTCGCGCCAGTTTCGGGGAAGCGTGCCGACGGTGGGCGCTTCGACGAGCGCCTTGAGGCCCTGCTCGGTCGTCGGATAACTGCCGTTGTCGAGCTTGTAGAGTTTGAGCGCCGATTCCATGGCTTCCATCTGTATTTTAGCTTTGGCCTGCCTTGCTTCGTCTGGCCGTCCCATGACGCGCGGAATAATCAGGCCGGCCAGCACACCCAGGATGATGATGACCACCATCAGCTCAATGAGCGTAAAGCCTGCCTGCCTGTTTTTTGAATGAGCTTTTTGCGTTTTCATATCGGACTCCTTATTGACAGTTTGATCATCAGGTGCCGCCCCGGGCGCCAAGGCCTCCAAACGGGACGTTACCTGACCAGCTGGTTCATTTCAAAAATGGGCAACAACACCGAAACAACGATGAAACCGACCAACAACCCCATGGCCAGAATCATGATGGGCTCCAGAAGCGAGGTCATCACCAGAACGTCCGACTGGGCTTCCGCCTCATAGGCGGTTGCAATGCGGTTGAGCATTTTTTCAAGCGATCCGGTTTGCTCGCCCACGGCGATCATTTCCGTGACCATGGGTGGAAAAAGGCCGCTAAGCGTCAGGGGCGCGGCCAGGCTTTGCCCCTCTTCCACATCCTGCGCCGCTTTGGCGATCATCTCGCCGATGTAAACATTATTGACGACATTTCGGACAATGTCCATGGCCGCCAGAAGCGGCACGCCGCTTTGCAACAGCGTGGCGAGCGTTCGCGAAAAGCGGGCGATGGCGATTTTCAGATTGACCGCGCCGAAAACCGGGGCGCGAAGACGCACGGCGTCCCAGAAGCGCCGTCCCTGGGCCGTTGTGCCGGTGAAATATTTAAAGGCGACAAGCGCCGCCGCGATCAGCAAGCCGATGCCCCACCAGAAGGCCGCCAGAAAGTCGCTTATCGCAATCAGCATGACCGTGATGAGGGGCAGGGTCTGCTTCATATCGATGAAAATCCCTGTGATCTTCGGGACGACAAAGGTCATGAGCAAAAAGATGACCAGGCCCCCGACGTGAAGCATGATAATGGGATAGGCCAGCGCGGAGCGGATTTTGCCTAAAAGCGCCTGCTGGCTTTCGCTGAAATCGGCCAGACGTTCCAACACCAGATTGATGGCGCCGGAGGCTTCGCCGGCCTTGACCATGTTGAGATAAAATGGCGGAAAAATAGCCGGAAAGTTTTCCATGCTTGCGGTCAGGCTTTTGCCCTCATTGAGATCCGCCCGAATCTGAGCGAGAATTTTTTGCAGCGCCGGGTTTCGCGTTTGGGCCAGCAACACCGAAAAAGAGGGAACCAGCGGAATGCCAGCGCCCAAAAGCGTGGCCAGTTGACGGGTAAAAATGGCGATTTCCTTGGCGGAAATCTTGCGCAAAAAACCGATGTTGACGGAGGCGGACAGGGAAACTGATTTTTTTTCCCGCGCCGGCGCGACAGACACAGGAAAGATGCCCTCCTCGCGCAGTTGCTGCCTTGCGGCCGCCTGACCGGGCGCATCGATAAACCCCTTGCGCTCTCGCCCCTTGTCATCGAGGGCTATGTATTCGAAAACGCTCATCGAGCCTGCAATCCGCTTTCCTTAGGTTAAGTATCCGGAAAAAAATGCTTAACACACTTTAGGGGCGGATTCAACTAAACCTCAAAGGTATCGAGTCCCTTGAAGTTCAGCGTAGCAAAATAGTCGTTCACCGTTTCCGCGCGGCGGATCTGAATGACGGAACCATCTTCGCGCAAAAGCAGCTCGGCGGAGCGAAGCTTGCCGTTGTAATTGAATCCCATGGCCCAGCCGTGCGCGCCCGCATCCGAGAGAACGACGATGTCGCCCGGAGCGAGCTTTGGGAGCGCCCGGTCAATGGCGAATTTATCGTTGTTTTCACAAAGTGATCCGGTGACGTCGTAGGTAAAGCTGTGGGGCGCCTTTTCTTTGCCTAAAACGGTAATGTGGTGATACGCGCCGTAAAGGGCCGGACGCATCAGATTGGCCATGCAGGCATCGAGCCCCGCGAACGTTTTGTAGGTTTCCTTGATATGCAGCACCCGGCTGACGAGGTAGCCGTAAGGGCCGGTGATGCAGCGCCCGCATTCGGTGAAGAGTTTGATGGGCCCCAATCCGTTCGCGACAATAATTTTTTCATATTTTTCTGCAATGCCCCGGTTCATGGCGACAAGGTCGATGGGCGTCTGTTGGGGTCGGTAGGGAATGCCGATGCCGCCGCCGATGTTGATAAACTCAAAGCGGATATGAAGCGCATGCGAAAGCTCAACGACCAGTTGAAATAAAATCTGGGCGGTTTCCACAAAATACTGCGGGTCGAGCTCGTTGGAAGCCACCATCGTGTGCAGGCCAAAGCGCTTGACGCCCTTGTCGCGGCAGATCCGGTAGCCGTCGAAAAGCTGTTCACGGGTGAAGCCGTATTTGGCCTCTTCCGGATGGCCGATGATCACATTGCCTTTTTTGAGCGGGCCGGGATTGTAGCGAAAGCTCAAAAGCTCCGGAAGGCCCGCACAGGCTTCCAGATACGCGATATGGCTGATGTCGTCGAGGTTGATGATGGCGCCTAGCTTTCTGGCCAGGCGAAATTCCTCCACCGGTGTGTCGTTGGAGGTAAACATGATGTTTTCGCCTGCAATGCCGGTTTTTTGGGCCAGCATCAATTCCGCAAGCGAGCTGCAATCGGCGCCGAAGCCGTGGGCGGCGAGGATTTTCATCAGATACGGATTCGGCGCGGCCTTGACGGCGAAAAATTCGCGAAATCCCTTGTTCCAGGAAAAGGCCTTTTTAAAGGCGCGCGCGTTTTTGCGGATCGCCTTTTCGTCATAGAGGTGAAAAGGCGTGGGATAGGTTTCCAGGATGGATTCGATCTGTTTTTTGGTGAAAGGCAACCGCTTGTGCGTCATGATGTTTCTCCCGGTCAAAAAATAAAAAGCCCCTCAGGCTTGAGGGCGATTTTTAAGACAAAACGATGGATTGTGCAATGATTTTTTATTTCAGCAGCTTGGAGTAGATGATCTTACTGTCTCCGGGGGTGTAAAAGTCGGTCAGGACCGCTTCGGGAATGTACCTGCAATGTTCGTAGAAAAGCTGTGTGGGGACATACTGGTCCCGTGACGAGGTTTCCGCGTAAATGATCCGGCCGCCCTGCCCCGCAATAATTTCCTCTGTTCGTTGCAACAGAATTTTTCCCAGACCCTTGCCGCGCATGTCTTTAGAAACGGCAATCCAGTAAAGATCGTAACTGCCGGAGGTGGCGGGAATGAGGCCATAGCAGGTATAGCCTGCCACTTTGCCTGCCTGTTCCACCAGCAAAAATTGATAGGAGCTGTGCTCACCATGGTCGAGGCGGTCGCAGGCGAGTTCACGCGCGATTTCAATTTCGGCCTGTGAGAAAAAATGGCTGGAACGGACAATGTCTTCAATCGTGTCCGGGTCGGACGCGATCAGATTCTGACGAAACATAAAAGAATTCATTGATCATCCTTGCTGCGGCAGGCCGCCGCGAAACATGAAATACACCGCTCCCACCATGCACAGCGTCGCCCACAGGAAATCGAGCTTCAAGGGCTGCTTCATATAGACAATGGCGAATCCGGCGAAAACGACCATCGTCATGACTTCCTGAATAATTTTGAGCTGTCCCAGCGAATAGTGCTGAAAGCCCAGGCGATTGGCCGGAACCTGCAGAACGTATTCAAAAAAAGCAATCCCCCAGCTGATCAGGATGACCCAATAAAGGGGTTTGGTGTTGAAGTTTTTCAAGTGCCCGTACCAGGCAAAGGTCATGAAAAGATTGGAAAAGAAAAGCAAGACCACCGGTTTTAACACAAAAGAAACTCCTTTTTCCGATTCAGGGCTTTAAAGCATCCTGAAGGATATCGTCAATCACACGCGAATACTTGATTCCTGCGGATTCCAGTGCGGCGGCAAATCCTGCATCAGGTGACAGGCAGGGGTTGGCGTTGATTTCCAGTACAAAAGGGTTGCCGCTGGGGTCCACGCGGAAATCGACGCGGGCGTAGCCGCGGAGGCCAAACAGGTGCCACAGGCGCTTTGCAATGTCGCGCATCCTCATAAGAAGCGCCGAATCCTGCGGCTTCATCTCCAGGGTTCGCCGGGTGTTGTCATATTCAAACGTGTCTTCCACCCACTTGGCGCGATAATCCAATAGTTTCAATTTGTCCGGCGGATAGTCCAGAAAAAGCATTTCAGCGGGGGGGAGCATCTGCACGCCGTCTTTTCCCGCCCAGAGTCCCAGGTTGAATTCCCGCCCGTCGATGTAGGCTTCCGCAAAACACGCCATACCGATTTCCTTTTGGCGCGCCTGCAGAGCTGATGGCAGTTTTCGGGGGTCGGATGTCCGGATGACGGCGCCTTCGTCCAGGCCGACGGAGGCGTCTTCCCAGGAGGCCTTCATTAAATAAGTGCCGGGGCGCGCCTCTGGCGTGATGGTTCCGTCCGCTGTGACCCAGGGCGGCGTGGCGATGCCATGGGTGGAGAACATTTGCTTGGTCAGGGGTTTGTTGGACGTCAGATACATGGCGTCGGTGCGGCAGCCCGTGTAGGGCATCTGCAGATGATCCAGAAGCGCCGTAGCGAAATAAATCATCGAGCCTTTCCCGGCCACCGTTTCCACCAGGTTAAAGACCATATCCGGCGCTTCGCGGTGAAGCGCATGCATCGTCGCATTTAAATCCAGGAGAAAGGGGAGCTTGACGGACGAATGCCCCAGCTCGGCGATCGCCTCAGCAATCGTTTCGGCCTGGCGCAGACAGTCTTGTTCATCCTCTCCTGCATCCGGGGCCACATCCGTATGCAGAATGACAATTTTTTTCATAGCTCCCTCCGCTTGCGGATTATTCTTGAAGCCGACTGCAAAGTCCTGCGCGCCTGAGCGCGGAATCTAAAATATCCGTGATGAGCTGTTCGTAGGACATCCCCACCAGCCTGCACAAAATAGGGAGATCAGAGCGCACGGGGTTGAGGCCTGCCAGAGGATTGACTTCAATAAAATGAGGGACGCCCCGGGCATCCGAGCGCAGGTCGATGCGCCCGCCGTCTTTGAGGTCCAGCCCCCGCCAGGCGGCAAGCGAGAGATCCATGGCCTGCCTGGCTTCCGCGTCAACCGCGGGAGCGTAATGCACGAGCGTTTCGTAATGTTCCTTATTGTCGTAGGAATAGGCGTGCTGTTCGGCACTGTCATTGAGAATGACTTCCATCGCGCCGATGGCCCGGGCATCCTTACCCGTGCCGACAAGGCCCACGGTAAATTCCCGCCCCGGCAGATAGGTTTCCACCAGAACCGGCTGAGAAAACGTGGCAAGCAGCGTTCGACAGACCGCCTCCAATTGATCGGGGCCGTCGATTTTCGAGCGGGCGGTAATGCCCTTCCCGGTTCCTTCCGCCACCGGTTTGGCAAAAAGCGGATAGGGCAGATTGACCGCTGCGAGGTCTTCCTCATCGGAAATCACGGCAAAATCCGGTGTCGGCAGTCCCAGATCGCGCACAACATGTTTGGTCATGCCCTTGTGCAGCGTCAGCGCCTGCCCCAGCGGATCGGAAAAGGTATAGGGAATCCGGTACGCGTCGAGAAGCGCGGGAACCTGCGCCTCGCGGCCAAATCCCCAGAGGCCTTCGGCGATGTTGAAGACGATATCCCAGCGGTCACCGGTTGCGAGCCGCTTTGTCAGCGCCGCAATATGGCCGATACGATCTGTGGCGAAACCGTTTTTTAAAATAACGGCTTCGATGGCCTCAATGGTATCGGGCTTGTCGAATTCGGCGGTTTCCTCCAGGCTGTAGCCCAGACGAAGATAGTCCTCCCGCAGGTCGTAGGTCAGGCCGACCGTGAGGGGGTGCATACGTGTCGCTGCGGGAGGAGAATTTTTGCCGGACACTCTGGAGGTTCCCATTCTAGTGAATGTCCTTCGACTCGGCGGCGTTGTCCGGATAGCGGAAAACCCTGCCTTCGTAATTGCGCATCATCAGCGTTCCCTGGTCCCATCCGATGGCATACTCGGGCAGCAGCGGAATTTTCCCGCCGCCGCCGGGGGCATCGACCACGTAGGTCGGCACGGCATAGCCGCTGGTGAACCCGCGCAGTCCCTGGATGACCTCCAGCCCCTTGCTGATGGGTGTGCGGAAATGCGAGGAGCCGGGAATGGGATCGCACTGGTACAGATAGTAGGGACGCACACGGATTTGCAAAAGGCCGTGGACCAGCCGCGTCATCGTGGAGACGGAATCGTTGATGCCGGATAACAGCACCGTCTGGCTCCCCAGCGGTATGCCCGCGTCGGCCAGACGGATGCAGGCCGCGCTCATCTCGGGCGTCAGTTCATCCGGGTGTGTGACGTGCAGACTCATCCACAGCGGGTGATATTTTTTGAGCATCGACACGAGCGCAGGCGTAATGCGCTGCGGGAGCACCGCAGGCACTTTCGTGCCGATACGGATCAGCTCCACATGGGAAATATCTTTCAGGCGCGACAACAGCCATTCCAGGCGGTCGTCGGACAGCGTCAGCGGGTCGCCGCCGGACAACAGGACGTCGCGGATATTTGGATTGGCGGCAATATAATCCAGCGCGCGCTCCCATTTGGCGGTGTCGATGAAACAGGAATGCTCCCGGCCGAAAATGCGCGAGCGGGTGCAGTAACGGCAATAGGTGGCGCAGAGGTCCGTCACCAGAAACAGCACGCGGTCGGGGTAGCGGTGCACGATGCCGGGCACGGGGGAGTCCGCGTCTTCGCAAAGCGGGTCTTCTTCTTCGCCTTTGGTGTGCAGGCACTCATCCACCACCGGCACGACCGAGCGGCGCAGGGGCGATGCGGGGTCATCGGCGTCGATGAGGCTGGCGTAGTATGGGGTGATGGCCACGGGCAGGCTTCCCGAGGGCTGCATCATGGCCTGACGCTCGGAGTCGGACAGACGGATCATACCGCTTAGCGTCGAAACGTCGCGAATGGCATTTTGCAACTGCCAGTGCCAGTCAAACCACTCGATCTTGCTGATCTCGGGGTAATGTTTTTTTCGAAAAATTTTTGCCCGGGGTGAATCTTTAAACGGAAAATACAGGCGCTCCGGTTTGGACTTCATCAGAGCGGGTTGGGGGATGCCGATCGGCGATAAATACGTCGCGTCCTGAGGGCGCGCAACCACTATGCCGGACGGAGAACCGGGAGGTTCCGTTTCTTCTGCAAACAGCGTTTCGTTTTCCATTGTTCCTCCTTCGGAAGCTGGCTTCCGGTTAAAAAAATGGCCGTTTTAAAAACGGCTTTGCTTGATTTCGAATTTACGCAACCTTAGAATTTTGTCAATATTTTTTTTGCATTTTCGCGCCAAAAATGAAAATATTTTTTCTAAGGAGAGTGTTTATGCCGGAGCTTCCGGAAGTTGAAACCCTGTGCCGTCAGCTAAACGCAAAAATTGCCGGCCGGGAAATTTTATCCACGAAGGTTTACGACGCCAAGCTCGCCGGAGCGGGACATCTTCGCGGACGCATCATCACGTGTGTTTTTCGCCAGGGCAAGACGCTGGTTTTTACGCTCGACGACGGCCAGAGTGTCCTGATCCACCTGCGCATGAGTGGCCGTCTGTTTTGGCAGACGCTCAACACCAGAGCGCCCCATACCCGCTGGCGGATGCGTTTTGCGGAGGGGAAGGTCGATCTGGTGGATCCGCGCCGGTTTGCCACGGTGAAACTTGTTTTGTCGGCGCCGAACGAGGATGCGAAGGATTTGCTCAGGCACTTTGACGCCCGGCTCTTTCTGGAGCGGCAGGCCAAACGGACCGTGTCCGTCAAAAGCCTCCTGATGGATCCACGGGCGATCGCCGGCATCGGCAACATCTACGCCTGCGAAATTTTGCATGCAGCGGGCCTCTCGCCTTTGCGGCCCGCCGCAACGCTTTGCCTGGAAGAATGGAAACGGATTTTCCGCGTGGCCCGGCGCATTTTGAAGAGAGGCATTGAAAATCGAGGGACGTCCATTTCCGACTGGCGCGACCTGTATGGCGTGCCGGGAGAAAACCAGCTTTTGCTCAAAGCCTATGGTCGGCAGGGAAAGACTTGCTCCGCCTGCGGCCAGGTTATAAGAAGAGTTGTTCAGGGGGGGCGAAGCACCTATTATTGCCCCGGGTGTCAAACATAAACTTTATATGGCCTTAAAGGACGACGTTTTGATGTCACTAAAACCTGTTTCGACCGCGTTTATCCTGGGCGCGGGCCTCGGCACAAGGCTTCGGCCCCTCACCGACACGATGCCCAAGCCCCTCTTGCCTGTGGGCGGGCGCCCCATGATCACTTATGCCATGGATCACCTTGCCGAAGCCGGTGTGCGGCGGTTTATTGTGAACACGCATCATGCCGCCCCAAAATACGCATCTGCGTTTCCCGAAGGCCACTGGCGGGGCATTCCCATCACTTTTCGCCACGAACCCGTCCTTCTGGATACGGCAGGCGGCCTGAAGAATATTGAAGACCTCCTGACCGGCGAGGAGCGCCTGATTCTTTACAACGGAGATATTCTCACGAATCTGCCGCTGGGAGCGCTTTTTGAACGCCATGCGGCGCTTGGCGCCACCGTGACGCTGGCGTTGCGATCGGAGGGGCCGCTATGCAACGTCAATATTGACAGCGAGGGCTATATCTGCGATATGAGAGACACTCTGCATCGCGCAGGGGTTCAGCGCTGCCTGTTTACGGGCATCTCGCTTATGGAGATTCCATTTTTGGGGCGGCTGACGGCGGGAAAAATTGAATCCATTGTTTTACCGCTGGTGGCAAGCATCCGGGAAAGTCCCCGATCGATTGGCGGCGCGGTCATTGACAGCGGCTTCTGGTACGATCTCGGAACGATCGAAGATTATCGCGAACTCCAAAATCGCCGTTTTTAAAATGCGGCGTTAGTATTCCGATGAATAAAATATGAGTAACGAAATCAGCCGGTTTTTACAAGATCATCTGGGAGGAGTGGATCTCCAGTATGAATCCATTTCAAAGGGTGGATCGGACCGCGGTTATTTTCGCGTCCGGCTGCCGGATGGCAAAACCTTCATCTTCATGGAATACGGCGCAGGCGTGGAAGAAAACGCCTACTGGGTTGAAATCAACCGTTTCTTAAACGATATGGGGCTCCCCGTTCCTCGCATCATTGCCTATGACTCCCGCCGCCGCCTGCTGTTGATCGAAGACGCAGGCGACGAGGATTTATATGCCTTGAGGGAAGAGCCCTGGCACAAACGCCGCCATTATTATTTAAGGATCTTGTCCGACATCCACCGCCTGCACCGTCACGACCTCGCGGATCTGCCGGCCACCCTGAAATTGTCCAAAGGTTACGACCGCCCCCTGTATGTCTGGGAGCAAAACTACTTCCGGGAAAATTTTATCGAGGGGGTTTGCCGACTGACGCTCTCCGACGAGCAGATGCGCAACTGGACGGACGAATGCTCGGCGCTGATTGATCGTCTGCAAAAAATATCCCCCTGCCTGATTCACCGGGATTTGCAATCCCAGAACATCCTGATGAAAAAAGATCGGCCGGTTTTCATTGATTTTCAGGGAATGCGACCAGGCAATCTCTTTTACGATCTGGGCTCACTCATCTGCGATCCCTATGTGGTCCTGCGGTCCGACGAGCGAAACGAGCTGATCGCTTTTTACTATCGCATCATGGCGCCGGCTTACAGCCTGGATGACTTCACCGACTATTTCTGGGAAGCCGCCGCTCAGCGGTTGATGCAGGCGCTGGGCGCCTATGGCTTTCTGGGGCTCAAAAAAAACAAACCGGATTTTCTCAATCACTGCGAAAATGGGATTCAAAACCTCATCACCGCCACCGCGAGCGCCGGCAGCCTGCCGGTTCTAAACGATATCGCCAAAACCTGTTTTCAAACGCTGAACCAGCGTTAAGCCGCCTTCGGGTTAACGCTTTCTGTTGACAGGTCCGTCCGCTTTGCCTATAAGCGTCATTCATTAAATAATGTCTGTCTGAACAGGGGCGTCTAAATGGAGGCAGTAAAGGATTTTATTCAAGCGGTGAACGGTGTGGTCTGGGGACCGGCCATGCTTGTTTTGCTGGCCGGGACGGGTCTTTTCCTTACGCTGGGGCTGAAGCTGATTCCGCAGCGAAAGCTGATTTATGGCTTCCGCATGCTCTGGAAGGGGCGCAAGAGCTCCGCGCAGGGCGATATTACACCCTTTAACGCCCTGATGACGGCCTTATCTGCGACCATTGGCACCGGCAACATCGCGGGTGTCGCGACGGCCGTGTTCTTCGGCGGACCCGGCGCCCTGTTCTGGATGTGGATCATTGCTGTCATCGGCATGGCGACCAAATTTTGTGAAGCGGTGCTGGCCGTGCGTTTCCGTGAGCAGGATGCCCGGGGGCGCTTTGTCGGCGGGCCGATGTATTATATCCGCAACGGTCTTAGCGCCAGATGGAAGTGGCTGGGCGTGGTATTTGCCGTCTTCGGGATGCTGGCGGGCTTCGGCATCGGCAATACGATTCAATCCCACTCGGTCGCTGAGGCTATGCAAAGCACATTGGGCGTTTCTCCGCTGGTCACCGGGGTGGTGATCGCCGTCCTGGTGTCTCTCGTGCTGATCGGCGGTATTCAATGGATTGGCAAATTCGCGGGAAAGATGGTCCCGTTTATGGCGATCTTCTATGTCGGCAGCGGACTGATCATCCTGATTACGCACGTTGACCGGCTTCCCGAAGCGTTCGGGCTGATCATTTATCATGCCTTCAACCCGGCAGCGGCAGCCGGCGGGTTTGCCGGTGCGACGCTCTGGGCGGCCATGCGCTTTGGCGTTGCCCGCGGCGTTTTTTCCAACGAAGCGGGGCTGGGCTCCGCGCCCATCGCTCACGCCGCCGCGCAAACGCACAACCCGATCCGTCAAGGCACGGTGGCCATGCTCGGGACGTTCCTTGACACCATTATCATTTGCTCCATCACCGGCCTGGTCATCATGGTTACCGGCGTCTGGCAAAGCGGCCAAAATGGCGCGTCTCTTTCCGCGCTGGCCTTTCAAACAGGACTCCCGGGAAATGCAGGTCAGTACATCGTCAGCATCGGTCTGGCGCTCTTTGCGTTTACCACGATTATCGGCTGGAGTTTTTACAGCGAAAAATGCACGCAGTTTCTTTTTGGCGAGCGCTCCAACCTTCCCTTTCGCGTGCTGTGGGTGCTGGCCATTCCGTTGGGTACGCTGCCGGCCATCGATCTGGGCAGCCTCTGGCTTGTGGCCGACACGCTAAACGCGCTGATGGCCATCCCCAATCTGATTGCACTTATTTTGCTAAGCCCCATTGTCTTTCGGATGACCCGGCAATACTTCTCCGAAGACGCAGCACAGGCGCGGTCAGAAACACACAAGCCTTGAGCAGGCCATCGTTACGGTCAACTCAGTTGACCGTCATTTCTGTGCACGATGTTCCATGGCTATCCCATTGTCCGCGAGGCCAAGGGAGATGAATTCCCCGACCGCAAAGGCTATTCGTACATCTGGGTCAGGATCTCCGATATTCTGGATTGGCCGGGCGAGGACGGGTCGGTGGCCATATTCACCGCGTCGCGCGAGGTGTAAAAAGCGATTTCCCTCAGATCCTCTTTTTTCAAGCCGGAATTTTTGAGACTGAGGTCAATGTTCAACTCGCTGTAGAGCCAGTGAATCGCGGCCTCCAGATCGTCGGAGCGGTTGATCAGATAGGCCATATCCATAAAGGTGTTCTTGCATGTTTCTTTGTTAGCGATCACAAAACCCAAAAGACCAAAGATGGCCGCGCGGCCGTGCGCCAACGGTCTTTCCGGAGGAAATCTCCCTTGACACAACCGGGCTGGTTCTCTATGGTTTGGGTCAATATAAGGAGACGGGGCTTGGATTTCTTAAACGTATTAAAGGAAAAGCCGGTGATTGCGGCTTTTCGCGACCTCTCATCGCTTCGCATGCAAAATCTTGATCGCATTGGCATTCTCCTGATTCTCGGGGGAAGCCTTTTTGACCTGCCGTCGATTGTGGAGACGGCCCGCCGCCACGACAAACTCGTTTTTGCCGACATTGATTTGCTCAAGGGCATCGGCAAGGACGCGGCGGGCGTGCGCTTTCTGGCCCAGGAAAGCCGCGTCGATGGCATCATCACCACGCGCGGTCACCTCATTAAGAGCGCCAGGGAGATGGGACTCGCGGGCATTCAGAGAATTTTTATTCTGGATTCGGAATCGCTTGCCGGAAGTCTCAATGCCGTTCAAAAATTTAACCCTGACGCGGTGGATGTGCTGCCGGGTCTGATCCTGCCGAAAATCATCCAACGCATCCGCCTGAAAATTTCCGTTCCGCTGATCGCCGCGGGCCTGATTACACAAGAACAGGACATTCGTGATATTCTTTCGGCGGGGGCTGTCGGGATCTCCACCACCGACCAGCGGCTTTTCAGCTATACGCTGCCGGACGGGTTGAACCATCATCGTTGAAAAAGCGGCCGTACCGGCGGGCCGGGCGACTTCGACCGGTTAACCGGGAAGACAAAAGCCTTATTTTTTTAAAAAGTATTGACAAGACGCCGGGACTTCATATAAGCCTGTCTCTCACATAGGAAGAAAATATTTCTTCCGCTTTGCAAAGTGTTCAGGGGCAGAGAATATTAAAAAGAGTAAGCCCTAATAGGTTTCGATAGCATCGGTGGTGTTGTCCCTGTTAGGGCTTTTTTTATTGGCTCAAGGCAGGTTGGGATGAAACAAAGGTATCCGTATTGAGAATACGTCAAGGAAGGGAAGAGGCGGCAATGAAGGCAAAAATTCTACTGGCAGTTGCTATTCTGATCATGATGGTTGCGGGAATCACGGCGCACCGGGTTCAAACCGACGCAGGCAGTGTGCGAATCAAGGACGTGCGATTTTCCGGCCCCGGCGGGACGATGATGAGCGCGCTTTTGTATATCCCGAAAACCGCGACGCCGAAAAGCCCGGCGCCCGGCATTCTGGCGATTCACGGCTACATCAACTCACGCGAAACCCAGTCCGGCTTTGCCATTGAATTTGCGCGGCGCGGATACGTCGTTTTGGCGCTGGACCAGACCGGCCACGGCTATTCCGATCCGCCCGCCTACTACCATAAAATGGGAGGCCCGGCGGGGCTTACCTATCTTCGCTCGCTGGATTTTGTTGATAAAAACAAGATCGGCCTCGAGGGACACTCCATGGGCGGATGGGCCAATCTCAGCGCGGCATGGAAGGCGCGAAACGATTATGCGGCCATCGTTTTGGTCGGTTCCGGCACGGGCGGGTATCTGGCGCCGGAAGGCTCGACCACTTTCCCTCGAAATATGTGTCTTATCTTTGGCAAATTCGATGAATTCTCCAACATGATGTGGGAGTCGCCCATCGCCGCCGACGTGGTGAAAAGTGAGAAGCTCAAAGCGCTCTTCGGCCTCGGCGCAGAAGAGGTCATTGAAGCCGGAAAACTTTACGGTTCTCTCGAAGACGGCACGGCGCGCATTCTGCATCAGCCGGTCACGACGCATCCGGGCACCCATCTGTCCACCGTCTCCATCGGTCACGCCGTCGATTGGTTTGAAAAAACGATGGGTGCGCCTAATCCCCGCCCCGCAACGGATCAGACCTGGTACATCAAGGAATTTGCCACGCTGGCCGCTTTTATCGGCTGCCTTTTGCTGATGTTCGCCGTCGCGACGCTGCTTTTGAAAACGAACGCCTTTCGGTCGCTGGCGCACGCGCCCCAAAATTCCAAACCGGCAACAGGCATCGGCTGGTGGTTCGGGGCTTTGCTGTTCGTGATTCTCGGCCCGCTGGCCTATTTTAAGGTGGTCGTCTTTGCCGAACCGAACTTTCCGCGAAGCCTGGTCACCCCGCAACCCATCACGAACTGCATTTTGTCCTGGCTGTTGACTGTGGCGGTTATTTCGCTGGTTTTGTTTGTCCTGTGGCATATCTTTTTGAATAAGAAAAAAGGTGCCAATGCCGCCTCCTATGGCATTCGATCCGTGGACGGACGGACGGTGCGCAAAATTTTCCTGTCGCTTGGGTTTGCGTTTCTCGTGACGGCAAGCGCGTATTTGTCGCTACTGGTGGCATCATTTATTTTCACGATCGATTTTCGTTTCTGGATTCTGGCGCTCAAACCCCTGAGCGCACTTCAACTCCAGATCGCTCTGGGCTACCTGATCCCGTTTATCCTGTTTTATATTGTCTTTGCACTGGTTGGGCATGGCCAGCTTCGTCTGGTTAAAGGATCGCTTACCAAACGCATGACGGTTGGGGCCCTTCTCGGCTCGCTGGGCTATCTGCTGCTTCTGGCTTTCATTTACGTCCCGCTTCTGTCGGGGGGTATGACCGGCTTTGGGCTTTTGACGACGACCAATCACGCCCTGTTTGCCATTGTGGCCCTGCAGCTGTTTCCGCTGTTTGTCGTGGTCAGTCTGATTTCGACTTATCTTTTTGAAAAAACCGGCCTGGTCTATCCCGGCGTTTTCGTCAATGCGCTGTTTATCACCTGGTATATGGTCGCCGGGACGGCAACGCTTTATTTGTTCTGAAAAGCCGGTCTTGCGACCTGGGGAAAGAAGTTAAATGAAAGAGTAAAAAAATCGATTCATCAATAAGAAAGAACCTAAAAACCAAGGAGGAGTGTTATGAGAAAACAGATTGTGGCGGCAATGTTAGCAGTGGTTGTACTGGCGCTGGTGGCGGTTCCAATGGCGGCGATGGCGAAAGATTTTCGGTATGATAAAAAACCGGCCTTTACCATCAGCCATCCGGATACCTGGACGAACGATCCCGAAAATCCGTGGAAGGTCATGTATCGTGTGAAAGCGCCTGCGGGCGTGCCCATTATGGATGTCCAGGTGCTGGATATTCCCAAGGGCGAAACCCTCGAGACGATCGGTAAATACTGGAAGAAAAACATCATCGACAAAGAGCAGAAAGTCGATACGGAAATCGTCTCGGATAAAATCATTACGCTGCCGGACGGCACGAAGGCCAATGAAACCATCTATTACTGGAATTTTAAAAACGTGGTCGATCTGCAGACGATCAATGTGTCCGTCTTCAAGGACGGCAAATGGGTCTATGCTACGATCAATCAGACGCAGTCGAGCGAGCCTCTGACCAAAGTGCTCTATACCCTGAAGTTCGATAAATAGAGGCGACAATCGCTTTGCATGTCCGCCGCTTATCAGCTGGGGAGGCCATGCAAAGCGTTTCCTCAAGACGGTCTTTCTCCCTTATTTTTTTAGGAACATCCTGCCATGAAAAAATACATCCTCGCCCTGGATCAGGGCACGACCAGTTCACGGGCGGTGCTTTATAACGCTGACGGTCAGATTGTTAAAATTGCTCAAAAAGAATTTACCCAGTTTTACCCGAAAGCCGGATGGGTGGAGCATGATCCGATGGAAATCTGGGGCTCGCAAAGCGGTGTGGGAAGTGAACTTCTGGCCACGACCGGCATTGCCGCCGAGGAGATTGCCGCCATCGGCATCACCAATCAGCGCGAAACGACCATCGTCTGGGAGCGGCAGACCGGCAAACCCATCTATAATGCCATTGTCTGGCAATGCCGCCGGACGGCCGAAATCTGCGATGAACTCAAGGCGGCGGGCCTTGAATCCTATATCCGGGAAAACACCGGTTTGGTGATTGACGCCTATTTTTCCGCCACCAAACTTCAATGGATTCTGGATAACGTAGAGGGCGCAAGACAAAAAGCCCGGGAAGGCGAACTGCTCTTCGGCACGGTGGATACCTGGCTCATCTGGAATCTGACGCGGGGGAAAGTTCATGTGACCGATTACTCCAACGCGTCGCGGACCATGCTCTACAACATCCACGCGCTGGATTGGGATCAGCATATTCTGGAGAAACTCGATATCCCCCACGCCATGCTCCCGTCCGTGATGCCTTCAAGCGCGTTTTACGGTTATACGGATGCACGGCTCTTCGGCGCGGAAATTCCCATTGCCGGTTGCGCGGGCGATCAGCAGGCGGCGCTCTTCGGGCAGGCCTGCTATACGCCGGGTATGGTGAAAAACACGTACGGCACGGGCTGCTTTATGCTGATGCAGACCGGCGAAAAGGCGACATTATCTAAAAACGGTCTGCTTACGACCATCGCCTGGGGGCTCGACAACAAAATCAACTATGCCCTCGAGGGCAGCATTTTTATTGCGGGTGCGGCTATCCAATGGCTGCGCGATTCCCTGCGCGTGGTCTATGACGCGCGTGACAGCGAATACTTCGCCACGAAAGTGCCGGATTCGCAGGGGGTCGTGGTCGTGCCCGCCTTTACGGGCCTGGGCGCGCCCTACTGGGACATGTACGCCCGCGGAGCGATTCTGGGGATCACGCGCGGCACGACGCGCAACCACATCATCCGCGCGACGCTGGAGTCCATCGCCTATCAGACGCGCGATGTGCTGGAGCTGATGGGCTCGGAGTGCGGCCTGGAGCTTTGCGAGCTGCGTGTGGACGGCGGCGCCTCGGCCAACAACTTCCTGATGCAGTTTCAGGCCGATATTCTGGGCGTCCCGGTGCAAAGACCGCAAATTATCGAAACCACGGCGCAAGGCGCCGCGTATCTGGCGGGTCTGGCCACAGGTTTCTGGAAAAATCAGCAGACGATTACCGAAAGACGCAAAGTGGATCGCCGCTTCGAGCCGTCGATGAACGAGGAGACGCGCCGGAAGCTTTATGCCCGGTGGAAAAAAGCGGTTGAGCGCACCCGGGGCTGGGAAGAGGAATAAGGGGCCGCAAGGGCGTATGATCAAGACGGATGTCATTATTATCGGCGGCGGGGCCACCGGCTGCGGGATCGCACGGGATCTGACGCTTCGGGGCATTCCGCATTGCATCGTTGAGCAGGGCGACTACGCCGCCGGCGCGACGGGCGCCTGCCACGGCCTACTGCACAGCGGCGCACGCTATGTTGTTTCCGATCCGATTGCCGCGAAGGAATGCTACGACGAAAACCGGATTCTCAAACGCATCGGTGAAAAGTGCGTGGAAAACACGGGCGGCCTGTTTGTGCGTCTCCCCGGCGATTCCAAACGCTACCGCGAGCGTTTTTTGCGCAGCTGCGATGAAACCGGCATCCCGACGGAGATTCTCTCCATCAGCCGGGCGCGAGAGCTTGAAGCGAATCTCAATCCCGAGGCCGAAGAGGCCATCCGTGTGCCGGACTGCTCCATTGATCCGTTCCGGTTGTGCATGCTGAATATGAAAACCTCCACGGTGGCTGGAAATCCCGCGTTCACGCGCCACCGGGTGACCCAGATCCTCACGTCCCACGGCCGCTGCACAGGCGTGCGAGCCGTGCATACGGTGACCGGAGAAATCCTGGACATCTACGGGAACATTCTGGTCAACGCCACCGGCGCCTGGGCCAACCGCATCGCGGCGCTGGCCGGCTGCGAAGTGCCGATGACGCTCTCCAAGGGCACGCTGGTCATCACCAACCACCGGCTGACCAACATGGTCATCAATCGCCTGCGGCCGCCCTCCGACGGCGACATCATCGTTCCCAACGAGGCTGTGTGTCTGGCCGGCACCACGGCCGTGTCCGTTGATGATCCCAACCGGCTCTCGGTGCTTCCCGAAGAGGTCGAGGCCATCATCAGTGAGGCGGGCAAGATGCTGCCGTCCTTCAACACCACGCGCATCATCCGCGCCTTTTCCGGCGTCCGTCCGCTTCTGAAATCCGCTAAAATGGACAGCCGGGAAGTCTCCCGCGGATTTCAGATCATCAATCATGAAAACGGGCTCTACAGCATTATCGGCGGCAAGCTCACCACCTTCCGGCTGATGGCGGAGAAGATGGTGGATACGATTCTGGACGCGTTTAATCTCAAGCGCGCCTGCGAGACCGCCGAAAAGCCGCTGGATGGTCAGGAAGAGCTCAGCGGCTACCCGCTGTCCAAGCGGCTGACGCGCCTGAACGACGTGGTTTGCGAATGTGAGCTGGTTTGCAAAGACGATATTGTCCGCACGATTCGCGAAACCGGCTCGCGTCATGTGGGAGATATCCAGCATCGCACCCGTTTGGGTATGGGGCCCTGTCAGGGCGGTTTTTGCACCTTCCGCGCCCTGGGCCTGATGCAAAGCGAAAATCTTGTGTCGCCGGAGAACTCCCGGCGAATGCTCAGTGAATTTCTTTCGCGCCGGTTTCGCGGCATTCGACCTGTGCTGTGGGGCGATCAGTTGCGTGAGGAGCAGCTCGTTGAGTATCTGTATCTGGGCATTCTCGGTATGGAGAAAGAACCATGAGCGTGACGGAATACGACGTGGTGATCATCGGCGCCGGGATGGCGGGCTTAAGCGCAGGGTCGTATCTCGCGTCGCGGGGATTGAGCGTCGCGCTGGTGACCACCGGAGAACCGACGGCCTGCCTGTCCACCGGCTGCATCGACGTGTGCAAGGGGCCCTCGCCCCTGTCGGGAATCGCCTCTCTTCCCGAAACGCATCCGCTGCACGCCGTCAGCGCCGAAACGCTTCGAGCGGCGCTTGACGCCTTTTCAGCCATTCTGGAGAAAAGCGGCCTTCCCTACGGGGGCGATCTTTCCGCCAATCGCCGGGTGCTCACCGCCATCGGCACGTACAAGACTACCTGCCTCGTTCCGGAAACGATGCTGGCCAGTTGTCAAAACGAGCATGATCCGATTCACGTGGTCACGTTTGCGGGACTCAAGGATTTTTACCCGACGTACATTGCCACAAGGCAGGCGGCCTCCTTTTCGACTTACGACGCGGGCGTTTCGACGACGATGGGCATTGCCGCCCGGTTCGAGCAGGAGGATTTTCTGGAGGCTTTTCTGATCTGGCTTTCCAATCAGAACATCCGCGAAAATAAAATCGCCTTCCCGGCCGTTTTAGGCCTGGAGTCCGTGTCCCGGATCTTTAACGCCCTGGAAAAAAGCATCTCTCGGCCGGTGTTTGAAATTCCCACGCTGCCGCCGTCCATGCCCGGCCGAAGGCTTTTTTCCGCGATGAAAAATGCTTTTCGGGCGGCAGGCGGCGAGATTTACTGGAGCTGGCCCGTGACCGGTGTGGAAAAAACGGCTTCCCTCATTGAGGCGGTCTATACGCAAAGTTCCGGACGGCCCAACAGTCTCAACGCCCGGGCGTTTATTTTAGCCAGCGGCTCTTTTGTCGGTGGGGGGCTCTACGCGACGCGCGATGCTTTTGTTGAAAAAGTCTTTGGTTTGCCCGTCTATATGTCCGCAAGCCGCGCGGGCTGGTTTGAAGATGATTATTTTTCATCGGATCATGCCGTAAGTGCCGCCGGTATCGAAGTGGGGTCGGATTTTCGCCCAAGCTTGTCGCCCTTGAGCAATGTGTTTGCCTGCGGCGGGATTTTGGCGCATGCGCAAATTCTGAAATACGGCTGCGGACACGGCCTGTCCATCTCCACGGGTTATGCAGCGGCAAAAGCCTGCGAGGAGATGCTTGCATGAACCTTGAGCATTGCATCCGCTGCGCGATTTGCGTTGAGAACTGTCCGGTGTTCCGGGTCAATCCGGACTTTCCCGGCCCCAAGCAGGCCGGGCCTGACGCCCAGCGCTTCCGATCGGGACGGGAAAAAGCCGAAGACGTGTGGGTGCTTCTGTGCAGCCAGTGCAAGCGCTGCGAAATGGCCTGCCCCTGCGGTGTGGAACCGGCCGAGATTATTCTTCAGGCGCAGCAGCGCTATGGCCGGGAGCATACTGCTACTCCGGCCCACCTGCTTTTTGCCAACAACTACTATTTAAGCCGGCTCGGTTCGATGACGGCGCCCCTGGCCAACCCGATCGCCCGGACGGCACTGGGGAAGAACATCTTCAACGCCATGGGGATTGCCACGGGTCTTGAATTTCCAAAATTCAGCTTCCGGACGCTCAAGCATAAAAACAAATCCCGCGGCTCCTCCACGGCCCGGGTTGCTTTTTTCGCCGGGTGTTTCATCCGGTTCTACCGTCCCGATATCGGGCGCAAAATTATTGACCTGCTCGAGGGGCTCGGCTTCGAGGTGGTGCTGCCGCCGCAGTGGTGTTGCGGTCTGCCCGCCCTGGGAAACGGCAATTCCGCACTGGCGAGGTCGTTTGCGCAAAAAAACGCCGAATCCCTGTCGCGCTATATCGATGCGGGCTACGACATTCTATACAGCTGCACTTCCTGCGGATTGTGTCTGCTCAATGACTATCAGGGCATTCTGAAAATCCCGGAGGGGAAAAAAATTGCCGAAAATACCTACAATCTTTACGAATATCTTTTAAAATTTATTGCGGACGGCCGGATAAAACCGCGCTTCGGCAAGCTTGACGTGAGCCTCGCGTATCATATTCCCTGTCATCTGCGCGCGCTTAAAATTGGGTATCCGGCGGCCAAAGTTCTCAAGATGATTCCCGGGCTATCCTGTGATATTCTCGACGACACCTGCTGTGGCCTCTCCGGGAGCTACGGTTTCAAGAAAAAAAATGAGCCGACGGCGAGGCAACTGGGGCAGGCGGCCGTCTCAATGATTTTGAAAACGGGAGCCCGGGCGATTGTGGCGGATTGCGGGTCCTGCCGCATGCAGCTGTCCGGCCTGTCGGGTTTGCACGCCTGGGATCCGGCGGAGCTTCTTTACGATGCTCTGAAGATGCCCGGCGCCGGGCCTCATGAAATAACCGCAGAGGCGCACGATACCTGAAAATGATCCCGGCGCCTGCCGGATCGCGCGGCGAAAACCATCCACAGCAGGACTTCCCTGTTGTTGTCCTAGTCCAGGTTTTTCAGGTTAAAAAATTCAATCCAATACGTATCGCGCGACTGTCTTAAAACGGCGATTTCGGTCCAATCCGGTTTAACCGCAACGCTGACCACGCCGGGATAGCCCGAAAACAGGTCCGCCAAGGGCTTGCTGGCGCCGAAGCGGTAAAGCTGATTCGCGTTTAGCAGGTATTTGCCGGACGGTGAGGCGTAGAGCTGACGGAGAATCTGAGGCACCTTGTCATTGGCGATGGGCTGCGCCGACCAGTCACAAGGATAGGGCTTTTCGAGGTGCATCTGTTTTCCTTTGCTGTCGGTGAGCTGGATTTTAAGTTTAACGGACGCGCAGGAGGTTTCTGACGTATCCGCGCCGCGCGTCATTTCCAGTTTGACCTCCAGCGGATAGGGATTGCCCCCGTCAATCATTTCGCCTGTGTATTGCTGGCCAAAGGTGGAGAAAAGATAGCTGGTGGCTTTTTTGAGTATCCCGCCACCGGCTGCGGTGTTGGTAATCTTAATCTTCTTTGTGATTTCGGCGAGGGCCACCTTGCGTTCATCGTCGCCTAATCGCGTGACGGAGGCTGCCGCCGGACGGACCGCATAGACGGCGGCCTTCTCCAGGTGAAGGTAAAGCGTGTCGGCGGCGGGCCAGCACAGTTCGATGTTGTTGGCCAGCTTCGCCTGTCGCTGGTATTGTGCCAGGTCATCCCTGACGGCGGAATCGAGCGCGATTTTGGTCATCGGTTGATCCGGCGCGGCTCCGGGAAGATACGTTGCATTGAATTGAACCTTTCCCGCACCACAACCGGCCAGGGTCAGGGAGATTAACAGCATTAAAGACGCGGTGATGATTTTTCTCATGATTCACTCCTCAATATTTTTTTCCTCACTAAATCCAATGTCCTGTGGCTATTGCAAAAGATCCTGTTTGTCGAGAGAAAATATATCAAAGATCTGAGCCGTTGTTTCCGCTTGAGGGGATGGCCTGTGGC
This sequence comes from uncultured Smithella sp., assembly GCA_964608995.1. Taxonomy (GTDB): domain Bacteria; phylum Desulfobacterota; class Syntrophia; order Syntrophales; family Smithellaceae; genus UBA8904. The sequence goes on along the minus strand of CAZSQS010000002.1, from coordinate 20,461 downwards.
AAAGCGCCTTCGCCCTCCGGCGAGGCCATCCGGGTCATGCCCGACCAGTGGACAAAATCAAGTCCCTGCGCCCGCGCCTCGCGGGCCAGCCCCGCCATGATGTCTTCGGTTAAGAGCTCAACCCCTTCCAGAGGCCAGGGCATCTCGAGCCTCGCATACTTGGGCTCGCAGATTTTATTAAAGGCCAGCAGATCGTATCTTTGGGCACAGGGGAGTGCCTCTCGGATAAACCGGGCCACCTGCCGGATATTTTCGGTTGCGTCCGTATAGCCCGGTATGACGGGGGTGCGCACCCAGATGGGTGTGCCCATCTGCGAAATGCTTCGGGCGTTGTCGAGCACTTTTTGAAGCGCAATGCCCGTGAAGCGCAGATGGTCGGCCACGTCCATCGTTTTAATGTCCAGCAAAACCAGATCGGCCAGTGCCACCAGCGGTTCCAGGACCTTCCATCCCGCTCCCAGGCAGGTGTCCAGAGTGACATGGACACCTTCTTTTTTGACGGCGCGCATCAGCGCTGCGGAAAATTGAGGCTGCATCGCCGGCTCTCCGCCCGAAAGCGTCATGCCGCCCCCGGACTTATCATAGAAAACTTTGTCGCGCATCACGATGTCTGAAATTTCCTCCACGCGGTAGGTTTTGCCCAGCACCTCCAAAGCGGTGGCGGGACAGGCCTCCACGCAGATTCCACATGTGTCACACAGAGCCCTGTCGATGACCATGCCTTTGTCGGTCATGGACAAGGCGCCCTTCGGGCAGCTCTGCACGCATTTTTCATCGCCGATGCAGCGGGACTCATACCAGACCAGCTCAGGCGTTGAGTGAATCCCTTCAGGGTTGTGGCACCAGGGACAGCGCATGGGGCAGCCTTTGAGAAAAACGGTCGTGCGGATGCCGGGTCCATCCTCTGTGGAATTGAGCTGAATATTGAAGATGGACCCTTTCAGATCCGAGTCGCTCATGATTTTATTCCTCCTTGAGCAAGCAAAAAGAATTCGCGGCTGCCTCATTCATCGACGATGACCCCTGCTAGATGTTAAATTCGGTCCGGGCGATAATATCATCCTGAAGACCGCGGGACAGATCGATAAACCGGTAGGAATACCCGGAGACCCGAACCATCAGGTCGGGATACTGTTCCCGTTTTTTCTGAGCATCCAGCAAGACGTCCCGGCTGACGGGATTGAACTGCACCTGGCGGCCGCCCAGTTCAAAATACGCTTCCACCATGGCGGCGAACTTTTGCAGGCCCTCCTGTGTTTTAAGCGTGGCCGGATTGATGGTCATGTTAAGCGCCGTGCCGCCGGAAAACCTCGGTTCGGATACTTTAGCCACGGAGCGCAGCGCCACGGTCATGCCCTGGGTTTCTGTGCCGTTGGCCGGGGAGATGCCGTTGGAGACCGCCTCGCTTGCCTTTCGTCCATCCGGCGTCGCACCCAGAATGCGCCCGCCCATGACCTGCGTGCCTGCGGAAATCATCAGCGGCCGGTAGGTGCCTCCGTCCATCGGACGCTTGTGTTTTCGAGATTCGTCATTGAGCAGATTCATGACCCATAAGGCGATGTCATCGGCCTTGGAATTCCCGCTGCCATACTTGGGTGCTTTGCGAAGCAGTTGCTGGCGCAGTTCCTCGGCGCCGGCGAAGTTTTGGCGCAAATGATTGATAAGCTCTTCCATGGTGACGAGCTTTTGGTCAAAAACCGCCCACGCAATGGCGGCCAGCGAATTGGCGGTGGTCGCCAGGCCCTGAGCTGAAACCGTGCTGTGGTTATACCGCGCGCCGCCGCGGGTGACATCCATGCCGGATTCGACGCAGCCCTCAATCGTGGCCGACAAAAGCGGCGCCGGGAAATGTTCGGCAAACACCTGATCTTTGATGTCGCTGAGTTCAACCATGACATTGATGGCGTGAACCAGTTGATCGGCCATGGCTTTTTTCACGTCATCAAAGCTTTTAAATTCGGAAGGCGCGGGCGTTTTGACCCCGACCTGCTCCTGCCAGCCGGAGATGTAACGCTTCCCCTCATTGAGCGCCATCTCCATGGCGGACGTGAGATTGCAGGCGCTTCCGGAGGCGTAGCCGTTGCTGTTGCCGCACCCCGCCAGTTCTGCGCAGCCGATGAGGCCGTAGTCGCGGGCGTCCTCCAGCGTGTAGCCGTCCGTCATGAGATCCCGGATCACGACCGGATCGTTGTAAATGGCGATGCCGGTGGTATTACGGTGGGCCTCGCAGGTTTTAAGCAGAAACTCGCGCGGCGTGTTGGGTGAAATGCGGACGGCGACACTGTTGCGGATCGCCTTGAGGTTATTGAAGGCCTCCAGCATGATATACGACAGGTCGTTAACCGCGTCGTTTCCCGCTTTATCCACGCCGCCGATGGTGACGTGATTGGGGCCGAACCCCGTAAACGAGGCCAGTTTGATGTAGTATTCCTCAATGGCCTCCAAGGCGCCCTCGCGCGTGATTTTCCCCGCGTTTCGGTCGGCGTTGTAATAGGGGTAAAGATATTGGTCCACGCGGCCCGGCGAGAAGATCGAATCCTCCCCGTAGCTGATCTGCAGCACCACCTGAGACATCCACACGGCCTGCAGCGCCTCCATGAAGCTTGTGGGCGGCTCGGCGGGAACCCGTCGGCAGCGCTTTGCAATGTCGCGTAATTCCTGCTTTCGGGGCTCGGGCGCCCCCGCAGCCATCTCCTCGGCCAGTTGCGCGTAGCGCGCGGCGTGCTCGCACACGGCCATGGCGGCAATTTGGACGGATTCGAGAAAATCCTTGCGCCAGGCGTATTTCTCGTCGTTGGGTTGAAGTTTGGCCTGTTCGTCGGCCGCCTGTCGGGCAATGCCGATAAAGCCCAGCGATAGAATTCTTTTCAGTCCGATCAGCACATGGCCCTGCATGTCCGCAACGGTGGCCGCCATCTTATAAATGTAATCCTTGTCGAACGTGTAACCCGCCTGTCTCCAGCGTTCCTGCATGAGGCTGTTCATGTTCCGGCCGGTCCAGTAAGGCATGATGTCTTCTTTCATTTCGCGCACTTCGTCATCCGGCATCTCGAGGAGCTTTCTGACCCACTGGGAGCCGCCCGTGGCTGCGTCGTCCAGAAAGGCGATATCTTTTACCTCTTTTCCGTGAAACGGCACGGCGATCATCGAGGTGCGGTCCATAAATGTTCTTTCGATGCCCATGGGTCCGGAGACCCGTTTGATGGTTTTGGCGCCGACTAGACGCTCGTCGTCATCAATTTTGATGGACATGTTGATCAGGGTTTCCCGAAGCGCCTTGGCCGCGCGCGTGCAGGGCGGCTCGCCTTCCGTCTGTTTATAAGAACGCGTATAATAGCGGGCCCGTTCAATGTCCGCCTCGTACAGGGCCGCCAGGATGTCGTCTCTCATCCGGGATATCCGCTCGGATGCCGGTCTGGACGGAGGAACGGAAATGCCCTGTCCTTCTTTGCGGTCGTTCATGTTCAATGAAGTGTCCATATGCCCTCGCTCCTTTCATTATCTAAGGATGTTTTTTATGGTTGTTTGTTAAAATCTTCTCCGTAGCGTTTTACACTATTGTGTAATATTACTTTATAGATTAGATAACCACGAAAACATTTTATGTCAAGAAAAATATTTCGATTGCCAAAATTATTTTTGGGAGACGGCCTTATTTCAGCTATATTCTTGACAATAAATAACGAAATGCCTATGTTGACTAGGAAAAAAGCGCAGCCACCCCTGGATTCGCCGCAAAAAATTTTATTACTTGAGGGAGCCCCATGACCATAGCGGAATTGGAACAAAAAACCGGTTTGCAACGTTCGACGATCCACCATTACATCCGTTGCGGCCTGCTGCATGAGCCGTATCGCACGTCGCAAACCATGGCCTATTATGACGAAAGCCATCTGCAAAAGCTTCAGATGATCAGAAAAGTCAAAGAAGAATTTCTCAAGACCGCCAACACCACCCGTGTGCCGCTTGATTATATCAAGAACCGGATCGATGAGGATTATCATGAACCGAAGCCTCAACCGATGAACCGTCCATCTTACGAGAGTAAAAGCACTGCGCGAAAGACGAAAAAAAGAGAAGAAATTATCGAAATCGCCATGTCCCTGTATTCTAAAAAGGGGTTTTATCGCACCAATATCCGGGACATCACTAAAAAAGCAGGCATTTCGTCGCCGACGTTTTATCACTACTTTCCGGATAAAAGAGAGCTTTTCATGGCGGTCATCGATCATGTCATCAATGAATGGCGCGACATCTCGGCGGCCACCATCGCCGAAATTACCGATCCGACGCAAAAAACCATCGTTTTATTCCGGACGTTTCAGGAACATTATCCCCGCGTCGGCGAAGTGCTCAATCATCTGCGGGCAGGCGTCGTCGCGGGAGACCGCTGGGCGCAAAACAAGCTCAAGTATGTCTATGACGTCCTGATGGCCAATATCCTGAAGCTCACCCAGGCGGGCGTTGAGAAAGGCACCATCCGCCCGGTGGACCCGTCCCTGATGGCTTATTTTCTTTTTATGATTGATGAAGCGGCGATTCAGAAAGCCGCACTGGATGATACGTACACGATCAAAGAACTCATGTCTTTTGTGGCCGACATGATCGCTTTTGGGTTCCTGACGGACAAGGGACGCGAAGACCTGTTCAATTACCGGAAGAAAAACGTCAATCAAAAAGGCGCTTCGGGATAAACAGATGGCAGATGCACGGATTGATTTGGCTTGCGCTTAACGTAAAACAGGCTCCCGAGTTGATCTGAAAAATCGGGAGCCTGTTTTTTTTCGGGCATTGCTGTCAGGTCAGGTCAGAGAGGTAAACGGCCTAGAAATAAAGCCTCCACTGCACACCGGCCAGCCATTCTTTTCCAAAATCATAGTCGGTCCCGTTGATCTTGCCGGAGCTGCCGGAGTCGTACATCATGAATTCCGGCACCACGTGGAAGTTGGGGCGAATTTTAATGAGCACATTGGCGCCGTACATCTGCGTCGTGTAATCACTGTTGCCGTATTTATCCACGCCGGTCAAAGGCGAAGGCGACGGCGCGTCGGGCATATCTCTTTTCGTGTTATGCCGTCCGTAAAAGATAGTCGGCTCAACCCGGTTGAGAATGTCGTAGCCTGCCTGAATCCAGAAGGCGTGCGTCTTGGCGTCGTACATCTGGCCGTTGAAAACTCTGCCGCCCATGGCGCTGCGCATACCGCCCGTAATATATTCATATTTAAAGGCATAGACCGTCGCCTGGCCGGCTTTGCCCGCATTCCACAGGTTCTGCCCGTAGTTGTATTCCGCCATGACTTTCACACCGAAAATCTTGGCGTTTGCACCCATTGAAAGGCCGTAGGAGGTCACGCTGTCGTCGCCGGATGCCACATTATTGAATTGCTGCTTGAGATACATGGCGCTCGGGGTCACCTGCACAAAGCCCCACTTGCCGCCGATGGCCAGCGGAACGGCCAACTCCACTTTCGGAATTCTGGAGTTGTTGTCAATCGTTGTCCCCGCCACCGGAACAAACCCGGGCCCGCCGCCTGCGACCTCCGTATCGCCGGTCATTTTGGGATCCAGCAGGGCCAAATCCAGCGTGGCGATCATCGGGAGCTTGTAGGTCAGGCGGATGCTGTTTTGATATTTCGAGTTAATGTTGCCAAAGCCCAAACCCTGCACCTTGCAAACACCGTCGTATCCCATCAGCGTCGAAGGATCATAGGGCGAAAAGACCTGCGTGAATCCGCCGCGTCCGACGGTCAGCCGGAGGTCTTTGATGATGTCATAATAAAGAAAGGCTGTGCTGACCCCCACCTTGAATCCGGCATCCGTGCCCAGCGACTGCGTGGGCTCGGCATTCATGTAGGTGGCGATAAAGGCGCCCAGACCCTGCTCGTTCGTCCAGTGAAAACGCAGAGCTGTTGCATGGTTCAGCTCGAGAAAGGTCTGATTGCGATCTTCTGATTTGGATGTCGTACCGGCCGGAATGCCGGCAATGCCGCCTGAACCGGGTTGTGTCTTCATGTTCGGAATGACACTATAACCGGGGCGTGAAAAACCCTGCGCGTCCTGATGATAATAGTAGGTATCGAAGAAGATCTGGCCTTTGATATCCAGCGCGGCCCATGCCGGCACGCTCATGACCAGGAAGCATATTAATCCTGCGATGATTCTTAAAAATCCCTTCATAACTCCCTCCTCATTGTTCGTTGTTTCGAAAATGCAAAATGATGTACCCTTCAAAGTGAAAAGCCGCTGCTGTCAACTGCTGATCGGTCTTAAACTCAAGCAAGGCCAGCGATGCATACTGAAACCAACTCCCCCCTCCTTTCCTTCGGAATTTTTTCTCGATGGTCAACGACCGGCACAAGAGAGCGCCTGCTGCCGCCAAACTATTATGCTATATTACTCTATAGTTTATATATCACATAATGGAGCCCGTCTGTGCTGTCAAGTATTTTATGAATTTTTTTACCCTTGATGATTGATCGTTGAAAGCTGCACGCCTTTTACCGTCACGGAGTTGTTTTCGCATCGGCCGTCGGCGGTTTGCTTTCATAATCCCAGATAGGCGGTTCGGAGGGTCTCGTCGGCAAGCAGCGCCTCCGTGCTGCCTTGTGCGACAATCCTGCCACTGGAGAGAATGTAGTTTCTGGCCGATAAAGAAAAGGACATCTTGACATCCTGTTCAATGAGAAGAATGGATATGCCCGAATTCTGAATCTCGCGAATCTTTTCAAAAACATTCCTTTTGACCTGCGGCGCCAGCCCCAAAGACGGCTCGTCGATGCAAAGCAGCGCCGGTTTGAGCATGAGCGATCTGCCAATGGCCAGCATCTGCTGCTCCCCGCCGGAGAGTGTTCCGGATATCTGTTTTTCGCGTTCCTTAAGCCGGGGAAAAAGATCATAGACGCGTTCGAGCCGTCTTTTTCCTTCCTGTTGATTCCGGCACAAAAAAGCGCCGGCCATCAGATTTTCGGCCACGGTCATTCCGGCAAAGGGCCGATGACGCTCCGGACAGTGTATCAGTCCTTTCCTTGCGATTTGATAGGACAACATCGTATCGATTGCCTCCCCCTGAAAGGTAATCCTTCCCGAAAGGCGCACGGAACTGCCTGAAAACTTCAGGTCCTGCTTTTCAACATTGATCATTCCGGAAATCGCCCGCAAGAGCGTGGTTTTGCCCGCGCCGTTGGGACCAACCAGTCCGACGAGCTCGCCTTGTCCGACTTCCAGATTGATATTGTTGAGAATGAGCGCCCGATCATAATATACGGAAAGATTTTCAACTTTGAGCAGCACTCAGATACCCTCCTTTCCGATATAGGCCTCGATCACCCTTTCGGTATGCGTCACTTCCTCGGGCGTTCCCTCCGCGATAATTTCGCCAAAACAAAGCACAATCACCCGATCAACGATTTTCATAAGCTCTGAAAGCTTGTGCTCGATAATGATCATGGACATGCTTTCGCCCCCACGCTCGGGGATGGAGCAGTCTCCTGAGCGAAGATCTTTGATGAGTTTTGATAAAAGTTCAATCTCGCCGGGATTCAACCCCCCGAAGGGCTCATCGAGAATCATCAGTTCTGGACAGGTGGCGAGCGCCCGGGCGATTTCGAGCCGCTTGAGATCCCCTTGCGAAAGCTTGGCGGCGGGCGTTTTCGCCAGATGCGCAATGCCGACCCGTTTCATAATTTCAAACGCCTGCACTTCCGGCCGGGTCTGTGTTTTATGCCGGGTGGATCCGGACACCGTGCATGGAACCATGACGTTGGCAATCACCGGCAAGCGCCGAAACGGCCGGGTACACTGGAATGACCCGGCAATGCCGCGCCGCACCGCCTGCCAGTTATTCAACCGGGTGATGTCGTTACCCTGGAAAATGATTTTGCCCGCGTCGGGATTTTGGGCCCGCATGAGCATTTGAACCAGCGTGGACTTTCCGGCGCCGTTGGGTCCGATGAGTCCAACAATTTCATTGCGATTCACGTTAAAGGTGACATGATTGACGGCCGTAATGCCGCCGAAGCGCCTGGTTAACCCTTTGACTTCAAGAAAACTCACACGGAACTCCTCTCTGCTTTCAAGCTTTTCGAAACGATGGCTGCCCGGACAAATCGCGAGAAACGCCATCATCCCCGTGCGTCTTTTGCCGCCTCGGCCTGCGGCGCCTCCTCGTTCTGGATGGCGTTTAAATTTGCCCCGCAGACCCGGCAGCGGCCTCGCGTAAAGGCGTTCACGGTCATACACTGCGGGCAGATTTTTTCCAGATACCGGTTGATCAGGCGCAAAACCCCGCCTGGCGCGAAAACCACCACCACGACCAGAATTAAATAGTAAATCAAGGTGGCGTTGTCACCCAAATAATTGTGAAGCATATCCACAATCGGCATCAGAATAAAAACGCCAAGCACCGGGCCCACAATCGAGGCGCCGCCGCCGAAAACCGTCCAGATAATCGGTTCAAACGAAAAGCTGAATTCAAACACGGACGGGCCGATGACGCGCATGAAATGGGCGTAAAGTCCCCCGGCCAGACCCGCAAAAAAGCCGCTCAGACTGAAGGACAGAAGTTTATAATAAGTCGTATTGACGCCGGAGGCGCGGGCGGCAATTTCATCGTCCCGAATCGCCTGAAAGATCAGGCCGATTTTAGAACGGGTGATTTTCATCAGGATGCCGATACAGATCAGCATAATCACCAAAGAGATATAATAAAACGAGACGCGATTCGTGACCAGCTGCTCGACGCCGATAATCCCCTGCTCGCCGCCCGTGAAATCCCGCAGATACTCCAAGATGGCCACGAGCACCACCGGCATCGCCATGGTCGTCAACCCCAGATAGATGCCTTTGAGTCTCAGGGCGGGAAAACCGGCAATCAAACCTGTTAATACCGCGACAATCGCGCCGATGGGAATGGTTACAAGCGGAGACCAATCGAAGCGCGTGTTTAAAATGGCGCAGGTGTAAGCGCTGGCGCCGAAAAACAAGGCGTGCCCCAAAACCACCTGGCCGGTGTAAGCGCTGATCAGATCCCAACTGGCGGCGAAAATGGAGAAAATAAACATCATGATCAACAGGCGCAGAATATGCGGCTGATCGTAAACCAAAGGCAGGGCGAACATGATCGCGACAGCCGCTATGGCCAAAAGCCTTGTCGGAACCGGAAGCACTTCCTTTTTGAGATAGTCGAAAACCCTGCAAAACTGCATGATGACATTCCTTTCGGTTTTCAGTGTTCCTCAGCCATTGTGCCGAAAAGACCGCGCGGCCGAACCAGCAAAACGACAATCATAATGAACATGACAATGGCGGAGCGCAAAAAGCCCATGCTCGGCAGCAGGAAAACCACCCCCGCCTCGATAAACGCAATGACAAATGCGGCTACAATGCTGCCTTTGAGGCTTCCCAGGCCCCCGAAAATCACGACGCCCATCAGCACAAGCAGATGCTGAAGCCACATCCAGGGTTCAAGGACATACAGGGGAGACACCACGACACCGGCAATGGCGGCGACACCCACGGCAATCCCCGTCACGATATTGGCGACGGCCTTTTCATTGATGCCCAGAAGTCCGGCCACTTGCCGATCTTCCGATGTCGCGCGAATCGCGATGCCGAACCGGGTTTGCGTCAAAAACAGCCAAAGCAGAGCCAGAATAATCAGCACAACGAAAAGGCTCAGCAGGTATTGATAGGTCACGGAGACACCCAGCACCTGGGTCGCGCCTTTAATGAGACTGGGGACCATTTGAAAGTAAACCCCTTGAAAAGAGTCTTGCACAAACGAAACGGTTTTTTGCAAAATGACACCGATGGCCAGGGTGAGAATCATGACCGACATGGGATTGCCTTTTACAGGGTCAATGAGCTTCTGGAACAGCAAACTCAAAACAACAGTGCTGACAATGGCAATGATGGCGGCCAGCGGCGCCGGCAGGCCCAGAAGCGTCATGCCCAGATAGATATACGCGGCGATCATCCAGAAAGCCGTATAGGCCAGATTGACAATCCGGGCCACACTGAACAACAGGCTGAATCCCGCAGCCAAAAGGGCGTAAACACAACCGTTTAAAAGCCCGATGACGAAAATATTTGCGACCATCACCTCTCCTTGTCTTAGCCCCTATTTTTAGGAGCACGCATAAAGCCGGGGCTGAGCACTCGATCTCCAGGGGGCGAAATTCGCACCCCCTGGATTATGGTTTGAAACGGAAGAAAAATATGTTTGCTAAAGATTACGGTTTCTTTTTCCACGCATCGACCATCCATGCGGGAATCTCAACCGGGTTGGCTTTCACTGCGCCGTCGGTCGGCCAGACAATGGACGCTTTTCCGCCCGGTAGCTGCTGTACGCCATAGACCGGCTTGAATCCATTGAGCAAAACAGAGCGGTGATCCTTGGGATCGTATTTTACCGGTCCGGCAATGCCTTCATATTGCTGGGTCTCCATGGTTTTGATCAAGGCATCGGGGTTCAGCGAACCGGTCAATTCGATGTTGGAGGCCAGGTTCATCAGCGTGTCGTGCGCGCTCATCGTGCATAATTCACCGCCGCTGCGCTTGAGGAACTCTGAGTAGAAGGCTTCATTTTTATCCGTAATTTTCAAGGGAATGGTTGCCGCGCTCATCATCGTGACGGAATAGGCAATGCCTTTTCCAGGAAAAAGAGAGGACGCCGGAGACCCGGCTACGATGGCCGGAATTTTAAGCTCGGCCAGTTGCGCGCCGAAAACCACGCCGCCCGCTCCGGAAAAAACCGTATAGATGATGTTCGGCTGGCTGGCTTTTATGGCGGCCGTTTCCGCACGCAGATCCGAGGCGGCCGGAGAGGGGCGCCACTGGCCGACAATCTCCATGCCCCGCTCGGGGAAATACTTCGACGTCACATACGTAATGGCGTCGCCGCTGGCAGATTTTTCAATCATCTGCGCCACGCGCACCTTTTCGAATCCCGCCGCTTTGACGGCCTCCTTAACGGCATCGGTGATGCCCAGATGGATCTTGGCAATATCCACCGCCTCGAGCGACGCGACGGCGAAGCAGTATTTATAACGATCATAATCTTTCGCCATCCGATCGATATATTGCTTGCTGACAATATAGGCCAGGCTGATGTAAATGATCTTGTTGTCCGCGGCGATATCCTGAATGGCCGAGACCGCTTCGGGGACGATGCCGCCGATCAGAAAGTCCACTTTATCGGCGCTGATCGCACGCTCGGCGGCCGCTGACGCATCAGCTACTCTTTTAAATTCGTTGGAAGAGACTTTCACCAGCTCCACCGGGCGTCGAACTTTGCCGATTTTGATGCCCCCGGCCGCGTTAATCTTTTCCGCAGCCATCGAGGCGGAAATGAACAGGTGGTTGCCCGTCCTCATATCCATGGGACCGATAATGCCGATTTTGATGGGTTTTTCCGCCGCGACCGCGAATACAGGAGCGATCAGAAAAGCCATCACCAACAAAACGAGCGCACAACAGAAGACTTTTTTTGTTCTTTTCACCTTGGACCCCCTTATGAAGTTGTTGTTCTTTTTCCAAGCTAAACGGACCCACCCAGTCAAAAACAATGAAGCTATATTACTTCACAGATTTGAATTTTCATATTGAGGATATTTGAAAATATGTCAAGTTTTTTTTGGAAGTTTATGGAAAGTGCCAACGCGGGAAATCGTGAATCTTTAAAAGGAAGTGGTCTTTACGTCCTGAATCCGTCGGCGGCCTCGACTGGCCTGCCGCCGACGGATTCAGGATTATTCATACATTGAATTGAGCAGCTCCAGAATTTTAGCCTGGCTCGGCGATGCCGGATCGGTGGCGAGGTTGACGGCTTCGCGCGAGGCGTGAAAAGCGACCTGCTTCAAATCCTTTTTGCTGATGCCGTAATCCTTGAGGCTGATCTTGATGTCCAGCTCACCATAGAGCTTGCGGAGCGCCTCTTCCAGATCGTCGGAACGATTCAGCAGATAGGCGACTTCCGAAAACGCGTCCCGGCAGGTTTCTTTGTTAGCTATGACGAAGGCCAAAAGGCCGAAAATGACCGTCCGCCCGTGCGGCAGTTTGTGCTGCGTGCCCAGCGCATGCGAGATGGAATGCCCCGATCCCAGACCTTTGAGGAGCGCCAGTCCCCCGCACATCGACGCCATGCACATATCCATGCGGGCTTCGATGTCATCGGGATTTTTATACGCCCGAATCAGACTGCGGCCCACCAGTTTGATACCGTAAACCGCCTTGGATTCATAATAGGGATGGTATTTTTCCGCCGTGCACACCAGCCCCTCGATACAGTGCGCCAAGGCGTCAATGCCGGATTCAATCGTCAGAAACGCCGGCATGGTTTTTGTGAAAAGCGGATCGACCACGGTGAGTTTCGGAACCAGGTGGTTGCTCCACAAAATAAATTTCAGGCCCCGGGCCTTATCTGTAATAACCGCGCAGGGATTGGTTTCGCTTCCCGTGCCGGAGGTCGTAGGAATGGCAATAATCGGAGGTAAAACCGGCTTGATCTTCGCGCCGCCGCCGATGATGCTTTCAAATTCGCGCAGCTCTCCGCTGTGCGAGACGCGAAGGCCGATGACCTTGGCCGTGTCGAGCGACGAGCCGCCGCCCAGACCGATGATGCCGTTGCAGCCTGCTTCTTTGTAGAGCTTGCCCGCCCGTTCAATGAGTTCGATGGGGGGATCCGGCACGACTTCCGAAAAAATGACGACTTCCAGGCCGCTTTTAATGAGCTGGGTCTGCACTTCAGAGGCGCGACCGCTTTGGAACATGAAGGGATCCGTCACTAAAAACACCTTTTTGACGCCCAGGTCTTTAATTTTCTTATCCATAACCTTGGAGACCCCTTCGCCCATGAGAATATCGGGTGACGGCGGGATGCGAATTTCATGGATTTTTTCCTTCTCCTTAAACGCGTCGAGTCCTTTCCAGAGCTCCTTGATTTTTTCTTCTTCGACGTCGAAAACAGCGGAGGTCGGTGCGATCAGTTCTTCGCGGAAAAACTTGGGGATTTTTTTGTCGATCTGGCTGAAGGGCGCTTTTTCATTAAACGCCAGTTGATCGCGCAGCAATTGCTTGGCGGTGTTGAGAATGTCCTCTTCCGTCAGCTTCAGATCATAGCGCGCATTCATCAGATCCGCAAAAAAACGGTAGATGGAGCCGCTGCCCGGAACGGAGTTGAGGCAATAGCCGTAAGCGTCGCACGTGGCGGCCTTGATCTGCGTGCCCAGCGACGTATGAATTTGCTCTTTTTTGTCCTTGGGTTGCCGGTAGGTCAGACCCGCCGTGTGATCCGCACCCATCGGCGATGAGAAATACGTCACGCCCGTGCCTTTGACGGCGCGTGGATCGTGCGCCGGCAGGGCCTGGCCTTTAAAGGCGGGCACGCGGTCCGTCTTCAAGTGCCTTGCTGTGGTCACGACACCGTTGGCGAGCGCAAATCCCAGGGGCGTGTCTTTTTCCACTTCATTTAAAAGCTTGGCCGCGCTTTTACCGTCGCCCCAGGTCATTTTACCGGCTTCCGCCGCGACGCCAAGCGCTGCTCCGGTTTCAATCGCGTCGAGACCAAGATCATCGCACATAAATTTAAGCCGGGCAATTTCATCATTGTTGGTGATGCCCAGATTGGTGCCCAAAAGCGCAATGGTTTCATATTCATAGGCCGCACATATTTTCTGGCCGTCTTTATCCGGATAGATGATGGAGCATTGCACGAGGCAGCCGTGCATGCAGCCGTGCATTTTACCGCCTCGCTCAAAGAGAATTTTCTGAATCGCATGCCCGCTGACGTCGGTGAAATTTTCAGGCCGTCCCGATCGGTAGTTCATGGCCGGCAGTGTTCCGTGACCGGCGGAGTTGTTAATGGCAAAAGGCGTTCCAAAGCGCGTGTAGAGGCTGATGGACACATCGTGCTTGAGAATTTCCGCCCAGTCGTGCACGGTTTTGCGAAAATCATCCGGCCGGGCGATTTTAATCTGTTCCGTCCCAGTGGGGTCGATGACGATGGCTTTAAGGCCCTTGGAGCCCATGACGGCGCCCAGGCCCCCGCGCGCCGCGTTTCGCGACGGGTCGCCCAGCATATCCGTGAACGAGACGGAGGCACCCTTATACTGACGCTCTCCGGCGAGTCCCACCGACACGAGGGCCACTTTATCGCCATATTTTTTTTGCAAAGCGGCAGCCAGCGCATAATTCTTCATGCCTTTGTACTCATCGGCGGGCAGCAGTTTGGCGCCATCCTTATTAATGTAAAGCAGGAAAAGTTTTTTGGCCTCCGGCGCCTTTTCGAAGACAATGGCGCGGATATTGAGCCGATCCAGAAACTGCCCGGCGGGTCCCCCGGAGTTGGCTTCCTTGATGCCCTGGGTCAGCGGACTTTTTGCACCCACGGAAATACGCCCCAGTTGCGGCGCGCGCGTTCCCGCCAGCGGCCCGCAGGCGACAATGAGTTTATTGTCCGGTCCCAGCGGATCGCACGAAGGCGAAACCTCCGCATTCATAATCTTGGCGACCAGAGCACTTGCACCCAGATAAGTCCACTCGGCAGGCAAGGGCTGAAACGTGGTTTTTTTGGTGTTCATCGATACGCGAAGCATTCTCATGGCATTATCCTCATCCTTCAAGCTTTTTTGCAAAACAGCGCCGAACTATAGTGAAGAAGTCTGACGGAGTCAATAAAAACGTTATATTAATAATGATCAAAGGTGCTTGGGAGGGGTTTGTCTATATAACGGCCGTTGTCATGCTACGGACGGATTGAAGGCGTTTCAAGGGAAAATGGTGACGATGATATGCCCACCCGGCCGGTTTTTTTGGGCCGGGTGGGCATAAAAAACTATTTCTTGTCTTTAATGCCGGCGATGTTCTTGGCCAGCTTTTTCTTCTGTTCCAGATTGCCCTGGCGGGCAATCATGATGCGCTGGGCCTGGGGTGACCCTGCGCCGTGCATCGATTCCGTGCGGTAGCCGACGGCCGCCGTGCCGAGCGTCAGGTTTTCAACCAGTCGCATGATGCGGGCGCGGTCTTCCGTCGAAATATCGGCTTTGCCTTTTAAGTATTTTTCCAGAACTTTGGCGATTTCCGGATTTTTGAAATCTTTTTCAGCAGCCATGGTGACCATCATCCCGCCTGCGATATCTTCGGCCAATCGGCAGATTTCATAGGGGAAGCGGGTAATGTTCTGCTTGCAGACGTTGGCCAGCAGCAAATCGATCAGATACGTGCCGGAGGCTGTTTTGTGTCCCTGCGCCGAGCAGGCAATGCCGCAGGAAAACAGTGTTTCGTTCAGATGCGTCATTTCAATGAGTTTATCCTTGATGTGCGAGGCCTTGTTGGCACCATTATAATCCGCCGCAAGCGCCGCCGCGCCGATGAGGACGTCGCCCACGCCGACCTTGCAGCCGCCGTAGCTCTGGCGATGGTAACCGGCAAAGCGCTCCACGAGCATGCCGGAAAATTCCGTTTCGCCGCACATCAGCACATTTTCCCAGGGGATGAAGACATTGTCGAAGACCATCAGGGCTTCATGGCCGCCGAACTGGTAGTTGCCGACGTCAATCGTGCCGCCTTCGAGTTTGCGCGTATCGCAGGACTGACGGCCATAGATGTAAAAAATACCTTTTTCATCCGCCGGACAGACAAAAGACAGTGCGTAATCCGCATCGTCTTTGGTCATCGAAACCGTCGGCATCACTAAAATCCAGTGCGAGTTGACCGCGCCGGTCTGATGCGCCTTGGCGCCACGAACGACGATGCCCTTATCGTTTTTCTCAACGACATGAACATACATATCCGGATCCGCCTGCTGATAAGGCGCCAGTCCGCGGTCGCCTTTGGGGTCGGTCATCGCGCCGTCCACGGTCATATCTTCTTCCTGAACCATTTTCAGAAAATTGGTAAACCGCTCGTGATATTTTGTTCCCAGCTTCGAATCCATTTCATAGGTCGTGCTGTCCACCGCATTCATGGCGTCCATTCCCACGCAGCGCTGGAAACACGAAGCCGTCTGCTGACCCAGGAGGCGCTGCATCTTGACCTTTTTCATCAGGTCGTTCGTGCTCTGATGCAAATGCGTAAAACGGTTGATTTTCTTGCCGGTGAGATGGGAGGTGGCCGTCATTAAATCTTCATATTCCGGTTTCTGAGCCAGCTCATAAGTCATTTTGACGGAATTCATCGAAGGACGGATAATCGGGTGATCCACCCAGTTATCCACCTTTTCGCCCATCAGGTAGATTTTAAAATTCATTTTCCGCAGAGACTCTTCGTACTGCTGGGGGGTTTTCAAAGCCATGTGATTTCCTCCTGACATTGCGGCCCATGCATGCCGCAACGGTTTTGGTGTATTTCAGTCTAATGTGACGACGAATGTCCTGTTGTCAATTAACTTAAGCGGGGTTGTGCCATCACGCAAATCTATAATGTTACCGTAGGGAACGGTTTCAAACCGTTCCCTACGATTTTGGACTTACAGCATTTCAATGATAAACGCGTGGCCGGGGCCGCCGCTGGCGCAAAGCGATGCGCAACCGAATTTCTTGCCGCGGCGTTTGAGTTCGCCCATCAGGGTGACGATCAATCGGGCGCCGGTGGCGCCGACCGGATGGCCCATGCTGATGCCGGAACCGACGGCGTTGACGTTCTCCAGCGGAATCTTCAATTCGCGGTTGCAGCCGATGACTTGGGCGGCAAAGGCTTCGTTGAGTTCAAAATAATCGATGTCGGTCAGCTTCATGTTGGCAAATTTCAGAGCATTAAGAACAGCCGGAACAACCCCCATGCCCATGACGCGTGGCTCAACGGAGCCGGGAGCGGACGCCACGACGCGCGCGAGCGGCGTGAGGCCCAGCGCTTTGGCTTTTTCAGCGGCCATCATAATCAGGCATGACCCCGCATCGTTCAAGCCGGAGGCGTTGCCGGCGGTCACCGTGCCGTCTTTTTTGAAAACGGGTTTGAGTTTTCCTAACGATTCCATACTGGTGTCTGCCCGGGGATGTTCGTCTCTTTCAAACATGACCGGACCTTTTTTGGTCTTCACTTCCACGGGGATGATTTCGTCTTTGAACCAGCCCTTGTCGCTGGCGGCGCAGGCGCGCTGATGGCTCATGAGTGCCCATTCATCCTGTTCCTGGCGGGAAATTTTGTAGTGATCCGCGATGTTGTCCGCCGTGATACCCATGTGATAACCAAGCAGCGCATCGACCAGACCGCCGATCATCAAACTGTCCTGAATTTTTTCGCCGTCATTGAGGCGATAGCCCTTGCGGGCGCCGAAAAGCAGGTAAGGGGCGTTGCTCATGCTTTCAATACCGACCACGGCGCCAATGTCCACTTTACCCAGCATAATTTCCTGTGACAGAAGCTCTGCGCCCCGCATGGACGAGCAGCACTGCTGATGGACGGTAAACGCGAAGGATTCAACCGGCAGTTCCGCGCCCAGGGCGATATGGCGCGCGCTGTTTCCCGGTGCGCCGGCCTGATTGCACTGGCCGCCCACGACTTCCTGAATCAGGTTCTTATCAATTCCGGCCTTGGCGATCGCGCCTTTTAAAGCAATGACTCCCAGCTGTACCGGGTTGTATGCCGAAAGCGATCCCATGTAATCTCCGATGGCGGTTCTTGCGCCGCTGACAATGACAACTTCTCTCATAATTTATACCTCTCTTGTTTTATTTTTTTGAGCTTTTATTGCAGGCGTTGCTGTTTTGCTTATGGTCAATCATGCGAACTGCCGGGCATTTTTTAAGGATTATTTTTTAAGTCCGTTTTTTCCCGGACAACCCTTTCTGAAATTCTGCCGCCTTCTACCAATAATTGTTTGCAGAGGCAAGCACTTCTTGATGCAGCCCGGAAAGACCAAAACCCCCGTTCTCCAGAAAGAGAGCGGGGGTTTTTCGGCATTTCCATGGGATCGGGGGGGCGTGTGCAGCCTGTTTTCCCCGTCCGTTTTTCCTGCACCGCGTTCACGGATCATTTCAGTACCCGTGCGCATATAACAAGACTCGACACGACTTTCTTTCATCCTTACTCGACACTCAGACTATTACTATTTACACAAAATGCTGTCAATGAAAAATAGTTACGGTACAAAAAGCGCCAATCACAATATTTCATTGACTTGTCTGAACAATTTTCCTATACTCCGCCGCGAAAAAAGAAACACCAACCGGCAATTTTGTAAGTAAGAATGAAGATGAATTTTCCCGCCTGTCTTACAGGGAAGAAATATTTCAAAAACGAGGTGAAAATATGTCAAATGAAATCAGTATGGACAAAGTGTATGACAACCCGAACAACCTGGTGGATGCCTTTGAGCAAAGCGCGGCGAAATTTGCAAAGAACAGATTATTCGGCGCCAAGAATCCCGCTTCGGGACAGTATGAATGGATCACTTTCCAGCAGGTGGCTGAGCGCGTGAATAACCTGCGCGGCGCCCTCGCGAAGCTCGGTTTGAAAAAAGGCGACAAAGTCGGCGTCATTCTCCACAATTGTGCGGAGTGGTTTATTTTAGAGCAGGCGGTTCATGGCCTGGGTGGCGTTTTTGTGCCGATGTATCTGCAGGAAGTGCCGAAAGTAATTGATTACATCGTCCGGGATGCTGAAGTGAAATTTCTTTTTGCGGCCCACGCCGGTGTCTATGCCACTGTCAAGGATTTCAAAAATACGATTCCCACCTTGCAGAATATTTTCATTGTGATCGGCGAGGGCGACAATTCCATGAAAGCCCTGGAAGAAATGGGCAAAAACAATCCCGCGCCGTCCATCAAGCCCCATTGGTCGGATATGGCCAACATCGTCTATACCTCCGGCACCACCGGCGATCCGAAAGGCGTCATGCTCCACCACGGTTCCCTGACGCTCAATGCGCGCGTGGGGTTGGATTCTTTCGGCATCGATGAAACCATGCACATCGTGGCCATTTTGCCCTGGGCGCATGTCTATGGTCTGGCCACCGACCTGCACCTCTATATTCTTGCCGGCGGCGGCATTGCCTTTGCCGAATCTGTGGAAAAGCTGGTGCAGAATTTCCAGGAAGTCAAACCCACCGGCCTTTGTGTGGTTCCCCGCATTGTCAACAAGGTCTATGACACCATCATGCAGGGCGTGAATGCGGATCCCACGAAAAAGATGTTTTTCGATGCGGCCATGGCCGAAGCGGTTAAAAACCGGGATCTTCCGGAAAAAACAAAAGAATTCAAAGATTACGATGCGCTGGTCTTTTCCCAGGTCCGCAATGTCTTCGGCGGCAATCTGAAGTTTTTCGTCAGTGGCAGCGCGCTTTTGAAACCGGAAATCGCCATGTTCTTCAAAGACATCGGACAGCCGACGTATGATGGCTACGGCTTGACGGAAACCGGTCCCACCATCACGTCCAATTCGCCCAAGTATGGAAATAAATTGGGAACCGTCGGCAAGATTGTTCCGAACATGCACGTCGTGATTGATAAATCGCGTGTCGGTGAAGACAGTCTCGACGGCGAGATCTGCGCTTACGGCCCGCACGTCATGATGGGCTATTATAAAAAACCGGAAAAAACGGCGGAAATCATGATGCCCGACACCTGGAACGGTTTCCCCGGCATCCGCACCGGCGACCGCGGCTGGTTCGACGAAGAAGGCTTCCTGCATATTACCGGTCGCTTCAAAGACGAATACAAGCTGGCCAACGGCAAATACGTGCATCCCGAAGGGATTGAAAACGAAGCAAAACTGATCCGCTGGATTTTAAACATCATGATTTACGGCGAAGGCAAAGAATACAATGTGGCCATCGTGGTTCCTGACTTTACCGCATTGCAGGCCGATCCCAACATCAAGCCGCTTCTGAAAGGCACGCTTGAAGAATCGCTGAAAGATAAAGCGCTGACCGATTACCTGTCTAAAGAGATCATTACCTACCTGCGCAAGACCTATGGCGGTTATGAAGTGCCGCAGAAGTTCCTCTTTATCGCAGAAGATTTCACGGTGGATAACGGCATGCTCACCCAGACGATGAAGCTGAAACGTCCAATCGTGATGAAGAAATTCAACGATATGATTCAGGAGCTGTATAAGTAGGCCTGATTTCGAAAGAACACATTTATTTTAAGCCCGCCGGCTCAAACCGGCGGGCTTATGATTTTTATGCCCGGAAAAGTATTGAACCGTCGGTTTATTATGAGGATAATTTTCGGTAAGCTTCGGCCGGTCAGACAAAATGACCGGCGGTTATTTTTTTCATTGACATTTTTTAAAACTCATCTATAATGATTTCCAAATTGCAATCCTGATCGTCTTTGACGTTTTCTGTCACCCCATCTAATCAGGCGATCTAATTTCAGTCAATGTCCTCTGCCGGTTTTCCCGGCAGGGGACATTTCTTTTTGCGTCCATTTCAATATTCCGGCAAGTTATAAATGGTATCTTCTTATAAATCCCGACTTTGACAGCAACTGCTGATTTTCGCAAAAAAACATGAATAATATCA
>CAZSQS010000001.1:0-234483 GCA_964608995.1 uncultured Smithella sp. | reverse complement strand
TTATCAAAGAGCATGATTTAGGTTAGAATCTATGCACAACAAACCCAGAAGACCCTCTTTAATTAAATGGTCAACAACCCGTCTTGTTTCGGGTGTCTTAACAGATACCTGACTTCCCAATACGTCATGTCCTTCACTCTGCAATTCCTTCTTTACTTCTACCTCTCTAGACTTACCTCTTTGTTTGTTTGCTTTTAATGCCTTCGCCTTTTTTTGTTTTGCAGATTCAGCTTTTATTATTCCAGGTTTTGTCTGCCCCTGCATATATGTATGATCAAGGACTTTGACCGGTTGCTCAGCCGCAGCGCCTGTGGCCGTGGCTCTTTTGAGCTTGGGATTATTCATTAAACGCAGATGATTCGTCTCCACCCAGGCGGCAAAGCCGGGGCCGAGACGGCTGCTTTTCAACTGGGCTACCAGTTCGGGAACCTTGGCTACGCCTCTGGCCGTGATGTAAAGAACAATCCCTTCCAGAATCAAACGAATGACAATGGCGACGGCTTTTGCATATTTGTCGGCTGCGGACATAACACGGGCATGATCGGGGATGTCTTCCCGGGGGCCTAACCCTGAATGATCTTCCAGCATACAAAAATCCTTCCGCGCGCCGTGTCCCCAGGATTCGTTAAACGCCTGCTCCAAAAGCCGGGTGACTTCATACAGATGCTGGCCGACATACACCGCCAGAAAGGCAAGCCCCATCCATTCGAGTATCCATAGGCCTGCGGAAAATCCAAGTTTGCCGCCGGCCGCCGCGCCGGGAATAGCGCCGACGCCACCACCGGCCAGTCCGCCAATGATGGAACCAACGGACAGGCCTGCCAAGGTGGCTCCCGCAACGATGGCGAGGGCAATCAATAGGGCGGGTAAAATCGAGGAAAGCACTTCATCAAGCGCTTCTCCGGTTTCTTCTCTCACGGCGGATGGAATTTGGTTTTTTGCAAACCAGAGGGCCTGGACAACATTCTTGGCGCGAAGTAACTTCTCTTTTTCGTAATAATCATGACGGGACATATGCCGTCCCATCTCTGAACGCGGATGGGGCCAGTCACCCTTTAAGTTGATATAGTATTGCTGCCAATGGCTCACGATGGAGGCCTTCCTGAAAGTTGTGATAATGGATTCAAAATGGGACGTGTGGAACTTATGACCAATCACTCATCATTGTCAATTATTTTTATGTGCAACGGTGTCATAGACGGAAATATTGATATGATCTCAGTAGATACACGTGCCCGGCCGGGTGCACTCAAACAAAAAAAAGGACTTTCGTCCTTTTTTTTCAAACCGCTCCCAAAATGATGGGGACGGGAATATGTGCCGCAGATATCCCGTCCCCTTTGTTGCACAGCGTCACCCCGGAGCATCAGTGATGCCGGTTGCCGGAAAAAACCCTGGGCTAATAGCCGCCCTGATGCGTATAGCGCAGGTACCAGCCCGCATTGAAGTCATTGTTAAATTCCGCTCCGTACAAATACGTCTGATAGGCGGTATTGCCGTCCAGATGATATTTCATAAACGCTGTGATGTATTTGAAAACCCTGGATTGATAAGGCTCTGCGCCGGTATTGATGAATGTCCAGTGATCCACTCCGTAAAAAACCATAAAGGTTCTGTCAAGGGTTAAAGGCAGGCTGTTATAATACACAGAAACGAGCAGCGGAAGGGCAGTCGTATCATTCACACCGGCAATGATATTGGTTTTGGCCTTGATGCGGCTCAGGCTCAGCGTCGATCCCATAATGGCGGGCGTCAATGCCTGCGCCGTTTTAATGCCGGTGCCTAAAGAAGCAGCCGCCAGAAGCGTTCCGCCACCGCCCAGGGAATGACCCAGCACCTGCAATTTGGCTGTATTGATTTTCCCTTTGATCGGATTGGGATTGGCCGATGTCCCCGTCCGGGTGTTTTCTTTCTTCAGTTGCAAAATGCCTGCTTTTTGCGCAGATGTCCAGGCGGAGTTGGACAAAAGCACCGGATTAGCCGGGGTCATGGCAAAAACAATATAGCCGTGTGAAGCCAGATGTTCGGCAAGCTTCGCATAGTCCGAATAAACCTTTGTGCCGCCGCTGATGAGTGTTGTCGCGGCAAGCGTGCCTGTAACATTGCAGGGATACCAGACCTTGGCTTCCGCATAAGCGGCATTGGCAGGGGGGATGTAGGTGCATTTTGTGTAAGGCCCGGTCGCGCCAGGATCCACCTGCGCGTTAACGGACGACATGGCCATGCCTTTTAAAAACAGACACAGAACGGACAGAACAAAAATGATGCACACTGATTTTCTCTCCATAAAAAATCCTCCCCCTTTTTATTGTTCAAGGACTTGCTTTTCGCGTTGAAAAGCCTGTGCATAAAAAAATGACATCACTTTTTTGTTTATAGATCTATTTTTAATGATTAAGATTTCAGTCCGACTATCCCGCCTCGAAGCGGGATAGTCGGACTGGGCTGCCTGTTCTAGCGTTTCAAATAGTTCATCAGCCAGGTCATGGCCGGGCGCGGCGAACCATTACGGATCAGGCCGCTATAGTTTATCCAGGTCTGGCCGTAAACGTACCCCCACAGCGTGATGCCCGCAACATTGGGGCTTTCGTAAAATAACGGGAACTGCTGCTTCATGACGGCAAGCTGCTGATTGTCATCCTGGAGGTTGATGTCATACTCGGAAATATAGATCGGTACGCCGATGCCTTTGATCTTGTTAAAATTCGTTTGCAACTCGGAGAAGGACTGGCTCTCCAGACCATGCGCCTGGCAGCCGACGCCGTCTAAAAGCCCTTTGGCCTTGACCTTGTTGGCAATGGCGACGAATTTGTCCGTATCCCAGCGAAGAACATTGTAGTCGTTGAGGATCAGCTTGGACTTCGGACAATACTGGCGCGCCTTCTGGAACGACCAGATGATCCAGTCATGTCCGGTTGAACCCGTGCCGCCAATGGCCGTGTACCAGCTGGGTCTCTTATGATCAGGCTCGTTGACGACATCAATCAGCTCCGTATCCGGATAACGCTGGCAGTAGAGCTTGATCCACTCTTCTACTTCCGCTTTCTGTGAACTGGCGGAAAGACTATTCATCCAGGTGGGATACTGGGCGCCCCAGACGAAGGTATGATGCTTATAGGGAATGCCGTTTGACTTGGCAAACTTGTAGGCGTTGTCGATGGACGTCCAGTTCATGGTGCCCCTCGTCCGCTCCACAGCATCCCATTTGCCTGCATTTTCCAACGTCAACTGATTCCAATACTTTAAAAAGTCCGAAGGGATCTTTCCGGATTGGTCGATATTGCCGACGAACTTACCGCCGCTCGAGGAGGAACTACTGGAGGATGAGCTGCTTGAGCTGGACGAACTGCTTGACCCCGACAAACTGATGGAGAAGTCGTCCACATAATAACTGACCGTTGTATTGGCGGCTTCAATGATGAAATGCTGGAAAGCTGTCGCACCGTTTTGTGTATAGGCGCCGGTCAACTGTGTCCAGCCGCTGGCGGTTGCCGTGGCCGTGGCCACCCGCGTAAATTCATTATAGGTGGAGGTATCGGAATCATCCTGGCGCTTTGCCGTGAGATAAACTTCGCCGCTGGCCGATCCTGAAACCAATTTCACCCAGACGGAAACAGTGTACGCGCTTCCAGTGGACAGGGTTCCCGGATTAAAGGTGATGCCGTGCCAGCTTGCCGTGCGTCCGGTAATCAATGCGCTTGCCGCACCGCTGTGTTTATCCGCGGTCGAACGCGTGATCGTGCCGGAGGTGATCGACCAGTTCGTCAAACCGCTCTCAACGCCTCCATTGACGGCAAAATTACCGCTGGAGGACGACCCACTGGACGATGAACTGCTCGAGCTCGACGAACTGGATGAACTGCTCGAACTGGATGAGCTCGATGATGAGGAGGAGGACGAACTACCGGAGTAATTCCGAATGACGCCAAGATCCCAGATGATCTGCTGATAAGAGGACGCATTGAGATTCGTGGTGCCCTGGATCAGGAAATCCACCCGGTTGATGTCATTAATTTCAAGTTTCTGATTGACGCCGGCCCTGATCAGTTCGCCGTGGGAGACATTGGTTGTCCACTTATCCGCTTCGTAGGTTACCAGATTGCCGCGGTACGCCCATTTTTCCGATACCTTTGTCCATGGCCCTCCCGCGGAAGACGATGTCCACAGCTCGTAGTACCGGCCGTCTTTCTGGTCTTCCACGATTAGATAGTATTTACCGTCGGCCAGCGATTTATAGACGTTGGCCCCCTCAAAGGTGTCTGTTAACGCCACCGAAGGCGATCCCCAGCCGGACGGGAAATTAGCCAGGGTTGTCCTGCGCATAAAGACTTTGCCCGAGCCGTCGCTGGGCGAATTGTACATGTAACAGTAGCTGCTGTCGCAGATGACGTAATAATCCCATCCCATGTTTCCGGAGATGCCGAAGGATTTTGGCCCGGACCATGAATTCGGATCTGCGATGTTGGTGGTTGTGGCGTAGGCCGCGCCATAGGTGCCGTCCTGATAGACCAGATACCACAGCCCCTTGGGTTCAAAATAAAACACCTGCGGCGCGCAAAAATAACTTTCGCCGATTCTACTCATGTAAGTGCGCGAGGCACTGGCCAATCCGGCAATCGTGCTTGCGGACGTATAAAGCATCTGCCATCCGCCGCTTTGGTTCGCGCCGGTGTAAAACACGTGATATTTGCCGCCCGAGTAAACAATCGTCGGGTCTTTAGCGGCATAATAGTCATAAGGCAATGCCTGATTATGGCGAATCACCCGGGCGCCCACGGTCCAACTGGGATTCGGGTTGGGTGCGATCCCGCCGGACGAGGACGAACTGCTTGAACTGGATGAACTGCTCGAACTGGATGAGCTGCTGGAGAGCCACCACCACTGCGCGTTTGCTGTTGAAGCCAACAGGCTGATCAACAAAAAGCACATCGACGCTAAAATCCATAATTTTTGAACTGTTTTTCTTTCCATAATAAACCTGCCTTTTTGAAAAGTTAAATTTGTTGAACTTTCGTACAGTGCCGACCCGTAAATTCAAAGGCACCCAAACTCAAACCTCAATCTTTATGTTACATTTTGCAGATTGCATGCCAGAGATAGCAACAAGCTGTCATCAAATTGATTATATTACAATATTTGCTAGAATACCTCCTTCAGTTCATAGTCTGCAAGTTTATGCACTGTACCATTCATCGTTCCACCTGTCTCATGCACGGGACACGCATTGAGACACGCGTGTCCGGATAATTTCGTCCAGAAATCAATATTTTCAATGCTGTCGTCACAATATTTGTTACATCTGTCTCATTTATTGTCCACAACACGAGACAAATATGATACAATCGTAGCCAATCCTGTTTTTTCACATCAATGATATTCCTTTAATTTCAATAACAAAGAAGAACGACTCCTCTACATGGCACGGATATTGTAACACAGAGAGAAAGAAAAAATTTTAAGGATAATAAATGGATAACCAAACGCGCGTTTCAGAATATTTTCACAGAGAATATTCCGCAAATCAGGAGCAGGATCTCATACGGATCAACAAAGCCATTCATCTTCAGTGGAAGAAATTCGTAAACGGAGACGGCGACGTGGATATCACCCTTGTATCACGCGAAACCCTGGAGGCGTGGGAGCACTGCCGGGCCATGCATATCAATCCCTTAGCCGTTCCCCAAAACGTTCTTCTGACCGGCGAGGCCCTGAAAGAAAAACTTCATGAACAACGAAATTTCATCAACATCAGCCTGCCCTTTCTGCGCAAACTGATCCAATCACTGAAAGGATTCAGCTATACAGTCGCGCTTTTCGACGCCGAAGGCTATCTGCTTCACCACATCGAAGAGAAAAAGGCTTTCATTTACAATCGAAATTATAATTTTATCCCCGGGAGCCGCTGGACGCATGACTATGTCGGCAACAGCGCGATTGCCCATGTCCTGGCGACGAAAACGCCCATGCAGGTGATCGGCGCGAAACATTACCTCCAATGCCTTCACTTCATTACTTCCACCGGCGAGCCGATTCTCGATCCGGACGGAGAACTGCTCGGTTGCCTTTCGGTCGGGCATTTCTATTCAGACACACATCCGATCACACAGGGCATGGCCCTTGCGGCGGCCCAAGCCATTGAAAATGAATTTCGGGTGCAAAAGACACTGGTTCAATGCCAGATTGCTTTCGAGCAAACGGATATCGCCTCCAGTTTGCAGAAAGTCATTTTCGCATCCATTCCGGAAGCGATTATCGCCGTGAACAACGAGGGGCGTGTCATGAGCATCAACGAAAAAGCATGCGACATGTTTGCCCTGAACGTTGAAGATGTTCCCGCCACGCCCTTGCGAATGATTTTTGACCGTGACGGGAACCGAAGCTTTTTTGCCATCCTGGAGCAACAGGATTCCGTGCGCGACATGGAGGTCAGAATCCGGACAGCGCGCAGCGAGGCGGACTATTCGCTGACGTGCAACAACATCTCCCTGTCCGCGGGCACCGTTATCGGCAAAGTGCTTATTTTTCCCGAAATCAAAAGAATACGGTCTTTGGTCGCCAAAACCATCGGCGCCAAAGCCAATTTTACGTTCAAAGACATCCACGGTCAAAACGCCGCGTTTCAATCTCTGATGGATCAGGCCCGTTCCATGTCGCAAAGCGCATCCAATGTGCTTCTCCTGGGCGAAAGCGGAACGGGCAAAGACATTCTGGCCCAGGCCATCCATAACGCGAGCCCCCGCAAAGACGGTCCTTACATCGCCATTAACTGCGCGGCCATCCCCCGCGATCTTATTGCCAGTGAACTCTTCGGCCACATGGAAGGGGCCTTCACGGGAGCGCGCCGGGGCGGAAAACAGGGGAAATTTGAACTGGCTGACGGCGGCACCATCTTTCTGGATGAAATGGCCGAAATGCCGCTCGATATTCAGGCGGTTCTGTTGCGCGTCATCGAAGATAAACAAGTGGTCCGTATCGGCGGGAGCCAGGTGCGCAAAGTCGATGTCCGGATTATTTCCGCCACCAACCGCGATTTACTGACCGAAGTCAACCGCGGAAATTTCCGGCAGGATCTCTTTTATCGTCTTAATGTTTACAATCTTGAACTTCCTCCGCTTCGGGAAAGACCGGACGACATCACGATTCTTACCCAACGTTTTATTTCCAAGTTCGCAAAGGCGCAGGGAAAAAACATCAGCGGTGTTGATGAAAAAGTTTTGGATGTTTTCATGCATTATCGATGGCCGGGCAATGTGCGGGAACTGCAAAATGTCGTGGAACGCATGGTGAATTACGCCTCCGCCGGCTTTTTGACCACCAATCTCGTCCCGCCGGAAATTGTCGATACCCGCCCGGTGCGCAAACAAAGCCTCGATTTTGAATTGCCATCCGAAAAGGAAAAAAGGCTTTTGCGCCACATGCTGACCCTGAATCTCAGCAAGAATAATATTGCGAAGCAACTGAATATGTCCCGGACAACACTGTACAGGAAAATCAATAAATATGGTTTATAACGGGTCCTGATCTTTAAAGATTGCGTCTGTGGACGCGGAAGTCACCCGTCTTCGCGCATCTCGCCCCGGCAACTCGCTGAATTCTTGGACTACGTCTCCAGCGGATTTCCCGCGAAATACCAGACGCCGGGCTGGGCAGTGGCTTCGCATTCGGCCACCCATTGGGCGATATAGGGTAGAATATAATTTTGCTGAACAACCGTCATGCCCGTTTCAAAAGGGAGATTAAGGCCGTAGCGGATGACAAGTTCGTCATAGGCGAGTTGACGGATGGCGGACGGGGTGCTCTCGCGCTGGAGCGTCTCGAGCAGGCTTACGGGCGTAAAGGGTTTACCGAATCGGTAGCGGCTGCCGCTTGAAAAGAGGCTCGAATTTGCGGCCCACCACGCTTCCCAGTCTGCGGGGTTTTGCGACAGGCGGGTGATATTTTCGCCATAGGGCTTGCCGTCGGGGCGCGTGGGATAGCGCCCCTGCCGCAGGTCTTCGATCTCTTCGGGGAACATTTCCTCTTCATCCATTTTTTCGGGGATGAAGACATCTTCATAAATCTCCGCGCCGGTGATGAGGTTGAGCGCGCGGGCGGCAACCCCGGCCGTGTCGGCTTCGGTTACATAGGCCAGAAGGGTTTCCACCACTTCGACATCACCCGAAAGCCCCAGCGCCAGCACAGAGTCGGGGCCGACTTTTCGCTCGCGGGCCTTCTCGATGAGCACCGTTGCAGCCCAGCGATCAGCGCTTATCCCCAGAAGCAGATCGGCCCAGTCGTAAGTGGCGGCGATGCTCCGGCAATGTTCAAGGGCCTGGATCTCGCCCATCATCATCAGCGCCTGGGCCGCCAAAAGGCGCAGCGCCTCGTCATCGCAGAATAGATATTGTTCCAGAAGAACCGGCGCGGCCTCGACATAACGGATTTTTCCCAGCGCCTGCAAAATATCGGCCGCCTCTGACGAAGCTTTTCCCGGCAGGAGCTTCAAAAGCGCGTCGCCCGCGGACAGGCGGCGAAAGCCCGCAAGCCTCGCGAGCAGGCGCGCGGCGTGGGGTTTGTCTTCGGCGACGCTTTGTAAACAGGCGTCTTGCCATTCATCGGGCATCTCGCGGATCAGGGCATCCGTCATGGCCTGCATGCGGTCGGTATCGGCTGCGTCAAGGCTCTCCTGCACCGTCTCCACATCATCGCGCGCCCCGAGCCTGCAAAAAACTGAAATTGCCGCAAAGAGTTCGCCTGCGTCGCCCTCGGTGATTCGTTCACGGCAGACGTCGCAGGCCGCCTCGCCCCCTAACACGAGCGCATCAAGATGCGCTTCAAGTCGCTCTTCAAATTCCGCCACATCCGGCCAGGGGAGTCTGCCTTCGGCCAGAAGCACACAGCGCTGGCTGTAAAGAAAGGAGGCTTCTTCGAGATGCTCAAGGTAGAGCTCGCTTGAAAATTCAGCATCTGATTTTATAGCGGGTGACGGCGTCATGGCAGGGCATCCTACTGTTTCAGGGTAATGGTTTCAATGCGCGACAGGTGTCGCCCGAGCGAAAACAGGACATTGAAGCGCTTGTCTTCAAGGGACTGGATAAAGGCGGAAAAGTTGACATGAAACGCGCCGCTGATTGCGCCGTGTGAGTAGTAGAGATCATCCTCAAACACGATGACGCCCCGAAGGGGATTAACGGACATATACGATGTCGGCGCGGTGACGACCATAACGAGCGCCGCATGGAGGTTGTCGCCTCGCTGGAATTCTTCTCCCTCTTCGACGCGAAACGTGCCGGAGACAAACAGAGCGCCGGTTTCGTCTTCTTGCAGCTCGTATGAAATGCCGTAAAGCTCAGAGATATTTTCCGTGTTTTCCATAAGTCGCCTGTCTATTTGGGGGAGTAGATTTCAAATTCCAGCACATTGGATTTGAAGGTGGAGATCGTCGCATAGACCAGATACTTGCCGGGTTTTTTAGGCATGTGCGTCACGTCAATCAGGTCAAGGTTCACATAGCTCTCATGGTACTCCTCCGGCAATTCTTCGCGGTTGGGGGGCGCAGGCGGCGCGTCGGGATTCGGAATGCGGTGATCCATATCGGCAACCTTGCCCGAATAGGGAATCTTCGTGCTTTGATCCACAACAGTAAAGACGATTTCGTTTGCATAATCTTTGAATACCCCCAGATCGCGTTTGAGCGAAAAGGCAAACGTGCACGCGAGCATCACTTCCATTTTATCCGAATACGCGATCCGCTTGGGCGCATTGATCAGGACACCCTCAAACGTCGGGATAATAATCTCGGGGGAACAGGCATTGGAGGAGTAGGCATGCCCCACGTCCTCAAAGTTGCAGTTTGCGGGAATGATATATTCGGTCATCGTTTTACCCTTTCCTTCAGAATTGAAGTTACAGCACAGCAAAAAGCAAATCACGAGGATCAGGCTTACGGCTTTCGTCTTCATGGCTTGCTCCTTTGCTTTAAAAAAAACGGTTTTTAAGGCCGGGAATCGCTGCGCCCTGCAAGTCCAGCTTCGTGACCACCTTACCGCAATCGGCGCAAAAATCCGGCGGCGACGCACCGGTCGCATTGCCCGTGGAGCCGAACATCACACAGCCGGGAAGGCCCGTCCAGACATTGGTCGCGGCGGTGTAGGTTGCGCCTTTTTCGCAATGCGGCCCCTGGTGCCCTTTGTTATTGGCCAGCGGACCGTTATAATACTGTCCATAAATATTAGGGGGACGATTGGGCGCTTTCGGATCGATCCAGGCGTAAAACCCCGCCCCGGCCGGGGGAGAATCGCCGGCAGCGACCATGCCCAGTTTATGTCCCATTTCATGATTGAGAATATAGCTCAATTTTGCTGCGGATGCGTTATTGGCATCCCACCAGCTTCTCGTGGCAATGAAAATGACATTCTTGCTGTTTTTGCTGTAACCTCCCGAAAAGCCCTTGACCACGCGAACTTTGAGCTTGATAAAAACCTTCTCAGTTTTAAACCAGTTGCCGATGTCGCTTTTATGGACGGTGACTTTCAACTTGTTGAAGCCGTATTTGCGCCCGCCATGCTGTTTAGAAAAAACGCTCTCGTCAATCGTCACGGCGTTTTTTCGAAGCGGCAGCTTTTTTCCCGTGGCGGTTACCATCGTCCAGGATAAAAGCCAGTAATTGGCCGTATCTTTTGCCGTGGCCAGGTCTTTCCATAAATAGGCGTTTGACCCGTATTGGTCTTTCAAGACGACTTCAAAGACGGTTTCCGATGGCCCCCACAGGGCGTCCCAATAGGAGGGGATGGACTTGATCGGCGTGGTCACAACCATTTCCTTATAGGTGGCAATATTTTTGACAAAGATCGCGGCAGCGGCGTTGGGCTGATATTTGCCGATCTTATAATATTTTTTGGCGTCATTGATCAGCGCGTCTTCGTTGGACTGTCCGCCGCTGTCATCGGAATCACACACCGTTTCCCGCAGGATCAGCTTGTCTTTGCCTTCCGTGGGGAACTCTTCTTTCATGTCGATAAAATATTTTTTATAGGCGTCCTGAAAGGCGCTAAGCGACGCAGTCGGCACGCCTTTCATGGAAAAAATCTGGTAGTAAATCCGTCGCCAGGTTTCGATGGTTTTTTTCGACTCAATCGTTTTTTTGCCGTATTTGGCCTCCAGTTTATACTGGCAGCCACCGGCGGCGGGCAAATAGACCTGCTGGGACAATTTGGTTTTTTTGCCAGTGGACGCGCTGGCCCCGACAATGCGCAATTTGAAATTTTCGTTGCGGTTTTTTTCGTTTTCCTGATAGTCGCCGCTGTTGCCTTTTGTGGCCTTGACGCGGACTTTGAACATGGCGAGTTTGGCTTTTTTAAACTCACATTCAAAGAGCCGATACTCCACCTGTTTAATGTCTTTAATATCCTGCGTGCCGACGTAGTTTGTCGTCGCGCCGTTTTCGTCGCGATCGTCTCTTCGCAGGTTGACGAACTGTTTAATGATGGCCATGAAACGCCCTTTCGCTTTTTTTGTGTCTTTTACTCCGAAAACTCGATGGACTCCATATCGTTGTCGTCACTGCCCGAATCCGCCTCGCTCATCATCGTCACCAGCGGTGGCTGGATGACCGGAAACGGCGGCGTATTCTTGTCGTTGTGGAGCATCAGATCCATCGCGCGCGGCACGTTTTTGCCTTCAATCTTGACATCGAATGAATAATTGACAAACTCGGCCTTGCCTTTGTTTTTGCTGGAGACCACACCGCCGCCCGCCGAACCTGCTTCGTCGCCGGTGCTTGTCTTGAAATTGGAATCCTTGAGGCACACGGGATTGCCGTCGCACTTGACAGTTTTGCTGCCCTTGTCCGTGTCGGTGGACTGGGCGATGTTGGGATAGGGAATCGGCACAGGGGGCGCAGGCGGTGCGGGCGTTTTGCACACGTCGGGAAACGCGATGGAGACGCCGCCGCTGTCCTTGTGAATGACCGTCATCATGTTTACGCCAATCTGGGTTCCCATCGTTTAGCCCTCCTCATCTTCCGGATTAACCCGGCCCAACCCCATGGCCGCGCGCAGGCCGTCGTCAGACGAGGTCCACAACAGCGCTTGGTCAGCGATGGCGTATTGTCGTTGAAACGCGGATAGGGTCAAGGCCATTAAAAGCCCGCCGGTGGCCGCGCCCACATCCCCCACGCAGTCCGCCGGATGGTTCAGACGCCGGATGTCCGTGGAAAAACGATGAAGAAGCGTCTGGGCGATACCCCATTCATAGCCCCGGTAGGCCTCGCCGTTGAGATCGCACAGCACTTCGGGCCACTGGACATCCTCGCCCACCTGCTCGCGAAGCGCCGAAATGGCGGCCGCCAGTCCCTTGCCCGTGCTGTTTTTCCCCGAAGCGTAATCCTGAGGCTCGCGGGCAAAGCCGCAGGCCAGAATTTCAGCAAGCGCCGGGCGGTTATGCGCCGCCGCCTGAGCGGCTTTTTCTAAAAGAAGCAACACAGCCGCTTCGCCTGGGACAAACCCATCGGGCGCCTTGGCGCTTTTGAGCCGCCACTGCGCATCCAGATGAGCCAGCCGATCCGGCAGCAGATAGGAATCGACACCGCCCACAATGCAAAAAGAGACGTCGCCTGAGTTGAGCAGATTTCTCGCTTCCTGGACAAGCCAGAACATGCCCGCGTGACCGGAGGCGTTCACCATGTGCGTTTTAAACGCAGGCAAACCAACGCGGGCATAGAGGCTATCCAGAAATGTCTCTTCGAGCGACCAGGGCGCGAGACTTTCGTCCGGCTGCGGAAGCGCCAGCAAAAACGCGCCCTCAGTGATGTCGGCGCGTTTGAACTTCGCCTCGGAAAAGAGCCTGCGCATCGGCGGCCCGATCAGCGCCAAAAGCCGCTCTGGCCCGTCAAGATACGGATCCAGCGTCGAGACGGACGATGCATACAGGGCTTCGGTTGCGTCCCATTCCGGGTCAACACCTGCGCATTCAAAAAAGGCGTGCTCGGAAAAACGCATGACGCCCGCACGAATCGACGCGCCGGTTTGCGCCAGAGTCAGGCCCACAGGCGTTAAGGCCGCACAGCCGGAAAGAATGATTTTGGAGTTGTCAATGCTCATCGTTTTTTCTCTTTAATAGATGGACGTCACACTCACCCGGCCCATCCGAAATGCGTTTCGGTCGCAGGGCATGGCCGCGCGCCACACCAGGCAGAAGCTCTCCTCGGTGGGCTCCAAAAGGACGGTCTCGAGATACGCGGGCGGTTCAATGTCTTCTTCGCCTATCGTCACCGTCATGCGCACGTCGCAGCGCGGAATGACGAAGGACTGCCTGCCCCGGGGCGACATATTCACAATTTCCACCGGTTCGTCGCCTTCAAAGTAATGATCAAAAATCAGTTCCGGATGCGCCGCATGAAAAAAACGTGGATCAAAGTCCTGCGGTAAAACCGGCGATCGGTTTTGCTGCCACGCCTCATCATACGTTCCAATATACGCCACACGGGGCTGCCAGTTGGGGGCGATATAGCCAAAGCCCATCGGCATGGGCCTGTCCTCCGGCTTTGCGATGAGGTAGCGATAATCTTCGATATTCGGCACACCCACGTCTTTGAGTGATTCATAGCCGCGCTTGCCTAAAAACCCCTTACCCACGGGATTTCGCGGTTCGCGAAGCACCTTGCCTTTTTTTGCATCGACCACATGCTCTCCGCCGTAGGCGCGCTCATAGACAAGCGGCATCCGGACAAACGGCCGGGGCTCGCCAGGCCGCGTAAACACCGCGCCTCGCTCCCAGTCGCGATCGCCAAAAATCTGCAAGATCACAGAACGGCCCGCCACCGAGAGCCCCACGCCCATTTCCGTCACGGGCTTTTCATCGGGCGCGCAGGCCTCGCCTATCGCGACGACATCCGTGCCTGGCTTGGACGGGTGCACCTCGGACGCGTATTTGATGCTCGATTGCCCCGGCTCGCCCCAGTATTCATCGGCCAGGACAATGGGCTTTTGAACCGGCGCGACAAACACCTCCGGGTCCAGCCCGAATGTCGCTTTGACGATCACATAGAGCGTGTCGTTTCCCTCAACATCGGGGAGCAAAAGCGTCTGCGCCGCAAAGGGAGTTTTATTTCTTAACTGAAGCATGCCGCCATTCCATTTTTAAATATTTGCGAGCCTGAAAGGCCCGGACTGCATTTTTGCGTTGTGCGTACAATCCTAATTGTGCGCCACTTTACTGCCTTTGACCACCACATCGCCGCTGGCTTTGACGCTGATGTCTTTTCCGTTGATCGTGATGTCGCCGCTTTTTTTCAAGACGATGGTCGCGCCGCCTGCTTTGATGGACACTTCGTCTTCCGCTTCAATCGCTATCTTTTTGGCTTTCATCGTATGGGTTCCGCCCGCTGTGGCGGTTCGATCACCGCCGACGCTTTCCATCATCGAGCCGCCCACCATCAGCGTTTTGACGCCCCCGACTTCTTCGCCACTTGCACCACCGATAGTAAGGTTTGCCGCACCGCCCACGCTCACCTGATAGGCGCCGCCGACGGTCAGAACCTTGGCCGCGCCAACGGTCTCGGCGCTGACGGCGGCGGTGGTGTCGGTCTTGTTCGCACCGACGGTAAGCATCATGCTTCCGCCAATGGATTCACTGTGGCTGCCGCCCACCAGAATGTTTTTGTTGGCGCCGATGGATTCGCTTTGATTGACACCGACTGTCTTGGCCCGGTTATTAACAACGCTCAGGGTTTCGTCATGTCCAACGTTTTCTCCCTTGTTGTTCTTGATGAGGATGTTCCAGTCTTTCTCGCCTTGCAGGTAGATCTCTTCGCTTCCGGCGAGGTCTTCGAATCGCAGTTCGTTAAACCCGTTGGAGTTGGGGTAGCTTTTGGTCTTGATGCTGGTGCGCGTCTTGTTGGCGGGCAGATCATACAGGGGCGGACGGTCTGCGTTATAGACGCTTCCGGTAATGATCGGCCAGTCGGGATCGCCTTCCATGAAGCTCACAATCACTTCGTCGCCGATGCGGGGAATGAAGACGGAGCCCCAGCCCTGGCCGCCCCAGGTCTGAGCGCAGCGCAGCCAGCAGGAGCTCTGTTCGTCTTTCTTGCCTTTGCGGTCCCAGTGAAAATGGACTTTCACCCGCCCATGCTCATCGACGTAAATCTCTTCATTGGCGGGGCCCACGACGGTCGCGGTCTGGATGCCCTGAATGTAGGGCTTTTCCACCGTCTTGCGGGGACGATACGTGACAGAGGCGGGAATGGCAACAAACTCGCTGACAAACGTTGTCCCGCCGATGCCCGCCTGTTCTTCCATGCTCTGCGGCTGAGAACCGCTGACATTGAGCTGCACGACGAGGTAGTCGCGGTTGAATTCCTTAAAATCATAATCCGTAAGCGAAAAAACATGGCCGGGAATGAGTCGGGGGCAGTTGCTCTCCCCTGAGGCTTGCTCCTGAAGCGCCGTGAGTTCTTCGAGCCGGACTTTGGCCAGCATTTTACCGCGATCGGAATCGCCATAGGGGCCGGGATAATCATACACCTCAAAGGAACGGATCTTTTCGTCCTTGCTTCTTTCCTTCGTCTCCAACGGAATGGAAACTTTTTTGAAATTGTAGTTCGTCTGCGTATAGGCGCCGGGACGGAGACGCTTGGAAAATTCAATAACGCTGATGACGTCTTTTTCGGGGTTGAGACCGCTGGCCGCGCGAAAGGCAATTTCTTTCTCGCCGGGAATGTCGGGAGAAATCCCCGCATCGTCGCCGAAGATCATGACATGCTTATCGGGGGTGTGGGTATAAAAATAAAAAATGCCTTCTTCGTAAAGAATGCGCGTGATGAAGTCCAGATCGCTTTCGCGGTACTGCACGCAAAACCTGCGCTTGTGGTCTTTGATTTTCAATTTAAATTCGTAGCGGTCGGAGGGAATGCCGCTGTCTTTGAAGATGTCCTCCACGATGTCCTGGACATTTTTATTCTGGAAAATCCGGCAGTCCCGCTCTAAAGACAAAAGCTCTGTAAACGGCACCACCCGGGCACGATACAGATACTTGATGTTTTGCACAGAGGAACCGGTCTGCCCGACAAATTCAAACCGGTTGACGATGCCGTGCACGAAGCGGTCTTCGCCATCCGCGCGGATCGTGAAAAGCGCCTCCTGCGACATCGCGTCATCGAGCGCAATGAGCGCGGTCGAGGCCAGTGTGAGCTTGAGCTCGAAGGGCGATGAGAGTCTTTCAAAAAGATCAAATCGCACCACCGTGATCTCTTCGGGAATTCCCTTAAGCTCAAACAGATAACTGGCCCGAGAGCCTGTCGTAATCGGTGTCATAACGCCTCCCCGCGGAAGAGTTTTTCCGCGTCCTGCCGGCCGTTGTCGCGCGCGGCGGAGTTGGATGATTTTTCTTCGAAACGCAATTCAAAATACCTTTTGCCCCCAAGCTTCAAGGGCCTTTTCACCGGCGCGGCAAGCCCGGCGGTCAGCACTCTTTTAGGCTGAGGCAAAACGCTTAAGACCCATTTTTCGTCTTTCGAAAAAAATGTAAAACTGATTTCGCGTTCATTTTCAATGTGTAAATCCTCCAGAATACCGGGCGTCAACGGATTGGAAATTTCCGCCCGGTCCAAAACCTTAAACCCTGAATCGAGATGATAGATAAAGAGCCCCTCTTCAAACGGACAATCTTCGGTGAGAAACAGCAGGTAGTAATCATTCCCCTGAAATTGCGCCGAAAGCTCAAGCCCCTGCAATACTCGCCCCGTCTCCCGTCCCTGATGATACAGCCGGGAGGAGGCCTCAAGGTCTTTGCTTTCCGAATCAATTTTTTCGAGAGTAAATTCGTCAATACGCCGCATGATCACCATCGTCTCCTAGTAGAGCTCATCGAACGCAAAACCGCCGCCCAGGGCACCCAAAGCGCCGCCGATAAAAATACCAAGGCCGACGCAGACCGGCGCACCCGGCCCACAGGCCAACCCCGCCACAGCGCCGCCCGCCGCGCCGCCTAAGATCCCGCCCCCCAGCGTCGCGCCTTCCGCCAGTGTGGCCTTGAGCGTGTTGTCGGCCGTTGCCACGTTATAGACGGCAATCCCCACGGTCACCACCAGCAAACCGCGCCCCAGGCGCGACAACCGCTTGGCCATTATATTAGCGGAAGGGCGCGCCCGCCCCGCAGATTCAATGACGTCCAGATACACCGCGTTTTGCTGCGAGACATTCAATTGATCAAAAGGCATCTTGAAATTTTTACGCGCATAATGCTCAAGAAGATCCATCAGCGTCTTGCCTGTTTCCTTCGCGTTAACGGAGTAAGCGCAGCCCAGATCACTGAGCTTTAACCGGCTGGCCTGCATAATCGAATTTCTCAGCAGGCTCACTTCCTCAGCCGCCGCCTTGGGTGAGAGCGAACCGATGCGAACCCTGCGTAAATATTCCTCGGACAGATTCCGAACCCCCGCCAGATATTGCCGGCGGACTCTGGGGTCATTCATAAAGCGCGCGGCAAAATTCAGCGCTTCGGATTCCAGCAGGGACAGCGCTTTTTTCAGGTCCTGTTGCGAATTTTTTTTCAGCGAGCCGCTCATCTTTTTTCCCTTCGTTTCTGCGCTTAAACTGCTCAAACGCCTCCCCCGCTACTTCCCTTTCTCCAGTACATCGATGTGAATCGTCTTTTGCGTCATGAGAAGCGTCCGGGCATCGTACACGCGAAAACGGACTTCGCCTTTTCCCGGCGCAAGCGCCCGCAGATGGATCGACAGGCCTTCGTCAATGCTCTCCAGCTCCAGATTGTCGCTTCGGTCGAAATCCATTCCGTAATGTCTGGCATCCGTGTCGCCCTCCATTTTCAGCATAACCGTGAAGTCGTCTCCCACACGGACTTTCTCAGGCGCGACAACAACCCGCCCAATCCGGGGATAGTGGCCCTGAATGTTCTGCACAAGATGCGCTTCGGCATACTTTTGAATCTCGCGGGCCAGAGCCAGGGTGTCAAAAGGCCTATCCTTCGCCTCTTCAATATCCTCATGGCGAAGTTGAAAATAAATATTTCGATAGACCCACATCAGCGCTCTTCGATTGGCGCTCATATAATGAATATAGAAATCACCCAGGCCTTCCGCCTTTTGATACGGGGGTTCCATCCTGCTCGTGCTCAACGCAGCCCCCAGAAGATAATCCAGAACACGCTGGTTGCTCTCGCTCGAAACAATAATGTTTAAGGCCATACTCTCTTCGCCTCTGCGAAAAACCTGCCGCCTGATGACTTCGGTGGCCTCCACCTCCAGATTGCTTTCGCCCGGCGTCCAGGAAGCTGCGTGGAATATCTTCCAGTCCGAAAGCTTTGACCAATCCGCCACAACGCCCTGATGGTTTGCGGCGGGCCTGACTTTATTGAAGCCAATTTTTTCTTTAAAACGCTCTTCGCGGACCTTTCCAATAGCATTCATACTCGAGCCTTTTTCCACCATCACACTCAGCCCCAGAGCTAAAACAATCAATAAAGGAATAGAGAGTTTACGCATACTTAATTCAGGCGGGGTGGCATGTCGGGCCCGCTACTTCCCCTTCTCCCGCACATCGATTTGCACAGTCTTTTGCGTCATGAGAAGCGTCCGGGTATCGTACACGTGAAAACGGACTTCGCCTTTTCCCGGCGCAAGCGCCTGAAGACGGATCGACAGGCCTTCGTCAATGCTTTCCAGTTCCAGATTGTCGCTTCGGTCGAATTCCATTCCGTAATGCTTGGCGTCCGTGTCGCCCTCCATTTTCAGCGTGACCGTAAAGTCGTCTCCCGCATGAACTTTCTCAGGCGCGATAATAACCCGCGCAATCCGGGGATAGTGGCTCCGAATGTTCTGCACAAGATGCGCTTCGGCATACTGCTGAATCTCGCGGGCCAGAGCATAAGTGTCAAAAACAAGTTCCTGATTGCCGGGTTCCGACTCATCCGCGTGTTGTATATGAAAACAAAGATTCCGATAAACCCAGATGATGTCGCGCAATCCTTCCGTAGAGTATGCAACGTACAGATCGCCCGGCCCTGCTGATTTTTCATGGATAAACAAGCCTGAACTTCGGTTTGTTGCAATCCTGACAAGCCTGTCCATGGCTGCTTGATTGCCGGCACTGGAAACTAAAACTTCCACACTAAGCATTTCATCATTTTTTCTATAAATCCATTCCCTCTGTACACTTTGCCCGGATTGGCCTGTTGCAGCGCTATCATCTGCCAACCACCCCTCTTTCTTTAAAAGAGTCGGAAATGAAGGATTAAGCCAGTCAGCCGCAACGCCCTGATGATCCGGGGCTATTCTTATTTTATCTATTCCTACCTTCAATCTATATTTTCCAGCTTGCTGTTCCAAATAATTACCCACGGCCCCTCCCTGCGCGACCTTACACATGGTCAAAAAGATAACCGCTATTGTTGCCCAAATATTACGCATTATTTTACGCTGGCAACCCACATCGAATCTTTCTTGCTCCCGGGCTGATTCTATAAGATTCGTATTATCGTTTTGCTTATGCAGCACTTTCTTCATTCCCTACTCAAAGCAAGCAACAGAGACACAACCCGCTACTTCCCCTTTTCCCGGATATCAACCCTGATCGTCTTTTGCGTCATCAGGAGCGTCCGGACATCGTACACGCGGAAACAGACTTCACCTTTTCCCGGCGCAAGCGCCTGCAGACGAATCGACAGGCCTTCGTCAATGCTTTCCAGCTCCAGATTGTCGCTTCGGTTGAAATCCATTCCGTAACGTCCGGCGTCCGTGTCGCCCTCCATTTTCAGCGTGACCGTGAAGTCGTCTCCCGCATGGACTTTCTCAGGCGCAACAACAACCCGCGCAATCCGGGGATAGTGGTTCTGAATGTTTTTCACAAGATGTGCTTCAGTATATTTCTGAATGTCTTTGGCCAGCGTCAGTGTGTCAAAAGGTCCATCTGCGCCATCTTCACCATTATAATCGATATGAAATAAAACATTTCGGTAGATCCACAGTTTGTCTTTGACGTTTGGATTTATACTGATCAGACCGACATCGCCAGGACCGTCTGCGCGTTTATAGGGAATCGTCATGGATGTCACGAAAACCGCCATGTCCAAAAGCTTTTGCAGTGTTGCGGCATTCCCGGCGCTTGACACCCATATTTTCAAGTGGAGCGTTTCTTTTCCCCGCGTATAATAATACGCCTTCTCCACACCGCTTTCGGATAGAAAGGCTTCGGGTTTAGTCTCTTCAACCCACTGGTTCGACGAAATGACAGGCCACTGGGATAATCCCGACCAGTCGGCGGCAACGCCCTGTGCGTCAGGCGCCGGATGGAATTTATCGAGGCCTTCTTTCATTTTAAAATCATTTACCCGCTGCACAAAATAGTTATCCATTTTCCCGACGCCAGCAAATGCTGAGAGCGCAAAGATCAGCATGGCTGTAAAAATCAAAAACTGAAAATTTTTCATTCAGCAATACCCCTGGCACTGCTCTTCCGCATCTTCTTTATTCCAAATGAAAAGGAGTCCGAAGCGCCCATGCCGCTACTTCCCCTTCTCCCGCACATCGATTTGAACCGTCTTTTGCGTCATGAGAAGCGTCCGGGCATCGTACACGCGAAAACGGACTTCGCCTTTTCCCGGCGCAAGCGCCTGCAGACGAATCGACAGGCCTTCGTCAATGCTTTCCAGTTCCAGATTGTCGCTTCGGTCGAAATCCATTCCGTAATGTCCGGCGTCCGTGTCGCCCTCCATTTTCAGCGTAACCGTGAAGTCGTCTCCCGCATGGACTTTCTCAGGCGCGACGACAATCCGCGCAATCCGGGGATAGTGGCTCTGAACGTTTTGCACAAGATGCGCTTCGGCATACTTTTGAATCTCGCGGGCCAGCGCCATGCTGTTGAAAGCAAGTTTACCTGATTCATTTTCTGAACTATTTCTTTGCTCAAGGTGAAAACACATATTACGATAAATCCAAATCAAATCGCGATAGCTATCAGTTTGATATGCGACAAACACATCCCCCGGCCCCTCTGCTTTTTTATGCGGGAAAATGCCGGATGTTCGATTGACGGCAATCTGTACCAAGGCTTCCAACGGAAACTTATTATTACTCGACGAGAGTACATATAGAATAATATTTTCAGAATTGTGCCTTAATATCCATCGTCGCGACGCGCTGCGATCGATAATATATGTTTCCGGGGGAGCGCCAATTTCTGTGATGCCATCACGAATGCTTTGAAGCATCGTCAATCCTGACCAATCCGCCACTACGCCTTGATTATCGGAAGCGGATCTAAACTTATCGAGGCCTTCTCTTGCTTTATAAACCTTTACCTCTTCACTTAAAAACTCGTCCATACCTCCCCCTTGTAAAACAGCACAAACTATCAAGCTGAGCAAAGCAATACAAACCATAAAAAAGCGCTTCATTATTCAACACCCGTAACGCCAGCGTAATTTCGCATGTCAGATGACACACCGGGCCGCATACCATACACGCCATATAAAGTGGTTTTATTATCAATGCTGCTCGTTATAAAAAACTTTTGAGAGTCTCCGAGATGAGGCCCCCCACAGGCATCAAAATATTTACTCTGACCCGAACAAAAAGCATGATTCCCAAAAGGTGTTCTGCTGGGATCATTTCGGTCAACAACCGGCTTGCTTCCGTTCATCTCAAAGAATGGATTGTTACAGGTGCCATATCCCAGAAGATTGGTTTGATTGATGAAACCAAAAGGATTCATATACACCCAAAGAACCGACGAAACACCCACGGCGCCACAAAGCGCCTGAATCGCGGCTGCCTGATCATAACAATTAGCAAATTCGAATTCGCGTTTCAAATAGTCATTTAAATAGAAAACACCACCATTACCTCGCAAGCCCATCGGCCCCCCGTAGCATGAGCTACCTCCGCCGGAACTATTATACTTGAGTCCGTGACTGCCGTGACAATATCGCGTGACCTTATTGGCCACCATTTTATCATCCTTGGCGTTGAGCACACCGGCGCGTTTGCATAAAAACCGCAGCGCCTCCGCCCAGACGCCGTTATTGAAAAAGGCGGCGGGCTTGTCGAGGATGAAAAAGACTTCCACAAAGGTTTGGTTTAGCACTTTATCTTTATTCTTCCCCTTGACGGACAACCGCCAGAGAACGTTCCCTTTGTACCACTTGATTGCCGTGGGCGGTTTTTTAATTTTCAGCTTGACCGTCTTTTTGCCCTTCCCCAAAGGAAATTCCCCTTCCATTTCCAGATTTAGGAGTGTGCCTTTCAAAACGCCCGTGCCGGAGACTTTTTCCAGCTTGGTCACGTCGATCTCCACCTCAACGAAACAGCCCTTGGCGTTTTCCGAAATGATATAAACAGCGGGCTTTTTCGAACAGACGCCGTATTCCTTGATCGATTGATACCCGGTCGGTTCGTATTCGTTTTTCTCCCCCTCCTTGAAGTGGGGCCCGGAAACCGGCTTTTTCTCGACAGTTATTTTTGCGCCGGAAGAAAAACTGACGGAAGTGATTTTTGCCTCCAGGCCGCTCAGACTCATCTCGCTTTTTTTGCTCGACGAAGAGCCGGGCCCGTCAACATTCACCTTGCTGCCTTTGAATTTGACGTTGCTGTCGGCCTTGAGCAAAATGCCCGCGCCCAGGATGGCAACAGCGCCGCCTTTGAGATTGACCGATGCGCTTCCTGCGCCAACCGAGATTTCATCGTCCGCCTGAATGTCGATTTTTTTGCCGCGGATGACGAATTCACCAAACACTTCCTGTGTGCGATCGCCACCGATGGTCTCCATCATGGAGCCGCCGACCAGCACCGTCTTGACGCCGCCGACTTCTTCTCCGCTCGCGCCGCCGACAGTCAGATTCGCCCCGCCGCCCACACTCACCTGATAGGCGCCGCCGACGGTCAGAACTTTGGCCGCGCCAACGGT
Organism: uncultured Smithella sp.; assembly: GCA_964608995.1. Lineage (GTDB taxonomy): Bacteria > Desulfobacterota > Syntrophia > Syntrophales > Smithellaceae > UBA8904. Next base: position 211,585 of record CAZSQS010000001.1, on the reverse strand, counting down.
CTCGGCGCTGACGGCGGCGGTGGTGTCGGTCTTGTTCGCACCGACGGTAAGCATCATGCTTCCGCCAATGGATTCACTGTGGCTGCCGCCCACCAGAATGTTTTTGTTGGCGCCGATGGATTCGCTTTGATTGACACCGACTGTCTTGGCCCGGTTATTAACAACGCTCAGGGTTTCGTCATGTCCAACGTTTTCTCCCTTGTTGTTCTTGATGAGGATGTTCCAGTCTTTCTCGCCTTGCAGGTAGATCTCTTCGCTTCCGGCGAGGTCTTCGAATCGCAGTTCGTTAAACCCGTTGGAGTTGGGGTAGCTTTTGGTCTTGATGCTGGTGCGCGTCTTGTTGGCGGGCAGATCATACAGGGGCGGACGGTCTGCGTTATAGACGCTTCCGGTAATGATCGGCCAGTCGGGATCGCCTTCCATGAAGCTCACAATCACTTCGTCGCCGATGCGGGGAATGAAGACGGAGCCCCAGCCCTGGCCGCCCCAGGTCTGAGCGCAGCGCAGCCAGCAGGAGCTCTGTTCGTCTTTCTTGCCTTTGCGGTCCCAGTGAAAATGGACTTTCACCCGCCCATGCTCATCGACGTAAATCTCTTCATTGGCGGGGCCCACGACTGTCGCGGTCTGGATGCCACGGATGCAGGGCTTGCCCATATTGGCCGATGGACGGTATGCGGTTTTTGCGGGAATAGCTTTAATGACGTTGGAGTAGCCCGCACCCGCCTCATCGGAGCGCTCCTCCAGTGCCTGAGACTGGCGGCCTTCGTGAGAGACAGAGATTAACAGATAGTCTGCATTAAAAGAGCTGACATCATGACCGGCGAGGGTAAAGACGTGACCGGGAAGCATCCGGGGGCAGTTGCTTTCGCCTTTCGCTTGAGCCTGCAAAGCGGTGAGCGCATCGAGCCGGGCCCTGGCCAGCATTTTACCGCGATCGGCATCACCGTAGAGGCCGGGATAATCATACACCTCGAAGGACCGGATTTTTTCATCCTTGCTTCGTTCCTGAGTCGAAAGCGGCACGGAAACTTTTTTGAAGTTGTAGTTCGTCTGCGCATAGGCGCCGGGACGAAGGCGCCTGGAAAAATCAATGACGCTTACGGCCTCGTCTTCAGGATTGAGGCCACTTGACGAGCGAAAGGCAATTTCTTTCGCGCCGGGAATGTCCGGATAGATTCCCGGATCATCGCCAAAAACCATCACGTGTTTGTCGGATGCGTGTGTATAAAAATAAAAGATGCCTTCTTCGGCGAGGATGCGAGAAATGAAGTCCAGATCGGTTTCGCGATACTGGACGCAGTTGTGCCTTTTTCGCTCTTTGTGCCGCAGTTTGAAATCATAGCGGTCGGAGGGAATTTTGCTGTCTGAAAAGATGTTGGCGATAATATCCTGAACATTTTTATTCTGGAAAATCCGGCAGTCGCGCTCAAGCGACAGGAGTTGCGTAAAGGGAACCAGGCACGCGCGATAGAGATAGTTGAGGCCGTCTTTTCCGGTGTGATCAAACTGTGAAATAATGCCGTGAAAATAACGCGCGCCGCCTGCGGCCTCGATGGTGAGGAGAGCCTCTTGACGCAGCACGTCATCAAAATAAATACGATCCGCTGAGGCAAGGGAGATGAAAAATTCAAAAGGGGTCGATATCTTTTCGGAGCCGGAAAAATCGACGACCGCCACGTCCGGCGCACCCTGTATTTTAAATGTGAAATCGGCCTGGGATCCTTGCTGAAGTAAGCTCATAAAAATCCTTTACCCATCCATCCGACATCCTGAATAATTGATAAACCCTCCCCCGCAAAACAGTCAGGGGAGGGTCAGGGTGCTGCGTCTCAAGAAAGTTTTACGTCGGAACCATCCAGGAGTCTTCGGATTCGATTCCATCCGGCTCCCAGGTCCATTTGATTTTCTTGTAGGTGAAAGACACCTTCTCCATGTGGCGGTAGGGTTCGTTCTGCGGCAGAAACGCCACCGGCATGTTGGGCTCAACCGATACGACGATGGCATCTTCCAGCACATGCGTGAAGTAATGCTCTTCGGAGCCCTGCTTGTTGATGCGATACCATTTGATGGTGACGTTTTTCAGATGTTCGCCCGTGCAAAGCGCTTGATACAGTTTGGGTGAGCTCTTGTCGTATTCTTTGACAATGCTTAACGGCCCGTGGATGCGTTTGCCGCTGCCGAGGCCCGACTGCGGATCGCGCGGAATGTGAATGTCGTGATCCACGGCATACACTAAAATGGAGCCTTCTCTTCCCTGCATCTCGCAGGAACCGTCAATCTTGCCCTGTTTTTCTCCGTCTAACGTCAAATGTGCTGGTAATGGCATATCTCCTCCTTTTTTGAAGTTATGTGATCAATCCCTGGTTGTTCGATAACCTTTGACGACCGCTCCCCGCCGTTATTCCTTGTCGAGCTTGCCGACGAGCGACAGAGTAAAAAACGCGCCCATATATTTGAAATGGGGACGAACCTTCAGCGACACACGGTACCAGCCCGGTTCGCCGTCCACTTCTTCGACACTCACCTGCGCCTGCCGAAGCGGTCGGCGGCTGCGCACACCGGGCATCGGGCTGTCCATATCCGCTACGTACTGTCGAATCCAGGTGTTGAGTTCTTTTTCCAGATCGACGCGTTCCTTCCAGGTGCCGATGTTTTCGCGCTGGATGACTTTCAGATAATGCGCCATGCGGCTGATGATGAACATGTACGGCAGTTGCAGACCCAGCTTGTAGTTGAGCTCCGCCTCCTTGCCTTCCTTACTGATGCCGAAATATTTCGGCTTCTGCGCGGAGTTCGCCGAGAAGAATGCGGCGTTGTCGCTGCCTTTGCGCATGGTGAGCGCAATGAAGCCCTCTTCGGCCAGTTCGAATTCGCGCCGTTCGGAGACCAGAACTTCCGTGGGAATCTTGGTCTGAATGGCGCCCATCGCCTCGAACTGATGCAGTGGCAGATCCGTCACGGCGCCGCCGCCCTGCGGCCCGATGATGTTGGCGCACCAGCGGTAGTTGGCAAAACTGTCATGCACCCGGCTGGCCATGGAAAAAGCGGTGTTGCCCCAGAGGTAGCGATCATGCCCGCCGGAGACGTCTTCTTCATAATTAAAGCTCTTGACCGGCACGGTGCTTTGCCCATACGGCAGGCGAAGCGAAAACCTGGGCATGGTCAAACCCACATAGCGCGAATCTTCCGATTCGCGGAAAGACTGCCATTTGATGTACTGCGGCCCCTCCAGAATGGATTTGATGTCTTTCAAATTCGGCAGGGGATTGTAGTCGTCCAGACCGAAAAATTTGGGACTGACCGCCGCAAAAAACGGCGCGTGCGCCATGGCGGCCACGGAGGCGACATACTGCAGAAGCTTCATATCCTGCGGGCCTGCGTCAAACTCATAATTGCCGACCAGCATACCGTAGGGCTTGCCGCCGAACTGTCCATACTCACTGGTGTAAACCGTTTTATAAAGCCCGGATTTGGGAATTTCCGGCGCGTCTTCGAAATCGGCGAGCAGGTCATCCTTGGAGACGTTGAGCATTTCGATTTTGATATTTTCGCGGAAATCCGTGCGGTCCACCAGGAATTTCAGAGAACGCCACGAAGATTCCAGTTTCTGAAACTGTTCGTGATGCAGGATTTCGTCAAGCTGCGCGCTGAGCTTCTTGTCGATCGCGGCGATCATGTCATCCACCACGGCCTTGGACACTTTGGCCTCGGCAGCGCCCGGTACCAAGAGTTGCGACATCAGCGCTTCCACGCCTCTTCGCGTCAGCGAGTAGGCCTCGTCGGCGGGCTTGAGCTTGGTGGCCTGAACGATTTCCTCCAGAAGGGATTTCTGTTCGACGGCCTCTCCCGCCGCCGCCTTTTCCTGTTTGCTTTGTTCACTCATAATCCGTCCCCCCTATTTCTCAATGCCGATTTCGGCGAGCAGTTTTTCCCGTGCGTTTTCGTCTTTGATCAGCTCCTGAATCTTTTTACGGAACTCCGGCACATTCGACAGGGGCCCCTTGAGCGCCCGCAGGGCTTCGCGTAATTCCAGCAGGCGCTGCAGTTCCGGAATGGCCTGCGCGATGGCTTCCGGCCCGAAATCCTTCATCGATTCCATTTTCAACTTGACGTTCATTTCGTCTTCGGGATTGTCCGAGAGCTTGTTTTTTACTTTAAGATCAAGGCTGATTCCCTGCGCCTTCATCACTTCGTTGAAATTGTCCTTATCGACATTAATGGGCTCCCGAGTCTCCAGCGTGCGTTCATCGGGCTTGCCGGTGAAATCACCCATCACGAGCGTCTTCAACGGCAGTTCGACATCTTCTTTCGCATCGCCAACGGACGCACGATACACGATATTGACCCTCTCTTTTGGCGCTACGGTTGGTTCCTTAGCCATGATCTCCTCCTCTTTATGTCAGTGTTTGTCGGGTTTAGCTTTTTCCTAAACGGACCACCTCGGCCATGTCGATCCGGGCGATTCGATATAATAAATCCGCTGCTTTGCCTTTGAGCGATTCGTCATTTTGCGATTCAATCCCCAGCCAGGCCAGTTTTAACCCCCGAATCGCCACAGCCGGATCGTAATCCTCCAGACGGAAACTGTCAATGTCGCGAATAATCTGATCCAGATGCGGCACGGCAAGTTTAACCTGATTGACATCCAGCAAAAGCTGTGAAATCGACAGCCGCCACAAAATCTTTTCGCGGCTTGTCGAAGCGGCGGTGAGCTTTTTCTGCAAACTCTCCATGGCTTCAAGGAGCTTGCCCTTGCGAATCAGCGCCTGCGCCTCCGAAATGCCTTTGGAAATGGCGTCTTCGCCTCCCGTCACGCCTCCCGTCATGGGAGGTGTGGCCTCTGAAGAGACGCCGGCATTAAGCCCGATGTTCCGGATCCAGTTTTTCGTTTCCGGATTGGCCAGGGGCGTTCCGTCGGCGAAAGACAGCTCCTCGAGCCCCTTGAGCCGGTAGAGCAAAACCGCGGTTTCCTCGCAGAGAGCCTTGTGCGCTTTGAGATATTTCGCGCCCAGGCGTGTCAGGGCTTCGGCGACAAACCGGTTTAAATCCAGCCAGAAAATAAACTGCGCGATGCGGCCTTCCGCCGCTTTTAAAAGCGCTTCCGCGTCGCCGGTGTTTCGCAGGTCAAAGAGCATCTTCACCACCTGATTGTCAGGCGCGGGAATTCGCGTGCGGTTGTTGGTCGCAGGCGGCAGATCTTCAATACCGGACCAGACGGATTGGCGATTCAGCCGGTAAACCAGCGGATTTGCGGCATCCTGCTGACGCAGATAGCCCGCAATCTCGCGGATTTTCATCAACTGGGTCTCCAGCAGGCGCTGCGCGGCCTGAGGGGATTGAAGATCCTCGGACATCGCGGGTTCCGGCTTGCGCCCTCCAACCAGGGATTGGGGCTCGACCGCAGGCGTCGGCGTCGGCGCGGGGGCGGCAGGCGGTTTGGGGGCCTCCTCCTGAGCCTTGACTTCAGGCTTCGCGGTCAGGGAATTGACAAATTCACGAAGACCGCGAACCGACGGAGGTCCGTCGAGATGCTGGCGCATCAACTGTTCGATCGCATCAAGATTTGCCGCAAGCAGCGTAATTTGCTCTTCGGGCAGGGCCGTCTGAGACAGTTGCCGAAGCGCAATTTCACTTTTCTCCACCCACCACTCCATCGAACGCAACCGGCCGCGCATGCGCTCTTTGGGCGGATACAGTTCGTCCCAGAATTTCGTCATCAGATCCATCAGCACTTTGACCCCCATCGCCAGTCCGTCGTGCTGTCGGGTGTAAATGAGCGCCACGGCCAGATAGGTGGCCGCCAGAAGGTCCTTGGATTTATGCGCCAAAATGTCGGAGGCGAAACGGACAACTTTTTCCCAGTTGACGGAACTGGAGGCCGAAGGGGAGGAAAGCTTGTCCACCTCCGCCTGCATTTCCTGAAACGCGGGATCATAACGCACATCCGATCCGGCGGGCCGGTCGGGGGATATCGGTTCTTTGCCGAGCGTTGAAAGGTCCATGGTATTTTCCGTTCCTATCATGTTTTTCCCCATCGCCGCAGACGAAATCGACCATAAGGAGACAACGTCCACAGCTTTGAGGTTTCGGTTAAAGGCGGCCAGATAGCCGCGATCGAGCGTCCCTCCCAGAAACAGCATTTGCGGCAACACTTTCCCCGCTGTTTTAAAAAGATAGTGCCAGAGGCTGACCTGTAAAATTTTATCATTGCAGGGGCCGCGGTCGAGACTGACAAAATATTCCGCCTTGTCCGACAGACCCGAAGCCTGTTTGCGCAGTTTGTCCAAATCCAGAAACGACGCGTAAGGATCATTGGGAGAGCCGATCTGGTTGAGGCTTTTGCGTTTGACCATATGCTCGCTCCACTGGCTGGAAGGCGGACGGGTATTGGCCAGATCTTCTTCAAGCTTTTGAACGCTGTCGAATTTGTGCGTCGCCAGATACTCAAACTGGCACCAGGTATTTTCGCAGGCAAACGGCAGGAGGTCCCACTGATTTTCCCAGTCTTTGAGCGGCCCCACGCCTACAATGAGCAGGGGATAAGGCCGTCCCACCTTGTCGGCGCTTTCGCGCAAAATGCCGCAAATAAAGGAATCCCTAGCCTGCCCTTTCGCCCAGAAGCGCCAGGAACTGAATACCGGCGCAGCTTCGGTCTTTGACGTGATCATGGCGTAGGAGGCTTCAATCAGTGCGGATAAATCATCGACAACGGGAACATTCTCACCGAGCTTGACAAAATCCTTAGCTACCGGATGTTTGCCAACCGCGACAAAGCGCCAGTTCGAGCTGTCGGTGGCCGTCATCATTTTCCTATGCTCCTGGGCAACGCCACGGGCATGGTCTCAACCACCTGAACCACCGGCATGTTGCCGATAAAACGATAGGCCACCTTGATATATCTTACTTTTAAGCGATCCAGATCGGATCTTTCTCCGGGAAACTCAGACGCGGCAAAAATCCGCGATCCCCCTTTGAACTCTCGTAAAAAATCGGGGAAGGCCTGAGGCCCCAGATAGCGTTTGGTCAAAACCACATCTCCAATTTCAATATTGAGCACGACATCCCCACACGTGTCCGGTGACCAGTAAAAGGTCCGGCTTACCGGATAGTTGTTATTCACCAGTGTCTGCACGCTGCCGCCGCACTGAAGCTCCAGGCGAGTGCCGTGGGGTTGGAAGCGCGCTTCGGGATTGGCGGCCGTCGGAAGGCCGTTGATCCCCACCGTGTAATTCTTCTGTGTGAGCTGTGCGGTCGTTCGCGCCTTGGCGCCCTTGTTCAAAAAGGCATAAAAGGAGGGGGAAAGCGGCACAGCGCCACCCATGACCTCTTTGGGATAATACCCCACCTGTTCGTTGCGGTTCAGAAACGGCGCGGCGGATCCCTTCACGAATTTCCAGACCAGGCCATCAGGCCCCACCAGAAGCGGCATGACCTGCTGGCTCGACAGGCCCAGCGTGGGCGCCAGCACTTCTTCGCCCCACGAATTTTCAAGCTGGACCACCGCCTGACCCCTCGCATACAGCCACAGGATATCAAAAGGACCGGAGACCAGACGCGCCACGACCGGATCGGGATCGACGCCATCCCCCACACCTTGTTGCAGAGACTGCACGGCTTTATACGCCGAATGGAACGGAGACTTGCTGGTCGCCGGATCATCGGCAAAAGCTTCCTGCGTCATCTGAAACGCAATGTTTCGGGAGGTCGTCACGGGCGCAATCGCCTGAAGCGCCTGCTGAAAGTCACTGAAGGCGCGAATCGCCGAGACCTGGATATCCAGTTTTTTAGCACCGGTTTCCTGCCCGGTCTTTTTTTCAAAGGACATCATGGTCTTTTTTACTGAATTGATCAGGGATTGGAAAAATCCCGTTTTATAGACGATCACGGCCCGGGAGCTGGACTTGATGGCATGAAAACGCTCAATTTGGGCAAACCAGTCAGGCGACGGCGCATCGCCTTTGATCAGCGTGAGTTCTTCGGAAATCCGGTCAATCAGTTGCCCGTGAGGACTCTCATTACCCAGGACGCGCAACGCCATCGCATCGAGTTCACCGGGCATTTTAAGGCGTTCCACACCGTTGGGAAACGCTTCAGCAAAATGATGCCAGGCGTCAAAACTCAGCGTGCGATATTGATCGTCAAATTCCCGGACATGCGTGGCAAAGCCGCTGGCGCCGGGATGCGCCGAAGAGAGTTCGTTTTTGAAAGCGTCAATGACGCGCTTGCCCGACATCGTAAAGGCGGGGGCAACTTCTCTTTCTTCCGCGGCGGTCAGCGTCCCCTCCCAGAATTGCTTAAGTGTTGCCGGCTCAAGTCCGTCTTCCGTGTTGGCCAGCGTGATGAGCCATTGCAGATTGCCGCCACGCAAATCATAGAGCGTTTTGACAACGGATTCAAAGGCCGCCATTTCTTTTTTAATATTGTCTGGATCCTGGCGCCAGGCAAAATAATACAGCAGGAGCGAATCGACAACGCGGCGGATTTCAGGCGTTTTAACCGGATCGCGAGAGTCCATGACGATGTATCGGGGATGCGGTTTTCCAGAGAGTTTTTCAACATTGGCGCCATAGGGCGCGCCGCTTAAGATATTGACGCGGCGAACGGCATGCGCCATATATTGAGCGTATTCGTCATCGGCGATCGTCGCGTCAATCATCCGGGCGTTCGCAATAAACCGTTTGTCGAATTCGTTGAGAAATCGCTCCTGAAACTGACCGCAATAGTGGCTTTTGAGTTCTTTTTCCAGATGGATGCTTTCGCGCAGACCGAAGCGGGGAATCCACCAGCTGCTGTTTTGCTTTTCAATACGGATAATCCCCTTGCGGAAGGTGTCCAGCGTGGTCAGGTCCGAGACGTACTCGCCCTGCAAAACGGGCAGTTTCTGGAATTCGTTGGAGATGCCGCTGATGGAATGTAAATTTTTCACAAAGGAAAAACTCAGCAGGCCGCACAGGGCCACCCAGACCACAATCCAGGCGGTGAGCCCCAGATTGCTGGTAATGGCGCTCCACTCCATGGCCTTGCGGGTCGGCGCCATGAGCCGACGGTCCTTGGGAAGCACCTTGGCAAAAAAGTCATGCAGGAAAAGACCGCGCGTCGTGCCGGGCAGATTCTCTTTTTGCGCATTGAGCCCCAGATTGTTCATGAAGTGCGAATGCGGGCGGCCTTCCTGCCGGCCGCTGCTGAAAAACAAACCGCGGAAAAGAGGCGTTTCCTGATAGGGGTTCTGGCCGAAAAGCGCCTTAACATAGGCGGTCAGATTGTTACGGATGTCATCAAATTCCTCCGGAAAAAGCAAAAGCGGCGGATCGACATTGCGGGGCTCCATCTGATGCAACAGGAGCATGCGCATATTCCGCAGACGCTTACCGACAGCCTGGAGCGCGCTCTCCAGAAAAGCCGCAATATCCGTGGACAGATTATGATTGATCATGCCCATGGGCTGCTTGAGGCTTTCCTCCGGCAGTTTTTCGCAAAACCGGTTGACGCCCTGGATCAGATCGCACTTGGTCACCAGCACATACACAGGGAACTTAACCCCCAGCACCCGCATGAGCTCGTCAACGCGCCGGCGCATGGTGCGCGCCTCTTCTTCGATGACGGACGGCTGCGATTCTAAAAGTTTGTCCGCCGCAATGGTGACGATCAAGCCGTTGAGCGGCTCTTTCTTACGGTATTGCACCAGGAGGGATAGAAATTTCTGCCATTCCTGTCGGTCCGGCTCTCCATTGACGGGGATGGAATACCGGCCGGCCGTATCGATGATAATCGCCTGTTCGAGAAACCACCAGTCGCAGTTGCGCGTTCCGGAGATGCCCGAGGTGCGGGCAAATTCCGGAAAGGGCGAGGCGAGCCTCGCGCTGTTGAGCGACGTGGTCTTTCCGGACCCGCTCTCCCCGATCATCAGATACCACGGCAGCACGTAAAGCGGATTGCCCATCTTTTTTAAATGGGAATTTCGCAGCACTTCGATGGACGCTTTCCAGTTTTCCTGCAGCTGTTTGCGGTCGTCTCGTTCCTTGGGCGAAAGCGTCGCGTTTTGCGCATCGTCCTGGGCGACGATCTCGCCGACGAACTGCTGTTCGTTGCGCCGCTTATACAAATTGCGCAGAAAAAACCCTCCAATCACCAGGCCGCCAATGAGCAGCAGGAGGAAAAAGACCATCCAAAGCGGCCAACGCATGGCCAGAACAATAGCAACAATTAAAAGCAACCCCAGAATAATCAGGGCGGCGATTAAAAATATTTTGAGAAACTTCAGAAGATTGTCCTTCATCTTGTCACCATCCGCAGGTAATTTTCCCCGACGTTATCCAGAATAAAGAAGTAAACGACAAATAAAACAAGGAAAAGCAAAACAGGCGCGGCCGCCCAGGCGGCGGTCATCCATTTGCTGCGCCCGCCGCCGGTTTGCGAGGCAATTTCCATGTCGCCTGCGGGATAGGCTTCCGGAAAGAGATCGACGCGCTCCAAAGACGGCAGCCCCAGCGAACTTCCCAGAAGCATTTTCAGATTGGAGGTTTTGATCTGTTCGAGCGTATATTCATCATTAAAATAGCGCCCGGTAAACCCGAGCGCCAGGCACAGATAATAGACTTCCCGGACTTCAAGCTGGTGAGGCCCCAGGGCGTGGAGACGATCAAAAAATTTTTCACCGGCGTCCATGACGGCATAGTAGGTATGCTGCAACTGCTGCGACATCCAGTCACGCCGGTGAGGCCAGGAAGAATTCAAAAGCGCCTCGTCCACCCAGGCGCAAATGGCAAAGCGCGCCTGATCATAATCATCAGCAGACACCAGGCCGCGCCGGACGCCTTCTTCGCTGGCCGTCAGATGACGCTGTACGGCGCTCCGAACTTTTTCACACGGATCAAGCTGCGCCTCTTCAGAGCGCAGAAAATAAGTGACATAGGCCACCAGGTCAATAAAGTAATCGCTCAGATGCATGTTATGATCTCCCCACTACCATTAATTCAACATCCAGATCGGCCGGTGCATTATTCCAGTAAAGGGCCAGATTCTTCTTTTTTGAGACGGATTCCCACAACTCGCTGTTGGAGTTAATCAGAAAATAGATAGTATTGGAACGCCTCGGCAATTCCTGCGGCGGCTGAGGCTGATGCTCGAGCCCAATGCCCGGCAGAGCCCGGGAAACAATGATGTGCAGATCTTCCCGCGATCCAATTTTAACCAGCGACTTCATCGACTGAATAACGGATGTGGCCGGAGACTCTGTTTTGACGGCCAGATAGAAACGGTTACGCCCCTGAAAAATGGACGGTTTTAATTCCGACCCGTAGAAAACGCCGTCTTTCACCAGCCGCATGGTGTGTTCCGGCCCGGCGGTGATCTCATCGAGCAGATGTGAAATCATATTTTGAATGGCCGAGTAGCAGCCCCAAAGGTCAGTGTGGGTGTAAGGCGGCAAAGAGTTCTGCCCCCCCGTAAATTCACCCAGCGCATTGACGCGCTCGGAAAAAGAGCTCAGCTCGCCGACGAGCTGGCGTAACGCCCCGTAAACCGTCCAGGGATGAATTTGCGGCGTTTGCAGATAGTGATGCAGAAGCGGCACATAACGATTGAGCGACCGAAGTGCCATAATATAGACCATATCGCGGGAACCGAACTCGGCGGCATGAACGCTGCGCTTTCTTTTAAACTCTTCGAGCTGGCGGCCGCGCGCGGTGATCTGATCCCGGATTTCACTGATCACATTGAGCAGGGATTCAGAACCGGAAATCGTGGGGCATGGCGGAATATAATCGGCAAAGAGCTTCACCTCCGCCCCCACCCGTTGAAGCTGGGCGATCTGCATCGTGAGGTAGTCGCCGGCCTGCTGAAGTTCGTCTTCCCAGAGCAGCTTCAAAACATAATGCAGTTTTTTAACCCGCGCCGGCGGGCCGCCCGCATGAAGGTCGTTCATCTCTTCAGAATCCGGCGTCGCGACAAACCGCGTGGTGACATTGGCGATTTCTTCCAGATTATCGACAAGCGTGACATTGGCGGCGGAATCGCTCCAGATCTTGAGCCCCACGTAAACATTGAGTGGTCCCGCCCAGGACTCGTCAAACGAACGCCCGTTCATGACCGTATTGCCGGGATATTGAACATGGGCGCCATCGGGAAAAATAAAAGAACCGCTTTGCAGCTGCAATATTTTGTTTCCCAGCTGGCTTTTCTGGATGTCCAGCTTCACGGATCCCCAGAAATACGGCACAAGAAGCTGGTTGACGGGACCGAGCAGATCATAAAAAGACCGCTCGAGCAGTTGGAAGTGCTGGGGTTGAAGAAAAAGACCCTGTTGCCAGAAAAGCGGCTTGGAGCTGTTCATTATTTGCCCTCGGTCAAATTGCGGATTTCCGTATCGGTTAAATACAGGGACAGATCAATGCCTCCCGGTTTACGAAACATCGGCATGCCTCGCATCGGCAGCGGGATCAACTTGATGGCGCTGCGCTTCTGGAAGTTGTAAAAACCGGCGACAATCGCGATATATTTCGACCCTTCCGTTTTTTCCATCGCCTCGTAAACATCCTGACCCGGCTGAACAATCAGTCGTTTGGCAAACGTGACGCTGGCGTCGAAACGACCACACTCCATCAGCTTGGAGATGCCGTCCTTTTCTTCCAGCAACTGATTGAAAGCGTTGGCGTCTCTCATTTGATAGGCGCACAGGATCAAGGCGTGCGGCACGCGCTGATAGATATTCAAGTGGTTGTCGCCGCGAAGGTGGAAGTTGATGCCGCCCTTAATGTAGGACGCCTCCGGCGGCCGCTTCGAGGACTTGAAAAGTCCGCAGGAAGATAAGGCGAAAATCGCCCAAAGGACAAGAACCAACACGGATACTCGACACACATGATTTTTCATAAACACACCTTCTTCAATTTAAATTTTTAACACAAAGAAACGGATCCCACACCCCTGTATTTCAATAAAAAACGATCAAGAAACTTCCTTCCATTGATTTGGCCTGGCTTCCACCTGTTAATCCCTAAATGATTCACCAGAAATTCTTGACGCGTTCACTGAATACGCTCGAAAATATACATCGATAAATGGTGACTAATTAGTCATTTGTATAATAAAAAGAGATGGCGTAGTCAACATGAAATAAAAAGTATTTTGCCGTCATCCGACTTCCGTAATACGGAGTTTTAACTTTAAATTTTCATTCGACGCCACATCTCGGGGCAGGCGGAAAATTCCCTCTCCTGATCAGGGATAAAACTCAACCCTTAAAAAACAGGGAACGTATCGGGACTTTGATTCTATTATTGATTGGTTTGCTCCTTTGCGGAAGAGGCAATTTGGGGCAATTTTGCAATCAGGTCCTCAATTTTCATGCCGCTTAACGCCTCAATCACTGGAGGCAATTGTGCAATGATATTCGTAATATCTTTTGTTATCTTTGACGCGCCAGCCGATTCCCCGCCTGAATTGATCACAACAATTTTATCCATCTTGGCAAGCGGCTCAGAAATGGCCCTTGCCAGCTCCGGCAGTTTTTCAATAATCATCTGGGTTACGGCCGCCTGGTTGTATGCCTTCCAGGATTCCGCCTTCTTCGCCATCGCCTCCGCCTCGGAGGTGCCGGTCGCCTGAATAACGTTGGCCTGGGCAAACCCCTTGGCCCGGTTGGCTTCCGCTTCGCCAATCCCGATGCTCTTGGTGGCGTTGGCCTGACCTTCCGCCTCAGTCATCGTTTTGTAGCGTTGTGCATTGGCGAGCGTTTCGATTCGATATTTTTCCGCATCCGCAGGCTTGTTAATCGTCGCTTCCAGTTCTTTCTGCCGGCGGGCAATTTCCTTTTCCTGAACGGAAATCATGCGTTCCTTTTCCACCACGATAACCTGAACCTCTTCCGCCTTGACGGCCTGACTGGTTTTGTATTTCTGCAGATCATAGGCCAGATCGGATTCCGCTTTCTTCTGGTTGATGTTAATCTGATAGGCGGCCCGTTTGACTTCGAAATTCTGATTGGCCTCCGCGATTTTGGTGTCCGCCTCGAATTTGGCTTCCTGCCCGGCCTGGTTGGCCTGAGAGCTCCGGATCAGCGCATCCCGGTCCGCTTCCGCCTGCGCGATCTGCGCATCGCGCTTCACCTGCGCCACGCGTGGTTTGCCCAGGGCGTCAAGATAGCCGTGATCGTCCTTGATGTCGCGAACGGTAAATGAATCGATGCCCAGCCCCATATTGGCCAGATCCCCCGCAGACACTTCCTGCACTTTCTGGGCAAAGACATCACGGTTTTTGTAAATTTCTTCAACAGTCAGCGTGCCGACAATTGCGCGCAGGTGGCCTTCGACCGTCTGCAGCGCGATGCTTTTAATCTGCTCCTCCGTGCGTCCCAGGAAACGCTCGGCCGCGGTTCGAATCGACTGATCCTCGCCTTTGATTTTGACCTGGGCCACACCGTCAACATTAATCGAAACACCCGTCACCGTATAAACTTCCTTGAGACGCACATCCAGCGTCATCAGCTCCAGCGTCAGAAAATCGACCTTTTCGAATATCGGCCAGACAAACGTTCCACCCCCTTTGACCAGCCGGAACCCCACCGCCTGGCCATCGTCTGTCGCATGGCGCAATCCGGAGACCACCAGCACCGTGTTGGGCCCCACCTTGGTGTAACGGTTGGCGTACATCTTCAGCAGGGAGACTAAAACAATAATGACCGCAATGGCCCCCAGGGCAATCCAGGCATAATCAAACAAGAAATACACGCGCAACCTCCTTACAAGCGGCAAATTACAAAAAAATGGAAATGATCATTCCAAAGAGCTGACAAAGAATGTGCTGCCTACGATTTTATCAATGCGCACAATCGCGTGAGCCTTGATCTCCTTCTGATCAACAGAGCGTGCCGGCGCGGTATAGCGCGCCCCCTTTGACACATAGGCAATCTCGCCTACGCCCTGCGCGGGAATCGGTGTAATCACTTCCGCCTGGCCACCCAGCATTTTTGCAATTTGTGATTCACTGCTTCCCTGCGTCTTGCTGAAAAGCACGACAAAGATGTAAAACGTCACCGCGGCCGCCGCTACACCGAGGATAACGGCAACAACCAGAGAGGCCACCCATGAAAACTTGAAGACTTTCAGACAAATCATGCCCGTCGCGCCGAATGCGGTGACAAACATCGCAATCACCACCGGACTCAAGGGCGAAAAATGCACACCGTCGGATGTTGCATCCGGAGCATCCCCCCCACCGGCTGCATCGGCTGAGACATCCATGCCGGCGTCACCTGCGTGCCCGCCTAGAAAACCGGCAAAGACAGCATAGGCAAGCCCCAGAACAAAACAGGCGACATAGACTATTTCCAAAGCCGTCATCGCGCTTCCCCCTCCTGCTTGCGTCTTTAAGACTCTAAAAAAAGCTGTTAACGAAAATTTTGATTATCAAGAAAAAATGGTGCCGAAGCCGAGATTTGAACTCGGACAAGCGTACGCTCACTAGACCCTGAACCTAGCGCGTCTACCAATTCCGCCACTTCGGCACTGGCGGTTGCTCTATACCGAACAGCGGGAACTTGTCAAGATAAAATCAGCTTGAATTTAACCGCCAAAATGCTAGAGTGTCGCGATTCTCAGCCGAAGGGTGGGGCAACAGGAATAAAATGATTGTTTTTGAAGGAATTGAGGCGATCACCAACGATTTCCGTGGCGCGTATGTCACCGTCGGAAATTTCGACGGGGTGCATCGCTCTCATCAGCATATCTGCCGGAAACTGGCAACCGAAGCGAAAGTGGCGGGGCAAAAATCTCTGGTTATCACCTTTGACCCACACCCCAAGATGATTCTGCATCCCAATATCCAGCCGTTTCATCTGATCACAACAAAAGCGGAAAAGATGGCGCTCCTTGCGGCCTGCGGCGTGGATGCCACAGTCATCATCACCTTTGACAAGGCTTACGCTCGAACCACTGCCGAACAATTTGCGCGGGGGTTTTTATGCGAGCGGCTGGCCATCAGCAAAATTATCATCGGCCACGACTACACGTTTGGTCAGGCCAGGCAGGGCAATGATGCCTATCTGATCGCCGAGGGCAAGCGATGCGGTTTTGGGGTTGAAGTTATTGAAGCCTTTAAGATCGACGAGGACATTGTCTCGAGCACACTGATCCGCAACTGCATTCTTTCGGCGGATCTCCCGGCCGCCGCGCGGCTTCTGGGCCGCTATTACAATGTCGCAGGCGTTGTGGGCTTCGGCGCGGGACGCGGCGCAGGCCTGGGCTACCCCACCGCCAATATCACTCCCGAAAAGGTGCTTCTGCCCCCGCCGGGCATTTATGCCACATGGGTCGGACTCGGGGATCATCGCTATAGGGGCGCGCTCAACATCGGCGCAAAACCGACGTTTGAGGATTACACATCGACCATTGAAGTCTTCCTGCTCGATTTTACAGGCGATCTGCGGGGCCAGAAAATAGACATTCTTTTCGTGGAGAAGCTGCGGGACATCGTCAAATTTGACGATGTCGAAAGTTTAAAGCGCCAGATCGCCTCGGATGTGGAAAAAACCAAACAGATTTTACAAAAAACCAATTTTGGAGGAATAGACGTATGTTAAAAATTGCCATTGTGGGAGCGACCGGCATTGTCGGTCAGCAGGCGATCGTGAGCCTACTGGGACATCCCTGGTTTGAAATCAGCAAACTGGTGGCCTCCGAGCGATCCGCCAACAAGAAATACATCGACGCGCTTCGCGACGCCAACGGCTCCATCCGCTGGTGGTGCCCCGAGACGCTACCTGAAAACATCGCCAATATGGTGGTGGAGGAAGCGGCCACGTTTGATCCGACCTCCGTCGATCTGATTTTTTCAACGATGGATGCCGGGCCCGCCAAGGAACTGGAGCCCAAATACGCTAAAACCACGCCGGTCATCTCCACGGCCTCGGCGTTTCGCTATGAAACCGACACCCCGATTCTGGTCGGTGGCGTCAATATGGAGCATGCGGCCCTTTTGGCCATTCAGCAGAAAAACCGCGGATGGAAGGGATTCATTTCGCCCAAGTCCAACTGCACCATCGCGGGACTGGTCATCTCGCTCAAACCGATTCTGGACAACTTCGGTGTCAAACAGGTCATCGCAACCTCCATGCAGGCCATGTCGGGCGCGGGCCGCACGCCGGGGCTCTCAGCCATGGATATGACGGAAAACGTCGTTCCCTACATTTCCGGCGAAGAACCCAAGGTGGAAACGGAGCCCTTGAAGATCCTTGGAAAACTGATGGGCGATCGGATTGCCAATGCGCCCTTTGGCATCACCGCCGCCTGCAACCGCGTGCCGGTCATCGACGGCCATCTGGTGTGCGCGTTTGTGCAAACCGAAAAACCCTGCACGCCCGAAGACGTAAAAAGAGTCATGACGGACTACGGCAAGGATTTCGCCGAGCTGCACCTGCCGAGCTCGCCCGAGCACCTCATCGACGTCACGGAAGATCCGTTTCGTCCGCAGCCGCGCGTGGATCGCGACAAGGGCGGCGGCATGACCGTCACCGTGGGGCGTGTCCGCAAAGACCCGATTCTGGAAAACGGCATCAAGTACGTCTGCCTGGCGCACAACACCAAGCTGGGCGCGGCCAAAGGCGCACTGCAAACGGCCGAGTATCTGGTGAAGCATTATCTGAAACTGGTGTAAATAAAAACCGGGAGTTGCCGCGTCTCGTTGGGAAGACGCCGCAACTCCCGGTTTTTTGCAAAAGACTATTTCTCGTTGATCGTTTCTTTAATTTTAAAACCGAAGTGCCTGCCCCCCTCCTCGGCATAACCTAAAACCTTGTCCCCCTTGGCCAGTTTGACCACGGAGATGGGCTCGCCTGAAGGCCGGGTGAGACGGATGGTCTCTGCATTTTGCAAAATGAGGGAGACGTCTTTTCCCCCCGCATCCGCCACGATATTGAGCATGGGGCGTTTCTCGATTTTGAGCCGCCCGACACTCGAGGCAAAGCTTTCGCCTTTTTGATTGACGATCAAAACATCATCGCCAGTCTTGAGCTCGTCGAGATATTTGGTTTTACCTCCCGGCATCAGGATATAGGCATGCACGGCGCCCGCATTGACACGGAAGGGCCGGGGCTCGACATAGGGGTTTTCAACGCTTTCGGCGTGCACCAGGAAAAACGCATGGCTGTAGTTTCCAATGAGCATGCCTTCGCCCTGCTTCATATCCGTGATCGTATCGATACACACCCGGTCGCCCATCGAGACTTTCCGGACATCCTTGATGATGAACTCCG
The DNA here is from genome assembly GCA_964608995.1 of uncultured Smithella sp. Lineage (GTDB taxonomy): Bacteria > Desulfobacterota > Syntrophia > Syntrophales > Smithellaceae > UBA8904. Next base: position 193,341 of record CAZSQS010000001.1, on the reverse strand, counting down.
AAAGCGCCAGTTCCGACCCGAGGCCCTTGGCGTATTGAACAATCTCTTTGACCACGGCGGGCCGCTCCGCCCGGATGAGTATTCCCCAGACGCCCTTTTCCAGAATGGTGAGCGCCACTTTGGCCTCCTCAAGGGAGGTCACCGGGAACACCACTTTAGCGCCCTGCGCGATGATATTCTCCAAGGGAATAATGGTCCAGTCCTGCCCCTCCACAATCGCCATTTCCCGCGTCAATGAAGCGACGCGCTCTTCATCCTTCTTATTCTTAATGATAATTTCAACAACATCCTGACCCAGTTTCAGATCGGCGTTTTCCGCCCCGGCAATCACGGAAATGAGCCCCAGCGCTTTGACCTTTTCCACATCGCCGGGCGCGACCACCACCGCATCCACACCGCTTTCAATGGCCGTGGTCACGAGATCCTTCTGCCAGTTTCGGCAATCCAGCCACACGGTTTTCATTTTTTCGCCTTCCCTTCCAGAATGGCTCGGGCGGCCTCGACACTGGCATTCTCATGAATGATCGCTTTGGTCGCCTTAATCATCCGGGTGGGATTTTCATGCTGAAAGACATTGCGGCCAATGGACACGCCACCGCCCCCGGCCGAAATCGCATTTTTGATGTTTTTCAACACATCCACATCACTTTTGGCCTTTTCACCCCCGGCGATCAACACGGGAACACCGCAGCCATCCACAACAGAACGGAAACTTTCCGCATCGCCGGTATAATTGACCTTGACCAGGTCCGCACCCAGTTCGGCGGCCACGCGCGCCGCGTGCTTGACAACTTCGACATCGCTTTCCGTTTTGATTTTCTTGCCGCGCGTGTACATCATCGCCAGAAGCGGTATGCCCCAGGTCTGACACTGCTTGGCCACTTCTCCAAAATCCCTGAGCATGTCTTTTTCGTCATCCGCGCCGATATTAACATGGATGGAGACACCATCCGCACCGAGTTTAATGGCTTCTTCGACCGAGCAGACCAGAACTTTGGAATTGGGATCGGGGCTGAGCGACGTGCTGGCAGACAGATGAATAATCAAGCCGACGTCGTGGCCGCGTCCGCGATGTCCCTGCCGGACAACGCCTTTGTGAATGACAATCGCGTTGGCCCCGCCGTCCACCACTTTGCCGATGGCGTCTTTCATATCCACCAGGCCGGCTATGGGCCCCGACGACACGCCGTGATCCATGGGAACGATCAATGTCCTTCCATTTTCACGGTTCATAATACGCTCCATCCTAATCTGCTTGCCGATCATCTCTTGCCTCCTTGAATGCTATGATGTATGAAAAAAAATCAGGGATCGTAATCTTGCAAAGACCCATCACGATGTCAAGATGAATTTTGGCCAATCGATCAATTTTTTCAATATATTGCCTTACATGAGCCATGCAGGCAGATGAACCTTCCCTTTCTTCGCCGGGTAATCTTGCTCAGCTGTTCGATCCACCGATTCGATGATTGACATCCGTTTGAAATTGGCTTAATGTCGGACAATATTTTTAACGGTATTGAAACATCACTTAAACAACATATCCATAAAGAAGTCAAAAACGGAGGAACGCTATGCGCTGGAAACTCAGAGTAGCAAAAAGTGTTGCACTAATTTCGCTTTCCATCCTTTTTTTTGCCTGCGGCGGGGGAAGCGGCGATTCAGGTGGCGGATCAACGCCAACCGTCGCTTTTACGTTGAGCTGGAATGCCCCGGCCACGGACGAGGGAGGCGGCGCCTTAACCGGCCTGTCCGGTTATAATGTGTATTACGGGACATCTCCGAGAACGGGCGACGACCCCAAAATGTGCGGCATGTGCGGCTATACGCAAAAAGTCAATATCCCGAACGCGGGCGCGACGTCGCATGTGTTAAACCTGGCCTCCGGAACCTATTACTTTGCTGTGACGGCCTATGACGACTCCGGCAACGAAAGCCTTTTTACCTCCCAAGTCACACACTCCAAATGATCGATAAACCGCACAAGCAGGGAGCCGCTAAAGCGCTCCCTGCGTTTCTATAAATACTTTTATTATCAGCGTATTAACAACAATCCCCCACCGCCCGGCCCTGATGCAGGAAGCGATCTATGGATTTTACCGGCCTTACGCTTAATGATCCTCCGGCCGGCCCCATAAATTTCTTTTTTCAAGTTTTTTCGCAGTTCTGTCGATGTTATCTCGTGAATTGTATTTTGCCGCGTAAACCATTTTGAACCCGCAACAACGTATCATTCATTCGTCATGGGGGTGCGTCATGATGCAAAACGGCACAGGAAACATATCACTTGGTTTTACATCACAAAAGTTTACGCCTGGCGTTCATATCTGCCAGATCTTCAGCACAGACGGCGAACGGGACGATTCTCTTTTGCGATTTGTCTTAAGCGGCGTCGTGTCGAAAGAGCGAACCAGTTGTTTTTCCAGTAAAATCAGCGAACGAAAAATCGAAGTCTTCCTGAGAAAACATGGTGTGTCTTATATGCAGGCGCGTGATGCCAGAGCATTGGCCCTGTCCCCAACCGAAGATGTCTATTTCCGGAATCAATGCTTTGACCCTGAAGACATGATCAGTCTGCTTCGTGAATATTACGAACAATCCATACAGTTGGGATTTTCAGCGGCGCGTGTCATCGGAGAGATGGTGCCTCAAGTGCAGGCTATTCCGGGCGGAGAGCGGCTTTTGGAGTATGAGGCGCGTGTCAGTCAGTTGCAGCGTCAATATCCGGTAACGACCGTGTGTCAGTATGACGCCCGTGTATTTGACGGGGCCACGATCATGGATGTTTTGAAAGTGCATCCCCTGATGGTGGTTCGAAGTGTTGTCGTGCATAACCCGTTCTACATTGAGCCGGAAGAATTCCTGAAATATCATTAGGCATGAAAGTCTATGAAGCAACAGACCGTCCTGAAGGCAGAAATTCTTGGCCAATTGCTCCTGATGCAGAGCATCCTCGCCGGACTGCCCGATGAAAAGACTATTTTTAGTTTTGTCTGCCGGGGACTTTCGGATATTCCGGGCATTGTCTCCGTCCGGCACAGCCCCTGTCGGGAGGACAGCCCCGACGAAAACACCGATCATTTTCCCCTGATGGTTGGAAACGCCTGCCAAGGGGAATTGATCCTGCAAATTTCTGATGAGGCGGCTTTTGCCCCCTACCGGGATTATCTCAACAATTTCTGTTTTATGCTGGCCGTCATTCTGGAAGAACGGGTGCAGCGCAGCCTCAATCAAGCGTATTCGGCCCGTCTGGAAAAGATGGTGGCTCAGCGCACAGCGCGCCTGCACGATCAGATGGCCGAACAAAAAGCCACTGAAGCCCTGTTGCGCCGAAATGAAAAAATGCTCAACGACATTCAGGCTCTGTCCCATACAGGCGGGTGGGAATATGATGTTTTATCAGATCAATTGACCTGGAGCCTTGAAACCTATCGCATCTACGAGGTGCCCCAGAGCTTTAATCCGAATGAGGCAAACTGGAGCAGCCTGTTCTATGATGCAAAAACACGCGATCTTCTCAAAAATGCCTTTTCTGACGCCATCCACCACGGCCTCGACTTTGACTTTGAAGTGCAACTTCAAACGCCGCAAGGACATAAAAAATGGATTCGCACGATCGGAAAGACTGAGCGCTCTGAAGGACGGGTCGTCCGGGTCATCGGCAATATTCGCGATATTACGTTAAGCAAAAAGGCTGAAACAGAAATCCGTGAAGCCAGCCAGAAGTGGCGAAGTACGTTTGACGCCATGCTCGACCCCATGGTCTTTCTGACACCGGAGGGTTGCATTGAAAAATCAAACCGGGCCTTCGCGGAGTTTGTTCATCGGGATATCAAAACGATTAAAGGTCAAAAATGCCATGCACTGGTGCACGACGCCACGTGTCCCATCGACCATTGCCCGCTTGTGCGCTGCCTGAAAAGTAAAACGCGAGAAGTGACGGAGCTTGAAGAGACAGATGGCCGCGTCTTATATATCGTTGCAGATCCGGCCGTCAACACCGAGGGAGAAGTAATCGGTATCGCGCATGTTATCCGTGATATTACAGATCAGAGAAAAGCGCAGCGGGCGCTGCAAGAGAGCAATCAACGGTATCAGATGGTGTCGGAATGCGCCTATGACTTTATTATAACAACGGATTTGAACCTCTGCATTACCTTCGCCAACAAAGCTGTCTATGACCTCTTGCAGGGGCTCGACCCGGTGGGCGTGAGCATTACAGACTTTACACCGGACCAATACCGCCCAGTGCAGGAAGCCCTGATGGAAAAACGGCGCAATGGCGTAGCCGATGCGTTCAGTTTCGAGTGGGAGATGAAAAATCTCTCCGGCCAGCCCTTTATTGTGGATGTCCGCTCTCAGCTTTTAACAGAAAACGGACAACCCTCGGGTATTTTGTTTGTCGCGCGGGACATCACCGAGCGCAAAAAAGCGGAAGAGGAGCGGCTCAAACTCGAAAAGCAACTGTTTCAGGCCCAGAAGATGGAAGCTGTGGGAACGCTGGCCGGGGGCATCGCGCATGACTTTAATAATATCCTCGCCGCCATCATGGGATATGCGGAACTCATCCGCGACAGCCACGATCAGCCTATGCAACATGAAAATATCAAAAGACTTTTAGTGGCGGCGGAGCGCGCCAAAAATCTCGTCAATCAGATTCTGGCGTTTGGCCGTCACGTCGAACAAGACAAAAGACCGATTGATCTGAAACTGATTGTCAAGGAAGAAATCAAGCTTCTGCGGGCCACCATGCCCAAAACGATTGACATCCGGCAAAAAATCGCCAACCAGGCCTATACAGTTTTAGCGGACATCACCCAGATGCATCAGGTCGTCATGAACCTGTGCACCAATGCCGCTCAGGCCATGGGGGAAAAGGGCGGACAGCTGACAATCTCGCTGTCCACGGAATCAATAGATGCCGCCCCTTTGACGGAAGAACATTCCTTGCGCCCCGGTCAATACGTTCGCCTGACGGTAGCCGACTCGGGCCCCGGCATTGACGAGACAATTCTTCCCCGTATATTCGACCCGTTCTTCACCACCAAAGACATCGGCAAAGGCACCGGGCTGGGCCTGTCCGTTGTTTACGGCATCGTGAAAAACCATAGCGGCGCGGTCCAGGTGGAAAGCCGCCCGGGCAAGGGTGCAACATTTCACATCTTTCTGCCTCTCATCGAACAGGCCACCATCGAACCGCGCCTCCGGACGGATGAAAACATTCCGGGCGGCACCGAGCGCCTCCTTTTTGTTGACGATGAAGCCGATCTGACCGAACTGGCTTATACACACTTGAGCGCGCTGGGGTATTCGGTCACAGCGTTTACAGACAGCCGCGAGGCGCTGGAGCGTTTCAAAGCAGATCCGGAAAATTATGATCTGATTATTACAGACATGACCATGCCGCATCTTTCGGGAAGCGATCTCGCCCAAGCGATTCTGCGGGTACGGCCACAGCAGCGCATTATGCTTTGCACCGGCTTTAGCTCCTATATGGATGAGGAAAAAGCTGCCCGGCTGGGCATTAAGTCCTTCATCATGAAACCCGCCTCCCGCAGCGAACTGGCCCGGGCCATCCGGCAAATCCTTGACGAAAGCCAACCAACTGAAATCATAGACGGATTCGCATAAGCGCCTGCTTGCGCTATCTTGATCTTCCTATGCTGGACACGTCCGCAAATGCAAGTTTTGTTCAATCAGCCGTGTTTCCCCATTGCATCATCGTTCTTTTATTTCAGCTTGACATCGCCGAACGATCCTTTTATGATTCCTTCAAATTCATTATCCAGCTATTGATATTGGCCAGTTCGTTGTAAGCGGTTACACCTGTGTGAAACAGAGTCTTTCTGAGGGGAGGAAGAACTGTGGATCAGCCGCCACGAAAGAGCAATTTTTGTTCATCCGGTCAAGAGCGAGGCCCAAACCTTGCGGCTTATGGCGCATGGATTGCCGGAAGGTCTGCGCTAAACCAATCGCTGGGGATGGCCGTTTTGGTCTTGGCGCTTCCGCTTTGCGCCATCCTCGCCTGGGAATATCTCAACCACAACGCAGCCTTGGTTCTTCTGATCTTCGCTTTTCTGGGCATTTCAACCCTCTATCTTCAGAAAGCCTTTGTTTCACAACAGACGCAAAAACGCCTGCGTGCCGAACAAAAATGCAGACAAAGTGAGCAGCGGCTGAATTCGCTTTTCAACCATATGAACAGCGGCGCCATAATCCTTGAAGCAAGGGCAAATGGACAAGACTTCACGATTCGAGAAATAAATTCAGCGGCGCTCAGTTCAGAAAATCTGGACCGACGCGATGTCATCGGAAAGTCTGTCTGCGACGTTTTCCGGGGCATTCGGGAGTTTGGCCTGTTTGATTTACTGTATCGGGTGTGGCGAACGGGCGTTGCCGAATATCAGCCGGCCCGGTATTACCGGGAGGATCGACGACGCAGCTGGAAACAAAACTCGGTCTATCGGCTGCCCACATGCGAAATCGTTGTGATCTTCAACGATATCAGTGAAAACCGGCGTGCGGAAGAGTCGCTTAAACGATCCGAGGAAACCTTTGCCAAGGTCTTTAAAGCCAATCCCGCCGCTATGGCCATTACGCGACACCTCACCGGCCGCATCGTGGATATCAATCCGGCTTTTGAAACATTGACAGGCTACCGGCGCGAAGAGCTCATCGATTCGAGCATCACCAATCTTGGACAACTGATTGACGAACCCTCCAGGATCGCCATTCTCGAAATCCTTAAAACCTGTCCAACCGTGGCAGGACGGGAGGTTCGCCTGAAAACCAGGGACGGGAAAATCCTGTCAACCCGCTATTTTGCTGAGTCCGTCCAACTGGCCACCGAATCCTGTCTGCTGTCGATCATCGTGGATGAGACACAAACTCAAAAGGCCGAAGAAGACAGACGGCTGCTCGAAAAACAACTCTATGAATCGCAGAAATTGGAAGCGATAGGAACGCTGGCCGGCGGTATTGCCCATGATTTCAACAATATTCTCGGCGCTGTCATCGGCTATGCGGAAATAGCCGCCTGTCAGCGAGATCCCCAAAAAATTCGACGCTACACGGATCAGATTCTGGCGGCCGGCCTGCGGGCAAAGGATCTGGTGGCGCAAATCTTAACCATCAGCCGTCATTCCGAACACAACAGAAAACCGATGGATCTGCGGATTATTGTCAAGGAGACCCTGAAAATGATTCGCTCCATCATCCCGACAAACGTTGAAATACACACCTGTTTTGAAAATATCCCTTTTACCATTTCCGGCGATCCCACACACATGCATCAAGTCCTGATGAACGTTTGCGCCAACGCGGCGCACGCCATGGGCGAAGCAGGTGGCGTGCTGACCGTTCGTCTTTGCACCGAGGAGCTGACGCTGCCCGCGGCAGGCGATTTGCAATTGATACCCGGCGCTTATGTCAAACTCAGCATTTCAGACACCGGCTGCGGAATCGATCCATCCATTATGGATAAAATATTTGATCCGTTTTTCACCACAAAGCAAATCGGGAAAGGCACAGGCCTGGGATTATCTGTCGTCTATGGCATCGTCAAACAGCATGACGGATGCATCCGCGCATCCAGCACGCTTCATGAGGGAACGACCTTCAGTATTTATCTTCCGCATCTTCAATGCGCTTCAGCGTCCCGGATAGCAGCCACCTCAGCTAAAACCATGATTCCCGGAGGAACGGAGCATATCCTTTTCGTCGATGACGAGAGGCCCCTGGTTGATTTGGCACAGAGAAACCTTTCAGCGCTGGGCTACACGGTCACCGCCTGCTGTGACAGCCGGGAAGCGCTCAGACTCTTTCAGGCCGATCCGGATAAATTTGATCTGATCATCACCGACATGACGATGCCGAAAATATCCGGAAGCGATCTGAGCCGGCAGGTCACGAATGTTCGTCCCGATCAGCCTATTATTCTATGCACAGGTTACAGTGATTTTATCGATCCTGAAAAAGCGGCGACCATGGGTATCAAGGATTTCATCCTCAAACCCTTTTCCCGTGAAATTCTGGCGGGCGCAATCAGAAAAGTTCTCGACACGAAGACGGCACATTCCGGCTGTCGCGCCCAACGGCAGGGATAACCCTAGAAACTCATCCATAAAAAGACATAAAAAAAGAGCTCTTTCCCTTAAAGGTCCGAGCTCTTTATTGTGAAATGGTTTTAATGAAAGGCTGCGCCGATCATCATGTTCCCAGATACGCCTTTTTCACCTTATCATTACTGATCAGTTCCTTGCTTGGACCTTCCAGAACCAGATGACCGTTTTCCAGAACATAGCCATGTCGGGTGATCATCAGTGCAATCTGCGCATTTTGCTCAGAGAGAAACACGGTAATTCCCAAGTTATTCAGATGGGTCACCGCTTCGGCAATCCCTTCAACCACCAGTGGCGCAAGCCCCATCGACGGCTCATCCAACAGCAGCATTTCAGGTTTAGACATCAATGCCCGACCGATCGCCAGCATCTGCTGTTCACCGCCGCTGAAGGTTCCCGCCACTTGCTTATAGCGTTCCTTCAATCGCGGAAAAAGGGTATAAACCTGCTCCAGGCTCTCTTCAATACCCTTTTTATCACTTCGGTGATAGGCGCCAAGCATCAGATTTTTATACACCGGAAGCTGAGGAAACAACTGTCTTCCCTCGGGACAAAGCGCCAGTCCTTTTCCAACAACTTTGTGCGCTGGCATGTGACTGATTTCTTCTCCCTTGAATTCAATCGTTCCCTTTTTCGGTTTATGCAAGCCAACAATGGTTTTAAACAAGGTTGTCTTTCCGGCGCCGTTTCCACCCAGAAGAGCGACAAAGTCTCCGTGAGCAATATGCAACGAAACATCATGAATCACCTGATGCTCGCCAATCATCGTGGTTACATTTGTTAATTTAAGCATCCTTTTTTCTTCCTAAGTAGGCTTCGATTACTTGCGGATCCGCGGCAACATCCGCCGGCTTCCCTTCAGCAATTTTCTTACCATAGTTTAACACAACAATTCTGTCGGCCAGATCCATGATCATCCGCATTTTATGTTCGATCAGACAAACGGTAATCCCTTTTTTGTTGATCTTCCTGATGAGTTCCGTAATCATCTCCGTATCTTCCTGAATCAATCCGCCTGTCGGTTCGTCAAAAAGAATGAGCTTCGGCTCACTGATGAGTGCAATTCCGATGGACAGCAATCGCTGTTCGCCCTGCGACAATGTGGAAGCCACATCGAATGCCTTATCGCCCAATCCGATAAATCCCAGCATTTCGATGACTTTTTCAGTCACTTTCTCCTTATCGCGTTTCCACTGCGGGGTATGAAACAGCCCTCCCCAGAAACCGGATTTAGTGCATTTGTAATACCCCAGCGCCAAATTGAGCGTCACAGGCAGACGATCAAAAAGAGCCGTCAGCTGGAAGGTGCGCGCAATCCCCTTTCGGGAAACCTGGTTTGCGCTCAAATTGCCGATTTCTTCCCCCATAAATTTTACGCTTCCGGACGTTGGCTTGTTCACACCGCTAATCAAACTAAACAAAACGGATTTACCAGCGCCATTCGGACCGATAATGGAAAGAATTTCTCCCTCATTGACATCGAAGGTCACATCATTGACAGCGATCGTGCCGCCAAAACTTTTGACCAGATTTTCACCTTTAAGCAGCACGTTACGCCCCCACCTTCGTTTTCTTAATCTTGTCACGCACTTTTGCATACAATCCCATGCACCCTGACGGGAAGTAAATAATCACCACGATCAGTAAAACGCCGAAGAAAATCATCTGATAATCCTGCATGAATTGCAGATATTCGAGCAGAATGGGAATCGCGAAAGCGCCGATGATCGGCCCGGCCAGCGTGCCCACACCGCCCAAGAGCACATACATCAGGAAATTAAACGTCATACCGATGTTGGCTACACTCGGAGAAATACTTCCGATCAGACTCGCGTAAAGACCGCCAGCAAGCGCTGCGAAGAAATTGGCTACAATAAAAGAAAGCAGCTTCGTGCGAAAGGTGTTGATGCCAACCGCCTCCGCCAGATCAGGGTTCGTCAGCACCGCCATGAACGTTCTGCCCCGAAGCGACTCGCGAATGCGGTACATGACAAACAGCGTTAAAAGCAAAAAGAATAAGACCAGGTAATATTGTGGAATCGGACTTTCAAACGTCAGAGAACCGACACCGGGAATAGTGATTGGACTCGGCAGAGGAACGCCAACGATCCCATTATGTCCACCCGTCAATTCGATCCAGTTGCCGGCGACCAGGTAAATGATCTCGCCCAGACACAGCGTGGCAATGGCGAAGTATGATCCCGTTGTTCGCAAAGTCGGTATGCCGACAATCAAACCGACGGACGCTGCAAAAAGCGCCGCCAGCGGGAGCGCAATCCAGAAATTCCAACCCAACGTGTAGGTCATAATCGCAACGCCGTAAGCACCCAGAGCGAAAAATCCGCCATGCGCCAGCGTCGCCTGGCCCGTGTATCCCAGAATCAGGTTCAGACTGAGCGCGGCAATGGCAAACAGCAGGCTCATGGTAATGACCTGCGAATAGTAACGATTCGTGGTGATCACGAGCGGTATGACCAGGGCTACAACCAAAACAACCAGATAAAACCAATTTTCCTTCAACCACTTCATCATCTGCCCTTAATCTCCTTCCCGAACAATCCGGTTGGCTTTATGGCCAGGATCAGCACCAGCGCACCGAAACCAAAAACATCCTTGTAAGCAGCGGATAAGTAGCCGCCCCCGATGGCTTCAATTAATCCCAGAATCAAGCCACCGACAATGGCTCCGGGAATGCTGCCCAATCCACCGAGAATAACAATAACGAAAGATTTTAATCCGACCAGGGAACCCATGCTCGGTGAAATCATAAAGATGGGTGCAACCATGCAGGCAGCGATCGCAGCCAGGGCCGTTGAAATGGCAAAGGTCATGGCGGATACGAAATTGACATTGATGCCCACCAGCGTTGCGCCTTCCTTGTTCTGGGCAACCGCCTCGATCGTGCTGCCCAGCGTCGTTTTTTTAATGAAGATCTGAAGTAAAATGATCATGAGAAACGCAACCCCGATAACGAGCAGGCGCTGCGTGGACATGGTAATACCGAATACGTCCATATTGCCGGGATACGGATTGGGGATGCGGTGCCCCTCGGGGCCACACAAAACGATGACTGCGTTTTCCAGAACAATCAGGGCGCCCAGCGCCGCGATAAACGGTGTGATGCCCCCCACGTTACGAAGGGGTTTATAGACCAGAAATTCGAGTACGACACCGGCCAGCCCCAGAAGAATCGCCGCCATCGCCACGGCGGGCCAGTAGGCAAAACCAAAAATCGTGATTAAAAAGAAGCAGACGTATGCCCCCAGCATGTACATGTGCCCGTGTGCGAAATTCGGCACATGCAAAATACCGTAAACCAGCGTCAACCCCAGTGCGACGATGGCATATGTACTGCCCAACATTATTCCATTAAAAATCTGCTGTAGAAAAAGGTCCATTTAAACTCCATCGCGCCTCAGGGGCGCTTCGTCGCAGCCCGGGCTGCCTGTTTTAAAATAATCCCTCATTTTGAGATTAGACGGCGCTTTTGCTTCGGTCTATCATCAAAGTTTTAGGTTCACCGACGTAATGTGCGTTCTTAATTGACCCAAAATGGTTTGTCAAGAAAAAAAACGGTAAAAAAAGCAAATTTAGCAAAGTTCGCGAATCACCTGAATCGCAAGCCCCGCGCGGCATTGACGTGACTGACAGTCATCGGGGTTGAGCCATAAACCGCAGCCTTTGTAGCTGGAGCGAGATGTTGGTAAATTGAACAGACGACAGCGGTTTCGTGGGCTTCACACATTATTCTTTATTGACTTCGGGGGGCTTATCAAGTAGAAAACAAAGCATCAAACTGACTTGATTTGGGAAAAATGATTCATGATACGTTCGGGACTCCTTGTCGCACTAGGCATAGCCATCACCGGATTTTTTTCCTTCTGGGCCGTTGTCTTTTCTTTTTTTCGCAACGCCGAAAATAATATCCACAAAGTAGCCAACATCTGGAGCCGGGTTCTGCTGTTCATCTGCGCCACCCAGGTTGAGGTCATCGGGGGCAAAAACATTCTGCATCATCGGCCCCAGGTGCTGATGGCCAATCATCAGAGCGACTTTGACATTCTCATTGTGCTGGCGCACGTTCCCGGCCAGTTTCGCTGGATCGCGAAAAAGGAATTATTCACGATTCCGATTTTCGGACAGGCGATGCGCAGCGCGGGATATATCGAAATAGACCGGCAAAATCATGAAAAGGCGCTGCAAAGCCTGGATGTGGCCGCCCAGCATATCCGGCGGGGCAAATCCGTAATGACCTTTCCGGAAGGCACGCGCAGCCGAAACGGCGAAATCAAACCTTTCAAGCCCGGTACGTTTTATCTGGCCATTCAGTCCGGCGCGCCGATTGTCCCGATCAGCATCATCGGCAGCGGCGAAATCATGCCGAAACGCTCTCTCCAGATCCGACCGGGCAAAATCAAACTGGTGATCGACAAGCCCATTGACACAACAGGTTATACCCTCGAAAATCGTCAGGCGCTCATCGATACCGTCCGAGGTATCATCATCCGGAATTACGACGCGCATCGTAATTCCGATACGGTCTGCATCAAAGACATTCAGCCGGAGTTCAAAGCGACGCCATAATGGAAGAAGCCCCCGTTCATCAAAAAAAGCGATTCCGTGAAATTCAAGGGGTGATCTGTCTGGCCCTGGCCGTTTTTCTGTTGTTGTGCCTTTTTTCTTACTCCCCGCAGGATCCCTCGTTTACCAGGTTTGTGGCTGACGCGCCCGATACGCACAACCTGACGGGAACGTTTGGCGCCTACACGGCGGATTCCATCATTCGCCTCCTGGGCATGACGTCGTTTCTGATCCCCCTTGCGCTTCTGGCCTGCGCCTTCCATTACTTTTTGCGCCCGTCTTTTTCTTTAAATCCCCCGCAGATTTTCGGTTTCATTTTTTTTACGCTCTCCCTGTCCGGCCTCCTGGCCAACCTGTTTCAACAGGGCGTGTCCGTCCAGGGTGTTCCGCTCAAAACCGGAGGTCTCATAGGCAGGGGATTTGCCGGGTTGCTCCTGACCTATTTCAACGCCGCCGGAACCTACATCATTTTAACCGCCATTCTTGTGATTTCTCTGTATTTCATTATCGACTATTCACTCGTTTCCGTCACCGGCCGGCTCTCCGCCTGGACGGGCGGAATCGCGGGCGATCTGAAGGATCGCTTCCAGACCCTTTATGCGCGTTTAAAATCGAGGCCGAAAGTTGAGATACACGCAAATCCGGTCATGCCGGAAACCGATGCCCGCTCCAAAAAATTCAAGCCCAAGAAAGTCGAACAGACGCATTTTGACTTCGGCCGGAAGAAATCCGACGGCCAGTATGAGCTCCCGCCTTTCACGCTTTTAGAAGAAGCGCCTCAAAAAGACACGCGCGTCAAGCGGGATCTGCTTTTGGCCAACTCGCGCATTCTCGAAAAGAAACTTGCGGATTTTGGCGTTGAGGCGCGCGTGGTGGAAGTCCAGCCCGGACCCGTCATTACCATGTATGAAGTGGAACCGGCGGCGGGCGTTAAAATCAACCGCATTACGAACCTCTCTGACGATCTGGCGCTGGCGCTCATGGCGCCCAGCATCCGCATTATTGCGCCGATCCCCGGCAAATCCGTCATCGGCATTGAGCTGCCCAATCTCAAGCGCGATTCCGTTTTTCTCAAGGACGTTTTAAATGCCGATGCTTTTTTGAAATCCTCTCACCGCCTGCCGATCGCGCTGGGCGTGGATTTCATCGGCTCGCCGGTCATCGCCGATCTGGCTAAAATGCCGCACCTGCTCATTGCCGGCACCACCGGTTCCGGCAAAAGCGTGGCGCTCAACGCCATGATTTGCAGCCTCCTTTTCCGGACCCAGCCCGACCAGGTCAAGTTCCTGATGGTCGATCCCAAGCGCCTGGAGCTTTCCTCCTACGAAGGCATTCCGCATCTGATGCATCCGGTTGTGGTCGATCCCAAAAAAGCCTCGCAGGTGCTGCGCTGGACCGTTGAGGAAATGGAGCGCCGCTATCGAGTGATCAGCGAATTCAACGTCAAAAGTATTGACGCCTACAATGAAGCCCTGCTGACGGGCGCGAAAGGCAAAGCCGCACCTGCCCGCCCATCGACGGACGCCACCAATGAGAACACCGCCGAGCCGGCGCAGAAGCGCCCCGCGACATTTGAGCATGTTGCGCTGCCCTACATCATCGTCATCATCGATGAGCTGGCCGACCTCATGATGGTCGCCTCACGCGATGTCGAAGACTCGCTGACCCGTCTGGCGCAAATGGCGCGCGCGGCCGGCATTCACTTGATCATCGCCACGCAGCGCCCCTCGGTGGATGTCATCACCGGATTGATCAAGGCCAACTTTCCCACGCGCATCTCCTTCAAGGTGTCCTCCAAAATCGACTCGCGCACGATTATCGACCAGCCGGGTGCGGAGGCGCTTCTGGGCTCAGGCGACATGCTCTTCATCCCGCCGGGCACCTCCAAGCTCGTGCGCATTCACGGCGCGTATGTCTCCGATCCGGAAATTTCCCGCGTGGTCGAATTCATCAAGCGCCAGGCTCAGCCGACGTATGACACCTCCATTGAGCGGTTTGAATACGAATCGTCCCAGACCCAGGCAGAAGACGACGGGCTTGATGCAAAATATGACGAGGCCGTGGCGCTGGTGGGCGAACTGGGTCAGGCATCCATCTCGCTGGTGCAGCGCTATATGAAAATCGGCTATAACCGCGCGGCGCGCATGATCGAGCAGATGGAGCGAGAAGGCATTGTCGGCCCCTCCGATGGCGCAAAACCCAGAAAAGTTCTCATCCGGAAACTCCCCCATGAAAAATAGAACAACCGGCAAACTGCACATCATCTCCCTGGGCTGTTCCAAAAACCTGGTCGATTCGGAAGTCATGGGCGGATTGGCTTCCGCTGCGGGCGTGAAGCTCGTCGATACCGTCGAAGCCGCCGATACCGTCCTCATCAACACCTGCGGCTTTATTAACCCGGCCAAGGAAGAAGCGATTGAGGTCATCCTGACGCTGGTCGAAAAGAAAAAGCAAGGCGCATCGCCTCTGCGCCTGATGGTCGCGGGCTGCCTGGCCCAGCGCTACGGCCGCAAGCTCCTTGACGACATTCCGGAAGTCGATCTGTGGATCGGCACCGGTGAAGTGGGCAATATCGTGGAGCACCTCGCGGCAACGAAGCGCCGGGCCGTCATCACAAAACCGGATTTTTTAATGACCGCCCGGCATGAGCGGATTTTATCCGGCAACGCCTTTACCGCCTATTTGAAAATTGCCGACGGCTGCTCCAACCGCTGCGCCTATTGCGCCATTCCATCGATTCGCGGCAAGGCGCGCAGCCGCCTCCCCGACGACATCATCGAGGAAGCACACCGTCTGGCCTCGCAAGGCGTTAAAGAAATCATTTTAATCGCCCAGGACACCACCGCGTACGGCCGCGATCTTCCGGAAAGGCCCACGCTGGCGAATCTGATGGAAAGGCTCGCCGCCATCGAGCCGCTTTCCTGGATCCGCCTGCTTTACACGCACCCGGCGCATATCACCCCGGACGTCTTTGAGGTCATGGCGCGACACAATAAAATTTGCCGCTATCTTGATCTGCCGATTCAGCACATCGACGATACCATCCTTCAGGCGATGGGCCGCAAGGTCACCGCGGCGCGGATTGCCGATATTCTTGCCGAAGCGCGGCAGATGATTCCCGATGTCGCGATTCGAACCTCCATCATCGCGGGATTTCCCGGCGAGACGCCAAAGCGCTTTGATCGGCTGCTGGAGTTCGTCCGGGAGGCCAGGTTTGACCATCTGGGCGTTTTCACCTATTCACGCGAAGAGGACACGCCTGCCGCACAGATGCGCTCACACATTTCCGAAAAGGAAAAAGAACGGCGACGCGAAGCGATCATGAGCGAGCAGGCGGGCATCTCCCACGCCATCAACGCCACGCTGATCGGCTCTGTGCAGGAGGTGATTCTCGAAGAAAAGAGCGATCGCGAAGGCTACGCCTTTGTCGGGCGCTGCCGCCGCCAGGCGCCGGACATCGACGGCGTGACGTACATCCAGAGCGGCCGGGGAAAAATCGGGGACATTCTCCCCTGCGTCATCACAGGTGCGGATCACTATGATTTATTCGCGAAGCCCGTTAGCAAGAACATCGCAAATAAGGAAAGGCGGACGTATGCAGGAAAGAAGAAAGGCAAAACGATTTAAAGACGAAAGCGAAGTGACCATCACTGCCGTCCCGGGCGACGCCCAGGCGCCGGAGAAAATCATCTGCTCTCAAAGCAAGGATATTTCCGTTTTGGGAACCAAAATACAGCTGAATTATTTCGTGCCGGTAAACTCCCTGATTCAGATCGACTTCACGCTCAAAGATCTCTACGCGAAAATATCGGCCATCGGCCAGGTCAAATGGATCAAATCCCTCTTCAGAGATGAATCCTTCGAGGCAGGGATTGAGTTTATCACCACCGAGGCCGAAGAGGTTGAAAAACGCGAAAACTATATCGCTAAAATCAAGAAATAACTCTCCCTCTACGGAACAATGACGACCCGCTGCTCGGTCGGATTTTCCACATGGATTAGCGCCTTGAGGTATTCCCGAAAGGCGTCGCCGTCAATCATCCCCGTATCGGAGCGGAAGCCGGTCGCATTTTTAATGGCGGCAAACCCGTCGCCGCCGCCTGCCACAAAGGCGTTGGTCACCAGACTATAGACCTCAGCGTCGGCAGCCGGGCAATAGTCGCCCTGGGCGTCGCGGATTTTCAGGTTCAACACCCTCGATCCGGCCTGGGCCTGCGGATGGAAGGAAAACGTCATCCCCCCGACATAGGGCACAAGCGGCGGATCATATCCCGGATAATGCGCAAGCAGATAGTCAATGTCCTCCTCCAGTGCGTCTTTGATCTCGGCGCCCGTCAGATCCACCAGCACCAGCGTATTGCCAAACGGCATGACCTCCAGCACATCCCCCACGGTGATATCGCCCTGGGTCAGATCGCGGCGGACGCCGCCGTAATTGAGAATCGCCGCACGGGCAGGAGCAAAGGCAGCCAGCATCGAATCGCAGGCCAGCGGCCCGGGCCCGCTGTTGAGTCCGATCGTAATCGGATTGACGGCGGTGGCCACTTTGACCGACCGAAACTGCTCGACGGCTTCGGCATAGGGGGCCAGACGCGCCACCACGGCCGGATCTTCGGCATATATTTTAGCCGTGCCGCTTGCGGCCAGCGCCTCAAGAATCTTTGCATAGACTGGGCTGGACGGATCCACAGGCTGGCCGTTTTGGACAAACGCATCCCCCACCGGAACAGTTGCGCGGGCGGTATAGGCGAGAATCTCTCCGTCTTTTGAGAAACGCACGTGCATCCTGCCCAGAACATGCCCCCAGCGCCACGCCTGCAACACCAGCACGCGTTTGCCATCCGGCGCAACCAGCGCCGTGGGATAATCCCCGACTGGAACCAGGCCGATATGCGCAAGACCTTCTTCCTGTCCCAGAAGCGAGTGGCTGTGGCCACCGACGACAATATCCACACCCGAAATGCTCCGGGCAAGATCCCGATCCCGGTCATAACCGAGATGCGACAGGACAATAATCTTGTTGATGCCCTGCGCGGTCAGTAAATTCACCTGACGCCTCGTACTTTCCACGGCATCGAGGAAGACGGCGTGTCCGACATTCCGCGTGATCTCGGGCGTGGTCTCGGTGGTCAGCCCGATGACGGCCACGCGCTCGCCGCCTACGTCCTTAATCAGGGTGGGGCGCACACGCGCGGCAATGTCAGGCTCGCCTGAAAAATCGATATTGGCGGAAATCCAGGGGAAGGCGCTACGGTCGATCCAGCCGGGGATCGGAGTGCAGCCCCGGTCAAATTCGTGATTGCCGAACGTCATCGCATCAATCCCCAGCAAATTGAGAAAATCATACTCCACCTCTCCGTTAAAGAGCGTAAAGTAAAGCGTCCCCTGCACCGCATCCCCCCCGTGCAACAGGAGCATACCGGGATTGACCGCGCGCATCTCATCAACCGCTGTTTTCAACCGGGGAAAACCGCCTGCCACCGCAGTGGTCCGAACACCGTCCACAGTCAAGGTCACAGGCAGCGCTTCCAGATGCGAATGCGTATCGTTGAGATGAACCAGCGTCAAGGTGTAACTGTATTCCTGCCGGACGCACGAACTGACCCAAAGCAGGATCAGCAGGCAAAGGCCCACCCGACCAAGAGCTGAAAAGCGGTCGCGATTTCGGATCATGAGGGAACTCCTTGTAAAGGTGGGCTAAGAAAGCGCCTTTTGCAACGCCAGATCGAATAGCTCGATGCCGCCCCAGGTGTGCGTGGCGATTTCGGCGTGCGCCTCAAACCACGAAGGAAGCGCAATCAGCGGAATCAGCTGCGGGGGTTCACCGAGCAATTGCGCCGCCACATTGGCCAGAGCGGTTGTAGTTTTGCGCGGAATCGCTATGCGCTCCGGGCCTTCCCCAAAAGGATTGCGGCAAAAGACCGGATCGCTTTTCACATTATACTCGCGGCAGGCGCAGGGACGAATGGCATGAATGGCACAGGCCTCATTCTCCAGAAACGGGCAGGGGATGCCCAACTCCCAGTAGGCGCGGGCCAATGGCGTCTGATCTTCGGCGGCATCGATCGTTTGCAGCGCGTCCCAGAGCCCGGCGGTGCTTAATGTTTTCTGCGCTGCGTCAAATCCGCGCCGGAACCTTCGGGAGCGCTCCGTATTTGCGGCAAGCGTCTGATCGGCTATCAAAAGCGCCTCGGGAATGGACACGGGAACCAACTGGCAGCAGCACACCCCGCAGCCTTTTTGACAGGAAATCTGTGCGCCGCCGCTTGCGGCTTTGCGCACAGCCAGCGACACTCCCGCGTCGCACAGCTCATAAAGCGGAGAAACAATCTCCACCAGACAAAGCGGCACATCCGGCACCTCAATGCGGGCGGGCGGCATCGCCCCGTCCGGCGTTTCGATGCGAAGCGTGAACTGTTTGACCTTCACCGAATCGTCCATGATCAACCTCTGTTGTCGAATTACACCATGAGCGGCGGCGCATCATATTTTTGTTCGATGGCGCCACTGCGATCGTCTTTCAGCGCGGCCGGCAGACACGCCAGAATGTCGGAGGCCGTCATGCCGTCTTCGCCTTTCTGGCGCGCGGCCAGATCGCCTGCGTACCCATGCAAAAAGACACCTTTTCGCGCGGCCTCCACCGGGTCAAGCCCCAGGCCGATCATGGCGGCAATGCAGCCGGTCAGTACATCGCCGCTTCCGGCCGACGCCATGCCCGGATTGCCACTGAGATTGACAAAGACCTCACCTGACGGCGTGCCGATGAGCGAATGCGCACCCTTGAAAACCACCGTCACGTTGTAATTTCTGGCCATCTCGCGCACAGTGCCGATTTTGTCGGCATTGACCTCCCCGACGGTTTTGCGCGCAAGCCTCGCCATTTCGCCTGCGTGCGGCGTCAGGATGGTTGGGGCCTTGCGTTTGAGCAGAATTTCCGGCCGCTCGGCCAGCGCCGTCAGCCCATCGCCATCAATGACGAGCGGCCTGGCGATTCCCGCTGTCAGCTCCCGGATCAGTTTGCCTGTCTCCTCATGAATCGAAAGCCCCGGACCTAAAACGACGACGTCCGCCTTTTCCGAAAGCGACAACAGTTCCGGCTTGGCCTTGAGCGACAGGCTGAATTGAACGGTTTCGCGTTGCGGCAGATAGACGATTTCAGGGCCCGCCTGCGCGACAAAGGGAATAATCGACGCGGGCGCGGCAAGCCTTGAGTAGCCCCCGCCCGACTTTAAAAACGCCATGGCCGAAAAGTAGGGTGCGCCGAAATAATTGGCGCCACCCGCGATAAAGAGGCCCTCGCCCATCGAGCCCTTATAAGCCTCGGCGGGCCGGACGGGAAGCGAAACAGCATCATTGGTCCGACACATCAGTGCTTCGCGCTCATACAGAGACGGCGGAAACGAAATATGCGTCACAAAAAGCTCTCCGCATTTGGCCGCGCCAGGATACAGCAGATTGCCGAGCTTCGGCAGGCCAA
Source organism: uncultured Smithella sp. (assembly GCA_964608995.1). GTDB lineage: Bacteria > Desulfobacterota > Syntrophia > Syntrophales > Smithellaceae > UBA8904. The sequence continues at coordinate 173,163 of CAZSQS010000001.1, read as the reverse complement.
ACGTCACCGTCCAGTCGGCGCTCACTGCGGTTCCCATCACGGCGCCCGTATCGCCCGAGACGCCGGAGGGAATGTCGAGACTCAGAACAGGCTTGGGGCTTGCGTTCATAAGCGCAATCACCTCTGCGGCCAGCCCCTTCACCTCGCGGTCCAAACCCGTGCCGAAAATCGCATCGACCATCGCGTCGCAATGAAACGCGTCGAAGCGGGCTTCCTCGGCCCGGGCGATAAGCTGCACATCGCCTGCCAGATTGCATAGAATGTCATAATTGTTTTTGGCCGCGCCGGTGTATTTTTTAGGCGACGCCACCAGAAACACTTTGGCGATGCCGCCCGCGGAGATAATCAGGCGCGCCACGGCCAGACCATCGCCGCCATTGTTTCCCGCGCCGCAGAAGATCACGAACTTCCTGCCCCGAATGCCGATCTTGCGCTCAAGCAGCACCGTGGAGGCATGCGCTGCATTCTCCATTAAAATATCTTCGGCGATGCCCAGCGTCTCGATGGCAAAGCGATCCATCTCCCGCATTTGTTTGACCGTGGCCAGTTTCATGATGTTCTCCTCAATTCACGTATGATTCATTATGAAATAAAACATAGATAGTATAGAATAAGCCCCTGCGATTTGCCAAGCGCAATTTTGAAAAACAGGGGGCCTTATGCCGTCCATTTCAGACATCATTCGAATGCGGTGTTCATGCCGGTCATACTCAGATCAAATCATTGAACCTTCAACGCTAAAGGCACTGGATGAGGCGATCAGCGCACCTCAAGCCGGACCGTTTGGCAACACGCCCCAATTCGTCCTTCTCACTCTGGAAACCTTATCGCATGAGCGCTGGAAGAAACTCGGCACCTACGGCGTCATTAAAAACGCGCATCTGTATCTGGCGGGCCTCATCCGTCCCGCGCCCGGGGCCGCCTGCGATTACGGCTACTGCAAGGAAAGACTCATTCTGAAGGCCACCGAACTGGGACTGGGCACCTGCTGGCTGGGCGGCACATTTTCGATCAGCGCTTTTGCCAACGCGGCGGGTCTCCAGGCAGGCGAGATCCTCCCCACCGTAACCCCGGTTGGATATGCGGCCGCCAAACCCAGCCTGACAGATCGCCTGTTTCGCGGCTTTGCCGGCTCCGATTCCCGCAAACCGTGGCGGGAGCTTTTTTTCGACCGCAATTGCGCAATCCCGCTTTCCTCCGAAGAGGCAGGCCCTTTTGCCCAGGCACTGGAAAATGTGCGTCTCGCACCGTCCGCCTCCAATAAGCAGCCGTGGCGGATTATCCGGGATCCGGAGCGTCAGGCCTTTCACTTTTACCTCTCCCGCTCTACCGGATACCGGCACATCCGGGAGATGTCCCTTCAGGAGATCGACATGGGCATCGCCAAGTGCCACTTTGATCTGACCACTCAAGAGGCGGGGATTGCGGGACACTGGCAAAGGCAGGATACGCCGCCCGGCGCGGGATCGCTGGAATATATGGCAACCTGGCAAAAGGCATGATCGATTATTTTTTGCTTGATTGATATCGTAGAAAATTCAAGCGCCAAGCGTTCGCCAGAAAAAATAGATGCCAAACCCGATCAGGAACAGGCCTGCGGCCAGATTAACCATGCGGATCATTGATGCGTTAAGCATTTTCTTTCCCCAGTGGAGACTGACGGCCAGAAACAACACCCACAAAAAACACCCCAGAAGGATCGACAGGCAGGAGACAAACGCGGAGAGACTGGTTTTTACAGGCCCCTGCGAGGCCATCAAGGCGCCGAAAATCCCCGTCCACCACACGATGGTCATCGGGCTCGAAATCGCCAGAGCGTAACCTGCGACAAACGCATATTTGAAAATGCGCCGCGGTGGCCGGGCCTGCCGGTTTTCCTTTTGAAAAACCTCCCGGAGGCTGACAGACCCGAGGTACATCAGAACAAAACTTCCCGCATAGCCCAGAAAGCTGGACAAAAGGGCGTTGTTCAAAAATGCCGTCATGCCGAAAAATATCAGCGTGAGATACGTGGCATCGGCGCACATCGCACCCGCGCCGGTGAAGAGCGCCTGACGAAAGCCGTCCTTGAGGCCGCGCTGAATGATCTCCACATTGACCGGGCCGATCGGCGCGGCAAGCGTCAGTCCCAGCAGAATGTTTTGCAACAGCGAATACGTTTCCAACTCTCTAAGATCCTTTTGCGCTTGCCGACGGGGCATCATCGGAGGCCTCATGGCTCCGCAAGGCATTGCCCATTTTTCCCATTGACTCCTGCATAGCCTCCCTTTATCGTATCAACAAGAGAAAAATGGAAACGCCGGAAAACCGAAGGAGGAATAAAATTCATGCCGAAAGTTGAACTCAGCACCCGGGCGCCGGATTTTACGCTTGACGATTACACCGGTAAAAGCGTCTCCCTGTCCGATTTTACCGGCAAAAAGCATCTCCTGTTTGTCTTCAACCGGGGATTTTTCTGACCCTTCTGCCGTGCGCACATGGCGCAGTTGCGCCGCGATTATGAAAAATATGCAGCGCTGGATACAGAAATCCTTGTGGCGGGACCGGAAACCGCGCAGGCGTTTCGGGAGTACTGGCAGAAAGAAGACCTGCCTTTCATCGGACTGCCCGACCCCGAGCATCGCGTTTTGAAACTCTACGGACAGGAGGTCAAGCTTTTCAAGCTGGGACGCCTGCCGGCGCAAATGCTCATCGACAAAGAGGGACGGGTGCGATTCGTCCACTACGGCCATTCCATGGCGGACATTCCGCAAAATGAAGAAATCCTCAACCTGATTGAAACACGGCTGCAGGGCAATGCCACAGGCAGCGGCGACCGTCACCGTGCGTAAACTGATGGGCCATATTGAACAGGCGCATTTTCAGTTAGTGAAGACGTATAAACAGGCAGCGCTGTTTCCGGTAGTGGACTCCCGCGGAATGGATCCCCCCCGGTGATCGTAAAATTGGCGCGAGCCTATCGTTATTGCTCTCCCTAAGATGCTTGCATTAATTATCACCAGATGATAATCTTATGACCATGAAGATTAAGGCCAAGCCCCCTCTTGTTGAAATCGAGGATCAACCCCTCGCCACGCTTCTGCATCTGGACGGTGAAATCTTTCCCATGGATAGCGGCTTTTGGACCAAGTTCGAGGTTCGTCGTATATCTCCTGAGCCGCATATTCCCCATGGCATCCGCTATTCCCTGACGCTTCATGACCGCTACAACCGGCGGGTGCTCGGATTTGACAACGCCCACGCCGTACGGACGGCTAAAAAGGGCTATGGCGCAAGAAAGGTCACCTGGGACCATAAACACAACTGCGACAAGATATTACCCTATGAATACGAATCAGCCAGTCAATTGCTGGATGATTTCTGGCGCGAAGTCGAAAAATTCCTGGGGCAGGAAGGAGAGGCAATAAAATGAAACAGAAAGTACTGAACATTGGCATTATTTCTTATCCGGATTACAAAAAGCGATCCATGGCTATCGCCCGGGGAAAATACCGCCCGAAATCCGATGAACCCAAAATCTGGTTTGAATCGCTGCAATCCATGGCGCAGGTTCTGAGCAATGAAAACCAACTGCTGCTGAAAATCATTCTGGAACGCAAGCCTGAGTCCCTCAAGGAACTGGAAGCGGCGACGGGGCGAAGCAGCAGCAATCTCTCCCGAACGCTCAAGACGATGGCCCGCTATGGCATCGTGAAGATCGAAAAGGTCAATCGAAACCTTAAACCCATCGTCGAGGCAACGGATTTTTCTGTCCAGTTCGGGCTGTATGCCGACGGACACGGAAAAAATGCCGCTTAATCGAAAAACTATCTGTGATGAATGGGGTGGTCTCGCATATCCGGCATTATAGGTCACGACCATCACCTTAATGTCGTGGCACACTTTTTCCTGATTCCCGATCAATCATGATGCTTATGCGGTTTGACTTTTTTGCGGACAAAGAGCGCGCAGTCCACGCCGGAGCTTTGGAAGACATCGACGGACGGCATCCGCGCCGACTTGAAGCCCATGGTGCGGCAGCCGTAAGGAAATTTGACGTCGTAGGTGATGTAAAATTGCTCACAGAAAAAGCAATTAATGAGCGTGCCTGGATGTTGATTTTCTTTTGTCATCTGCGACCAGCCAATTTTTTAAATCCTATCCGTTTTGGCAGACGGTTAGTTTCTGTGCTGCTTGGGGAGCCTTGCATCAACCCCCAAACCGGATTCCCGCTTTCGCGGGAATGACCGCAACGGGTATTTCTTAAAGTCCCCCCTAAGATTCGGACAATTTTTCCAGCTTCAGCTTATCCGCCAGTTGCCGGTTGGCCTCTTCGAGTTTTTCCTGTGCGGAATAGACGGCCACGGCCTGATCGGATGCGGTTTTCTCAAAATAGTGGGCCAGCGTCTCTCGAATCTGCCCCGGTGTTGTGGCAAACAGCCGGTCGCGAAACGTCTGTCGCATCTCGTCGGTGGCGCAGGCAAAGTGCCGGATCAGTGACACATAGCCTCGCCCCGCCGGATCGAGCGGCTTGTCCAGCGCGCCAAGCGTGCTGATGAGCGCCTTTTCCATATCGTCTGCGCCCAGCGCCTGGCGGGAATACAGAGCCTTTGCCTCGTCAAAGACCGAAAGCGTCTCAACGATGTGCGGATCGCGGTAGGACAGAAACGAAAATATCCCCAGGCTCGGATCGAAAGACGACATGCCGCCGTAGGCCCCGCCCCGCACGCGGATGTGTTTGTACAGATAGCTGTTGGACAGATCTTTCGAAGCCAGCATCAAATGGGCCGATGCCGGATCGGTGTAGGCGGGCGCGCGGAAGGCGCGCGCGACATACGAGACCTGTGTGGGGACGGCCACACCTGCGCGCACGGGCGAAAGCTCAGGCGGCGCGAGACGTTCCATCCTCCGGCCCTCAGGCAGGCGCTCTAAAAGCGCGGGGAGCGCCTCTTCGGCAAGTCGCAAGCCATCGTCTTCGGCCGTCAGGTTGATGGTCAAAGCGCTTCGGGTAAAGATCAGGCTCTTGAGGAGGCGAAGCGTTTCGCGCAGGGACTGGCCCGAGCGCGAAAACTGAGCGGTCTGGCTTTGCACAAAGCGCAGTTGCGTGCGCCCATGCCACTGTTCGTCACGATAGGCAGGCACGGTGAGCGCTGCCCCGGCCGCACGTTTGGCAAAGACATGGCCGGAGGGCACAATGGCGGATTGCAGATTGTTTTTGCGCTCGGCCAGCAAATCCTTCATGCGCGCCTCATCGTCGAGGTCTCCCTCGCAAAGAAGATCGCGGACGATCCGGACCGCTTCGGGAAGGTTGCGGTAAAACGCCCGAAAGGAAAGAATGACTTTCTGCCAGTCGCCTGAGGCATCCGCCGTAAAACCGGTGGAAAGATCATAGCCCACGCCGCCGGTGTAAAGCGACATGCGTTTGGCCATCTCATCGTAGGTGAGCCCTGCCGCGCCCATGCCCAGCGTCATCTTCCCCAGAAGCGGCAGATAGGGCTGGAGCTCCTCGGGAATGTGCGAAAGATCAAAGGCCAGATCGATGTAGGCGATGCCGTTGGTAAAGAGGTCATGCCGCAGCGTCTCGACGGAAAGAATCGATCCGTGCGCGGTTGGAATCGTTTCCACGGCGCGCGGAATGTCCGAGAGATTCAAGGTGGGAAGACAGGTCGCGACTTCTGGTGAATCCTCCTCGGATTGGAAGGCTTTGAGCCTTGCCGCCTGCTCGTTGATGTCGCGAAGCTCATCTTCGGAAAGTCCGGCCTTGAGCGCAGCCATTTTTTCTTTCCATTTTTTTTCATTATGATCGTTAAACCGGGGATCCGGCGTCATCACGGCCAGAAGCCGATGGGGATTCTCCAGAAGCCACCGTTGAATCAGTTTCTGGAAAAAGGCCGGATCGGCGGCAAATGAGCGGCGGATGTCTTCGATGGCGCGGGCGAAATCGAGCCCGACCAGCGGATCACCGTCATAGAGCCAGGTCTGAAACACATGGCCCATGAGCGTGATGCCGTAGGGGTAGGACCCGCGCGAGATTTCCTTGCCGGAAAATTCGATCGAATGCAAAATACCCTCGATCAAATCGTTTTCAAACCCTTTCTGGGCAATGTCCTCAAGCGTTGCCAAAATCAGGCGTTCGACTTTTTCGACGTTTGCGTCCTGAACATGGCGAAGCCCCGCGCAAAACAGCAGCTGCCTCAGGTCCGACTCCATGCCGGTCACCGGCGTCATGTCTTCACCCAGGTTCGAATCAATGAGCGCCTTGCGAAGCGGCGAGGCCGGCGAGCCCACCAGGAGGCCCGCAAGAATTTCCAGCGCGAGCGCCGTGTCGAACTCCTTATTTTCCGCCAGCACCCAAGCCAGATTCACCATGGTTTTACCCTGAGCGCCTTCATCCGGATCCACCGGGTAGGTTCCCGTTATGCGCCGGGGCATTGAAAACACGGGCTGGCTGGCGATGTCGGAGTGAACCTCCACGCGTTCAAACCCCGTCAGCATCTCTTCGAGAAACGCCAGGTGGCGGACAGTGGGAATATCGCCGTAAAGAAAAAAACGTGCGTTGGTGGGCGAGTAGTAGGCGCGATGGAACAGGCAAAACTGCTCGTAGGTCAAAGACGGTATCACCTCCGGATCGCCGCCGGAATCGAGCGCATAGACGGTATCGGGAAAGAGCTGCTCCTGAATAAGCTTAAACATCAGTGAATCGGGCGAGGAATACGCGCCTTTCATCTCGTTAAAGACAATGCCGGAAACAATCAGATCACTTTGGAGATTTTCCGGATCTTCAAGCTCCAGATGGTGGCCTTCCTGCAAAAACGTCTCCGGCAGCAGGCGCGGGTGCAACACCAGATCCATATAGACCCGCGCCAGATTGAAAAAATCCGCCTCGATCGAACTGGCCACCGGATAAACGGTTTTGTCGGGATACGTAAAGGCGTTGATAAAGGTCTGCATGGAGGAGCGCATCAGTTCCTTGAAGGCGTCCTTGAGCGGATATTTTTCGGACCCCGCTAAAACCGAATGCTCCAGGATGTGCGGCAGGCCCGTGGAATCGGCAGGCGGCGTGCGAAAGCCCACGGCAAAGAGATTTTCGCGCTCAAAGGCATGCAGGTGCAGCGCCTGTGCGCCGGTGCGCAGATGCTCCATTTCATAAGCGGTGAGCCGTATGGACGAAATGGGTGTTACGCGCAGGACTTTAAATCCGTGCAATACATCCCCTGCGGCCAGGGCGGGCGGGGGCGTCAAGTTTTTTGAAGACATGGGAATCCTTTCTCGAGTTTGCGGAAAACACTGCGTGCTCAGCCCGAACGCTTCTTAATTTTTTTTGTCCGAGAGAAGCTCTTCACGCAGGGCCATCAGCTCGCTGCGGGTAAAGACGGATTGCACGACATTCACGTGCTTTAAAATATTTTCCCGTCCGCCTTCTTCGCGGTCAATGAGCGCAATGACGCGATCGACGATCAGCCCGGCTTGTTTGGCCTGTTCAATTGCCGTGATCGTCGAGCCGCCGGTGGTGATGACGTCGTCGAGAATCGCCACCGTGTCGCCGGGCTTCACATTGCCCTCAACAGCGCTTTTCGTTCCGTGCGCCTTGGCGTCCTTGCGGACGATAAGCGACTTGACGGGTCTGCCTTTCTGAAAGGAGATAACCGAAAGCGCATTGGCGAGGGGATCGGCCCCCAGCGTCAGTCCCCCCGCGGCCGTCACGGGCGTGGCCGCCAGCATGTCAAACAGAACCTCGCCGATCAGATTCATCCCTTCGGGATCGAGTGTGGTCGGCTTGCAGTTGAAGTAGAAGTTGCTCTTTTTTCCGGACGCCAGCGTAAAAGGCGGATTGTCGCTGTATTTAAAAGAGCGCTCCAGAAGCATTTCGCCCAGACGCTCCCGGGCGATATTTTTATCCATCGACATGATTCATTTCCTCCAGGTTTCGGGTTTAAGATGACAGGCTCGAATCGTTCAAGACAAACTTGATCGGCAGTTCAGCCCGCGTTGTGTAAGGGATGCCGGATTTTCTGGCCGGCTCAAACTTCCAGGACTTGACGGCGGAAAGCGCGGCCCGATCCAGAATGGCGTAGCCGGATGATTTGCGGAGATTGACCTGGCCCACCTGGCCGTCCGGTAAAATTTCTGCCTCCACTAAAACGACACCCTGATACCCGCGCAGGCGGGCGATGGCGGGGTAGCCGGGCGGCGGATTCTCGCGATACAGGGGAAGCGCACGGGTGATGGCCGCTCCGCCGCGGCCCATCCCGGAAGGTTCGCCCTCCCCTTCGGTTGAGGCGTCGCGGGCAGCGTAAGACGACACCGGTTCGTCATCGAAACCAGCCGGTGTGTAAGCCGCCCGCGAAATCTCGATGCGGTTGTCCGATGAAGCAGCAAGCATCTGATTCGGCGGCTGGACGGAACGCTCGATTTCGGGCCTGTCCGAAACCGGCACGGACGCCTCGCTTAACCCCTTTGCCGCCGGACGCTCGCCGGAAGGCGCAGCCTTGTGCACAGCGGGGCTGTGCGCACCGGGAAGCATCACCCATGTAAAATGGAAACTGTCCGGTTTTTGCGAAAAAACCCCGGCGCCGGGGGCACCAAAGAGCAATACGGCCGCCAAAAGGGCATGGAGCCCGACGGAGACCGAGACCCAGAACCATGTATTTATTCGGGTTTCACTCATGAGCATTTATTTGCCGACAATCTTTTCAACCACTTTCACCGCTTCGACGCCATCGGCGGCAAAATGCGCGCCGATGGAGCGGGCGTATTCGCGGGTCACCACCGCGCCACCAACGAGAAAATCCGTTGAAATCCCCTCTGCGCGCGCCAGCGTGATCACCTCTTTCATATTGACCATCGTGGTCGTCATCAGTGCGGAAAGACCGATCACATCGGGTTTTTCCTTGCGGGCCGCCTCGATAATGGTGGCCTCGGAGACATCCTTGCCCAGGTCAATAACACAATAGCCGTAGTTTTTCAAAAGCAGCGCCACGATATTTTTGCCGATATCGTGGATGTCGCCGCGAACCGTCGCCATCAGCACCTTTCCCTTTTCCTGTGAGGCGCGCTGCTTGAGCAGGGGCTCCAGATGCGCAAGCCCTTTTTTCATGGCTTCCGCCGACGCCATAAGCTGCGGCAGGAAATAGATTTTCTTCTCGTAGAGCTCGCCCACGCGCACAATGGCCGGAATCATGAACCCATCGACCAGCCCGGAGGCGGTCGTACCCGACAGGAGCGCCTCTTCAATCAGGGCAAGAATTCGGTCCCGATCCCCTTCCTGCACAGCCGCGGCCACTTTTTCTTCAGGCCGCATCGCGGCGGCGGGTTTGGCCGGCTCTGTCGGCGTTTCCTGCGGCTGGGCAAAATGGTTTATGTAGAGGGTTGACGCCTTTTCACGCGCCGTCAGCACATCGCCCGCTTTTTTAATCTGCATGAATTCCGTACCCGCCGGATTGGCAATGGCCATCGTCAGGCCGCACAACTGGGCCATCGCCACGAAAGCGGCGTTTAACCAGGGGCGCCCCGGCATGCCGAACGACACGTTGGAAAGTCCCAGAATCGTTTTGGCCCGAAAGGTTCTCTTGCACCACAACAGCGTCGCCAGCGTTTCCCTGGCCGCCTGGCCATCGGAGGCCACCGCCATCGTCAGACCGTCCACGATAAAATCGTCCTTGGTGAATCCGTGCTTTTGCGCCCGGCGGAAAATGTCTTCGATGACTTTACGGCGCTTTTTCGCCGTAGCCGGAAGCTCACCGTCCGTCAGCGGCAGCAAAATGAACATCGCACCGTATTTGGCCGCCAGCGGCAACAACCGCTCGAGTTTTTCCTTTTCGCCGGAGATGGAGTTGATCAGCATGCGGCCCGGATACAGCCTAAGCGCCGCTTCAATGGTTTCGACGCGTGACGAATCGACGACCAGCGGCAGCGAGCTGGACGTGGCTAAAAGCCCGATGACGTTTTTGATCGTCTGCACCTCATCAATGCCGGGCTGACCGATATTGACATCCAGCAGCGATGCGCCTTGCGCCTCCTGCTCTTTGGCCATCTGGCGGATGATCGAGAGCTTGCCCTCCATCAGTTCCTGCTGGAGCGCTTTTTTCCCGGTGGGATTGATGCGCTCGCCCACAATATAGAGCGGCTCATCCGGGTCAATGGACAGAAAGCGCCGAGACGAGCTCAGCGCGCTTATGGACTTGCGCTTCGGCAACACAGGTCTTCGCTTGCCCACCGTCCGGTTAAGCTCCGTGATGTGCTCCGGCGTCGTGCCGCAGCAGCCGCCGATCAGATTCGCGCCCGCGCTCACCAGATTGCGTCCGAAGGCGGCAAAGGTTTGGGCATCCATATCAAAAACTGTATTTTTCCCGGCCAGGCGCGGCATGCCCGCGTTGGGTTTGGCCAGAAGCGGCACGGTGGCCCAGGGTTTCATGGCAGCGATAAATTCAACCATCTGCTCGGGGCCCGCCGAACAGTTGCAGCCCACCGCGTCCGCGCCGAGGCTCTGCAGCGTGACGAGCGCGGCCGCAGGCGGCGTGCCACCCAGCGTGTGCGCGTCTTTTTCAAAGGTCAGAGAAACGATGGTGAAGATATCCGCAAACTCCTTGACGGCCAGAAGCGCCGCACGCGCCTCCTGAATGTCAATCATGGTTTCGATGACGATCAGATCGCAGCCTCCGTCGATCAGGCCCCGCACCTGTTCACGGAAGGCATCCACCGCATCTTCAAAGGCCAGCGGCCCGAAGGGTTCGATAAACAGGCCGGTGGGCCCGATATCGCCTGCCACCAGCGCTTTTTTGCCGCAGGTCTGCCGCGCCAGCCCCGCCAGCGCCATGTTGACCGCATACGCATCCTTATTGACGCCGTATTGCTGAAGCTTGAAGCGGTTGGCGCCGAAGGTGCAGCTATAGACGATGCGCGCACCGGCCTGAACATAGGCGCGATGAATGCCGCAGATCACATCCGGATGATCCAGGCACCAGTTTTCCGGACAAACGCCCGCCGGCAGCCCCGCCTTTTGCAACTCCGTGCCGGTGGCGCCATCCAGAATTACGATCGAATCCCGAAGCAGCGCTTTAATTTTTTCTTTTTTCCTCACGTTATCCCCCTCCTGGATGATGAAATCGCAATGGCCGATGTCACTTTCAGTGCGGGGTTTTATATCATCTTTGATCGGGGAAGTGGAAGTTTTTTTAGCGGCGGATTATGGATGCGCCATCCATTTTTCAGAAAAGATCAGGCCAAAAGCGGCCCGACGGGGAATCCAACGCCATGGCGAGGGCCTCTTTGGGTATAAAGGCTTTTCAGGGGCGCGGCCTTCGCGCCTTTAAAACCTTTCCAGAGACCGGGCGCCTTGCAGCCAGACGGCTCAAAACCGGATGCCTCGCTGCGGCCATCCGCACGATAACGGAACCCATCTGTCCATAGTTCATCCCCGCAACCTCGGCGGCACAGGCCATGCTGGCGTCGATGCTGATATCCGCATTGGGATTGACATCAAGCACATAAAAGGTGTTGTCGCGCAGACGAATATCCAGGCGGGCGTAATCGCGGCAGCCAAGCGCCCGGTAGGCGGCGCGGGAGACCCCTTCGAGCGCCGCAAGCTCTAAGGCGGAAAGCGGCGCGGGCAGAAGCGTCGAAATGTTTTCATACGGGTCGGAGCCGGGAAGAAACTTGGCATCGTAGGTGCAAAGCCGGTCTTTGACATTGGGGAAAGATGAAAAATCCATTTCCGCCACCGGCAATACCGTAAGCGTGTCGTTGCCCCAGACGGAGACGTGAAATTCACGCCCGTCAATGAAGTCCTCCACCAGCGCCGGTTGATGGTAATGATCCCAGATAAAGGGCAGGCGGCGCGCAAGCTCTGCGGAATCGAGCACGACGGCATCACGCGTGATGCCCGAGGAGCAATGCTCGTTCATGGGTTTGACAATGGCGGGAAAGCGGTCCCAGGCAATCGTTTCGCCCCGGGAATACACATGCCAGGCGGGCGTTGGAATGGCGGCCTGATCCAGAAGCGTCTTGACGCGAAACTTGTCCTGCGCCAGCGCGAGCGCCTCCGAGTCGGCGCCGGTAAAGGTATAGCCCAGCATCTCGAGGCGCCTGGCGACAAGCCACTCGCTGTGATGGATGCCGGGTAATTCTTCACACCAGTTAAAGATGATATAGTCTTCAGGATCAAATGATGCAAGATGCAAGGCGAGATTGTCGTCACTTACGGGAACCATGACCGTGGAAAATCCGATATCACTTAAGGATTGACTAAGCTTAGCTGATAAAGAAAGGACTTCTTGTTTTTCCGCCTGTGTCCATTGGGGATCAAGATTATACAATAAAACGACCGGGATTTTTTTTGGCGCTATCTCAACCGGCACTGATGACCTCCATAGAAAATTCCCAAATCCTCTTTCCAAATTTCTGTTGTCTTAATATACATATTTCCCGCGTCATTCCAAGGATTCTTTTGCTTTTCCATGGAAAATCATTTATTGCGCATCTTCGAGGCGGCCAGCGATAGCCTCAAGACGTATGCGTTGACAGGCCCTTAAGCGCGACTTGTGCCGGTCAGGATGCCTTTGGATTCAAGTTTCATCGCGATTGAGCCGAATGGATAAAAGGAATGCCTTGCGCCAAAGCGCGAACCATCCCCGGACAGAGGATGATTGCCCCCTGACGGTAGCTCAATGTTTTGAAGGATACGCCCATGCTCTGCGTGACAGCGCCCCATCGCGGCCGGACAGGCCGGTCATTATTAAAAAATGCACCCGCCCATCCTCCACGGCTCAGGCGCAAAAGAACCGGCATGGGAAAGACACCGTCTCTTTTATGGTGCGCCGGCATTCGTGTTGCCGGCGCACTGATCGCGCTTTTTTTCTTTCTCGCCTTTGCGCCGACGCACGCCCGGGCCGTGGACTTTGCTTTGTCGGCCGACACCCAGCGGCTGCAAGTTGACGCCGTCGAATACCTGGCGGAACCTGAGCCGCTGACGCCTCTTGCCGTCTCCGGGAAGAAGTACGAGACCCAGTGGCAGCGTCTCTCGGGCCCTAATTTCCATTTTGGCAACTTCCATGCGCCGGTGTGGCTGCGCTTTGACCTGACGGATCGCTCCGGAACAAAGCAGGACTGGCGGATGGAGATCGGCCAGGAGCTGCTCGACCGCATCGACGTCCATATTTACAGCCATAAAACACGGCGCTGGCTTGGGCCGCAGACAGCTGGCAACCTGGTCCGGTTGGGCCAGTGGCCCCTGAAACAGGCAAACTTTGTGTTTCCCCTGCCGCTTGCGCCCGGCGATCGCTACAGCGTTTATGTGCGCGTTGAATCACGCCTGGGCCTGTTTATCCGACTCGACCTCTGGCGCGCCGACGCCTTCGGGCAGCATGATTATCAACGCGCGCTCATTGTAGGGCTTTTTTTCGGCATCCTCATCATCATGGTGCTATACAACCTGTCGCTTTACGTCTTGACCCGCGACACCAACTATCTGTTTTATTCCGCCTATGTCTTCACCGTCATTTTTTATATCGCGTCGGCCGGCGGCCTGGGCGCGCGCTATCTGTGGGAATCGTCGCTGTGGCTTCGCGAGCACGCGTATGTGCTTTTTGCCTCGCTGAGCTTTTTGTCGGCCACGCTGTTTCTGCGCTATTTTCTGTCCCTGAAAAGCTATGGCGGCTGGCTTTTGCATCTCAACAATGTCTTTGTCGCTTTGTGGATTATTGCCGTCTTGCTCAGTCCGTTGCAATCGTATTCGGCCTATATTTCCATCGTTACGTTATTGGCCCTGCTGTGTCCGGCTGCCGGCATGATCACCTCTGTTTATCTGTGGTTCAAAGGCAACGTTCAGGCCAAATACTATACGATCGCCTACGCTTTTCTGGCCGTGGGAACAACGGTTATGCTTCTGGGCTTTTCAGGGGTCATCCCGCGCAACCTCTTTACGGATTACGGCCAGATGGGGGGCTTTGTCATTGAGCTTACGCTTCTGTCGCTGGCGCTGGCCGACCAGATCAACCGCGAACGCGCCGCCCGTGAAATCGCTCAGAAAGAGTCGCTGGAGCTCACCCGGCAAGTCAATCAGTCGCAGCTCGAGAAGCTGTCCATGCAGGCGCAGATCATGGAGACGCAGCAAAAATCCAACGACGAGCTTGAAAAGCGCGTCAGCGAGCGCACGCAGGAATTGCGTGAGGCCCTGAAAAATCTGGAGGAGGCCAACACGGAGCTTTCCAATCTGAGCATCACCGATCCGCTGACGCATACCTACAACCGCCGCTATTTCGACCGGATTCTGACCGAAGAGCTCAAACGCGCATCACGCATCCATCAGCCGCTGTCGCTGGCCATCGTGGATCTGGACAACTTCAAATACATCAATGATAATCATGGGCATCTGGTGGGCGACGAATGCCTGCGCCTGGTCTCGCATACGCTCAAGCAACAGTTGCGCAGAACCGGCGATTTCATTGCCCGCTTCGGCGGAGATGAATTTGCCATCGTGCTGCCTTCCACCTATCCGGAAAACGCCCTGATGGTGGCCGACCGCGCGCGTGTCGCCATCGAAAGCCTTCATTTCATCCATGGCGGCCAGCGGATTTTTCTGCGCGCCAGCATCGGCGTGGCGGGCTGGACACCCAAGCAGGACGAAGAGATTAACCGGCTGATTCAAGCGGCCGACAATGCGCTTTACCGCGCCAAAGAAAGCGGCCGCAACTGCACCATGGCTTAAGCCGGTCTGAAAAAGGAGCGTTTGGCTCGACGTTATCCGGCCCTTTGGTTTTTCGGAAAAGTTTCCTTGGCAAACAGACTTGCGAGAAATGCCGCAAGCAAAGACAGCAGGCAGAATTTAAACACCAGGGAATACGCCGCGACATCATAGGGCCCGCCTACAGGACCGATCCGGTCAAGCGCCCAGCCGATGAGCGGCTGCCCCAGCGCCACGCCCGCGAAGGGGAAAATATTGAGCATCCCCGTGGCCGTGCCGGAAATTTGAATCGGGAAAGAATCCTTGATGGCCGCATAACCGACGACGACCAGGCTCGCCAGACAGAAGTTAAAGGCAAAACACCACACGTAAAGTTGCGTCATCGAAAAATCCCCCGTAAAAAAAGCCAGCGGAACAAACACGCAAAAGGCGCTGCCGTGGCTGAGCATCAATACTTTTTTACGGGAATAGAACACGCGGTGGGAAAGCCAGCTCATAAACGGCGCGCCGAAGATCATCCCCAGCGCCATCATCGAAAGCACGCCGCCCGCCTGCGTGCGGGTCAGGCCATAGACATGCATCAGGAAGGGGCCGCCCCACAGGCCGCTTAGGCTCAACACCACGGCCGTGCCAAAAAAACTGCAAATCGCCGTCGGCCAGAAAAGCCAGCTTCGGGCCACGGAAAAAATGCCCTCGAGCGCGCCGATTTTTCGTCTGCCCTCCCGATCAACGGCTGCACAGTGCTCAAGCGGCGCAAACCCCGCCTGCTCGGGCAGATCACGCACCCAAAACCAGACCAGCCCCGTGACCAAAAGCGTCAACGCGCCAATGACCATCATGGCGCCGCGCCAGGTGATGGCGTCGCTTAGCAGCGCCAGCGGCGTTGATGCGGAAAAGGCGCCAATGCCGCCCAGCGACATCAGCATGCCGCTCATGCGGGAAAACTTTTCCGATTCAAACCAGTGGGTCAGAATTTTCAGTGTCGGGATAAAGACCATCGATGCGCCCAGCCCCACGAGGATCCGGGCGGTGATGGCCAGCCCCACCCCCTGCGAAAGCCCCAATAAAAAAGCGCCGGCCGCGCCGAGAATAAAAAACAAAACGATGGCGCGTCGCGGCCCCCACGTGTCCGACAGCAGTCCGGCGGGAATCTGCATCAGCCCATAGGGGTAAAAGTAGGCCGAAGCCAGAATACCCATGAGCGCGCCGCCGGTTTTCAAATCAGCCATCATATCGACCGCAACCACCGCCGGCGCCAGCCGGTGGAAGAACACCAGTATATAGGCCGAGCCCAAAACGGCGAAGAGGACATAGCGATATCTGGCAAACGTCATTTTATGTTCATGCCCCGAATGTAATGATTCGAGGCATTATCACAGTCAATCCGGGTAAGCAATCCGCCATTTTTTTCATACGTTACTTAAGTTCAGCGCGCCTGCATCCGATAACTTAATAAAAACGGGTACTGGTCGCATGACATCATCACGCAAGACGGATCTGGCGAAGCAAATCATTGAATCCCTTGAAAAAGCGGCAAAAGGCGACTACGCAGGCCGGCTGTCCTTTACGGCAGGCGATAACGAACTCGGGGCCATCGCCGGGGCCGTCAATGCCTGCCTTGCGGCCGCAGCGCAAAATAACGCTGAAAGCACCCGCCTGAAAGAGGACGCCGCTCAAAAAGCCTGGGCGGAGCGTTCCGTCCAGGAGCGCGACAAGCAGCTCGGGCTGATTGCCGATCACACGCTTGACATCATCTGGACCGCGGATTTGAACTGGCGGTTAACGTATGTCAGTCCGTCGGTCCTGCCCATCGCGGGGGTCCGTCCCGATGATCTTCTGGGAGAGTCCATTCAAGATATCCTGCCGCCAGATGCCCGGTCCAAAGCGCAGGCGCTCCTGGATTCGGAGCTGGCCTGCGCCCATAGCGGCAGTCAACACCCCGCAAAAGTCGTTTTCAAAACACAGATCACCAAGAAAAACAAAGAGCGCTTCTGGGCGGAAGTCAGCGCCGAGCTTCACCTGGATGAAAACGGCGCGCCCCTGGAGATCGTCGGTGTCGCGCGGGACATTACCCGCCAAAAACAGACGGAAGAAATGATCAAGGCCAACGAAAAGCGCTACCGCTTGATTATCGAAAACATGCATGATTCGATCTCCACGATGGATCTCGAGCTCAACCTGACTTACGTCAGCCCGTCGGAAATCCGTTTCAGCGGCTTCACCCCCGATGAAGCCATCGCCCTGCCTTTCAATCAAATGATGACGCCCGCCTCTTATGCGCTGGCGGAAAGAATGCTGGCGGACGCCTTCGACCGGGAATTCGGCGAAGGCGCGTCGCGTGCGCCCCAGCCGTCCGTCAGTGTGGAACTGGAGATGTATCACAAGGACGGCCATACTTTCTGGCAGGAGCTCACAGCCTATTTTCACCGCGATGCGCATGGCCGGCCCTTTGAAATCGTCCTGGTCGGCCGAAAAATCACGGAACAAAAGGCCATGGAGATGGCCCTGCGCGAAAGCGAACAGCGCTACCGGATGATCGTTGAAAACATCCACGAGATCATCCTGACGACGGATCTTGATCTGAACTGCACATACGTCAGTCCGTCGTGCAAATGGCTGACCGGCTATACGCCCGCAGACATGGAGAACATCCCGATGGACCGGCTTTTAACGCCGGAGTCCTTCGCATCGGCCAAAAGCGCGCTGGCGTCGGCGCTGGCCCGTGAAGCGGGCGGCCCCTCCCTGGATTCGCACCGCATCAGAACCGTTGAAATGGAACTGAACCATAAAAACGGCGATACGCTCTGGCTGGAGGTTTCGGCCACCTTCTCCCGCAGCGATACAGGACGGCCCACAGGCATATTGCTTGCGGGCCGGGACATCACCGCCCGCAGACGGGCCGTTGAAGAAAAAGAAAAACTGGCGCGCCAACTGCTCCAGGCGCAAAAGATGGAAACCGTCGGACGGCTGGCCGGCGGCGTGGCGCATGACTTCAATAACATGTTGAGCGTCATTCTGGGCTATGTGGATCTGGCCAAGATGCGCCTGCCCCAGCAGCATCCCGTGCTCAGAGATATCACGGAAATTGAAAAAGCCGCCATCCGTTCCCGCGATATTACCGCCCAGCTTCTGGCCTTTTCCCGAAAGCAGATCATCGCCCCGAAAATTATCAATCTCAACGATCTGGTTTCACATACGCAAAAGGCGCTGGTGCGCCTCATCGGGGAGGATGTTCAGTTCAAGTATGCGCCCGGCAAGGACCTCTGGGCCATCAAACTCGATCCGTCACAGGTTGAACAGATCCTCATGAACCTCGCCGTCAACGCCCGGGATGCGATGCCCGCAGGCGGCAAGCTGACGCTTGAAACGGCCAACTGTGTGCTGGACGCGGCCTATTGCCGCGCGCATATCGGCGCGAAACCCGGCTACTACGTTCAGCTGTGCGTCAGCGACAACGGCGTCGGCATGAATAAGGACATGCAGCAAAATATTTTTGAGCCCTTCTTTACGACGAAGGAAGCGGGCAAGGGCACAGGGCTGGGACTGGCCACCGTTTACGGCATCGTCAAGCAAAATGACGGGTTTATTTCCGTTTACAGCGAACCGGGGCAGGGAACCACCTTCACGATCTACTTCCCGCGCACCACCGAAATAAAAATTGCCGATCAGGCGATTCCGGAAGAACCGGTCTTTTCGGCAACGGGAAACATTGTGCTGGTGGAAGATGATGGAATGGTTTTGGAAGCCACGAAAAATATGCTGGAATCCATCGGTTACGCCGTCACGGTTCCCCAGACGCCCCAAGAGGCCATCACACTGTGTCAAGACAGAGCCACCTGCATTGATCTGGTGATCACCGACGTGGTCATGCCGGTGATGAGCGGCCGGGAATTAAGAGACAAACTGGTTGAAATCCGGCCGGACATCAAGGTGCTGTTCATGTCGGGCTATACCGCCGACGCCATCGCCCGTCACGGCATCCTCGAAGAGGGCGTGCAGTTTCTGCAAAAACCCTTCAGCCTCCGAAATCTGGTTTGCAAGGTGAACCAAGCCATGGCGGCAAACTGAGCCACTCCCCCCGGCCGCCTTGCCTTCGGCGCCTTCAAAGCCGCCGCGCGCCCCGTCAGGGCGCATCTTGTGGAAAGTCTTTTTCCAGCAGGCCGTATTTGCGCATTCGCCGAAACAGCGTCGCGCGCGACACGTTAAGCTGTTTTGCAATTTTCTGGCGGCTGTAGCGAAGCGTCAGCATGTGCCGGATCATCCTTTTTTCCGTTTCCACGGGCGATTCCAGATCGAGTTTGCCGTAGGATTTTCGAGCCACCCCCGTAATCTCGGGCGGAATAAGGTCATACGTTAACCGCTCCGATGTGGCAAAGTTGACCATGCGCTCCACGACATTTTGAAGCTCGCGGATATTGCCCGGCCAGGCATGCTGCAAAAAAACCTCCCACACCCGATCATCCACCCCGCGAAGGGACTTCCCCATTTTGGACGCATACTTCTTCATGAATATCTCCACTAAAAGCGCAATATCGTCCGTCCGCTCGCGAAGCGGCGGCAAATGAAGATTGAACACGTTGAGCCGGAAATACAAATCCTTGCGGAAATTGCCCCGGGAAACCTCCTCGAAGAGGTCCTTATTGGTGGCGGCGATAATCCGGACATCCACCACCCGGTTGGAATTGCCGCCGATGCGGACCACGCACTTGTCTTCAATGACGCGCAGAAGCGCCGCTTGAAGCTCCAGTGGGGTTTCCGCGATTTCATCGAGAAAAATCGTGCCCCCGTCGGCCAGTTCGAATTTTCCCTGATTGCCGCCGCGCCGCGAACCGGTAAACGCGCCCTCATCATAACCGAACAGCTCACTGGCAATGAGATCGCGGGGAATGGCCGCGCAGTTGATGGCGATATAGGGCCCGTCTGCACGGGGGCTTTCGTTATGAATGGCCTGCGCCAGAATGTCCTTGCCGGAGCCGCTTTCTCCAAGGAGCAAAACATTGGAGGCGCTTTTTGAAATCATCCCCGCCTGATCGATCAGAGCCCGAAACTTCTCGTTTTTCCCCTGAATGTCGGAAAACTTGAAATTGGCTCTGGCGCCGGAAAACCGGTTGACCAGAGACTTGATTTTCCGAATTTCCGAAAAGATCAGCACTTTGCCGATAGCGGCGCCATCGGAAGACAGGATGCGATTGCACGTCAGCGTATAATCCCCCCTCCCCGAAAGGGTGCGGATTTGCACTTCCGCATCGCTTACGGCCTGGCCGGAGCGCAGAATATCCCAGAAATAGCGGTTATCCGCGCCGGGATAGATATCCAGAAGATGTTTTCCCTTCACATCCTCACAATCCAGGCCAAAAAGATGTTCGGCGCGGGGATTGATCGCCGTGATCCGCCCTTCGGTATTTACGGCGACAATCGCATCCGTCATGGCGTCGGTAATCGCCTTTTGCAGGCCGTAGGCCATATCCGCCTGAAAAAAAGCCCGCCGGCATTCGGCAAAGGCCTTCGTGATGCGCAACTCATTTTCAATGGCCTGGGCGGCGGCCACCGCCATGCCCAGTGTGTGGGGATGCGTACCGAAATAAAAGGTGGTCAGCGCCACGCCGCCGATTAAAACGCCTTCGGGATCATGAATGGGCGCGCTTGACGCCGTGACCTCCTTGAGGCGCTGAAGGTAATGCTGCGTGCACAGGACCTGGATCGGCTTTCCATAACGCAGCACGTAATCGATGGAATTATTCCCGGCGTCCTGCTCCGCCCAGCGCGCCCCGCAGATCCATCGGGTTTTGTCGTTGTCCGAGACAAACCGCTCATCCGACTGAACGTCCAGAAGATAGCCCTCGCGGTCGAAAAGCGCCACGCCAAAGCTTGTGGTATTGGTGCATTGGAAAAGTTTGGTGATGAAGGGCCTGCTGATTTCAATCAGGGTCCTGTTTTGCGTCAGAAGCGCCTCGAGCGCCTGCCCGGTTAAAACCTGATTTTGCGCCTCCGTTATGAAAGGGTCCATCCGGCGGCTGCGGCACCGCCCCCAGGCCTCGGCAATATGATCGGGAATGACGGAACTCTCCAGATCATCGGCCCCGTTGACGAACCGCGTCCATTCGTCCTGTGTTTTTTCCAGAAACCAAAGCACAATGCTGACGAGATCCTGAATGCTGACCGAAGAGGGGTCGATGGCATCCACCAGCATTTTATCCCATCCGGATGATATGTTTTCCGTATTATCTTTCAGGGAAAAACTGTCAATCTGTAATAATGGCGCTTCTTCCTTGACATTGATGGCCATGTTCTTTGAATTCTCCTTTTTACCGCCTGAAAAGAGGGTTTTCGTTCGGCCTTCGTTATGTTTTCTAATATTTTTAAGTGCAACAAACTGAAACATATTTGAGACTCATTTGCCAGTTGAAATTTTTCAATGGCCGCTTTTTCAGTTTTAATGGAATCGCAACATCTCGTTCAAATCAACAGTCTAATCTGCAAGACCCGCAATAAAATGTCTCAAATTGTGTCCCACGAAGTGTCCCATTTTAGACATTCATGAAACACATTTAAAACAGCTTCAGGTTCACCCGCGAAGGCTCTTTCAGGGCTTTATTTAATAAATGCAATTATTACAAATACATAGAACAATTCATGACGTTTTGGCATACATCGTGCCTACAATATTGACAATAATAAGATAGGCCAGTGAGCAATCACAACAATTCTGCATGCGGATTGTTTGAGATTGTTTATTGGTAAGATCAGTCAAAATAGCGATTGATATTGCCTGGAACCTGAGAGGGCAACGCGTAGAAGGGGCAGCCCCGGCGATCTGAAGGATGAGAGAGCGAGGCCTGCGCAAAGGGGAAATTCATCATTTATTATTTCAGATGGAAGGAAAAATTTATGAAAAGAAAGTCAGTTAAAAACCTTTTGATTCTGTCGTTTGTGTGCCTGTTTTTAGCAGGCGCAACCGCGTCAACCTGTGAAGCCCAGTGGTGGTTCTCCACCAGTTCCTCCAGCTCATCGAGCTCATCATCAGGTTCAACGTGGTGGTATTCCACCAGTTCATCGAGCTCATCGAGTTCGTCGGGATCGATTCCCGGATGTCCCTCAGGCGCGATCTGCCGCGAGGATACACCAAAATCAACAAGCAAGAGTGGTCCTTACGGCTCCAGCAGAACCAGTGACTTCCCCGGATTTACAGCCAGCGCGTCCATCTACATTCCGCAAAACGCCACGCCGCCTTTCTCCGCCCTCATCTTCATGCAGCCCTTCATGGGAACACAGGCGGCGAACTCCGACTGGGGCCCCTTCTTTGCCTCGCACGGCATCGTTTATGTGAACTGCGATTCGGCCACCACGATGGATACCGTGGATCTGAGAGCCTCCCTGCAGTGGAGCGCCTACAATGCGCTCAAGAAACTCAACACCCGCAACGGCCATGCGCTTAAGGGCAAACTCGACACCAGCAGAATCGGGTTGTTGGGTTGGTCGATGGGCGGCGGCGCCACCTGGATTAACGCAGCCAAAACCGGTCCGAAAACGGCCATGTCTCTGGCGGGCCACAACCTGTCCGCAACCAGTATTTACAAAAGCGGCCGCTACACCAAGTGCCCGATGCTGCTCATGAACGGCGCAACGGATTTGACGGTTCTGGGCGGCATGTATCAGTCGGAAAGCGTTTACAACGCGATTCCGCGCGGTATTCCAAAAGCGCTTTATGTCATCTCGATTGCCGGTCACTTTGATTGGGGCGGGCCGGATACGGTTTTCGCACCGAACGCAGGCGCTCTGGCCCTGGCCTTCCAGAAGACGTATCTCGATGGCGACACCCGCTGGAAGACTTACATCAAGAGACCGCTCGATTCCTTGACGTGGAGAAGCTCCGACATCTAGACCCGGTCAACCTTACAACCCCTCTGCTTTCATATAGAGGTATAAACCCCATCCGGGTGGATTTCACATCCACCCGGATTTTTTTACTTTGTGACAATTTTTTGCGTGACAAGCCTCACTGAAAGGTCGGGAAATGCCTGCGTCCGGATAAAACGCCCCACAATGTGTCCCATTTTGTGTCCCATTTTTAATTTTTACGAAACACTTTTGAGACGGTTTTGAAAAGCAAAAATGAACGTCCGTTCATCGTATAATTAAATACGTTAAAAGATACAGATACATAACATGACTATAGCAAACATGGCACACTTCATGCAATTTTATAAAATATATTTAAATATTTGCAGGAAATAGTAAAAACGAAACAGCGTTACCACTTTATTATTTGAGATAAAGGGACTATTGGAAACAGGGGGTCAGCCAAGGCCGAAAACAGACAACGCGTAAAGGGGCGAACTTTGCCATCTGAGGATTAGAGTGCAAGGGCCGCGAAAACAAAAAAACTCTTATCATTCAACGGAAGGGAAATGGTTATGAAAAGAAAGTCAGTTACGAGTTTTTTAATTCTGTCGTTTGTGTGCCTGTTTTTAGCGGGCGCAACCGCGTCAACCTGTGATGCCCAGTGGTGGTTCTCCACCAGTTCCTCCAGTTCATCGAGTTCGTCCAGTTCGTCGTCAGGTTCGTCGTGGTGGTACTCCACGAGCTCATCGAGTTCGTCCAGTTCATCGAGCTCGTCCGGATCGATTCCCGGATGCCCCGCAGGCGCGATCTGCCGCGATGATACACCAAAATCGACAAGCAAAAGCGGCCCTTACGGCTCCAGCAGAACCAGTGACTTCCCCGGATTTACAGCCAGCGCGTCCATCTACATTCCGCAAAACGCCACGCCGCCTTTCTCCGCCCTCATCTTCATGCAGCCCTTCATGGGAACACAGGCGGCGAACTCCGACTGGGGCCCCTTCTTTGCCTCGCACGGCATCGTTTATGTGAACTGCGATTCGGCCACCACGATGGATACCGTGGATCTGAGAGCCTCCCTGCAGTGGAGCGCCTACAATGCGCTCAAGAAACTCAACACCCGCAACGGCCATGCGCTTAAGGGCAAACTCGACACCAGCAGAATCGGGTTGTTGGGTTGGTCGATGGGCGGCGGCGCCACCTGGATTAACGCAGCCAAAACCGGTCCGAAAACGGCCATGTCTCTGGCGGGCCACAACCTGTCCGCAACCAGTATTTACAAAAGCGGCCGCTACACCAAGTGCCCGATGCTGCTCATGAACGGCGCAACGGATTTGACGGTTCTGGGCGGCATGTATCAGTCGGAAAGCGTTTACAACGCGATTCCGCGCGGTATTCCAAAAGCGCTTTATGTCATCTCGATTGCCGGTCACTTTGATTGGGGCGGGCCGGATACGGTTTTCGCACCGAACGCAGGCGCTCTGGCCCTGGCCTTCCAGAAGACGTATCTCGATGGCGACACCCGCTGGAAGACTTACATCAAGAGACCGAGCGACGCTTTGACGTGGAGAACCTCCGGCATCTAGCCCCGGTTAACCTTGAACCCTATCCTCTGGTTGAACTTTCAGAGGAAGAAACCCTTTCCGGGTGGATGAAAATCCACCCGGATTTTTTTACCCTCCATAAAAAGCCGTCGGATATTTTCCAGGAGGGTCAACGCCCCGCGGGGACAGGAATCTGTTGCAGGAACTTGAAATTTATGATGACTTGAACGCGTTTTTATTTTAGATAAAAATACCCTATTGATCTTAAGGAGGATGAAAAAAAATGATGATCCGGAACATGATGATGATTGTAGTCGCCCTCTCGGTTTTGTGCGCCTGCTCTCAATCTCCTGCGCCTTCTGCGAAGGAGGCAAAGGACAAGGCCTCAGAGATCGTTCTGAAAAACGACGACGAGAAGGCCTTTTATTCGCTGGGAGTGTTTATGCATCGAGACGCCTACCAGCTGGAACTGACACCCGAAGAGGGGAAATATGTTCAAATGGGGCTGGCCGATGCGGTGGCGGGCAACAAACTGGCCACGGAACCGGACGCCAGCATGCCGCAACTTCGCAAAATTATCGATGAGCGCCGTGAAAAGCGCAAAGCGGCCGCGCTTGAGTATCTCAAAAAAGCCGCCTCGGAAAAAGGCGCAAAAAAAACCGCCTCGGGTGTTGTTTTTCAGGAAATATCGGCGGGCGCCGGAGCCAAACCCACCGAAGGCAAGCAAATTAAGGTTCACTACACGGCCACGTTTATCAATGGAAAGGAATTTGACAGCACTTACAAACGCGAGAAGCCCTCGGAGTATATTGTGGGACAAATCCTGCAGTGTTTTTCGGAAGGTGTGGAACTCATGAAAGTCGGCGGCAAGGCAAAATTTTACTGCCCGCCGGAGACCGCCTATGGCGACATGGGAAATCCGCCCGTCATTCCGGGCGGAAGCCTGCTGATCTATGAAGTGGAGCTTCTGGACGTCTCCGAGGCGCCACCAGAAGTAAAGGAATAATTGACGCCCGCAACTCTTTATCTAAACGGCTGCGTTTCGCCCGAATTCTCAAAAGCGAGACGCAGCCTGTTCTTTAATCCAAACGCTTTTTAAAGCGCAGCATCGCGCCGGAAAAAACGATGATGCCCAAAATGGCCAGCGCCAGAAACTGCGGCCAGAGCACCTCCAGCGACACCCCCTTGAGAAAGATTCCGCGGATAATCACCAGAAAATAGCGAAGCGGGTTTAAAAGCGTCAGCCACTGGATTCCCTCGGGCATATTGGCGATAGGGAAAACAAAACCGCTCAGCATAAAAAAGGGCAGGATGATCATGAAGGTGGCCATCATCGCCTGCTGCTGCGTCGTGGAGACGGTCGAAATAAAAAGCCCGATGCCCAGTGTGCTCAGTAAAAACAGACACGAGGCGAAAAGCAGCAAGGGAATGCTGCCCCGAAGCGGAATATCAAACCAGAGGATCGCCACCACAATGACCGCCATCATTTGCCCCAGAGACACAATAATATAGGGGATGGTCTTGCCGATGATCAGTTCAACCGCCGTTATCGGGGTCACGATCAACTGCTCCATCGTGCCCGCTTCTTTTTCCCGGATGATCGCAATTGACGTCAAAAGGAGCGACAACAGCATGACCAGGAAGGCGACAATTCCCGGAACAAAAAAGTGCCGGCTGTCGAGGTTCGGGTTGTACCAGGCGCGAAGGCGCGCATCCACTCGGCCATACGACATGGACATCGGATAGAGCTCCCTGAGCATCTCGCGGTTGTATTTTTCCAGAACGCTCATCGTGTAGGCCATGCGCATCGAGGCCATATTGCTCATCGAGCCATCGGCGAGAATCTGCACGGCGGCGCTTTGGCCTTTGCGGATACGATTTGCAAAATCGGGGCCCACCACCACCGCCATATCCACCTTTCCCCGCAGGAGCGCCTCTTCGAGCTCGCGCTCATCCTTTAAATACTGCTTGATCGCAAAAATGCGGCCGCCCGTGAAAGCCTCGGCCAGACGGCGGCTTTCAGCCGTGTGCGAATAGTCCAGAAACGCCATCGAAATGTTGCGGATGTCGTAATTGACCACATAGCCGAAAACCAGCATCTGCAGAAAGGGGGCCACAAAAAGCACCATCCGGATTCGCTTGTCACGAAAAAGCTGAAGAAATTCCTTGCGCACCAGTTCCCGAATTCTCAGAGCGCTCATAGCCCTTCCCTCTTCAAAAGCAGATAACTGATGGCGGTCAACCCCGCGGCCATCAGGGCCAGCACCGCCAGACTCGGCCACAGGTAGGCTAAGTTCGTGTTGCGCAGATACAGGCCGCCCAGAATGTCAATGTAGTATCTTGCCGGAACGATATACGTGATGGCCTGCAGAAACTTCGGCATGTTGGCAATCGGGAAAACAAAATTGGAAAGCAGCACCGACGGCAGGTAGGTGATTAAAATGGCCGCCTGATTGGCGACAAGCTGCGACTTCGTCAGCGTGGAGATGGTGAGGCCCAACGCCAGCGCCACGCACAAATACAGCGTGGTGGCCAGCATCATGATCCCAAAAGAACCTTTCATCACCACGCCAAAAAGAATCTGCCCGCCCAGCATGGCGATCAACACATCGGCAAAACCGATTCCAAAATAGGGCAGCGCCTTTCCCAGCAGAAGCTCGCCTGCGCTAAGCGGCAGGGACTTGAGCGTCTCCATCGTGCCTTGCTCATACTCGCGCGCGATGATGAGCGACGTCAAAAGCGCGCCCACAATCATGATGATGATGGCGATGATGCCCGGAACGATGAAGTTGCGGCTTTGGAGATCCTCGTTAAACCAGATGCGGATGCGGCCCTCCACCGGCGGCGAAATGGGTTCCATTCCCCGGCGGTTTAAATACTCGACCAATAATTTCTGATTATACTGTTCGACGAGCGCAGTGAGGTAGCCGCGGACGATGCCTGCGTAATTGGGGTCGCTGCCTTCCAGGAGAACCTGCACGCGCGCTTCGCGATCCGCCTGAAGATTTTTTCCAAAATCCGGGCCAATGATGAGGACGACCTTCGCCTCGTCGCGGTCGAGTACGCCAATAGCATCTTTCGACCGGCTCAGATACCCATCAACAGAAAAATATGTTGACGCCTCGAAGCGGCGGATGAAATCGCGGCTTGCCGAAGAGCGATCGGAATCCACGACAACTGTTTTCACCTGATCCACATCCAGGGAAAGCGCATAGCCGAAAAGGACAATCAAAACGAGCGGCACGGCAAAAGCCAGAGAAAGACTCTGGGTGTCTCGAAGAAGATGAAAGACTTCCTTGCGGAGAATGGCTTTTAGTCGCGTCGGGTTCAAGACGGGCACCTCGTCATCAGCGCGATAAACGCGTCATTCAAATCGGCCTCGGGACGGCCGGGGCAGGCGGATGCAATAATTTCCTGCGGCGTTCCGGAAGCCACAATGTCGCCTGCGTTAATCATGACGATGCGCCCGCAAAACTGCGCTTCATCCATGTAATGCGTGGTTACGAAAACGGTTGTGCCGCTGCCGGCGATTTGCGCGATAAAGGCCCAGAAGCGCCGGCGTGTGACCGGATCGACGCCGGAGGTCGGTTCATCGAGAAACAACACTTTCGGCTGGTGCAGAAGCGAGCAGCCCAGAGCCAGCCGCTGGCGCAGGCCTTGCGGCAGCTCCCGCGTCAACCGATGGCGCGCCTCCTCGAGCCGTGTCATCTTTAACACCCCCGCGATGCGCTCGGTCCACAAGGATGGAGAAACACTGTAAACGCCCAGGTAAAAGCGCAGATTTTCAAACGGCGTTAAATCTTCATACAAAGAAAATTTCTGCGACATATAGCCGATGGCCTGTTTGACACTTTCCGGCTGCCGGACGATGTCGAATCCGGCCACCCGGCCCGCGCCCGACGTGGGCGTCATAATACCGCACAGCATCCGGATCGTCGTGGATTTACCGGAACCGTTGGCGCCCAGAAAGCCGAAGATTTCACCTTGCTTCACCTGAAAGCTGATTTTGTTCACCGCGATAAAATTTCCGAAACGTTTCTCCAGATTTTCGACGCAGATGGCGTCAGAACAGGAAGGCGTCATGTTCAATCTCCTGATCTACATCGACAATACGCGCAATAACGGCTTCCTCCAACGTTTTAAAACCCGCGCTCAGCACGTCGGGCGACGCCACATCGAGCAGGACCGACCGGTGCATCAGCGCAATTTGGTCGCAAAGCCTGGCCTCATCCAGATACGCGGTGGACACCAGGAGGGTCATGCCTTCTTTTTTCATGCCAAGCAGGATATCCCAGAATTCGCGCCGCGAGACGGGGTCCACACCATTGGTCGGCTCATCGAGAATCAGCACCCGGGGCTCATGCGCCAAAACGCAGGCCAGCCCCAGTTTTTGCTTCATGCCGCCGGAAAGCTGCCCCGCGGGCCTGTTAACAAATGGCAGCAAATTGGAAAACCCCAGATACTTTTCTTGAATGGCTTTTCGGGAGGCGGTGGCCACACCGAAGACATCCAGAAAAAAATTAAAATTTTCTGCGACGGTCAAATCCGCATACAGGCCGAATCGCTGGGGCATGTAACCGAGAATGTTTTTGATCGAACGCGCCTCGGTGGCGACGTTGCGGCCATCCACTACGATTTTGCCCTGCCGGGGCTTCATCAGTGTGGCAATCAAACGCAAGAGGGTGGATTTGCCCGCGCCGTCGGAGCCAACAAATCCAAAAAGACTGCCTTTGGGCACATCCAGAGAAATATCGTCAAGGGCCTCAACATCTTTGTAGCGCCAGGAGACGTGGCGCACGCTGACCATCGACGCGGGTCGTTCGGGCAAGGCGGTCATGGACACCTCTTTTTCAGGGTTTAAGCTCAGCGTCGGCGGGCATTCCGGTTTTAAGCTCCAAAGACGGATTGTCGATGGCGATCTTGACGCGATAGACCAGCCGCACCCGTTCCTTTTTCGTCTGTATGATTTTCGGCGTAAATTCGCCTTCGGGTGAAACGAAAGACACCACGCCTTCATAAACTTTCCCTGGGAAGGTATCGATGGTCACCTGCGCTTTCGCCCCCGGTGAAATTCGGCCGATTTGCGTCTCTTCCACAAAGATATTCAACTCCACCCGCGAAAGATCTGAAAGGGTCATCACTTCGCGCCCCACAGCGACGGTTTCGCCAGGCTCAATGGCGCGGCTCGTCACCACGCCATCAAGCGGCGATAAAAGCCGCGTATAGTCCAGATGAACCGCCGCCTGCTGCAAGGCGGCCCGGGCCGCCTCAATTTGCGAGGCGGCAACTTCAATCTCCTGCCTGGCCGCCAATGCGCGCGGCAGATTCCCCTTAGCTAAATGCAAAAGGGATTGCGCTTCGGCGAGGCGAGCCTCGGCGAGGTCATAACTTAGCTTCATCGTGTCGCGCTCTTTTTCCGACACGACGCCTTTTTGAAATAATTCTTCAAAACGCAGATAGTTCTTTTTGGCGTTTTCCAGCGTATCCGTTGCGCTGGCAAGCGCGGCTTCGGCGCGGGCGACCTCGGCGGGAAGTGTTTTTTCATAGATATTCAGGGCTGTGCGCGCCTGTTGTTTTGCTTTTTCAGCGCGGGTCAGATTGGCCCGGGCCTGCGCGTGGCGCGCTTCATAATCGGCGCGATCCAGCTCGGCCAGGAGCTCGCCTTTTTTCACGCGACGGCCCTCCTGGACATAGACCTCAGCCACACGGCCCGGCGCCTGGAAAGACAGAGTGACCTCCGTGGCCTCAATCGTGCCGGAATACAGAAGCTCGCCTGCCCGGTTATTTTTCTGGCCAAAATACACCCCTGCCCCCACGCTGACCAAAAGGAGCCCCAGAACGATTATTCCCACTATTTTTTTCACGGCGTTTGTCCTTGTTGAATCATCAACCTGTTTTCGATGCGGTTTCTATTTTCACCGCCTTAAGCACCAGGCGCGCCACTTCGTCGCCCAGCGATCCCGTAATCTTTTTATCCCGCGCCTTGAGATCGCGCGGCACCCACATTTGCCGATCCTTGATCGGCGTCCCCAGTTTGTAAAGCAGCGTCGTTCCCATAATCATGGCGTGAAGCAAAAAGGGAACGACGTCGGCAAAGACCCCTCTTTTTTTCCCCTCATCGAGAATCCCCATAAGCACCGTCAAAACAGAGGCGATGTCTTCGGCGGCCAGGCGCGGCAGATGCGCGCCGCCGGAGGCGACCTCGCGGATCATGATGGGCGGCAAGTCCGGATTTTGATCCATGGCGTCGGCCATAAAGGCGATATAGGCGCGAAGTTTTTCTTCCGGCGCATGCGCCC
The DNA here is from genome assembly GCA_964608995.1 of uncultured Smithella sp. Classification (GTDB taxonomy): domain Bacteria; phylum Desulfobacterota; class Syntrophia; order Syntrophales; family Smithellaceae; genus UBA8904. Next base: position 142,822 of record CAZSQS010000001.1, on the reverse strand, counting down.
GCGCCACCACCTCGGAGACACCTTTAGCGATATGGCCCATCACTGAATGGATGACGGCGCCATAGAGCGTATCCTTGTCGCCGATCTGGTAGTAAAGCGTGGCCTTGTTGACGCCTGCGCGCCGGGCAATTTCGTCCATAGACGTGCCGCTGTAACCGAATTCGGCAAAGGTTTGGCGCGCCGCGGTTAAGATCTTGTCGGCCGTCCGGGTCCGTTTCTGGGCATCCATTTCATTTCTGTTCAAACCGCACCTCCCCTTTACAACCCAAGGGTTCCCATCGCCCGCTCAAGCCTGGCCTGTTGAATACCATAGTCCGCCAGCGCGTTGGCATAGTCGAATTTTGCCCGGGTCAGGATCGTCTGCGCATCGAGCACATCGGTTGACGCAGCCACCCGCTGCTTGTATCGCTCCTCGGAAATGCGGAAGTTCTCGTCGGCCTGTAAAATGACTTTTTCCGAAACGCGAATCTGACTTTCTGCCTCTCTGATCAGCAGATAGGCGTTGAGGATCTCCAGCCGCAGGTGATCCTCCAGTTGCTCGACGGCGTCGATCGCCTGATTTTCAGCGGCCAGGGAGGCATCGACGCGGAATTTGGTTTTTCCCCATTCCCAAAACGTCCAGCTGGCCATTCCCATCACCGACCAGCTTTCGGCGTCCCTCAAATCACTGCCGGACACCGACGGCGTATCGCCGTAGCGGGAATAGTTGGCAATCAGTTGAAGCTTGGGCCAATACTCGCTTCGGGCCGCCACCACCTGTTTGGCGGCCATCTGTGCGCGGAGTTTTGCATGGAGAAGCTCCGGCCGCCTCTGGCGAGCCTCAGCCAGGGATGAATCAAACGATTGCGTCATGGGGGAATAGTCAAGAATGTCGTCAAGCAAAACCGGCTCGGACGGATCGCGCTTCAGAAGCGTGTTGAGGCGCGCTCCGGCCAGCGCGAGCGCATTTTGGGCCCGGATCAGTCGCTGCTGGCCCAAGGCCAGCGCGACATCGGCGCGCAGAAAATCATTTTTGGGAATGAGCCCCGCTTGAAAAAAATGGGCCGCCACATCCTGGTGCCGGGTCAGCATTTCTACGGACTGCCTGGCCGTCTCCAGTATCCTGTTGGCGCGAAGGACATCAAAATAGGCCGCCTTGACTTCATAGACCACCTCCTGACGCTGAGCTTTCGCGCTGACGCGTGAGGCCTCATGGACAATCGCGCTTATCTGATAGCCGGCCAGAATTTTTCCACCGGCAAACAGCGGCTGTCTGGCCTCGAGCGCCCACAAATACGTATTTTGGTCGCCTGCCGGAATATTCATGGCGGGAATGGATGGCGGTATGCCCGGAAATTTCAACTCGGGTGCTTCATTGAGCCGGGTATAGCTGTAGGATGTGCGAAGCTCCGGGAAAAAACCGGTCAGGGCTTCTTTTTTTTGCGCGTCGCCTGCCCTGACGCCGGAGGCGGCGCTGCGCATCGCCGGGCTGTTTTGGAGGCCAAGCATAATGCAGTCCTCAAGGCTCAAAGGCGTCTGTCCAAAAACACTCGAAACCGGAAACAGGAAAACGCATACCAATAAAGCGGCGAGGCTGATCTTGTTTTTTTTCATATCGCTACTCTCAAATAAATTGTGGCCCATTCAGATTTAACCATTCGGTTTAACCGCATAGTTAAACATATCGCGTCTAAAGTCAATCTGTTTTTTGTGGATCCTAGGTGTCGGCAAGGCCAACGCAAAGACCACAATACGGGCATCATAACGCCCGTATTGTGGGAAGAGGATAGTAACCCTTTGAAGTGGGTTTTTCAAGGATTGGACTAAGCAGCGTATTTTGGTCTTAAGCTAGTCCAAAAGTCATGCGCCTCGACAAAAACAGAAGGTTCGAAAGCGAGCTATTTAATCTTCCGGATTTCCTTTATCGCACGTAATCGATCAAACGGCTTGGAGAAGAACGGATGATGAGAAAAAAACGCTGCCAGTTTGGGATCAACGTCTTTTCGTGTCTTCACGGCTCTTGAGGATAAGGCAACCCGGATGCCATTGCCCGCAAGAAGTTGCTTTAAACTTTTATCCGGCAAGGTATTGACATATTGAGCATAGGCGATTCTGTTTTTAAATATATCTTTTTCCTTATCATCAAGCGTTTCCGCAAATTCAAGAAAATATTTAACGTAGTTTGCTCGTATCTCCATATAAAGCATTTCCTTGTGGATGACTTCTTTTTCAATTTCTTTACAGGAAGCGTAATACGCCCTGACCCATAGCGCATATAGGATAATCTGGATGGAAGACTCATTTTTATGGATATATTCTTTGTCAAACTGTCTTAAAAGATCATTGATCCACTCTCGCGAGAATTGGTTCTCGTAATCGGTCGCTTCCTCAATACAGGAATTCATCGCCTTTACCGCTTCGGATAAATCCATACCCAGCTCCGTCAGGGAGTCCAGATATTCCCTGTTTGTGTATCCATAATCTTTGAGCAGAAAAGCATCAAGTTTCTCGAAGATGGCCGATTCGCTTTCTGAATAATTAAAGGCTCGCAATGTCTTTTTAATATCGTTTTGAATCTCATGTGCGTCTTGTGCCTTGACATAAGCAGATGTTGTCGAAATAAAAAGTATAAAAAAAATGACAGTTCGAATTAATGATTTCAGATGAGTGGTATTCAATAACATCATGACCCCGCCTTTTCGTTTGATGTCCGTTCGTTTCACGGCATTAGTTATAATGCTTTACGATCCCATATGTTTGATGGATTTATTCTATTTAAAAGCATCAGCGATTCCTTCCCAGAAATCGCTGAGTTGACCTGAATGCATTGAGGCTTCATATGAAGCCTCTCTTCTGACCGCATATTTTGTCCCTGCTGCAATGTCTTTAACGGCATTTGCAAGTCCCGTCCAATCAGTCTGGTTAATGCCTATAATTGTTGACATTGCAGCCCCTCTCCCTGACGGGCTAATAAAAAGTGATGCAAAAACAGCAGGGAAAAATAAGTTTTGCGCTAAATTGCTCAGATCAATTTTTTCACGGATGAGAGTTAATGTTTTTTTGCAGCAACTTTCCAAAACGACGTTTGTTATGTCCGGTCTGAAAGTACCCATTGACGCGCCTCCTTAAACATTTTTATGCAATTTACTGTAATCTCGGGAATTTTATAGACGCTATCTGTTAGAAAATATTTTGTCAACATGATTATCGTTGACAGCGGTGAAAACAATACGAAAAGCGCGTAATGTAAAATCGGATAATTTCAAATCGAGTTCCTGGCGGGGCTGATCAGTCCGCTGTGCAGGTCTGGTTTCGCCCGGAGCTTTTGGCCCGGTACAGGGCCGCATCGGCGGCATCGATCAATGGCCGGGCAGCGTCTTTTGAACCTTTCCGGACCTGCGTGGCCATGCCAACGCTTAAGGTCACCACGCGCGCCGTGGGAGAATGGTCATGGGCAATGGCCGCCGCCTCAACGGCGGAGCGCATCTGCTCACCGATATGCCGAGCGCCCTTAGCATCCGTATCCGGCAGCAGTGCCACAAACTCCTCGCCCCCATAGCGGGCGATGATGTCTGTGGGACGCGTGAGCGTTTTCTTCAACGTCCTTGCAACCAGGCGCAGGCAATCATCGCCCGCCCCGTGGCCGTAGTGATCGTTGTAGAGTTTGAAATGATCGATATCCATCATCGCCACCGACAGGGGCTGTCCTTTGCGCGCAGCGCGCGCCCATTCCCGGGCCAGATGCTCCTCGAAGCTGCGCCGGTTGGGAATATTGGTCAGCGCGTCGAGGCTGGAGAGCAATTCGAACAGGTCTGTTCGAATTTTCAGGTTGATGTGATTGCGCACACGCGCGCGGACAATGCCGGGCTGGAAGGGCTTGGAGATATAGTCCACCGCCCCCAGGGAAAACCCCATCTCTTCATCCTGTGCGGAATCCCGGCCGGTCACAAAAATCACGGCGATGCCGCTGGTTTTTACACTGGCCTTCACCCTGCGGCAGACTTCGTAACCATCCATGTCCGGCATTTCAATGTCCAGCAGCATGAGCGAAGGCGGACGTTCGCCCGCCGCGATCTGTAGCGCCTCGGCGCCGCTTTCGGCCGTCACAATGGCATAGTCGTCTTTGAGCAGCTTGGATAAAACCATGCGATTGGCGGGTTGATCGTCAACGATCAGCACAACGGGTTTAGCCGCCTCCCCCTCGCCTGCGCCCCTGCGGTTTGCGTCCTGCGCTGCGGTATCGGCGTTACGATGCGCATTGACGCCGGGAGATACAGGCAGCTCGGCCAGCCGCTGACGCGCATCTTCCATGGTGGCACGCAACTCGCCTAGCCGTGTTTCGGAAATCGACTCTCCCGCTTTGAAAGCGCGGTCCATCTCGGCGGCCATGTCAGCCAGACGTGTGTGACCGACGGCGCCGGCCTCCCCCTTGAGCGCATGAGCCTTTTTAGCCGCTTGAGAACGATCCATTCCCTCCGGCGGTTTGACCAGGCCCGCAAATTCGTCTGCCAGCTGATCGTTAAAGTGATGCAAAAGCGTGAGATAAAACGCCGGATCACCATCGGCCAACCCAAGCCCGCTGACCACATCAAACCCTTCAAGCCCCTCAAGCCATGGAATTTGGGCCGCATCACCCGAAGCCGCATCCATCGGTCTTAGCCATCCGGATAATTTCCGGTACAATTCGTTTTTATCAATCGGCTTGGCCAGGTGCGCGTTCATCCCCGCGCGGCGCGCCTTTTGCCGGTCGGCCTCCAAAACGGCCGCCGACAGGGCGATCACCGGCAGCTCCCGATGCCGTTTGCGAATCCGCCGGGTGGCCTCAAAGCCGTCCATCACCGGCATCTGCAAATCCATCAGGACCAGGTCAAATCGCCTTTGATCGACGAGCGACACCGCCTCCGCGCCATTTGCAGCCACGGTGACGGTCACGCCGGTTTTTTCCAGCCAGCGTTTGGCCACTTCCTGATTCAAGATATTGTCTTCCACCAGCAAAATGGAATAGCCGGAAAAATCAGGAATCTTCGTTTTGCCTGCCCGCGCAGACTCGGCAGAGCCGCCCTTTGAATCCTTGACGTCAGAGGATATGCCCGCGTCCGCCGGAAGCGCCGATACCGGCATCTCCAGCTCAAAAAAGAAAACGCTGCCCTTTTGGGGAAGGGACTCCACCTGAAGCGCGCCCCCCATGCGCTCCACGAGCTTTTGGCTGATGGACAATCCCAGACCGGTGCCGCCGAACTCGCGGGTCGTGGAGGAATCCCCCTGCGAAAACGCTTTAAACAAGCGGCGAATTTGCGCTTGGGTCAGACCAATGCCGGAATCACTCACCTCGAAGCATAGCAACGCCTGTGTATCATCGCCGCCGGTGCGCGAAATCCGCAGGGTCACAAACCCCTGCCTCGTAAACTTGACGGCGTTTCCCATCAGATTGCTCAGCACCTGGGCCAGGCGCAGGAAATCGCCCACCACCACGGACGGAAGATCCTGAGCTGCCTCAAAAACGAGTTGAAGGCGCTTGTCGGCGGCGGCCGAGGCAAACAAACTTTTCATCTGCTCCAGAAGATCATTGATCCGAAACTCGGAATGATCGAGCTCAAGCTTCCCCGCTTCGATTTTGGAATAATCCAGAATGTCGTTGATGATCCCCATCAGCATTCGCGACGAGGCGTTGATGTTGTTGAGGCAGTCTCGCTGATCATCATCGAGCGGCGTTTCCAGAAGCAGCCGGCTTAAGCTGATGACGGCATTCATCGGCGTGCGTATTTCGTGGCTCATGTTCGCCAGAAATTCGCTTTTCGCCCGGTTGGCCTTGCCGGCCTGTCGGGCCATCTCTTTGGCGCGCCCCATGGCTTTCTCGAGGCGCTGATTGATCTCCAGCAGATTCAGTTCCGCATTTTTACGAGCAGTAATGTCGCGCGCGGCGGCGTAGATCAGATTGCCCTGCGGCTTTGAGCGCCACTCGATCCAGCGATACGCGCCGTCCTTGCCCAGATAGCGGTTTTCAAAGCTCAAGACGTCGTTTTGTGCCTCAAGATCCGAGATGACCGAAAGCGTGGCGGCCAGATCGTCAGGGTGCACAAAATCCAGAAATCGCCGCCCGTGAAGTTCGCCTGCGCTGTAGCCCAGCACGTTTCCCCATTCGGGGTTTACACGAAGAAAATGACCTTCCGTATCCGCAATGCAAAGCAGATCGAGACTGGAGGTAAAATATCGCTCCAGCTCCTCACTTTTTTGCCTGAGGGCCTCCTGGGCGGCCTCCCTTTCCTTCCCGAGTTTTTTTTGCTCGGTGATGTCCCGGTGTGTGCCCATGAATTTCTGCGGGCTGCCGTCGGGCCCATAGGCCGTGCAGGCGCCGCGCGCCCAGAACCAGCGCCACTGGCCGTTTTTTGCCTTGATCAGATATTGAAACTCGTAATACTTGCTTTTCCCCGTCAGATAGTCGTTGAGCGCCGTGTCAAAAACGGACACGCTGTTTTTATGGATAGAGTCGGCAAACCACTGATAACTGAATCCGGCGCCATCGTCATCAAACCCCAGATGGCGAAGCATGCTCGCGCTGAATTTGAGCTCGTGGGTCAGCCGGTTCCAAAACCAGAACCCCTCGTCGGTGGCTTCCATCATCAGATTGATGCGTTCTTCCCGGTCTTTGAGCGCCTCCAGCGCGTCGGTCAGTTCCGCCTCCGCCTTTTTACGCGCAGTCATGTCGGTAAACGCCGTCGCAAACCGGCCAGGCCCCACCCGGTAGGCACTGATGAAATAATGACGTTTCAATACATCGGAATACTGCTCAAACGAGATGGGTTTCCCCGACAGCGCCACCCGGCCGTAAAGATCGATAAACGGCGTTTTTTCAATGCCGGGCAAAATGTCACTTGCGCGTCGCCCGATCACGTCGGCCACCTTCAATCCCGTATGCGCCTCAAACGCGGGATTGGCGGAAAGAAAAACGTAATCCACCGGACGTCCTGCCTCGTCGAGCACAATTTCATGAACGGCAATGGCGGAGACGGCATGCTCAAAAAGCAGCCGGTGTTCCTCAATCTCGTTTTCCAGCCTTCGCTGGTTTTTCGATTGCGCCTCCAGCAGGAGCGCATTGGTCAGAACAACGGCCACTGCGCTTGAAAGAATATCTGAAATGTTCAAAATCGGCGCGACAAAGCTTTCGTCCAAAAGACCGATCGAAACAATAGTGCCGATGCGCTCCGTTGGGCTTTTAATCGGAAGAACCAGACAGGGCTTGCCCCGTGCCGGCGTCTTTTCTTCCGGGTCCGGACAGCCCGGCAACACCGTCGCCGAATCCATCCCAAACGAGGCCTCGAGAATCTGCCGCACCGCCTGCGTCTGGCCCACGGCGGCGTGGCGCTCGGGATACACCGATAACAGGCGAATGGCGGAGGAGGGGCTTTTGGATTCATTTTTCAGGGCCAGAATCACCATGCGCGAGCCCGTCAACTCGCGAATTTTCCGGGAGAGCCTGGCCACTGTTTCGGAGAGGCTTCCGGGATTTTTAAGGACGGTGGCCAGAACATCGAGCATCATCAAAGCCGCCGCGCCGGAATCGCCGGAGGCGGGCCTTTGGGGAGCGCCGGAAGTTCTCAGGCGCGCCAGAGCCTCGCGAAGCGCGCCCGCGAGCGTCTCCAGTCCCGTTTCAACCACTTCAAAAGGAAGGCCGAAAAAATCACTGCAAGCCTGAAGCTTGCCGAAGGGCACGGCAATCACACCGGTATCGAGATACACAAAGCGGGTATGGTTTGAGCGCATCAGCGCCTTTTGGCTTTCCGCGTCCATTCCGGGAAACACCGAGAGAATTCCTTCCCAGTGCGTCACCCATTCAGGAAACAGAAAAAAGGCGCCGCCCCGGACAAACGACAGGTAGCGCTCTTTCCCCAGAAGCATCTCGGCGGCGTTGACACCCGCTACCCGAACCACGTCCGCGCCGGTTGTCAGATCGCTCATGCCTGCAAAACAGTCTTCAAACATCAGGATGACGCGGGCGCCTGAGGCGCGTTCCTTTTGCACCAGCGCTGTAAGCCGCCGGGCAAGCTTTTCCGGCTGGAGGTGATATTTTGAGCTCACAAATCGCACGGGAAACGAAATCGTCCCTTTTTTGCGCAAGGCGGTCAATTCGGGTTTCAAGACGGAACAGGCGATGACGGTAATGGGTGTATCGATCATGATTCAACCCGATGTGTCGTCTTCGACGGCCCGTCGCAGGGCCGCGAGGTTTTCAAGCGGCGTGGAAAGCTCCACGTCCGTGCCGGTGGCAAACAACCGGAAAGCATAGATACATAGTCGGTCTTTCTGATCAGATTCTTTAATGAATTTCGTCCCAGACCCGCCGACGCACCAAAGCGCCTCCCGCATCGGCGTTACCCCCATGAACCTCGGAAACATTTGAACTTTCGGGCAAAAAGACGCGTCCTCTTCTGATTTTTGCCCGATCCTTGTCCTGATTGACATTTGTTTTTATTTTTGCCTATAATCCGGACAAAATTACCAATAACCGCATCTCAAAAACTGTTCAAAAGGAGTAAAGACATGAATAAATTCGTTATTTGCTGTTTATTCCTGGTCGTTTTTCTGGCCGGCGCCGAAAGTGCGAAACCGGCTGATGCCGACAAACCGAAATCGGACAAAACCGTCGTCGAATCCGCTACGGAGGCGGGCAAAAACGTGAAAGGCAAGGCGGTTGACGTGTATCAGGAAAGTAAAGACGCCGTCGTTCGCGACGCCAAATCGATGAAGGAAGACATTCCCGCAAGCCTGAAAGAGGCACGGGACGAGTCCTTGAAAACCCTTAAAACCGCCGGGGAGGGCGCCAAGCAGGAAGCCAGGGAGATCGGGGACGGACTGACCAAGCCCTTCAAGTCGGGAAAAGACGCCCAATGAAATGGCAAAAGTTTCGCCTATTGAGCGCTTTGCATACGAAGAGCCTCCTATTGCTCGTTGCCGCTTCGTTCAGCCTGACGGCCTTTGACGGTGCGCAGACTGCCGGGGCCGCTTCTCTGACGCTTCATCACCCCGCCACGGTCATTATCGAGCGGCTCCAGCTCAAAGACAAGATCACCTTTTGTGCAGAACCGGTGCCGGTTGAAAACCCTGACGTGCGCGAGCGGCTGGAGCGCGAGTTCCTGATATCTCTGGATAACACGGACAGCATCATTTTGTGGCTCAAACGCGCCAACCGCTATTTCCCGCACATTGAAAAAGTCTTCAAAGCGCACGGCCTGCCAGATGATTTGAAATACATCGCCATCGCAGAAAGCGCGCTACTGACCCACGCGGCCTCCGGCAAGGGCGCGGTGGGCTACTGGCAGTTTATTGAATCGACGGGCGCAAAATACGGACTGACCATCAATTCGCATATCGACGAGCGCCGCAACATCTTCACCGCCACTGAGGCCGCCGCCCGGTATTTAAAAGAACTCTATACCCTTTTCGGCTCCTGGACACTGGCCGCCGCAGCGTACAACATGGGTGAGGATGGCCTGCGGGGTGAAATGCTGGTGCAAAAAGTCAACGACTATTATAAACTCCACCTCTATCCGGAGACCCAGCGATACATTTTCCGCATTCTGGCGGCCAAGATTATTATGTCCAACCCGTCCCGCTTCGGCTATATCCTGGCCAAGGAAGATCTTTACGAGGCCCGCCGGTTCGAGGTGATTTCAGTTGACGCCCAGGAGGCGGTTCCCCTGCAGATCATCGCCGAGGCGGCCAATACCTATTTTAAAGAGATCCGCGACCTCAATCCCCAGCTGCGCAGTTATTTCCTGCCGCCGGGCCGCCATGATGTGAGCGTTCCTTACGGGTCATCGGCGGGATTTACCAATCGCTACGACAACCTCGTGCGTCAATGGGCGGCTCAAAAGGAACAAAACGCCTACACGGTTAAAAGGGGTGATACCCTGACGGCGATCGCCTCGCGCTTTAACGTCCCGCTGCGGGCGATCTACCTCTGGAACAACCTCGCCAACGGCGGAAAAATTTCACCCGGCGACCGGCTGTATATTTATCCGCAAGCGGCATCCCCGGATGCGCCCATCGGCGAGACCCTCATCGAGGCGCCTTACTGATGAAACTGATTTGCAAACTATTACCTGTCAATTTAAAAAATACTGAGGTAAACTTTCGTAAAATGAAACAAGGCATCGGGAGAAAAATGAGCTCATGAAACCCCGCCAACGCATTCCATATTCTGTTTTTTTTGCGGTGTTTGCCGTTGTGCTGATGATGGCCGCCTGCGCGCCGCTAAAGGGCATCGTCACTCGGAAAACTCCCGAACCACCACCCGTTCCCGAAGCGGCGCCCGTCGCCTACTTCAAGCTTATTCTCAACACTTTTGAAACGGATGGCCACGTTGCCCGCTCTTACCCCAGCGCGAGCACCTATTGCGAAAATGCCGCCCTGCGTGAGCTTCTGGACATCGGCGCCACCCCAATGATTATCAAATCCTCGTCAAAGACACTTAAAAAACAAGACGACACGCTTCTGGTCCGGGTGCGCCTGGTCATGACGCACAGTACGCTTAAACCGCGCGGCAGCACCGCCAAGCGGCGGACAAAGCTTGCGGCGCAAGTGAGGCTCATTGATGCCTCCACCGGAAAACCGGTGAATGAAACAACCCTGTTCGCCCCCGATCCGGGTAAAAAATCCATCAAGCGATCCTCCAGAGAGCTGGGCATTGCCGTGGCGCGACACATCGATCAATTCATGCGCCAGCCGCGATAAGGCTCATCGCCTCCACCCCGTGAAAATTTTATCCGTCCGCCCCAAGCGCCCAAGCATTATCCTTGACAAACAAACGGTTGTATCCTAATTCCTAGCCGTGAAATAGAGTATAGACAGCCCCGCGCGGCCGCCTGCCGGCACGGTCGGACCAATCAAATACTCGAGGAGCCTTTTTGCCATGAAGCTATCCACGCGTTCACGCTACGGCGTGCGCATGATGATTGAACTGGCCAGACACGCCGGAGAAAAACCCGTTTTCCTCCGGGACATTGCCGCAAGCGAAGCCCTGTCGGAAAAGTATCTGAGTCTGATCGTGCTTCCACTCAGAGGCGCAGGCCTCGTCCGATCCGTCCGGGGCGCAAAGGGCGGCTATCTGCTGGCGCACGAGCCGCAAGACATCTCGCTTTGTGATATTGTGGAAGCGGTGGATGGGGAAATTTCCCTGGTGGATTGCGCTACCCATCCCGAGATCTGCGACCGCGTGCCCGGCTGCCCGACACGACATGTCTGGCAGGCCCTGAGCACAGGCCTCCGCAATGCATTGGCAGCCGTCACCCTGCACGACCTGGCCGGTGGTAAAATCCCTGAAACAGCGTCTATCCAACCCAGAAAGAGGTCACCTCATGGACATTCGAAACGAAATATCAAAGCTTAAAAAGGAAAAAAATGCCGTCATTTTAGCGCATAACTACCAGCGGCCCGAAGTTCAGGACATTGCTGATTTTGTGGGCGACTCGCTGGGGTTGAGCATACAGGCCGCCAAAACCGATGCGGACGTGATCGTATTTTGCGGCGTACATTTCATGGCGGAAACCGCCAAGATCCTCTCACCGGACAAAACCGTTTTACTGCCGGATGCCAAAGCCGGTTGCCCGATGGCGGATATGATTGACGCCCCCGGCCTTCGCGCGCTTCAGGCCAAACATCCCGGGGCGGTATCGGTCTGCTATGTCAATACCACCGCCGAGGTTAAGGCGCTTTGCGACTATTGCTGCACCTCCGGCAACGCGCTCAACATGGCGCGGCATATCCTGGAGAAACATTCGGAAATCATTTTCGTGCCCGATCAGTATCTGGCGCGCTACGTGTCGGATCAATTGGGAAAGCGCTTCATCGTCTGGGAGGGCTTCTGTCCGACGCACGCCCGCATTCAGCCCAAAGAAATTGTGCGCGCTCGAAAGCTGCATCCGCAGGCCAAAGTCCTGGTGCATCCGGAATGTCCTCCGTCTTTGACCGAGCTTGCCGATCTGGTGGGCTCCACGGAAAAGATGTGCAACTTCGTCCGCGAGGACAGTGCCGACGAATTCATCATTGGAACCGAGCTGGGCATCATTCACCGGATGCAAAAGGAAAATCCCTCCAAGCGGTTTTATCCCGTCTCGGAGCGGGCCATCTGCCCGAACATGAAGCGAAACACACTGGAGAAGATTTTAGCCTCGCTTTCAACAATGACGCACGAGGTCACCGTGCCACGCGACACCATGGACAAAGCCCGCCGTGCCATTGAAAGAATGCTGGAGATTGCCTGATGAACACGCGCAAGAAAATTCTTTCCGCGAAAAACATGACGGCCAAAGGGCCTTATTCTCCCGCCGTGGAAGCAGGCGGCCTGATTTTCATCTCCGGACAGCTGCCCATCGACCCGGCCACAGGCGAAATCATCCGGGAGATTGCGCCCGCCACAAGCCAGGTGATGAACACCCTTCAGGCGCTTCTGGAAGAAAACGGCCTGTCGCTTCGCCATCTCGTCAAGACTACTATCTTTTTGCAAAACATGGCTGACTTCACTAAGGTCAATGAGATCTACGCCAGCTTTTTTGACGACGAGCCGCCCGCGCGCTCGACCATCGGCGTAGCGGCACTCCCCAAAGGCGCGCCCATCGAAATTGAAGCCGTCGCGGTCAGGGAATAGATCGATGGCAAAAATTCTGACATAAAGCATGCAAACCTTTCTGCCCTATCCGGACTTCGCTCAATCTCTGGCAGTGCTTGATTACAAGCGCTTGGGGAAGCAGCGCGTCGAGGCCTTCCAGATCATCCGCGCCATCAAACAAGGCGGCGGCTGGCGCAATCATCCCGCCGTGAAGATGTGGCGCGGCCATCTCAATGCCCTGAAGCTGTATCACAATCTCTGCATCGACGAATGGGTGCGCCGGGGCTACCGAAATTCCATGAAGAAAATGAGAATAACCGGCCGGATGGCGTATCCGCCGTGGTTTGGCCGCGAAGATTTTCACGCCGCGCACCGCTCCAACCTGCTTCGCAAAGACCCGGCCTTCTATAGCCGCTATGGTTGGACGGTGCCGCCGGACCTGCCGTATGTCTGGTAGGGTTTCGGGAGTCAGCGAGATTATTTTAATGTCCCCATGGAATTTTATACGCTATAATGTGCGTACAAGCTGGGGGATGGTGAGGGTAAAATGACGAAAAAACCGGATGAATGGTTCAAACAAGCGGCATACGACCTGAAAACAGCGCAAGTCATGCTCGATCATAAACGACATATTTACGCTGTATTTATGTGTCATCTGGCCATTGAGAAAGCGCTTAAGGGAATTTATCAAGCCAGAACAAACGATTTTCCACCCAAAGTACACAATTTGATTTTTCTGGTGGAAAAAATTGGATTGACACCTCATGAAAAAATATATGACGCCATTTTTGAGCTCAACAGAGTCAGTGTTCCGACGCGCTACCCCGACGACTTGGCAAGAATTACCCGAATATATAAAAAGAAGAACACAACGGAGATGGTAAATAAAAGTAAAGAGGTTTTCAAATGGTTAAAAAGTCAACTCTAAAAGCCATTACATTCATGAAAGACCAGCTCATCCACAATGGTTTGAACATCGAAAAAATTATCGTATTCGGCTCTCAGGTGAATGGCCATAACAGGCCCGACAGTGATATTGATATTGTGCTTGTTTCCGATGATTTCAAGCACAAAGACATTTTCTCGCGGGCAAGATTAACCAAAGATGCGGAAATCTCAACGATTCGAAAATTCTTAATCCCACTGGATATCGTGACGCTGACAACGGATGAATTGGCCGATGGCGCCTCTATGCTCTCTGCATATGCTCAATCCGGTCAGGTCGTTTACGCCCGATCCACAAAAGACCGTTAGATTTCGGGGAATCAGCGCAAGGCAGCCTTGATGTCCCGGGTGAAATCGGATACCCGCTTGACCATATCCGGATGCTGGCGGTGTTCATCGATCATCTTCACAATGGCGCTGCCGATCACGACGCCGTCGGCCAGGGCTCCGATTTCGCGGGCCTGTAACGCGTTGGTGATGCCAAATCCGACGGCAATCGGCATTTTGGTCATCTTACGGATTTTCCCGACTTCTCTTTGAATGTCTTCAATCTTTGGCGCAGCGCTGCCGGTCACGCCGGTAATCGAGATATAGTAGAGAAAACCCGTCGCGCTTTTGACGATGGTTTTCAGCCGATCCTTTCCCGTTGTGGGTGCAATAAGCGAAATGAAATCAAGCCCGGCCGCGTCCGTATGGGCGCGCAATTCGGGGGCTTCCTCCGGCGGCAAATCCACCACGAGTACACCGTCAACACCGGCGCGGTTTGCGGCTTTGGCGAACTTTTGCGCGCCATAGGAAAAGATCGGATTATAGTAGCCGAAAAGCAAAATCGGAATGTCTGAAACAACGCGAACATCGGCCACCATGTCGAGTACGCCCCGCAAAGTCGCGCCAGCCTTGAGCGCGCGCTGCGAGGCGGCCTGGATGACCGGGCCGTCTGCTGTCGGATCGGAAAACGGCACGCCGATTTCGATAATATCCACACCCGCTTTGTCGAGGCTTAAAATAAGTTCCTTCGTCTTTGACATCGACGGATCGCCCGCCGTCAAATAAACGACCAGCGCCTTTTCGTTTTTAGCGCGCAACGCTTTAAATTTTTCTGATATTCGTCCCATAAGTTTCCTCTCTTGTATCCTCCCCGCCCCTGGGCGCGCCAGACCGGCGCATGCCGGTGACGGAGACTAAGCGGAGGGGGATCAGAATACTCACCCTCCCTCAATCCCTCCCCTCAAGGGAGGGAGGAATATGATGTAGGGAACAGTCGTGACTGTTCCCTACATCGTTTCGATAATCGTCTGCGCGTCCTTGTCGCCCCGGCCTGACAGGCAAACGACAATCATCTTGTTCTTCTTCATCGTCGGCGCAAGCTTCATCGCATGCGCGATCGCATGCGCGCTCTCCAGCGCGGGAATCAGGCCTTCCTGCCGAGACAAAAACAAAAACGCCTCAATGGCCTCCTTGTCGGTCACGGTGACATACCGGGTCCGGCCAGTGGCGGCAAAATACGCGTGTTCCGGGCCCACACCGGGATAGTCGAGCCCCGCCGCAATGGAATAGGCGTCGCGCACCTGTCCGTGTTCATCCTGGAGAATATACGTTTTGTTGCCGTGCAACACCCCCACTTTCCCGCCGTTAATGCTCGCGGAATGCTGGGTTGTATTCATGCCGTGACCGGACGCCTCCACACCAAACATCGCAACGTTCTTTTCGTTGCGAAATGGATAGAACGTCCCCATCGCGTTGGAACCGCCGCCCACGCAGGCCACCAGTACATCGGGATTGCGGCCTTCCATTTTACTTATCTGCTTTCTGATCTCCTTGCCGATCACAGACTGAAAATTGCGCACCATAACGGGATAGGGATGCGGACCGGCGGTCGTACCGATAATATAGAAAGTATCGCGGACGCTACCCACCCAGTAACGCATGGCTTCATTCATCGCATCTTTGAGCGTGGCCGTGCCGCTTGACACTGGAATCACCTCCGCGCCCAGAATTTTCATACGGTAAACATTGGGCGCCTGACGGCGAATGTCTTCCTCCCCCATGAAAATCTTACACTCCATACCAAAAAGCGCCGCGACGGTAGCAGTCGCCACGCCGTGCTGCCCCGCGCCGGTTTCGGCAATGACTTTTTTCTTTCCCATCCGGCGGGCCAATAGCGCCTGTCCCAGCGTGTTGTTGATTTTGTGCGATCCGGTGTGGCTGAGATCCTCGCGCTTGAGATAAATTTTTGCGCCACCCAAAGTTTTGGTCATCCGCCTTGCGAAATAAAGAGGTGTAGGACGGCCCGCGTATTCGCGCCGGTACCAGTCAAATTCTTTCTCAAACGATTTGTCTTTTTGCGCTTTGCCGTAAGCCTCTTCCAGCTCCAGCAGCGCCGGCATCAGCGTTTCGGCGGCGTAGCGTCCCCCGAAAATGTCAAAGTGCCCGTTTTTATCCGGTAGTGTTTTCATGGCTCTTCCCTTCGAACAAATATTTGCGGCGCCGGGGCGCCGCTGGTTGCCGTTGAAATAAGTTTCATAATGCGTTCAATCTTTCCCGCGTCTTTATGGCCTGGAGTGACTTCCACACCGCTGTTGATATCCAGCGCGGCGGGCCGCACCTGCGCAAGCGCGGCCACAACATTGTTTTCATTCAAGCCCCCGGAGAGAATCAGGGGCTTCGAGACGCACCGGGCCAGCTCCCAGTTGGCGGTTTTCCCCGTGCCGCCGTAAAGCCCCGCATGCCGCGCATCCACCAATATTGCGGCTGCGTCATAGTGGTGAACACGGGCTAAAGCCTCATCCGTCTTTAACTCCATCGCCTTGATGACCAGTCGCGTAGGAAATTGGCGGCAGTATTCAGGAGACTCGTCACCGTGAAGTTGCAGCATGTCGAGACGGCAACGCTCAAATATTTGGCGCACGGTCTCGAGCTGTTCATTGACGAAAACACCGACTTTTACCAGATGCAACGGCAGCCGGTCAATGATTTCTCTTGCCTTTTGCGGATCGATGCAGCGCGGTGACGGCGGATAAAAAATGAATCCGACCGCCGCCGCCCCGTTTTGGGCCGCGCACAGCGCATCTTCCAGATTCGTCATCCCGCAAACCTTCACCTGCATCAAACGTCACTCCCCAGAAACGACCGCAGTTTCCGTCCGATATCCGGCGCGATCACCAACCCTTCACCAATTAAAAAAGCATGGATGCCCCCATTCATCAGATATTCAATATCGGCGCGGTCTTTGAGGGCGCTTTCCGCCACAACGGTAACACCCGCCGGTATTTTCTTTTTCAGATCACGGCTCGTGTTGATGTCTGTCACAAACGTATCGAGATTGCGGTTGTTGATGCCGATAATCTGTGCGCCCGCGTCGAGCGCGATGTCCAGCTCATCTTCAGTATGCACTTCCACCAGGGGGCTTAAACCCAGTTCTTTGGACAGGCCGATAAATTCATCGAGCCTCAGCGCCAGCACGGAGACAATGAGCAAAATCGCATCCGCGCCAATCGCGCGGGTTTCATAAATTTGCAAGGGATCGATGATGAAATCCTTGCGCAACACCGGAATCCGCACCGCGTGCTTGACCTTCGTCAGATAATCCTTGTGACCCAGAAAATATTTTTCATCGGTCAATACGGATATCGCCGCCGCGCCGTTCTGATCGTAAGTCGTCGCAATCGTCAGCGGATCAAAATTCTCCACCAGACGCCCGCGCGACGGCGACGCGCATTTCACTTCGGTGATGATGGAACACTCCCTGGCGCTGATCGAGCCGCGAAAGTCCCGGCAGGGCGCAAGCCCGGCAATCACCTCTTCCAACGCCGCAACAGAGGTTGCCTTCTTCAACGCCGCCACTTCCTCTTTTTTGGTTTCAACAATTTGATCTAAAATCATTTCATCCTCAGATTTACTCCCCCTCCCCTCGCGGGAGGGGATTGAGGGGAGGGGGCTTTTATTTTCATTCACCCTCACCCTAGCCCTCTGCCACTTGTGCCCTTTAGGGTATCCAGGGAGAGGGAACTAGCTGTTGCTCATTTCAATGAGCGCCTGCAATTTTTTCACGGACGCGCCGCTGTCGATGCTCTCGGCGGCGACCTTGAGGCCTTCTTGAATATCCGCCGCCTTTTCACCGGCCACGATAGCCAGCGCCGCGTTCATTAACACGACATCCCGGCAGGCGCCCGGTTTACCGGAAAGGACATCGCGCGTAATCTGGGCGTTGACTGCCGGGTCGCCGCCGCGAATGTCATCCAGCGGATAGGTCGTCCCGACATAATCTTTCGGATGGATATTGTACGTGCGGATGATACCGTCTTTTAATTCCGCGACGCGGGTCTCGCCGGTAATTGTCACTTCGTCCAGGCCGTCGAGGCCATGCACGACAAACGCCCGCTTCGTACCCATATTCTTCAAAACGTCGGCAAACATCTCGGTGAGTTTCGGATCATAAACACCCAGAAGCTGGGCGGTGGCGCCCGCTGGATTGGTGAGCGGCCCCAGCATGTTGAAAATGGTGCGGATGCCGATTTCACGGCGCGGGCCAATGGCGTACTTCATCGCGCCGTGCAGCTTCGGTGCAAACAAAAAGCCAATGCCGATCTGCTGGATGCATTCCTCGACAATTTCCTGATCCACGCTGATATTCACGCCCAAGGCTTCGAGGACATCGGCGCTGCCGCAGCCGCTGGAAACGGCGCGGTTGCCGTGCTTGGCGACGATAATGCCCGCCGCCGCCACAACAAAAGCCGTCGTGGTGGAAATGTTAAACGTGTTGAGTTTGTCGCCGCCAGTGCCGCAGGTATCGACAATCGTCGTCGCGCAGGCGTTCACGCGCGTGGCTTTCTGGCGCATGATGCGCGCCGCACCGGTTACTTCCTCCACGGTTTCGCCCTTCATACGCAGCGCGGTGATAAACGATCCAATTTGCGCGGGCGTCGCTTCGCCTCCCATAATTTCGTCCATGGCCGCCATCATTTCTGATTCCGGCAAATCAATTTTTCGCACCGCTTTGTCAATGGCTTCCTTAATCATGATCAACGCTCCTTTCGACCAATATATTTTAAAAAGTTTCTCAATACGCGTTTGCCCTGTGGGGTCAGCACCGATTCGGGGTGAAACTGAATCCCCTCCACCGGATATTCCCTATGCCGAAGCCCCATGATTTCTCCCTCGGCAGTCTGCGCGCTTATTTCCAGACACGAAGGCAGCGTCTCCGGTTTCACCACCAGCGAATGATAGCGGCCCGCCGTAAAAGGATTGGGCAGACCCGCAAACAGCGTTTTGCCGTCATGGTTTACAGGTGACACCTTGCCGTGCATGATGCGCCCGGCCCGCACGACTTCGCCGCCAAAGGCGAAGCCGATGGACTGATGCCCCAGACAGATGCCCATAAGCGGCAGGGTCTTGTAAAATTCGCGGATGACATCCACGGTGATCCCCGCCTCTTTGGGCGAACAGGGGCCCGGCGACAGAAAAATGGCCTCCGGCCGGAGCTTCCGGATTTCGTCCAGCGTGATTTTGTCGTTGCGATAGACCTGAACGTCTTCGCCCATCTGCCCCAGATACTGGACGATGTTAAAGGTAAATGAATCGTAATTGTCGATCATCAATAGCATAAGTTACTCCTGGTTGTCATTCTCAAGCACAAAGCCGCCGGCGGCCAGTTTCACGGCCATTTGCATGCCGCGCGATTTGTTAAGCGTTTCCTGATGTTCAGCCTCAGGCTGCGAATCGTAAACAATGCCCGCGCCGGCCTGCACGTAAATTTGGCCGTCTTTGATAATCATGGTGCGGATGGTAATGCACAAATCCATGTTGCCATTGAAGCTGAAATAGCCCACCGCCCCGCCGTAAGGCCCGCGGCGCACGGGCTCCAGTTCGTCGATGATCTGCATCGCACGGATCTTGGGCGCGCCCGAGAGCGTCCCCGCGGGAAACGTTGCCGCCAGCACGTCAAAAGCGTCCTTCCCTTTCGCGAGCTGTGCGCGGACGTTGGAGACCAAGTGCATGACGTGCGAATATTTTTCGACGACCATGTATTGATTGACCTGCACCGAACCGGTGACGGCAATACGCCCCAGATCGTTTCGGCCCAGATCGACGAGCATGACGTGCTCGGCACGTTCCTTTTCGTCGGAGAGCAGTTCGTCCGCCAGCGCCCGGTCTTCCTGTTCGGTCTTGCCACGCTTGCGTGTTCCGGCAATGGGCCGAAGCTCGACATCGTTTTGCTCCAGACGCACCATGACTTCCGGCGACGAACCAATCATCGTCAGATCGTCGAGCTTGAGGAAAAACAAATATGGCGACGGATTGATGTAGCGCAGCGCCCGGTAGAGATCGACCGGATCGGCGGGGCATGGCGTGGAAAACCGCTGGGAGAGCACCACCTGGATGATATCGCCTGCGGTGATGTATTCTTTAGCTTTATCCACCACGGATTTAAACTGATCGGGCGTCATGTTGGATGAAAACGCCACATCGCCGATTTGCGCCACGGCTTCAGACATCGCCGCCGGGGCCATAAGCAGACCAACCATTTCATCGATTTTCCGGCAAGCCGACCGGTAGGCTTCCTCCGGCGACTCCGTGCCTTCCGTATACGCGCAGGCCACCACCTTGATCGTGTGGCGCGTGTTGTCGAAGATGATCAGCGAATCGCTGATGACAAAAACGGATTCTTCCAGATTCAAATCGTCCGGCGGGGCGGCGGGCAGTTTTTCAAAGTAGCGGACCATATCGTAGCCCACATACCCCACCGCACCGCCGAAAAAGCGCGGCAGTCCCGGCGTGGCCACAGGTTTATAGCGCCCCAAAAGGTCGCGTAGCGCCCCGAGCGGATCGCCATTGTGTTCTTTGGCGCTGATTCGTCCTTTTTCATCGATGATCACTTTGGAGCCGCGCACTTTAAACACCACCCCCGCATCCGTGCCGATAAACGAATACCGCCCCCACTTTTCGCCGCCTTCAACGCTTTCCAAGAGATAAATGTGGTCTTTGTGCTGCAATTTTCTCAAAACGGAAACCGGCGTTTCAATATCGGCAAGAATTTCCCGGTACACGGGAATCAGGTTTCCCCTTTGAGCCAACGCTTCAAACTCCGCGAATTTGGGTGAATACATAAAATCTCCTTTTAACGAGCGTCATTACAAATTAAAAAAGGCCGTGATTTTCGTCACGGCCTTTTTGGTGGATACAAAAAAGCCGTGGAGTCCTGAGAGGGTCTCCACGGCTTTGTCTCTTATTTTATAAGATCAGCGGCGGATATTCCTCTGGGTGAGGCTCCACCACCACCAACCATTTATAGAAAAACTTTTAACGAACATTTTAAACTGCTCTTTCTTTTAAATTTTGATTCTATATAGCAACATGATTTTTTTCTGTCAATAATTTATTTGAGGCACTTATTTTTTTGTACCTACAATCTCTTTATCCCAAAGGGATAA
Source organism: uncultured Smithella sp. (assembly GCA_964608995.1). Lineage (GTDB taxonomy): Bacteria > Desulfobacterota > Syntrophia > Syntrophales > Smithellaceae > UBA8904. The sequence goes on along the minus strand of CAZSQS010000001.1, from coordinate 121,864 downwards.
AAGGTTTATAGCGATCTCCCCCCATAAACCTGCGACCCCGTCGGGGTCGAACCTCGTTGGCTTTTCTACTATAAACGTAAAACCCCTTCGGGGTTAAACGCTTCCACCTTTGATTTAGCGGGCCCTTCTCAACTCAACACTACACTCGCCCCAGGGAGTCGAACGTGCCGGGCATATAAGCGCTATCGTCCATCCGGTTTATTATCCAACTCTTCCGGAAGATCGGGCATATCAACAGGCGGGAGTTCTTTAGAAATCTCCCCAGCTGCGTGCGTATCTACATCTTCCTTTTGCAAAACTGTTACAGAAGGCTCCAGTTCGGCGATCCACAAGCCGTGGCGGTGCCGGGCGTAATCGAGCCTGACTTTTCCGGTAAAAATCCCCCGGACCATCGGCCAGTTAGGTTTAAGCGCAATGGCCGCCATGTGCGCCAGAAAGGCCAGAAAGAACAAAATAAAACCGATATTGTGAATCCATGTGGCCCACAAAAGCGCCGTGTGCGACAGACCCGGCGCGTAAATATTTTTGTAGGTTTTGACCAGGCCCGAGACAATCAGCATCAGAATGATAACGGCCATCCCCACGTAAGCCAGCCGCTGCTCCGGCAGGTATTTGTGCATGGGCGGCTCCTTCCCGAGGCCGATAAAGCTCTTGATGACGGTAATCGATTGCCCAAAATCCCCCTTCTTCGGCATCAGCCCTTTCTCGCCAAGCAGCGCGTGATAGACCACGTGAAACAGGCCCACCGCCGTAAATACCAGCGCGGCCGCATAATGCAGATACAAGGACGTGATGAAATCCGCCGTCCAGCCCAAACCGGGAAGCGTGATGATGTAGTAACGCTTGGCGATCGGCAGTTCAAAGATTCCCGTGATCAAGAGGACGAGGCCGGAAATGGCGATGGCCCAATGCTCAAAGAGCTCAAGCTTGCTGTGACGGACGACGCGATTTTTATCGGCAAGAATTTTTTCAGCCATTATCTTTGCCCTCCTTCTGCACCTGCTCTTTACGCTTGGCAATCCAACCGAGCGCTCCCGCCGCGACAACACCCAGCACAGGCGCTGCCAGCACCGCATTGCCCAGTGGATCGGTTGCCGCCATGCGGCGTTTGACGCCCGGCTTCATATCCGGCTGGCCCGGTTTTTTCTCCATTGCGGCATTGATTTTTTCAAAAGATACGGGCGACACGTACAGCGTGGAGGTTCCGCCGTTTTCGGTTTTGCCGTAAATATAGCCATTCATCGCGGCGGCCCGATCTTCGGCGATCTTTTCAATTTCTGTGCGCGGACCGATGAGCAGCGCCTTTTTCGGACAGGCCTCGATGCAGCCGGGAAGTTTCCCATCTTTGAGCCGTTCGTTGCAAAGATCACATTTATACATCACACCATTGCCCATGAATCCCGGCAGCACGTGAAGATACAGGCCGACGCCGGATTGACGCTGGGGGATTTCCCAGGGGCAGACGTCCTTGCATTTTGCGCCGCCGAAACATTTGTCGGGGTCGATCACCACCGCGCCGTTTTTCTCCTTATGATTGGCCGAAAACGGGCAGATCGTCGCGCAGGCCGGATTATCGCAATGCATGCAGCGCCTTGGAACAAAAACTGTTTTTCCATCCACTTGTGCTTTATGAACATAAATGAAGTTGTAGGGTGTCAGACGGTTTAAAACGCCTTTCTTTTTCGACCAGTCTTCAATGGTTTTGCGCGGCCAGGGCTCGGGAATCGGATCAACCGGTTCGGGAATCTTGTCGGAATTGATGGCCCTGCAGGCGCTGACGCAGGACGGCATCGGCCTGTCTGCACAGCCGTCGCACAAGCTTAAGTCAATCAGCGTGGCCAGCCGCCCATCGCTAGCCGCAAACGATGCCTTAGGTAACCCCGCTCCCGCCAGGGCCGCGGCGCCTGCGCCGATCTTCAAAAAAGATCGTCGACTCAAATGAAACCCCTGTTTTTCTTTCATAGTTCTCCTCCGTCTGACGTTTATCATACATAGATAAAAACGGCGCGGGGCCGCCCGGCATTTCAATTATCATACCCCAGGGGGGTATATTAGCGCGCAATTCATTTTTGTCAAGCCTTTTGGTGGCGCGTTACTTCACCCAGAGGATTTCAGCGTGCGTCTCCATCGTTTCGGGCAGGGGCAGAATAAACTCGACATAGCCCATAAACTTTCCCTCTTCAAACCACGGCGCCTGATACAAGAGCGTCTTTCGGCCATTTTGCTCGACCGTATAGGCGTGGAACGTTTTCGTTTCGAGAAGATCAAGAATCTTTTGCTGTGCGTCGGGCGGATGGCACCCCATCAGAGATTGACCGATAAGCGCCTTGCCGCCGTTTCGTTTGAAAATCAAGGCCGCGCGGTCATTCATCGAAAGAATGATGCCTTTTTCATCGCAGACCACCATGCCTGCGGATAGTTCATCAAACCAGGGGGGCTGTGGATGCATCGCTTTTCTCCTGTTGTTCTGGCATAGGGGCAAACCGAAACATGCTTTAACTTTTAGCATACATCATTCGTTTCGTCAGCAGCTATTTGGCCGCCCCCCTGGCATTGACACGCCGGTTGCGGTCATGATAGGGGCTTAAAAAAACAAGCTGTATCCGCCCTCAGGAGCGCCGAATGAAAGAAACGATTAAGCGGCAGGCTTTAAGCCGTGAGTACAATACGCCGGAGAAGTGTTATATCACGGAATGGTCCAATAGCCCCGACGACCCGGACGCCTCGATTGCCCGGGCAAGAGTGGCCCCCGGCGTCACCACGCGCCGGCATCGGCTGAAAAACACGACTGAACGATATGTGATCTTAAGCGGTACGGGATGCGTGGAGGTGGGAGACCTGCCAGCCTATGACGTTTATCCCGGTGATATTGTCCTGATCCCGCCAATGTGCCGCCAGCGCATCACCAACACCGGTGTGGACGATCTGATCTTTCTGGCGGTCTGCACCCCCCGGTTTGTCCCTGAGGCCTATGAAGATATGGATGATCTTTAGCGAATCGCGAAGTAGCGCAAGATCCCGCCCTCCAGCGTCTCGCCAATGGCCCCGTCTCGTTTGAGTTCCTGCAAATACACATAGGCATCGTTTAGCGCCATGAATTTTTCCCAGTCGTCCCAGTTGGCGGCGGCATGCCCGGTGACGGCGGCACAGATGTCAAACGTGCTGCGGGGTTCGGCGCCGATGCTTTTCAACAGCGCTTCTTTTCTTAAGGCGTGGTGCGTGCGGATTTCTCCGATGCGCTCTGCGATTGCGGAAAACGAAGTGCCGTGCCCCGGATGAACCGTTTCGACGGGCAGCTTTTCAATAACCTCAAGCGATGCCAGATAACTTGAAAGCGGATGAAATGTTTCATCGTAAATATTGGGGCTTAAGCTGGGCGCAATATAGGGCAGGATGTGATCGCCGGCCAGAAGCATCTTTTCGTCGCGGAAATAAAAACAGACATGCCCCGCGGCATGCCCCGGTGTAAAGATCACCTCAAAGGCCCTGCCGCCTGCGGACACCACCGAATTTTCCCGCAGATACGCGCTGACGTCAAACGGCTGCATGCGCGTGCGCATATCGTAAATTTCCTCAACCACCGCTTCCACATCGCGGGCGGACATGCCGTGTTTGGCATAAAAAAGCCGGGCCTGACGGATCAGATAATCCCCTTTCAGAAAAATCCCGTGAACCGTGTGGGCCGCTTCCGACAGGTAAATGCGCGCACCGCTTTTTTCTTGAATTGTTCCGGCCATGCCGCAGTGATCGGTGTGCGCATGCGTCAGGTAAATCTCGCGGATGGAGGCCACGGCATAGCCGATGCTTTGTAAATCCGCCTCCAGTTTTTCAAAAGAGCCAGGCAGCGTCATCCCCGTGTCAAAGAGAATGACCTCGCTTGAGTCAACCAGCGCATAGGCGTGCACATGCCTGAGCCGAAACGGCATCGGCAGTGTGATCCGGTAGAAGTTTGGGGAAATTTCAGTGATCATTGAGGGGAATACGATTTCTCCTGAGTCATTTTTCCGACGTCTGTGTTTGCAGGGGCATTTATCCCCCTTCCCCGGCCCTCCCATCAAGGGCGGGAAAAATTGTTTTTCACGCTATGCCGGTTTGCGGAAGACGACTTGAATGTCCCCGATGACGCGTTCGCGAAATCCGGCCTCACACATGGCCAGATAATAAATCCACTTTCGCCGGAAAACCTCGTCGAACCCCAGCGCGCTGACCTGGTCCAGATTGCGCGTAAACGCCACCCGCCAGTCTAGAAGCGTGCGCGCGTAATGCTGGCCGATGTCTTCGAGCTGCTCCATCAAAAGACCGGTATGCTTTGTGACCACAGAGGACAACGCCGTCACACAGGGCAGATGACCGCCGGGGAAAATATACTTCTGAATCCAGTCGGTCTTCCCGCGGTAGTAGGCATAGGTCTGATCCGGAACGGTAATCACCTGGATCACCAGCTTTCCGGCCGGTTTGAGCAGCCGGTCGCATTGCGCAAAAAAAGTCCCCAGATATTGATGTCCGACGGCTTCGAGCATTTCAATGGAAACGATTTTGTCAAACATCCCCGTCATGTGCCGGTAGTCTTTGTACAAAATGGTAATCCGGTCCGAAAGGCCCGCCTGCTGGATCCGTTCATTGGCCAGCGCGTATTGCTCTTCGGAGACGGTAATGCCGGTGACGGAACAGCCGGTTAGCGCGGCGGCCTCCAGCGCAAACCCTCCCCAGCCGCAGCCGATTTCCAAAACGTGATCGGAGGGTTCGATATGCGCTTTTTCAATGATGCGTCGAATCTTGCGGTGCTGCGCGGCTTCACAGGTATCGCCATCGCCCTCATACAGGCCGCAGGAATACAGCATGGTCGGATCCAGAAAGGTCTGGAAAAAATCGTTGCTCAGATCGTAATGCTTGCCGATATTCTTTTTCGACCCGGCAGGGGTGTTGGCGCGAAGCGCATGTATCAGCCTGTCTTTCTGGCGCATCATCCAGGCCGTGGCCAGATTCCCGTCGGAAAGCGTCTTGCGGTTTTTGACCAGCACGCCAAACAGAGCCGAAATGTCATCGGCATCCCACAAGCCTTGCATGTAGGCCTCGCCAAGCCCGACATCGCCACCGATGACCGCATCTTTGAAAAAACGGTAATCGTGGATGGTCATGACCGCCTGCTGCGACGATGTCCTGTCGCCAAAATGGTGCACCTGACCTTCCGGCAGGCGTAAGGTCAGGCCGCCGGTATGCATTTTGTCAAACAGTCTGAACACTAAATTCATGCAGGATTTTTCAAAGAGACTCGGTGTATCCTGGCGGGGTGTTTCTTGCTTTTGATTCTTGTTCATGGCGCACCTCAATCATTACATTAAAGAGGTTACCACAATGTCATAAACTCCCGCAATATTGTTTTTTTCCGGCGGTAAATGAAGGTTGAGCCGGAAAAAAGGGCGCGCCTGATGCGCTAAACCCCCTCAATCACATAGGCGACAATCATGGCCAGCCCCGTCAGCGCATGCACCTGAATCATCGCCAGATTGGCAGGCGCCATCCGAAGAGGGTCATCGAGGTGTTGACCCATGACCACAAACGTCTTTACGGCAAACGGCAGGCTTAAAAGCCCCAGCATAATCCAGGGCGACAAAATATCCGTCAGCGCCGAAATGATCAAGATGCCGTAAGCGGCGGTAAGCCCCGCGCCGTAAAGAAGCGCGCCCGCCTTGCGTCCGAAACGCGCCACCAGGTTCCACTTGCCGCCCAGCCGATCCGCCTCGTAGTCGGGAATTTCATTGATCAGAATCATTGACCACATCATCAACCCCGGGACCAATGAGGCCAAAAGCGGCTCAAAAGCAAAGGAGCGCGCCTGAACGTAATAAGCCCCCAAAACGATGACGGGGCCGAAATTGACCAAAAGCCCCAGCTCGCCAAATCCCCGGTAGCCGTAACGTACAGGCGGCGTCGTATAGAAAATCGACGAGAGCATGCCGAACACCCCCAGCGCGAGAACCGGCCAGCCGCAGGTCCAGGCAAGGTAAGCGCCGATGACGGCGGTGGTTGCGAAAAGGCCCGCCGCAACTCTGAGCATATCCGTATCTTTCAGGATCCCCTCCGGGAGAACGCCGCTGCCACCCGTGAAAAAATTCTTCTCACCGCTTTTTTTCAAATCCACCGCATGGCGGTAGTCCAGCACATCATCCACCAGATTCAGGCCGAAATGATTAAACGTCACGCCCAGGATGACGAGGAAAAAGAAAACGGGGTCAAACGCGAAGCCCTGCGCCCAGGCGATCACGCTGCCGAGGAGAGCAGGCAAAATGCTGGGCAGAACAAAGTAGAGACGTAGCGCGCGACGCCAGGCAACAAAGGCCGATATCCGCGTTTTATCAGCGGTGACATGGACAGGTTGGGACGGATGTTTTCGAAGTCGCATAACGCTTGTCCAAAGTATGATAACGGGTTCAGTCACTTCAACCGCCGCAAACGGTGATGGCGGGCTACTCTTTCGGCTTGCTGCTTTTGAGGATCTTGAGAATTATTTCATGGTAGCGCCAGGCCAGCCCGGAAACGACGAGCGCCGCAAGCGACACGACCCCCAGAAGGATATACTGCTCATTTCGTGCAATGTTTCCGCTGATCGACAGCATCATCGTGCCGAAAAAACGTCCAATAGTCGAAATAATAATGAAGGTCACGGCGGGAATCCGACTGACCCCCATGATGTAACACAGATAATCCTTGGGAAATCCGGGAATGATAAAAAGCAGAAACGAAACCACAAGCCCCTTGTGCTCCATGAAATCGTCGAATTTTTCAAAAACCTCTTTTTTAACCACTTTCTCCAGAAGCGGCTCGCCGAAAAACCGCGCCAGCATGAAGGCCAGCCATGAGCCCAGTGTGAGGCCAATCGTGGAATACAGCGTTCCCCACACCGGGCCGTAGATATACCCGCCGATAAAACCGGAAAGTTCTCCCGGAATGACCGCGACAACCACCTGAATCACCTGCACCCCGATGAAAAGAATCTCGTCATAGGGGGAGGCGGTAATGTAAGCGATCAGGGCCTCCCGGTTTGTAAAGAATCGCCAGAGGTCAAAATGGATAAACGCAAAGACACCCAGACTGATAATGGCCAGAAGCAGGAGAATTCTCAGGGTTAACGCTTTGTTCATTGAGCGCGCTCACTCGTTTTAAAGGATGCGTCATTTTGTATATGATCGACGCCCTTTCGTCAAACAGTTTCAATGTCCTTGAAGTCAGTCGCCCGCCCATCTGAGCTCTTTTTTTCATAGTTGTTGACTTCGCAAAAAGGATATGCCAGAAAAAACGCAATCTGAAATCAGCCGCAGGCCTTATGGGCGTGCCATATTTTCTAAAAGAGGGGGAATTTATATCATGTCAAAAGTACCGCAAAAACTCGCACGAAAGAAATCCGAAATCTATAAAGACGCGCCGATTGCCGAATTCGGAAAGCGAAAACCCGATTTTTCCACTATGGGCCGCGTGCTTAAAAACGTACACCGAAACCTCCGCGAAGTCGTCTGCGTAGAGGCCTGCCGGACACCCTACGGCAAATCGGGCGGCGCATTGAAAGACTTTTCCGCCATGGAGCTGGGCGCCCTGGCCATTCAGGAAGTCCTGCGCCGGACGGAAGGTAAAGTAAACCCCGGTGACGTGGACTATATTTTCATGGGGCAGGTGGTTCCCGCCGGCTGCGGCCAGATTCCCGGCCGTCAGGCCACGATTCTGGCGGGGGTTCCCGAATATGTTCCCTCCATCACACTCAACAAAGTCTGCTCCTCCGGCATCAAAACCATCGATCTTGCTTTTCAGATGATTTTACTGGGCCGCGCCGAAATCTGTATCGCGGGCGGCCAGGAAAGCATGAGCAACTGCCCGTTTGTCCTGCCGGACATGCGCTGGGGCGCGAAGATGGCGCTCCCGAATGGCCGCGTCGTCGATTCAATGGTCTATGATGGCCTGTGGGATGCATTTTACAACCGGCATATGGCCATTCACGGCTCCGAAGTCGCGGACGAATTCGGCTTTTCCAGGGAAGAGCAGGACCAGTGGGCGCTCAATTCGCAAATGAACGCCGTCAAAGCGATGAATGAAGGCAAACTTGACGATGAAATATTCCCGGTCGAAGTCAAACAGGGCAAGAAAACGTTTATTATGGAGAAAGACGAAGGACCGCGTCCGGAGACCACGCCGGAGAGTCTGGCCAAGCTCCCGCCCGTTTTCGGCCATTTAAGCACCGTCACCGGCAAACCCGGATCCGTCACGGCAGGCAACGCGCCGGGCGTGAATGACGGCGGCGACGTCTGCCTTCTCATGAGCCGCGAAAAAGCCGACGAGCTCGGCCTGAAACCCCTCTTTACGATTGTCGATTACGCCGAAGTCTCGCAGCCGACTAAGGACATCGCCACCGTGCCGGGGCTGGCCATCAAAAAAATACTGGAACAAAACGATATGACGCTCGATGCGATGGACCTGATCGAAGTCAATGAAGCCTTTGCCGCTGTGGCGCTGGTGAGCTGCCGGTCGATCCTCGGCATGTCCAAAGAAGAGATGGTGAAGAAAGTCAACGTCAACGGCAGCGCCGTGGCCTATGGCCATCCCATCGGCGCCACCGGCGCACGCATTGTGATGACGCTGGGCTATGAACTGAGGCGGCGCGGCGGCGGCTACGGCGTCTGCGGCATCTGCTCAGGCCACGCCCAGGGCGACGCCATGCTCATCCGCGTTGATAAATAAGCACAAAATTGTAGGGAACGGTTTTATCCGGCATGCGCCGGGCTGAAGAACCGTTCCCTGCCGATTAAACCGGAAGAACCCCGGCGGAACATTCCCGCCGGGGTTTTTTCTTTTGAGGGTCTAACCTTCCAGCCTGATCGCCTAGAACGTTACCGTCAGCTTGTTGATGACCAGGAAGTTGTTTTCCACTTCGTTTGCGCCGGACGTCCCTTTGAGGTACTTGCCGGTGAACAGATAACCGCCGCCCAGCATATAGGAGAGGTTGTTGGTGATCTTGTAGGTGCCGGTTACGTCAACTTCATAACCATAGTCTCTGCCTTCCCACTGCGCCGAGAGCGTCTTGTCGGCGTGAGCATAGGAAACCGACAGGCCGATATCGAGTTTTTCAATCGGACGAACACCACCGCTAACCTGCGCGAAGTAGGCGTTGCTCATCGGGCCGTTGATGGCCGAACCATTGGCGCCGGCCAGACCGCCCGCCCAGTATGTGCGATCGGAGTTGAACAGAATCAAGGTAGGGTTCCAGTCCATGCCGCCCGTGAGGATGCCGCCTTCAGATTTGTCCTTAACGCTGAAGTCAGCGCCGGAAACGTAGGCCAGCGTACCACCGGCATAGAACATACCGAAATCCGCCAGCGCGTTCAGATAGGCGCTCAACTGTGAAATATCAACTTTGTCGTAACCGAGGATGGCGGGAATTCTAGCAGTGGCCGCACCGGGATCTTCCCACTTGCGCGCGCCGTGCGCATAATACACCTGACCCTCAAGAGCAACGGGACCTAACTGAGCTTTGGCAAACGGAGAAACAACGGTGAACTGCGTGCTGCTGTCAAAGGGCATCGCACCACCCATGATGGTGTCGCCTCTGCCTGCTTTGAAGATATGGTGTTTGACCAACAGACCCACCTGACCCGTTTTCCAGGAGAAAACACCAAAAGCGGTGTAAAAGCTATTGTCTCTGTCAGAGGCATTCCCAACAGCGCCATTCCATGTTCCAGCGCTACGCTCGCCGTCGTTCACCTTACCCATCTGGATGCCGGCCTGCACGGGGCCGCCACGGAAGATGTAGACGGCTTTGCCGGCCGTAACGGCATTGTTACCGAAAGTGGTACCCCACTGGCCATCGATCTGGTAACCGGCCTGGATGATGCCAATCGGGGAAATGTAAACAGCGTAAAGCAGATCGAACGCGATGTTTTCATTTTCAGCTCTTGTGCCGGATGACATGGTGTCAAGCCCCGTGCCGGGTTCGGTTCTCTGGGCACCCCAAGCTCTTTCCATGATGTCCGCGCGGGCAATCACAAACAGGCCCGGATGCACGATGAAGGTCGTGTTCAGGCGCAGTCGCTGATAATAAAAAGCGGTGCTGGGCGAGCCGTCTTTAATCATACCAGTTCTGTCCTGATACATTCCCGCGGCATAATATTCACCGCTCCATTTCAGGTCAACAGCCAACGCCTGCGTACTGAATACTGCGATTAACCCCAATGACAGCAATACCAACCATAGTCTCTTCATTTCTTCCTCCTGAATATTAACGTCAAAATATTTACAGCCTTTTTCTTTCAACGGGCACATTGAAAAAAGCCACCCTCCACCTTTCATCCTCACAGACATTTTCACTTCATTATCTCTGTGACGTGAATAACGCCTGCATGGATACCTTGCTGCTTTAACTGACATTGAGGCGAGGATACACATCCAGCGACGGAATTTCTTGCCGGATGTTGCTATTAAAGTATTCCGAATTGCTTTTAACGTTTCCAGGATTGCTTTTAATACGAGAAGAATAGAACGCGGTTATTCAAATCGGGGCTTAACCGGCAGGTAAAGATCAAAAACCTCACGCCCCTGCGGATGCTGCTCACGGCTTTGCGTGTAGTGCTGATAAATGGGACGGTCATCCGATTGATAGCGGCTGTAGATCAGCCAATTGAAGATGAGGTCGAATATGGCAGCGGCGTTTGCCGAGTCGGAATATTCGATTTCACACTTCCTGACGGCGTAGAGGCCTCCCGGAACCTTTTGAACATTCACCCATTTGTCGGCCGGTACGGATTCGGAAACGGTGATGCACACATCCACAATAGCTTTTTCCTTCGGCGTGCCATCACTAATTCTAAGCAGGATAAAATACATCGGATCCTTGTCGGTAAACCCCTTGGTAAGCCACCAGCGAAAAAGTTTTTCCGCATTGGCTGCTACTTCGTCTCGTTGCACCCCGATGCCGCGGACATAGGCGACATGCAGCTCGGGCATCTGTTTAATCACAACATCCGTGATCTTCGGGCTGTTTAAGATGACATCGACATGGTCTTCATGTTTCTTGCAGTACACGTCATAGAAAAAAGCGTCTTCCGACGTCAGCTCTTCCCTTTTTTTACCTTTGATCTTCAGAATCTTTTTGCAGAAGGTTTGCCAGTTATATTCGCTGCGCATTTGTAACGGTGACATTCCCGCACGGGCTTTAAACATTTTGGAAAAATTCTGCGAGCTGGAAAAACCCGTCTCCAAGGCAATTTCGGTAATCGACTTATCCGTTTGTTGCAGCAGTTTGTGTAACGCTTCTCTCAGGCGGATGCGCCGGATAAAATCCCCCACCGGCTCTCCGGCGATGGATTTGAATACCCGGTGAAAGTGATATTTGGACATGCAAGCCATTTGCGCAAGCTTCTCCAGCGTCAACGCCTCGCCATAGTGCTTATTGATGTAGTCGATCACTTGATTGACGTGGTGTCGATATTCATTTTGCAAAATTTCGCCAGTGGATGGTCGCATGGGTCCTCAATCGTATAAGGGTTTTATGGGCAGATGGATATCGAGGATCTGAGACGGACGACGTTCCATTTGCGGGTTTTCGCAGTAAACGACGAATAAAGGGCGATCATCCAGTTGGTAGCTGCTGGGCGCCAACCAGTTGATGATGACATCAAATAATACCGTCATAAACGTGCCAAATTCGACTTCTCGATGGTGAACGGCGTATAAGCCCCCCGGAATAGTCTGAACATTCACCCAGTTGTCCGCCCGCACGGATGAAGGAATTGAAATACAGGCATCGATGATCATTTTCTCCTGCGGTGTAATGCTTGGGTCGCTAGGCACAATCCGGATAATAAGCATATCCTCTGTGCAAAGCCCTCTGGGCAACGCCCATTGCAGAAGTCTTTTGAAGTTGGATAAAACAATTTCTCTTTTGTCTTCGCCTCCGATGCTGCGTAGATAGGCAACAGGCATATCCTGAATCTGTTTTATCCGCACCTCCAAGGCTGATTTCTTTTCCAACAGTTCAGCCAGCGGCAGTTTACTGCAATACATATCATAAAAATTTGCTTCTGATGGTTCAAGTTCCTCTCTTTTTTTTCCTCTGAGGTTTTGGATTCTTCTGCACCAGTTGCGCCAATGATATTCATCGCGCAGCAGAGAAGGTGTCACGCCAAGATAAGCCTTGAACATTTTGGTAAAATTTTGTGAACTTGAAAATCCGCATTCCAGGGCAATATCCGTCATAGACTTATGTGCATCAGCCACCAGCTTGTGTATGGCTTCTTTCACGCGCACACGCCGGATGAAATCGCCCGCAGGCTCACCGGCAACGGACTTGAAAATCCGGTGAAAATGAAATTTGGACAGGCAAGCGATCCCGGCAAGTTTGTCTAAATTCAAATCTTCGCCGTAATGATTGAGAATATAATCAATTACACGACTGATGCGCAGCCGATATTCATTTTGCAAAATTTCGCCGGTTGGGGGTCGCATGAGTCCTCATTTCGTTTCAATACATTTTCCCCGCATTTCAATACACCTTTGTCCGACGGCGCTTACGGCTGAATCTGCCGCCTTGTGGCCAGTTCCTGCTGGATGTCCTCCACCTTTTTGCGATTCAGGTGATAGCCTAAAAATAACAGGAGGCAGGCCGCAGACACGGCTGCGTGCACCGGCCCGACAAGCACACCCAGCTTGAAGATAGTAGCATCCGGCACTGTACCCATGCTCGCCTGGGTTGGAAAGGCAATCGCATCCAGAATGATGCCGCCCAAAAGCCCCCCCAGGGCGATGGCTGCCTTCAGCGAAAAGGCGCGGGCGGCATAGATGGTCCCTTCCTGACGTTTTCCGGTCATGAGCTCCTGTTTGTCGGCCACATCGGCAAGCATCGATAATATCATGATGGCGATGATGGGGCCGGTGACCCCTCCGATAAAGAAACCGATCAAGATCAGATTAAATAACATCGGGTCAGAATTGGCAGGCAGGATGCCGGTGAAGAGACGAAGGCAGATGAGCAAATTGTCATTGATGATATAGACCAGGGCTGCAATAAAGAGCGCCTTTCGTTTTTCGAACCTGCGCGTCAAAGCAGGCGCCAGCACAAATGCCAGTGGCAGACCAGCAATCACCATCAAGGCAAACCAGCGGAGCTTTTCGCTGGATAGCTCCCAGAAATGCACGCCCATATAAACCGACAAAACCGATTTGATGCCGATAATGACGGCCATAAGCAGGCTGCCTGTAAAAAGCGCGCGGAAGGCTTGATTTTTGAACAGACCGGTCATTTCAGAAAGCATAGCCGTGAAGCCTCGGGACTTCGGGGTGGGTTGGTGTTTTTGCGCGACAGGCAAAAACGGAATTTCCTTCCAGGTTCCCCATACACAAACACCGATACTGATCATGGCAATAACGCCTGCGGAAACCGACAGAACGGAATAACCGTGGGGATTTAAGAGGCCGTGGGTGTACGCGGCACTGCTGGGAAAAATAAAGCTCATCGCGAAAAAATAAAACCCCCAGCCGCCCAGCGCTCCGAAGAACGTACTGTGGGCAAAGATGCGCGTGCGATCGACATAATTACGAGCCATTTCGGCGCCCAGCGCCAGATGCGGAATATGATAAAGGGTCAGGAAGAGATTCAGACACAGGGAAGACACCAGAAGCCAGCCCAGATAAAATGTCTGACTCATGCCGGCGGGTGGACTAAAAACCATAATCAGGGATGCGCCCAGGGGGATGGCCGATGCCATAATCCACGGATGGCGGCGTCCAAAACGCGTCCGGGTCCTGTCGGAGAGGTAGCCGGCAATCGGATCGGTGACGGCGTCAAAGAGCGTCGCGATGCCTAACACCATGGCGGTTTGTGTGGCAGGCAGGCCAAGAATCTGATTATAGAAAAAAAGCACAAAGGTGTTCAGGACAACTGTCTTGATTCCTTCGGCAATTTGTCCAGCGCCAAAGCCAAGTTTGCTCGTGATGGGCAGTTGTCTTTCCGTGACTTGTCGAGATGTCTTCATTTACCTTCCAACGCAGTCCGCTCTCATCGCCGTATAATTCTCTGTTTTCAAAGAGACACAGGAAGATAAAATTCATAACAGTCATTCCCTTGGATTTCAAATGCTTTATTTGTCCCGTTCCGGGCAATCCATTCCCTGTTTAGGAAAAAATCGATCTATTCTGTTTTTTATTTTCCGAATAATTTTTTCAGGAAGCCGCTCGCGGGTTTTTGCGGCTCGTCCGCAGCGGGCGGGGGCTTTTGGGCGTTGAGTTTGAGCAGGTAGGTGTAGAGCGCTTCTCCTTCGGTGAAGTCGGGATTGAGCGCCATGGCGGAGGCAAGCGCGTTTTCCGCCTTGTCGGAACGTCCGGCCTCCAGATGGGCGCGGCCCAGGTTGTAATAAAGATTTTCGTCTTCCGGCGCCAGCATCAACGCGCGCGCATAATTTTTCACCGCCTCGTCACAGGCGCTGGCTTCGCGGTTTTTCATCCCGGCATCGTTGAAGTGATGAACCACCGCCTCGCGGATGTCTTCGCTTTCGCCGATGATCTCCTTCGCGCCCTCGGCATCATCGTGTTCCAGCCGTTCAATCGCCTCCGCAATTTTTTTACGCAGGGCTTCGTTCTGCCTTTGCTGCTCCTGATCAATTTCGAGCCGCTGGGCCTCCAGCGCCGCCTCTTCGTTTTTGACGCGTTCAACGATGTCTTCTTCCTGCGCCGCAATCATGCTTTTGATAAATTCGAGATTCGTCTCCAGATCGGTATCGCCGAAGTGCACCTCGCCGAAGATTTCCTGAAACTTTTTCTGGTTCGAAAGATTTCGTAAAAAGACCTCAATGCCGGCGTGCAGTTCACTTTTTTCCTTTTCGGTTTTGGGTATCGACGGCATGCGATCGATGACTTCACGAAACGCAATCAGACAGGCGGCAATCTTCCCCTGTTTGAGCTGCATTTCACAGTTGTGAAACCGGTGAAAAAGCTCGGTGATGTTACTGATTTTTGCAGTCATTGCTTTTTTATCCGCCTGTCAGGGCAAATAGACACTAAACACGCCGCCGCCCAGGGCGCCCCCGTTCACGATGGAGATAAATCCTTTCTTTCCGTCATTTTCGTGCATGCCCGCCACCATCAGCGCAAAATACAGCCCGAGCCCCGTGCTGCCGGTTTTGAAATCGATGTCCTTTTTAAAGTGCGGTTCTCTGTTTTCATTAATCAGCATGGAGGACGGATAGCCTGCGCCGTCATCTTCGACCTGCACCACCAGATACCCGTCTTCGGCATGGGCGGTCACTTTGACCGTGGTGAGCGCATAGCGGAAAGCGTTGTTGATGATGTTATCCAGCACGCCTCCGATAAGATTGCTGTCAAACGCCCAGGAGAGGCTCTCGTCACACTGAGCGATCAGCTCAATGCCCCGCGAGGCCAGCAGCCGCTCGTGCGCAACAGTGACTTCTTCCAGAAAATCGTCCACAGCATGATAATCAATGTTAGCCGCCAATTGCGATCTTTCCGCTTTGTAGAGGGAAAGCAGGCGGATCAAACTGTGATTGAGACGTTGAATTTCGTATTGCAGGGCGTAAAATTCCGTGTGCCTCTGACAGTTTTGCTCGCGGCAACGGGCAATAATGTCTTCCAGATTGTTGAACAAAAGCCCCAGAGAATTCTTGGTGTCATGCAGCGTCGAGGCCAGAATGTCGGCAAAATTCATTTGATCGTCCATCGTCACTCCTGTGCGCCCAGTTCGCGGTACATGGACATCAGGACGGCCAGATCGCTGTAGCTTTCATCAATTTTCCGGACGCGCTCCAGATAGGTTTTCGCCTTGTCCATGCCTTCCGCGGTCGCGCCTTGCTGCTTCATGAACAGCAAAAGAATTTGCGCGGCGTTGGCATTGATAATTTTGTTTTCCGGCAACTGTGTCGCCGCCTTTTCAAAATACAGCATGGCCTCTTCCATTTTGCCGTCACGCGCCAGCGCGACGCCTTCATTATTGAGACGGATGACTTCATCGCGGACAACCTCAATGAGCCGGTCTCCTTCCTCGGCCATGCCGGTTTCTTTGAAGACGGCACGGACGTTGTCGAGCATCTCGTCATCGTCGTGATGTGCCCCGACAATATTTTTGATGATGGCTTCGCCCTTCTCTTTATCACCCGTCATCAGGTAGGCCTCGGCCATGTCCAGCGCCAGATCGTGCGGAATATCGTCCGCCAGATCTACGGCAAACCTCTGCGCTTCGGTCAGCGCCCGTTTGGCTTCGGCGGCTTTATTCATTTTTGTGTAAACATAACTTTCCGCCACACTCAAATGCAGGCGTGTGTCGCTGTTATCGGGAAATTCACGAAGCGCGTGCCCCAGAACTTTGAGACTTTCCTGCGGCGCGTCCGTGTGCGCCAGGGTTTTGGCCAGTTGCGTGTAATCGGACGGGCTTTTAAAGCAGGAATTCTTTCCCTGATCCACGGCCGCCCGAAAGGACGTTTCCGCCGTTTTGAAATCATCGTTGCGATAGGCCAGATTGCCCAGATCTTTATGGCGCAAAAGCGCCCGAGGCGACAGGGTGACGGCTTTGGCCAGCACCTCCTGGGCTTCCTGCGGTTTGTGCAGTTTTAAAAGCGTTTTGGCCAGAAAATCATAGGCCGGCATGATCTTATCATTTTGCGCAATGATACGCTCAAAAACGCTTTTCGCGCGTTCATAGTTTCCGCAAAGAAAATCCACCCGACCCCGCCCCAGTTGCGCCCACGCCACATTGCCGCGAAGGAGAATCGCATCAAAAAACTCTTCAGCCTGGGCATAATTGCCTTTTTTGAGAAGCGCTTCGCCTTTGAGCTTCATGATTTCTGCCAGATTGCCGGGATTTTGTGCCAAAAGCTCATCACAGACGCGAATCGCATGATCATAATCACTGTCCACGACGGCTTTTTCAATATCCCGGATGTTGAGTTTTTTGACCAAAAGAGAGCGGATGCGTTTTTCCAGCACTTCTTTGGCAAAGGGTTTCATCAGGTAGGCGTCCGGCTGATATTCCATCGCGCCCATGATCATTTCCGACGTGTTTTCCGCCGTGACCATGATAAATGTGCTGGCATAACCGATATAGCCCCGGTACTTGCCCTCTTCGAGCACCTGCTGGCCGGATTTACCGGCCCCCAGATTATAGTCGCACAGGATAATGTCAAACCGGCGCAAAGACAGCTTCCGGACGGCTTCCTCGCCATTGGAGGCATCGTCAATAAACATGATCCCGAAGGAGCGCAGCATATTCTTGAGCGTCAGCCGGAAGTTAAAAAAATCATCCACCACCAGAACCTTCTTCATTTTTAGAGGAATGTCCGGCTGCGTCTGCGGCTTCACATATCACCTGCCTGTCTGCTGCGAATTGATTTTTAGAAAAAAAATACCCCCCGGGAGGGGGCCACGGAGGGTATTAGAGTTCCGGATGTGCCGTTTTTCGTCAATCCGGCTGGAATCGCTTAACATTTCTTTCGGTCTTGTCTCACTCAACACGTTTTAAGACCGCTGTAGTTTTCATTTTGTTCGATTCCGCCATCCTGAGTTATCTACAAACACTCCAGAAAACTCGTTCGGTTTTATTATCGACGCTTTCCCTCAAAAACTTTAGATTTTTTTAATAAAAATTATGCACACGTATCCACATGATATTATTTGATTATCAAATTATACGCCGCACCGGTTTTCTCCTTGCCCCGGCCGCAGAAATGGTTTAAAAGATACGTCAATAATTTCATGAAGAATAAACAGGCTTTGCATGTCACCTCATCAATTCCCCGTAAAATGGTCATGGTTTCTGATTGTTCTGGTGATTATCGGCGCCCTTTCCGTCTGGGGCGCCTCCCGTCTGAACGTTGAGACGGATATTCTGGCCTCCATGCCGCATTCGGACCCGGCGCTCGATTCCGCGCGCCACGTCATTGGCCATCTGCCGATTCAGGACAAGATTTTTATTGATCTGGCCCAGTCCTCGGCGGATCGCCGGCAACTGGTGGATGCGGCCCATCTGGTGACGGATGAGCTTGAAAAAAGCGGACTTTTTCGAAAAGTCGGTCTGGCAGGCGAAGCCGGCCTTTTTGGAGAGCTTCTGATTCATGTGCAGGGCCAGTTACCCCTGCTGCTTTCAGCCGATGAACTAAAAGAGAAAATTGCCCCGCTTCTGACGCCGGAAAAAATTCGCGAGGCCATGGCGCAAAACCGGCAGGCCCTCGAACAGTTAGACGGTATCGGGCGCGCCGGCATGATCACCTCAGACCCGCTGGGGCTCAGTCAGGTCGTTTTATCCAAGATGTCGTCGCTTGCGCCCACTCAGGGCGCGCAGTTTCATTCGGGGCAGCTTCTGTCGGCGGATGGCCGCCATGCGCTCATTCTCGCGCATATAAACCAATCGGGAACGGATACGACCTTTGCGGCCCGCATTGAAACTCTTCTGGAGCAATGCCGCCAGCGCCTTGCCGCCGCTGAAAATCTGCCCGATGACCACACGCTGACGTCCGTCGGCGCCTACCGGGCGGCGCTCGACAATGAAACGATCGCGAAGCGCGACACAAGGCTGGCCGTCGTTTTGACAACGCTCGCCATCGCGCTTTTGCTCATTTTTACCTTTCCGCGCCCGCTGATTGGCCTTCTGGCGCTGATTCCCTCCCTGTTTGGAACGGTCACGGCTTTGCTGGTCTGCTCTTTTGTATTTAATTCCATCTCCATGCTGGCCGTAGGATTCGGCGGCGCGATCATGGCCTTTACCGTCGATCTGGGGCTCACGTATCTGCTTTTTCTCGATCAGCCGCGCAAGACGCACGGCGCCCAGGTGTCGCGGGAGTTGTGGACGGCGGAGCTGTTATCCGTATTAACAACGCTGGGGGCTTTTTTACTGCTGACGATCAGCGACTTTAAGATTCTGGCCCAAATCGGCGTTTTTGCCGCGCTGGGGGCAACCTTTGCCCTGCTGTTTGTCCACTTTATCTTTCCGAAGATTTTCCCGTCCATGCCGCCTGCGAAGCGCACAACCAACCGCTATCTTCTTTCCGCCATCCGCAATATCGCGGCGCCCGCCCGCTGGAAACTGATCGGCGCATTGATCTTCGGCCTGATCATGCTTTTATTTGCCAAACCGGTTTTTCAGGTGGATCTGTCGGCCATGAACTCGGTGCGTCCCGAAACGCTCGCCGCTGAAAAAACGCTGCAAGACGTTTGGGGCAATCTTTCCGGCCAGAGCTATGTCCTTCTGGAAGCGCCCACGCTCGAGGTGCTTTCCGAAAAAAATGAACGCCTGCGCATTCGGCTCGATGACGAAGCCGCCCGTGGGCGGATTGCCACCGTTTTTTTGCCGTCCGACCTGTTTCCTTCCCGGGCTGTGGCCCAAAGAAATCTTTTAGCCTGGCAAAACTTCTGGAGCCCGAAGCGTCTGGCAGAGGTCAAAAAACATCTGGACGCAGCAGCGCAGGAATTCGGCTTTATACCGGAGGCCTTTGAACCCTTCTGGCAAAGATTCGCGGCAGCGCCAATCATGGCCGAACCGATTCCGGAGTCCTATTTCGACATGCTGGGCCTCTCCAAAACGTCTGAAGGTTTTACCGAGCTTGTGCGGATTACCCCCGGCCCGTCCTATCGCCCCGATGCATTTTTGAAACGCATTTCCGAGGGGGGGCTGGCCCATCTGTTTGACGCGGAATTTTTCAACCTCAAACTCAGCGCCTTTATGAAAATGATTTTTCTGGAGATCGCCCTGATTGTCAGCATCGGCATTGTGGGGGTGGTGTTTCTTTTCTTTTTGGAGTGGCGCCTGTCTTTGGCCGTTTTGGCGCCCATCGTCTTTGCACTGGTGTCCACACTGGGCACGCTGAAGCTTCTCGGCCATCCGCTCGACATTCCCGGCATCATGCTGTGGATTGTCGTCATGGGCATGGGGATTGACTATGCCATTTATTACGTCTGCACCTACCAGCGCTATCCCGATCATTGCGCGCCCCAGATGGACACCATTCGTCTGTCCGTTTTTCTGGCCGCCGCGACCACCTTCACCGGATTCGGCGTATTGGCGCTGGCGCAGCATGCCCTGCTCAGGAGTATCGGATTGGTGTCTCTGTTCGGCATCGGCTATTCGCTTCTGGGCGCGTATTTTATCCTGCCCACGCTTGTGCAAAAGATTTTTGCCCCGTATCGTTTCCCCGAAGGCGCAGTCGAGCCGGGCTCGCCCGAGCATCGTCGCCGCGTGAATTTGCGCTACCGGCTCTTGCCCGGCCATCCGCGCCTTTTCGCCCGCTGCAAAATGAAGATGGACCCGATGTTTTCGGAACTGGACCAGTATGTTAAAAATCCCCGCCGGATCATCGACATCGGCTGCGGCTTCGGCGTTCCGGCCACCTGGCTTCTGGAACTTTATCCGCATGCAGAGGTGTTTGGCCTGGAGCCGGACGAAGAGCGCGTGCTCATCGCCAACCGGGTCATCGGGCTCCGCGGTGGGGCGCAGGTAGGGGGCGCGCCGGACCTGCCTCAGGTGGAAGGCGCTGTGGATTATGTTTTGATGCTCGACATGCTGCACCTGATAGACGACGACGAAACGCGTCTGGTTTTTGGCCGCATTTTTGACAAACTCGAAACGGGCGGCACGCTCCTGGTGCGGGCGACTGTCCCCACGCGCAGGAAAGTTCCCTGGAAGCGCTGGGTGGAAGCGGCGCGTTTAAAAATGAGCGGCATGCGAGATCGGTTTCGCGCTGAGGGCGAAATTGCGGCGCTCCTGTCCGACGCCGGTTTTGCCACAGGGGTTTACACCTCGCCCACGCCCGGCGTGGAAGAAAAATGGTTTGTCGGAAAAAAGCAGCCAACCGTTTAAGGAGAGATCATCATGCAGGACAGAACCAGCCATTTCAATCGCAGACAGCTTTTACAGGCGGCGGCGCTTATAGCCTTGTCTGCCTCTGCCGGCCTTCCCGGTCTTTCCGGCTGCTCGGGGATGCCCAAATACGATTCGATGAGCGCGGCTCCCAACCAGACGCTGGCGCTCGTCAACGGCCGTTTGATTGATGTGACGACCGGAATCGTCCATACCGATAAAACCGTGATTCTTCGAAACGGACGAATCCAGGACATTGTGGACACCTTGCGTCCCCCGCCTGAAGGCGCGCTCGTGTATGATCTGAAACATCAATATGTCATTCCCGGCCTGATTGACGCGCACGTCCATACGACGCTGACCAGTGAAGCGCATTTGAGCCTTTTTGACCTGCCGGCTTCCTACGCACAGTTTCAACGCAATTTTTATCAGCAACTGACACATGGCGTGACGACTGTGCGCGACATGGGCGCCATGCCCAAACTGCTCCATCGCGCCCTGACCTGGATCGAGCGGGGCAAACTTCCCGGCCCGCGGGTGGTTTACTGCAACGCCTTTACCAATGTTTACCGGGGTCATCCGGATATTGGTCCGTCGGACCTCTCGCCCTTCGCCACGCTGGTCGAACCCTTGATCGGAAATCCGAGTCTCTGGTTTAAAGACACGCATGAACTGCGCGAGCGTTTAAAATCCAACAGCGAAGGCGCGTCGTTTATCAAGCTCACGATGGATCCGTTTTCCGTGCTTTGCGGCAAAGGCGAGATTCCCGTTTACAAAGAGGAGCACCTCCAGACGATTATGGCCTTTGCCGAAAAGGCCAACCTGCCTGTCGCCGCGCATATTCATTCGAAATTCGGCTTTGACCGGGCGCTTGACTACGGCATCAACTCCATGGAGCATTCGATTGGCGACGCCACAATCACCAATGAGGAGGCAAGGCTTATGGCCGACAAAAACATCGCCATTGTGCCGACGCTGATCATTGCGCAAACGCTTTCGGCTTCCGAGGCTTACAAGACGCTGCCGTCCAAGTATTCGACGGATTTTATCAGCCGCGAAATGGACATCCGGCAACACTACCTTGAAACCGGCTGGGAAGGCGATGCCGAAGCCACCATCCATCGGGCCAACAGGGCGTCTTTGGACAACTTCCTGAAATACGGCTGCGATCAGTTATTTCAAAAGGGTAAGCTTGCGGCCCGCCCGGAACTGTATTTTGACATTTTACTTTACGGTCCCGAAAATCTTTTGAAAATGAAACAGGCAGGCGCGCTCATCGGATGCGGCACGGATTCAGGCGTGCCGTTTATGTATCCGGGGTCGCTTTGGCGGGAAATGGAAATCCTTTCCCGCATCGGGTTTTCCAATCTCGATATCCTGCAGTGCGCAACGATCAACAATGCGCGAATTCTGCGGCTGGAGGATCAGATTGGGTCGATTGAAAAAGGAAAGTTCGCGGACCTGGCGGTGCTTGCCGCCAATCCGCTTGAAGACATTCGGGCCTGCCGGACGCCCGCGCTGGTGATCCGGGAAGGCCGCATATACAACTTGGCCAAAGGACGGTCCGGTCTTTAGAGCATCTCCAGAAGCGGCGGTTCTTCCGATTTGGCGACGGCTTCCCGGTACATCTTGGCATTTTCCAGCGCCGTGCCGACAGAGGACGCGATGGATTTGAGCATCTTTTCATCCGTCTCCGTGAACGTCCCTTCCATCTTGTTGAGCACGGCAATGACACCGTTGACCTTGCCCTGAGAAATCACGGGAACACACAGGATGGTTCGCGGCGAAAAGCCCAGCTCCTCCTGCATGAGTTGCGGAAACTGCGGATATTCCGTGGCGTTATTGACCATCAACGAAACACCGCTTTCAAAGACGTGGCCCGCCACCCCTGTGCCGCGCGGCAGTTTGACGGTTTTTAGCTTTGTCATATCCAGATGAAACGCAGCGGCATAGGCCAGTTCGTCATCTTCGGGCATCATCAAATATCCCGCTTCAACCGGCAGCACCGACTGGATCATTTCCATGGTGCGCGACAGGATCTGTTCGGTGTTGAAGGTTGAGGCCGTCAGCGAATTGCCAATCAGCCGCAGCGAATCCATAATGCGGTCGCGCCGCACCAGCGAATCGACCATTCGTTCTTTTTCCATGGCTAAAGACAGATGGTCGCTCATGATGTCCAGTACGTCGCTTAAGCGGGTCAAATCCTTTTTCAATATATTGAAAAAGAGCACCAGGCCGGTGGGCTGACTTTCAATCTTGAGCGGCATAATCAGCGCAGTATTGACCCCCGGCTGTCCAAATACTTTTTTGTCAATGTAGGCGGTCAATTCCTTTACGTCAGGGACGAAGATGCTGCGCTGCTCGCTGATGGCCTTCTCCAGAATGGTCCCTTCGTACGTGAGCGTTCTGCCCCGGTTGAGATTGGTGGAAATAAAACTTCGAAAATCCACCACGGCAAGCTTGCTGGGGCTGGCGCCCACCTTGTTGAGCAGCACCACCGTATCGAAAGCAATGCATTTGCGCATTTGATCGAAGATTTCCTGGGCCATTTCCTGACCCTTGAGGCTGGAATTGACCATTTTGGAAATGTATCGAAGGGCCTTGATATTTCGCGTCAGGTCCGTCGTTTCCTGAAACAGGTTGATGTTGTCGTAAATGTAGGCCGTATTGGACAGAAGCGGCGAAAGCACATCCACATCCTCCTGCGTAAAGACGACCTCCGACATGCGCCGCGAAATCGTGACGACGCCAATAATATCATTGCTGGTCTTAAGCGGCAGACACATAAAGGACTTCGTCGAATACTGACCGCGCGCGGGACGACCAAAGCGTGAATCCGTTTCAATATCTTCAACCAGAAGCGCAGCCTTGTTGATGATCGTGTATTTGGCGATGCTGTCATCAAACGCAGTGATGGTTCCCTTTTTAGCGTGCTCGCCAGGACCGATGTTGGCTTTAATGATAAACGACCGCTTGTCGGGACGCGACAGCATCATCACGGAGCCCGTGTCGGCGTTGACGATTCTCAGCGCGCGCTCCAGCGCGATGAAGAGCAGGTAGTCGGCGTTGAGCGTCATGTAAGAAAGATCGGAAAGCTCCTTGAGCACTTCCGTTTCCTGCGTTTTCTTTTCCAGATGCACCCTCTTGTTTTTCAGCTCTTCGGCAAGCATCCGGAAAGACTGGCCAACGGCGTCTAATTCATTATTCTGCGCCGGCATCTCCTTGCCGGTCAGTTGCTGCACCGCGTCATGCACAACCACAGACATTTTTTTAACCCGGTCAAAGACCGATTTGAGAATTCTGAAGCCGATGAAGAAAACGATCAGAAGCGCAACAAGAAACGGTACGAAATAAGCGTCACGGATAAAGCCGTACTTCACGCCAAAAAAGATCAATCCGATCACCGGCAAAACAAAAAACAGGCCGATAGCCATGATGAACCGGGAGTAGAGACTCCTGCCTTCCAGAGATGTTTTGATAGATGATTCCTTCATATTCATACGTACCCCTGTTCTTAAATTTGGTTTAAACCTGTGCCTGTGCTAAGCGCATATGGTATGAAATCGGTTATTTTTCTTTAAACTTAAAGGGGAGTATAAAAGCGAAGCGCGTCAGTGTCAAGACAATAAATTCAATAACTTCCCTGACGCTGCGAGGGGACGGATCTGCGTTAAACCGCATGCGCCACATCCAGCACGCGATAGGCTTTTTTGGCAATGATTTGCAAAATATCGCGGTAGGTTTGCCTGTCGTTATGCTTCCAGAGCGTCACCTGCGTGGGGTGAACTTCAAACAGGGCTTCCGTCTTGTTGCCGGAATACCGTTTATAGGCCAGCGGATGATGCTGCTGAAACAGATGGCTCAAGGGCAAGTTCTTAGAATCCAGGGGCGAACCGATTTCTCTGGCCTTTCCCTCAATCTGAACATGGTCGCGACACAAGGCGACATTGGGATTGGCGGCAAGCTGCCGGTATTTGGTGGAATTTTTATCTGTCTGAAAAAAAATCACCACACCGTTGCTCACGGTAAAAACGGTTCTCGCGGTAACCTGATTGCCCACAGCCGTGGCCAGCACCCAGATAAAATTCGAATTGATAAAAGCAATGGCCTCGCGCTCCAGCGCCAGATAGTCAATGTCCATTCGTTCCATGTTTGCCTCCGGCATTTAATGATAAAACCCTGTCAAATCAGAACTTAAAAGACAACCCGCGCCAACACCAGAAATACGGCAGTAAAATGACAGAAATAACGGATAAATTCAACTGGATTTCATAAAAATCAATCCTGTGCTTTCCAGGTGCATCAAATGGATTTGCCGCTTGACTCGGCATTAGCGGATATGGTTGATTGCAAAAAAACAATAAGGATACCAATAAATTTCAAGGAGGTTCACTGTGATTAATCGCTCCAGAATTTTCCAAAGGCTCCATCGTTGCGTGTTGAGTGTTTTTTTCCTGATAGTTCTGGGTGTTGTTTTGGGATGCGCGCCCAAAGATGCCCCCACCCCGAATATCATAACCCCCGTCTTATTCATTCACGGCGGTGCGGGAACAGCGTCCCAGTTTGAGTCCCAGGCCCAGCGGTTCATGGCCAACGGTTATCCGCCGGATCACATTGCCGTCTTCGAGTATAACAGCTCCGAAAACGTCGATACGCAGGCCCCGGTGAGAAACGAACAGATCAACGCCATCATCGACACGCTCTTGGCGGTGTCCGGCGCCAGGAAGGTCAATCTGCTCGGGCATTCCATGGGCACGCAGGTCAGTTTTAATTTTCTCTCCGACCCCGACAATGCCGCAAGGGTTGCCCATTATGTATCCATTGACGGAAGAGCCTGCGACGCGCCTCCCGGCGGCGTGCCCACACTGGCCCTGTGGGGACAGTATGTCGATCGTGAAATCACCGGCGCTGTGGAAAATGTTTACCCCGACCCGGCAAGCCCCTTGGGGCATATCGAATCCTGCACGGCTGAGCCATCATTTGTCCGGATGTATCGCTTTTTCAACGGGGCAGACCCGCGAATCAGCCACATCCCGATCGCAAAGGGGAATACGGTGAAAATTGCCGGCAAAATCGCCTATTTTCCGGCCAATACCGGCGCGCTGGGTACGCTCGAAATCTATAAACTCCATGCCGATACCGCCCAGCGAAACGGTGCGGCTGTGGCCACGCTGGCCATCGGCGCCGACGGCTTCTGGGGACCGCTGAATCTGGAAAAAGGCGAATATTATGAATTTGCCTTTGAACACGATGCGGGCGGCAATCATTATTTCTATCGCGAGCCATTTATGGCCGACAACTATCTCGTGCGCTTCAATACGTCCATTCCCGGCGCAGGCATCGGTGAGAATTTAAGCAAAACCGCCAACCACACCAGCATCCTGGTCACGCGCGACAAAGAGATGTGGGGCGATCAGGGCGCAAGCAACGACAGTCTGGAAATCGACGGGCTGGACGTTTTAGATTCACCGGCGGGTTTAACGGGGGCGGCGCTTCTCAAGCGCCTCTCGGGTCTGTTTTTGATGGATTGGGGCACGGACAAGACGGCTTTTTCATCTCCCAGGAACCCGGCAAATCCACCCGATCAGTTGACGGATTTGTCCGCGCCCATCGGCGGTTATTTTGCGTTGCTCCCGTTCATGTCCGCCTTTGACGTGTATATCCCGGCAAACCCGGCACGCGCCGTCACCCTTGAACTAACGTCTCGCGGCGGTCAGGGCGTGACTCAAGTCATCAGGGTCCCCGCCTGGCGCTCGGATCAGGTGAGGGTTTCAGTGCATTTCCGGGATTTTGTTCAGTCTGAGTAAGGCAAAAGCACGCATTAACGGCGCAAGCAACCGAAGACAACTTGCCAGCCGGATACGCTTGGCATATGTTTGATACCAGGGCGCTAGGACATCAACTTCAAAAAAGGCGGGGGATCCCGCCTTTTTTTTGAAGGAGCGACGGCCTCTTACAGCGAATAACCGCGCTGATAAATGATGCGTTTCCCGGCAATGATGACCAGCGCGTTGTACGTGTCTTTGGCATTAATCGTCCAGAGGGTTTCCTCATCACGTTTCTTCGAGTTTCTTCTTGTTTCAATTTCAGGATTTGATAAAATGGCGTGAACGACAAGCCTGAAAAAAACGGCAAGGAGGTGAATACCCCACAGACAAACATTTTCATAACTTCCAACCCATCAGCCCTCAGGAGCGATCTCATGACGAATGCGAAAAAAGGCAAGGCGAAGGCGGTATCGGGAAAAGCGGGAAAAGCGGCAGGCCGGCATCCGGAGAAATATTTTGTAGTGGATACCAGCGCTCTGGAATACGGTATGGATGTGTTTGAAAAACTGCGGCAGGGTGGACGAAATTGTGTGCTGATACCCTATGCCACGTGGGAGGAACTGGATTCTCATAAAACCGGCAACGATTTCAAGGCGGACATCGCGCGTAACGTCATCCGCACGGTTCGTAATCTTTTTCGGGTCAAAGACACCTCGGTGCGCTTTTTTTCCTATGATCTCAAACTGGCCAAAGAGGCGGACCTGAAAATCGAAAAAAATGATCATTGCATCATCGCCACGGCGCTTTTCGCCAAACACCAGCTCGCCCCCGAAAAAGTCATTCTGGTCACGCAGGACGCGGCGCTCGAAACGCTCGCCCTGAACTTCGGCCTGGACGTTCAAGCCGTCAAAATGGACCAGACCGATGTGCAACAGCTGCACACCCCCCGCACCACGATCAATCTGCAGCGTGAGTGGATTTCAGAAAAAACCTTTCCGGTGAAACTGCCGGAGGCGAAACTGGCTGCGCAACTGGCCCAGATTCCCCAAAACGAAGGGATTGTCTGCTACGGCCATCTCGACGGTGCCTGGGGACCGGCGTTTGCCGCTGTGCGCAAGGGCGAGGTATTTCACATCATCGATCGGAACATTTCTCTTTTGGGCGTAAGACCCCGCTCCAACAACGGGGAGACCAACTGGGCGCAGTTTATCGCCATGGATCTGCTGCGCGACGCGTCCGTCCCGCTGGTGGCGCTCACCGGCAAAGCGGGAACGGCCAAAACCTTTCTGGCGATTCTGGCCGCATTCGAACAGGCGTCGCTCTACCGGCAGATTCTGGTGAGCCGGGCCACCATCCAACTGGGCAACAAGGACCGGCTGGGCTATTCGCCGGGAGATATTGACGCGAAAATGAAGCCCTGGATGCATCCGATTTACGACAACATCAACGCCATCAAGGGACTCGTTGACGACAGAATGAAAGATAAAATCAACGAATGGCTCGCCAATGGAAAAATTGAAATGATGGATCTCGACAAGATTCGCGGCCGATCCATTCAGAGGTGTTTCGTCATCGTGGATGAAATTCAAAACCTGCCGCCCTCCCACGTCAAAGCCATCGCTACGCGGGGCGGAGAAGGCACCAAGCTGGTCTTTACCGGCGATTACTCCTATGATCAGATTGATGTGCCCTGGCTCGATGAGCGCTCCAACGGGCTTTCCGTGCTCAACGCCAAAATGGCGGGCAGCCGGCTTTTCGGCCGGGTGCATCTGGATCAGGCCATCCGCTCGGAACTGACCCAGGAAATTCTGGAAAGATGGTAAGGGATTTTTCAGGCCGGACCCGCAAGGGTCCGGCCTGGCGTTCTCACCATTTTCAAAAGGAGCGTCGTCATCTCGCTGATGTGTCCCATCATCTCGAACTTTTTTCTGTCTTCGGCAAAAAATGAACGCAAGACGCTGTGGCTGAAAACGCCGAGGAGCAAATTGCGAAACCGGCGGGGATCCAGATCGGCGCGCATGCTGCCTTCGGCCTTCCCGTCTTCGACAATCCGATCAACAATCGCCATATACTGGTCAAAGTCCGCATAAGCGGCGGACGTATAAAACTCCTCGTTGAAAATGCCGTTGAGGATAAAATTTTTCACGAAGGCCGGCTGGCGCACATGCAGGGTGAAATGATAGTAAATGAAACGGACCAGCCGGATCAGGGGCGTGCGACTGTCAAAAAACGTCTCCGCGATGTGGCGATGCGCGGCCAGCCGATATTGCAGCCCCGAGAGCAACAGATCTTCCTTGTTTTCAAAAAATTCATACAGCGTGGCTTCCGAGACACAGGCGGCTTTGGCGATTTCGAGAGTGGTCGCTTTCGAATAATCTTTTCCGGCAAAAATCTCCTCCGCCACCGTGAGAATTTTTTCACGCTTGGTCTGTTCGGGCGGCAGATGACGCCCGTCGTCCGTCAAAAGCAGCATGAACATGGCCAGAATATCATCAAAATCATTTTCCGGAGATAAAGGGCGGCGACCGGTGAAAAAATCGATGCTTTCCATGTCCAGATAGCCCAGCATCATATCCTGCGCCACGCGCACCGGCAGGTCGGGGGAAAAAATCTGCGCGCTGACGCCATCTTCCAGAATTTGCCGAAGCAGGCGGGCCCATCGGATAAAATATTTAAAGGAGTCGTGGCGGAAAAAACTTTTTTTGGAACGGCAATAAAACAGCGTGTATTTTGTATAGTTCGGGTGCGTGTCATGATAGTGCAACTGTTCCCTGATCAGTTCTTTGAGGCGGATGACAGGATCGCCCACCTGTTTGATGTGTTCGACGAAGGCGTCATTTGTCGAGCGGACATGTTCGCCGACAGCGCAAAAAAGCAAATCCTCCTTGTCTTTGAAGTAATGATAAATCACGGAATTATTCACCGAAGCGGCGGCGGCGATTTCCGATATTTTCGCCTCGGGACCTTTTTGCTCCATGACCGAAACGGCGGCTTTCAGGATCTGCGTTTTTTTGTCCATGATCGTTCCTGGAATCTTTTCTTCGTTTCCTGCATTGCAAAAGCAGGATTCGATAATCAACCTTGCCATCCCTACAACAGGCCGCAATAAAATACAATCATAATATCAATACATTATAAAAAACGTAAATATCTATTGACTTTGTCGAGATGGTTTATTAACAAGAATTCTACTTTTTAAAATAAGGGCAAAAGCAGACGCAAGTCCTGTGGACATGCGGCATCAACGGAATCATTTAAATAAAAGGAGGGGTAAAATGAGAAAAAGAAATATCATAGGGTTGATTCTGGTTCTTTTCATGATCGTTCCGTTTCTAACCAGTTGTTCGAAGGGACCGGATTACGCGACGGCTCAAGTGAACGATCCTTGGGTCTATAAGGGCGTCAGCATCAATGATAACGACACCACGCTGCGTCACTATGTCTGGGAAAAGGTTCGGCCGCCCTACGGGCCCTGGGACAAAATTCAACTGCACCGCTATGTCAAAGAGACCAGCAATCCGGATTGCATTCCCGGCCGCGCGCCCGCTAATGCGCAAAAAGTGCTTTTTTTCAATCCCGGCACCTGGGACCGGGCGATTCACGCCACACAAGACAACCTCTCCCAGCAGTGGTACTTCGCCGCCAACGGATATGATTTTTACGCCATCGATTTCCGCACAGCGTTTCTTCCGTATAACGACTACGATCAGTTCGCCACGCTTGGACTGGCCGATCCATTGGCCGCGACGGCCGACTGGACCTACAGCGTCTTTCGCGAGGACATCAAACTTTGCGTGGACAAGGCCAAAGCAATCTCCGGCGCAAGCAAAGTATTTATGTCCGGCTTCAGCCGCGGCACATTCCATGTTACCGCCTATTCCGCCAAATATCCCAATGACCTCAAAGGGATGATTTTACTCGACGGCTCAGGACTCTGGCGAAACGCCGATAATCTTGCCACACAAAAAACCGAACAGCAGCTTGAAGACGCCATCGCGTCGTATAAAGCCGGCACGCATCCCACCTACCCCGTGATGCTGGCTGACGGCGGCGGCAACGAGCGCACGCGCTTTGGCGCCCTGTATCCCCATTCCCGAAACACGGTCACGCGCTGGCCGGGCTACGCCATCTCCGATCTGGTCACAGATACCGCGCTCATTAAAACGGCAACAGGCGCGGCGGAAGACATTCCCGCGCCCCCACAGACCATTTCCGATGTACTGGCCTACGCCTTTTACTGGACCTGGGGTCGCGGCAGACTGACCAATGTCTATGGCGGCTTCTCTTCGATGGACGTGCTGCTCAAATACCAGTCGCAGCTGAGCCGCTACTGGCCCAACATCCAGAATCTGGAAGCCAGCTATCTTACCGGTTATGCCAATTGCCCGTTTCTGGACTATTCTGACAACGCGGCCGTTACGGTGCCTCTGCTCTTCATCGGTGGCGAGCTGAGCTGTCCGGGCGGCGTGTGTGAAACAGCAACACCGCCCTTTGGCAGCTACTCGGCCTATATGACGGCCACCACCGACCGTGAAATTCACTACCTGCAAAATTACGGGCATGTGGATATTCTGATCGGAACCAATTCGGTGGCCGACGTTAAATCCGTGGAACTGGAATGGATGAACGGCAGACTATAAACCACTCATACAATCGTAAAAACGGGGAAGGCTCCAAAGGGGCCTTCCCCGTTTTTTATGCCGGGGGCAAGACAGACGTCCGACAGGCACATCAGGCGATATTATATTTTTCCAGCTTCCGGTACAGCGTGGAGCGGGTCACGTTCATCCTTCTGGCCATTTCGCTTTTCGATAATTTCATTTGCGTCATCTTGGCCAGCATGTGGCGTTCAAAATCCTGGGGGGAGCTGATCTCTTTTCTGGGATCCGGGGTATGGCGGTAATGCTGTATTTCGAGCGGCAACAAATCCAGCGTCAGTTCGTTGCCAGGCGCCATGTTCATCATGCGCTCGATGACATTTTGCAATTCGCGGACATTTCCCGGCCAGGGATAGCGCGTCAGCGCCTCCACTAATTTCTTATCCACTTTTGAAATCCGCTGTCCCATGTCCCGGCTGCATTTTTCAATAAAATGCCGGGCCAGCGGCGCAATGTCATCGAGTCTCTGACTCAGGGGGATCAGGTGAATGGTGAACACATTGATGCGGTAGTAAAGATCCTTGCGGAAATTGCCGCGATGCACCTCCTCGCGCAAATCCTTGTTGGTGGCGGCGATAATCCGGACATCCACGCTATGCGTTCGGGCGCCGCCGATGGGCGTGATCGTTTTGTCTTCGATGACACGCAAAAGCGCCGTTTGCAGCTCGAGCGGCATTTCGGCGATCTCGTCGAGAAAAATCGATCCGCCGTCGGCCAGTTGAAACTTGCCCGAATTGCCGCCGCGGCGCGATCCCGTAAACGATCCTTCCACGTGGCCGAATAATTCCGAGGCGACCAGATCCCGGGGGATCGCACCGCAGTTGATGGCCACATACGGGCCGGATCGACGGTTGCTGGCGTTATGGATGGCCTGCGCGAAAAGATCTTTCCCCGTGCCGCTTTCCCCCAGAAGCAACACATTGGAGTCGCTGCGGGAAACAGACCTGGCCTGCTCCATGCAGCTCAAGAACCGGGGATTGGCCCCGCAAATATCCTCAAACCGGAAATTCGCCTTGGCGCCAATCATCCGGGCCACCAGCGATTTGATGCGTTTGATCTCGGAAATAATCAGAATTTTGCCGATGGCGGTTCCGCTGGAAGAAATAATCGGCATGCACGACAGCAGGCAATCCATATTGGCGGTGCGCGAGGCAATTCTGACCTCGGCATCGCTCAGCGACGTATTACTTTTCACCAGATTCAGAAACTGAGCGTTGTCTCTTCCCGGATAGACATCGTCGAGGTGCTTTCCCTCCACCTCGTCTTGTTCCAGCGAAAACTTCTTTCGGGCCTGTTCGTTCATCAGCGTGATGGTTCCCTTCCCGTCGATGGCGATGAGCGCTTCAGGAATGGCCGTCAGAACCGCTTTTTGCAAACTGGAGGCCAGATCGGCCCTGGCAAAGGCCGCCTGAGAGGTGGCCATCACCCGCTGCGTCCGGTATTCGGTGACAATGGCATGGGCGGCGGCAACCGCCATGCCCAGCGTGTGATCATTGGAGGCATACAGGTGGGAAGACATGGCAATGCCGCCGATGAGCTCACCGTCGGGATTGAAGATCGGCGCGCCGGACGCGGTCACGTAGTGATACATCTGCATATAGTGGTGCGGACCGAAGAGCTGACAGGGCTTTTTCGACGCCAGGATAAAGGAAATGATATTATTGCCGGCGATCCTCTCGCTCCATTGCACCCCCGGCGACCAGCGTGAAAACTGATGCGTTTCCAGGTATTTTTCATCATGGCGGGCATCCAGAATAAACCCGCGGGCATCGAACAGCACAATGGCAAATCCGGAATCTTTCATAAATTCATAAAGATTGTCCAGAAAGGGCCGGCTTAAGTCTATGAATTCGTGATTAACCGCCAGTAAATCCGCCAAGTCACCGCCCCGGAGGATGCGGAAATTCGGAAGCTCCTGCGTCGCGGCGTCCATGTGCACAAGGCGATAAGATCGCCATGACGCAAGAATCTCTTCCGGGACAACGCAGGTGTCGATGTCGTCCTTGCCGGCAACGAATTT
Source organism: uncultured Smithella sp. (assembly GCA_964608995.1). Lineage (GTDB taxonomy): Bacteria > Desulfobacterota > Syntrophia > Syntrophales > Smithellaceae > UBA8904. Next base: position 88,585 of record CAZSQS010000001.1, on the reverse strand, counting down.
TTCCCATTCGAGCTTGATATTTATAAATTTTTCTTCAAGGGGCGATATTTGCTGCAGCGCCTGTCGCGCCGACAGATTCTCTACGAATTTTTGAAAGGCAATCGGCATATTCTCAACTCTTTATTATCCACCCTGGATTTTTCTATCCCAAGATGTTCAATTATGAAACAGCTACTGTTTTTTTATAATACATATTCAAATATCAGCAAAAATGCAATTCATTTATTCATTAATGATATTAATTAATTGTGATCAATGTGCCGCGTCGGAACCGATGGCACAAATAATGCAAAATATTGTATCGCATAACGGAATGATTTATCGGATGACGAAACAAACCGAAATACGAAAGAAATCTGGCGAGGAGGTGAAAATAAAGAAATGGCGCTTCCCGGAAGCGACCAACGCAAAAAAGGCCAACCGAAGCGCCGCGTCCGGGAGGTTAAAGTGCGCGGACGGAAAGGTGAAATGCGTACAGGGGAGCAGGCTTCAAATCATACGGATTAATGATTTCGATCCCTGCGCAACAATTCAATATACAAAACAACAGATGTTGTTGAAAGGGGAAGGTTTTTTATGGAAAAAAAATCAAAGCGGCAATTGATCATGATCGCTCTTGCATGCCTGTTGATGACGGGTATGTTTGTGTCAACGGTTAACGCTCAGTGGTGGTGGAGCACCAGCAGTTCTTCGTCTTCGAGTTCTTCCTCGAGTTCTTCCACCTCCGGCTCGTGGTGGTTTAACACCTCCTCTTCGTCCAGTTCATCCTCCTCCGGGTCGTGGTGGTTTAACACCTCCTCTTCGTCATCGAGCTCCTCATCAAGCTCCTCGTCGAGCTCCTCGGGAAGCGGCGGCGTTTTGCCCGCGGTATCCAGCATTGAAACTACAGGACCTTTTGCGGTCACGATCGACAAAAATGTCGGCTCCAGCCGATCCGGCTGGGTAGCTCGTCCCACAACGCTTGGCAGCCAGGGCGTGTCCAAACATCCCATCTTTATCTGGGGCCCCGGCGCAGGTTCGACACCGAGCAGCTACGAAGATCACTTGAGACGCTGGGCGTCGCATGGCTTCGTCGTTTATTCTGAAGTGTCCTCCAACAGCGGCTCGGAGATGACCAACGCCCTGAACTGGCTGATTAAAGAAAACGGCACCTCCTCCAGCAAATACTACGGCAAACTCGACACAACCCGGATCGCGGCGGGCGGCCATTCCCGCGGATCGATCGCCACGTTTGCCATTGCCACCGACTCGCGCCTGAAAACCACCATTCATGTCGCCGGCGGTTCTTTTGACGGCAATGGTCCTAAAAATTTGCGTAAGCCAGCTCTGTATGTCGTGGGCACGGAAGATTCCGCGGCCCTGTCCAATGTGCAGCGCGACTACCGCAACACCACGGTACCGGTGTGGTCTGGCGAAATGGACGGCGTGGATCACATCAGCGCGGCGCGCGAGGCGCTGCCGGCCATTACCGCCTGGCTGCGCTGGCAGATCGCCGATGAAACCTCCCGCAAGAGCATGTTTATCAGCTCCAACTGCTATTTCTGCAGCGGCATGTGGGATGTCCAGTACAAAAACTGGTGATTTGACAAAGCGGGCGGGTTTTTCCCGCCCGCTGTCAACAAGCTGACAAAGGAAGGTATTTTTCATGGACAGAAAAAAATTAATACGGAAGCTTACACTTTCAGTGGCGGTGTGCCTGTTCATCACGGGCATGTTTGTGTCAACCGGTAACGCGCAATGGTGGTGGAGCTCCAGCAGCTCTTCGTCTTCGAGTTCTTCCTCCAGTTCTTCCACCTCCGGGTCGTGGTGGTTCTCCACCAGCAGTTCTTCATCGTCAAGTTCATCTTCCTCCGGGTCGTGGTGGTTTAACACTTCCTCTTCATCATCGAGCTCGTCATCTTCGTCGTCCTCGTCTTCCAGCTCCGGCGGCGGTATCCTGCCGGCCGTATCAAGCATTGAAACCAATGGCCCGTTTGCAACCACCATCGACAAAAGCACCGGGCCCGGCCGCGAAGGCTGGGTGGTGAGACCCTCCAGCCTGGGAAGCCAGGGCGTTTCCAAACACCCCATTTTCATCTGGGGCCCGGGCGGCGGATCTGAGCCGGCCGATTACGAAGATCATCTGAAGCGAATCGCGTCGCATGGATTTGTCGTCTATAGTGAAGTCTCCACCGGCGACGGCACGGAAATGACCGCCGCGATGGACTGGCTGATTACGCAAAACGGTCGCAGCTCAAGCGCTTACTATGGCAAGCTCGACACCACCAGAATTGCGGCGGGCGGGCATTCGATGGGGTCCATCACCACCTTTGCCATTGCCAATGACTCGCGACTTTCCACCACAATTCACTGCGGCGGCGGATCGTTCGACGGCAACGGCCCCACAAAGCTTAGCAACCCGACGATGTATTTTGTCGGATCGGCCGATACGCTTTCGAGCTCGAATGTCGCTCGCGATTACCGCAACACGACCGTGCCCGTCTGGTACGGGATCCTCGATGGCGTGGATCACATCAACGCCGCGCGCGAAGGGCTCTCCGCGATGACGGCCTGGCTGCGCTGGCATCTGGCTGATGAAACAGATCGTCAGAGCATGTTCATTGGCGCCAACTGCTATTTCTGCGGCGGCAAGTGGACGGCGCAGTACAAAAACTGGTAATCCTCAAGACGGGCGGGGACTCCCCGCCCGCTTCCCTTCCTTCCAGACGCATCCCTTTTTTAATCCCCAAACATCGGCGTTGCATGTCCCGTAAACGGACGAAGCCCCCTGAGGCTTAAAAAAGGGATAACGTCATGGATGAGTTCCTGCTTGAAAAAAATCAGGATTTCAGTATTATAGCGTTATAATGGCATCGTAAAGGATGGAACATGATCATACGCTGCTTTGGAGCCAGAGGCTCCATTCCCGTATCCGGAAAAAACTACTTACGTTACGGCGGCAACACAACCTCTCTGGAAATTCGCAATGCACGTGGAGATGTTTTGCTCGTCGATGCCGGATCGGGCATCCGCGAAGCCGGCAATGCACTCATGGCGGAAGGCATTCAACACTTCACTTTGCTTCTGACGCATGCCCACTGGGATCACATCATGGGGTTTCCCTTTTTCAAACCGCTCTACTTTGAAAAAACCCGTCTGACCGTGTGGGGATGCGCCTTCGCCCAGGATTCCATCCGCGAGATGCTCGCGCGCGTCATGTCCGCGCCTTACTTTCCGGTCAATTACGAAGAGGTCCACGCCGTCGTCGATTATTCAGACACCTGCAATGGACATTACCAGTTAGGGGAGATGACGATAGAACCGATTGCGCTTTCGCATCCCAACCAGGGAACCGGCTACCGGTTTACAGAAAACGGCCACAGCTTCGTCTTTCTGACGGACAATGAACTGGGCCATATCCACGAAGGCGGCCTGCCTTATACAGACTACCTGGAATTTTCCCGCGGCGCGGATTTGCTGGTTCACGACGCGGAATACCGTGATGACGAATATCCGAAGCGCCGGGGCTGGGGGCACTCCACCATTGAACAGGCGGTGAGGCTTGCCCTTGAATCGGGCGTTGCCCGTCTGGGACTGTTTCACCACAATCAGGACCGGCACGATGAGGATATCGACGCCATGATTGCCCGCTGCCGCGAATTGATTGACAAAAGTCACGCCGATCTGGACTGCTTCGCCATGCATCAGGGATTGGAAATCATTCTTTAGGATACGCAAACAAAGATCCCTCAACGGATTCGGAGCCTGGCCGCATGCTGATTCTTATTCACCTGTCCTTGATGACCGTCGCGCTTTTGTGTCTGGTTTTCGGCGTGAGCATGGCCATGCTGGGGCGAAAAAAAAAGAGCTGGCTGAAAATTCACAGGGGATTCAATACGGCGGGAACCGCGCTTCTGTGGGCGGGCGCTGCAGGGGTGTTTGCCCATGTCGCAAGTTCCGGTTCATCCCATCTGGCAGGGCTGCATCAGGGCATCGGGCTTGCCGCGCTTGTGGGGATTGCGCTGATATTGTCTTTGGGGCTTCATATGGTAAAGGCGCCCCCGAAACCGGCGCTTCGCCCTTTACACCGCTGGCTGGGGCGTCTGTCGATGATAACGATGCTTGCCGCGTTTTTCCTCGGGCTTAACCTGATCGGAATGATCTGAATCATAACTAATGTTTTTCAGGAAAAGATCGGAACAAAACATGACCGCGCGAATTCTGGTTGTTGATGACGACGCCGTGGCCTGTGAATTTTTACAGGAAGCGCTGGAGAGCGACGGGTATGTGGTGGATACCTTTACCTCCGCGCGCACGGCTCTGGAACAAGACTTAACCCTTTACGATTTATTGATGTCCGATATCCGCATGCCGGATATGGACGGTTTGCAATTTCTAAAGGAAATTCACGCCCGCCATCCGAATCTCCCCGTTGTGCTGATGACCGCCTACGGATCTCTGGAAACGACGATGGAGGCCATCCGGTCAGGCGCATGGGATTACATCAGCAAACCTTTTTCACCCGAAGACAGCCGGGCGCTGGTCAAAAAAATTCTGGAACTTCGAGAACTGCGCGAAAACCGCATGAGCCCTCAACCCCAGACCGACCGGGAGACAAAATTCACCGGCGCCTCGGCGGCCATGATCGGCTTTTATAAACAAATCGCCCGTGTGGCAGATTCGCAGGCCAGCGTGCTGATTGAGGGAGAAAGCGGCACGGGCAAAGAGCTCACGGCCCGCTCCCTTCACTCGATGTCCTCTCGAAACCACAATCCCTTTGTCGTGGTCCACTGCGGCGCCATTCCGGATAATCTGCTGGAGTCAGAACTCTTCGGGTATGAAAAAGGCGCCTTCACGGGCGCTGACCAGCGCCATATGGGGCTTCTCGAAACAGCCGAGGGGGGAACCATTTTTCTCGACGAAATCTCCGAGATGTCCACCGCTTTGCAAAGCAAACTTCTGCGATTCATGCAGGATGGCGAAGTGCGCCGGATCGGCGGGCATGATGTGCGTCATGTCAAAGTGCGCGTCGTTGCCGCCTCCAACAAAAACATTGATGACGAGATAAAAAACGGCCGGTTTCGCCTGGACCTGTTGTACCGCTTTATTGTGCGGCTCAGCGTACCGCCCCTGAGGGAACGCATCGAAGATATTCCGCTTTTGATTGACGCCATGCTCACGAAAATGGGCTGCGACGCCGTGCGCGTGTCGCCGGAGACGGTTGAAATCCTCATGCATTACGATTGGCCGGGAAATGTACGCGAGCTGGAAAACGTGCTGCAGCAGACCCTTCTTCTGTCACCGTTTTCAGTGATCATCCCCGAGTACCTGCCCCCGCGATTCCGCCCACAGAGCATCGCGCGCCGCCCCGCGGAAGCTTCTTTCATCACGCCGCTTGAGGACGCCCAGCGGCAGCAGATTTTAAAAACTCTTCAGGAAACGAACTGGAATCAGACCAAAACAGCGGAAATACTGGGCATTGACCGCAAAACATTGAGAACAAAAATTCGCCGCTGGGGACTGACGCAAGAGAGCGTACCCGTCTCTCCCCGGCAGGTGTGACGTATGTTTTCGCTAAACGTTTGGCACCCGCCCCTTGCCGTCGGCCTCTGACAGACGAAACAAGAGCGTTACAGACGTCCCCTCGCCGGGAGTGCTGTGGATGTCCACTTGTCCGCCGTGTGTTTTCATAATGTCACGCACAATGGCCAGTCCGAGCCCCCGCATCCCCTCCTCCCGATGAGAGCTGAAAAAGGGTTCGCAGACCTTATCGAGCACATCCTGCGGAATTCCCTCTCCGGTATCCGAAACACAAAGCTTCATAAAACGGTTTTCAAGTGCTTCGGCATGGATGGAAATCTGCCCGCCCCGGGGCAGCGCATCGAGCGAATTCTGGATGATGTTGAGGATCACTGTCTGAACGCGATATCGATCCGCATAGAAGGCCTCTGTCGCGTCATCACACACCACCGAGACACCCACCCCATTTTTTTTCATCAGCGGCTCGATGAGCGGAAGCGTTTCGGACAAAATTTCCTCAACGGTCAAAGGCTCAAAATGCGGTTCGGGCAACCGGGTCGCCCGGCGGACATTTTGAATAACGTGATCCAGCCGCCGGGTCTGTTCAACGATCAGCTTCAGTTTATGCGTCACAGGCTCAGCCAGTTCCCCCTTCTCCAAAAGAAGGCTGGCCAGGCCCGCGATCGAATGCAGGGGCGTTCCCAGGTCATGCGCCAGATTAGCCGTCAGATGGCCCAGCGTCGTCAGGCGCTTGAGATCATCGACCTGCTTTTGCAATTCAACCACCTTGAGGGTTTCCTCCTGGACCCGGTCTTCCAGGTGATGCGTCAACTCCAGATTGCGGGCCATCACATTCTGGATTTCATCCGCCATCCGGTTATAATGATCGGCCAGTTGCCCCCACTCGTCTCGCCGCGTCATATCGACACGCTTCAGATATTGTCCTTTTTGAGATTCATCGATGGTATCGATCATGGATTTCAGAGGACGTCCGATCATCCATCCATAACTGACGGCGAGCAAAAGCAAAATCACCGCCAGCAGCCCGACGCTGCTGATAATCATGAGCTGCCCCGCGCTCGCAAGAATTTCATTGCTGGCGCGCATGAACGTCATCACCGCCACCACCGCCCGGCCGCCCTTTGATGGTTCCGCCAGGGGATACAAGACCGCCAGCGCTGGCCCGCCTTCCGTTTCCAGTTTGAGATACCGGACCTTTCCCTTCAGACTGACCTCGGCAACGGCCTTTTCCGGCCAGTCATATGCAACGCGGCTGGCTCCCGCGACATAATGCGCTCTCTTCGATCTGACGTCGAAAATATCAATGCGCGCAAGCCTTGCATCTGCCTGTAAAAAATCCTTAAGGGCGGAATCCAGTGTCGCGATCCCCTGCCTGGTTGGAAAATGCTCGTAGAATGTGCTGACGGTTTCGGCCACGCCCTCAATCTTTTTAGACTGCTGCTCCACAAGAATGGCATCGAGCGCCCGGATCTGAACAACCCCCCAGGCCGCCATAGTCAGGGCCAGGCCAAAAACAGCCAGTGAGATGAGCTTGATGCGAAGAGACAGATGATTAAAAGATGCGGTTATACGGTTCAACATTGCCATGGCCACAATTTTTAACGGCTTATAGCACAAAGAAAAGGATTTGACGACGACGCAAAGCCGGCTTTTAATCGCCCGGCGCACCCCAAAAAATAAGGATGGGGAAATCCCCATCCTTTTTAGATTGCGTTCCGGAGCTGAATTTATTTAGCGGCCGGCGCTGCAGGAGCCGGCGCTGCAGGAGCGGCTTCTGCTTTCTTTTCGTCTTTCTTTGCGGCCTTGGCTTCCGCTTTTACGGCCTTCTTGTCAGCCTTTTTCACATCAGCCTTTGCGGGCTCTGCTGCAGGCGCTGCTACGGCAGCTGCGGCCTTTGCCGGTTCTGCTGCTTTTTCAGCCGCAATGGCCATCGTGGTGAACATAAACATAGCTGCCACAACAAACAATACCAAACGCTTCATTTCTAAAATCCTCCTTGTTATCAGTTTACAATTCCCCTTATAACGCATAAGGGCCTCTTCTAGCATCGCAACCCGGCAAGCTTTAAATCACCGCTTGACGGTTTTTTCCCCTTGAGGCACACGGACAATTTTAATAGCGATGAGCTTTCCTGATTTCTCCGTGTAAACAATTTTCACGACATCATTTACGGCTATTCCCTGGAGTGGCCCATCGATCTGAAAGTCCATCATTTCAGATGCGCCTTTAATCTGCCGCTCAATGCTGACGGTGGTTTGTGTCATCTCGACCACTTTACCGCGCGCGTTCATTCTGGCGGTTTTAACAGCACCGGCTTTTTCAGTCATTCCAGGCGCCCCGCTTGAAACGCCGGGCGAATCGGCGGCAAAAGCAACCATTGAAACCAGTAAAATTAAACCTGCTATGCCCGCCCAAATTTTGCGCATGATCGACATACCCCAATATATAGTGACCTCCGTCATAGCAAAGTACATGCCACACACACAGAGCTCCGGCTCAACCATCCATCAATCCGGACTTCTTAAGATTCTGACTTCCCGATGAACTTCACTGCGTACCGGAGGATCTCCTAAGCAGAGCAATATTTCCCCAGGGGCTGATGAATAATTCATCACCACACAGAAAATATGCACTGCGCCTTGACAAACACAGGACATCGCTATTAGCATCGCGGATGCACAACAACCCACAACACATGAAGTCGCTCTTTCTTCCCACAACGCCTGCGGAGCTCGTCCATCGAAAATGGGACAGCCTCGATATTATCCTGGTGACGGGTGATGCCTACATTGACCACCCGTCTGTCGGCGTGGCCATGATCGGCCGCCATCTGGAATCCGCCGGATTTCGGGTGGGTGTGCTTGCACAGCCGGATCTAGACAAAGGTGACGACATCCGCCGATTAGGCGAGCCTCGTCTTTTCTGGGGCATCACCGGCGGCTCAATGGATTCGATGGTCGCCAATTACACGGCTTTGCAGAAAAAGCGCCGCGGCGACGATCTGACGCCCGGCGGCATCAACAACCGCCGCCCCGACCGGGCCGTCATCGCCTATGCCAATCTCATCCGCCGGTATTGCAAAAACACCCAACCGCTGGTGCTGGGCGGCGTCGAGGCGAGCCTCCGCCGGATTTCCCACTACGATTACTGGAGCGATTCGATTCGCCGCTCTATTTTATTCGATGCGCGAGCGGACATTCTGGCTTACGGCATGGCCGATCGAGCCATTCTGGAAATTGCGCGCCGGATCGCCTCTGGACAGGATATGTCAAACATCCGCGGCACCTGCGTCATTGAAGCGCGGCCGCCCGAGGGCTATCTGGAACTTCCATCGTATGAAAGAGCCGCTGCCGATAAACACGCCTTCATCAACATGTTCAAAACCTTTGACGCTCATCAGGACCCCGTGACGGCGAAAGGGCTGTATCAGGCGCATGCCAACCGTTATCTGGTGCATCACCCGCCCCAGCCGCTTTTATCTCAAAGCGAACTCGACGCCCTCTACGCCCTCCCCTTCACGCGCCTTGTTCATCCCTTTTATGAAGCGAAGGGCAGCGTCCGCGCGCTCGATACCATTGCCTTTTCGATAACGACGCATCGCGGCTGTTTCGGCGAGTGCCGTTTCTGCTCCATCGCCCTGCACGAAGGCCGGACAATCTCAAGCCGCAGCGAAGCCTCCATTGCGGCCGAAGCCGAAAGCCTGGCGCGCCATCCGAATTTTAAAGGCACGCTTGTTGATGTCGGCGGCGCCACCGCCAACATGTACGGCATCGACTGCGCGCGAAAGCAAACCCTGGGCGCCTGTAGCGATAAGCACTGCCTGTTCCCTTCCGTGTGCCCCTCGCTCCGAAACGATCACTCCCGACAAATCCGGCTGCTGGGGCGCCTCAAAAAAATCCCCGGCGTCAAAAACGTCTTTGTCGCTTCCGGCATTCGCCATGACCTGATCCTGGCCGACAAGAAGCAGGGGGCGGCTTATTTGCGGGCGCTGGCGAAAGATCATATCTCCGGGCAGTTGAAAATCGCGCCGGAGCACAGCGCGCCGGGAGTGCTCCGGCTCATGGGAAAACCGAAAGCGCAGACGCTGATCGATTTCAAAAATCTCTTTGAGAAGATCAACGCCTCGACTGGGCGCAAACAATACCTTACCTATTATTTTATCGCGGCCCATCCCGGCTGCGCCGAAGAAGACATGCAAGCGCTTCAAACATGGATCAGCCGCGAGCTTTCACTCACACCCGAACAGGTGCAAATCTTCACCCCCCTGCCCTCGACCTGGTCGGCGCTCGCGTACTGGACGGGCATCGACGAGGCCAGCGGCAAAAAAATATTTGTGGAAAAAGACAACTCAAAAAAGCAGAAACAAAAAGATCTGCTCATCACCTTGCGCCACCGGGTGCGACAAAGCCAGACAATCCATCCGATGACCCGCCGCCATCGAAGACAATAGGTTCGATGCCCACCTTCAGCATTCCGGGCTAATCACGCCAGCGTAATTCCCCTGTGGCGCCGGGGATCACCGTCATTCAAACTGACGGCTGCACCAGCGCGGCGCTTTGGCCTGCGGACAATGTGATGATGAATATTCCTAACGCACTGGATTAATTACGCCCATCCCCTCGCATCGCCACGTCGTAGTGGTCATGACAGCGATCAATAAACACACACTGTTTATTGCTTTTCCGGATGAAGCCAGCGCCGATAAATGCCGACATCTTTTCGCCGCGCATCTAATTTTTCATTTATAAATAAGAGGAATATAATAAGCCAAGTCATTACTTTTATGAATTGGATATATTCCTATTCATCATGTATAGGTCCAGACCAAAATACCTTATGCGTTATGGAGCATGACTATGAAAGAAGGAATTGAGCCTCTGGTTAATGACGGATTCGCAGGGGAGCCAGCGAAGCGGTGTATTGGGTATGTTCAGTCCCAGCGCGAAAAAGGAAAAACAGTTGTGGGCATTTATTGCACATACGGTCCACTGGAAGTTGTCCGGGCGGCAGGTGCCGTTCCTGCGGTTTTGTGCGCCTTTGCCGATAAGACCATCGCGGCGGCTGAAGAAGATCTGCCCGCGAACCTCTGTCCGCTCATCAAGTCGAGTTACGGCTTCATCAAAACCGACACATGTCCGTTTTATTCGCTGGCCGACGCGGTGATCGGCGAGACCACCTGTGACGGCAAGAAAAAGATGTTTGAACTGATTGCTGACATCAAACCCACCCACATCATGGATTTGCCGCAGTTGCCGGATCAAAAAGAAGCCCTCGAGAACTGGACTGGGATGGTTAAAAAACTCAAAGGTTTTCTGGAGACAACCTTCAATACAAAAGTCACGGATGATGACGTCGAAGCTGAAATCAAAAACGCCAATGTGAAAAATAAACTGTTGAATCAGATTCTCGACTTTGCGGCCCAGACCCCGACGCCGCTGACCTGGCAGGAAATGTATGACCTGACCTATCTGGGACAGGCGGCAACGACAGCCGATATGATGAAGGCGATGGAAGACGCGTTGACCAAAGTGCAAAAGCGCGTGGCCGACGGCGTGTATCACGGCAAGCTGAATTCGCCGCGCGTTTTGGTCACCGGCACACCGGTAGGCGGAGACGCGACCAAAGTCTTCAAGATTATCGAAGAGTCGGGCGGTGTGATCGTAGCACTGGATTTGTGCACAGGGTTAAAGGCTTACGCGGGTCACATCGATGAGAATACCACCGACCCCTACCGGGCGATTTCAAAGCGTTATCTGGAAATTCCGTGCGCGTGCATGACACCAAATGACCGCAGACTGTCTGAACTTGATCGCCTGATTGAAAAGTTCAAGCCCGATGCCGTGATCGACGTGGTGCTGCATGCCTGTCACGGGTATAACGTTGAATCCACCAAGGTGAAGAAGCATGTGGAAGGCAAACACAAGCTGCCTTACTTAAAAATTGAAACCGATTACTCGCAAAGCGACGTCGGCCAAATTCGTACCCGCGTGGCGGCCACGCTGGAAATGGTACAAAAATAGGAAAGTTCTTTGTCAGTGGACATTTCCAATGAAACTTATAGACCAGGCGCGCTTGGCTGCGCCTGTTTGGAGGGGTAACATTTTGAGCAAGGATATCTGGGTGATCGGCGTTGCAGCGGCGTGCCCCCGCTGTGATCTGCTTGGGCAACGCGTTGAAAAGCTGGCAAAGGAGCTTTTGCCGTCGTCCTGCGTCAAAAAAATACTGAATACCGATGCGCAAGCCATTGAATATGCCGCTTCCCTTGGGAAGAATATCGCAACGGTAAAAGAGATTGCCATGTTGTCACGGATTAAGATCGACTGGAAACACTTTGCCACTGTTGCCAATAATCCGCCGACCCCGCCCGAGGATATTGACAGCCTTGAAGGCCAGGCCCGGCAATGGTCGCCCCAACTGGATGAAGCCCTTCGGCCCTATCAGGAATACGCCGAATCCACAGGCGTGCTTCTGACACCTGTTTTGGTTGTGGGGGGCGACGTCAAACACCACGGCAGCGTGCCATCAATTCATCAGATCCGGTCTTGGCTGTGTTAAGCCGGTCATAAAGTTGAACATATTTCTGAAAACGAAAGGATCATACGCAAGTGAATCAAGAACAATTTGAGTTAATGAAAGGGCTTCATCGTTATGATGAATTCATGGCGAGTATCTATCGGTCGCTTAACATTAACAATCCCGCTTCCGTCAATTCGTTTGTCCCTAAAATTCTGGAGGTGGTCTTACAAAATTCGGAAAAGGATGCCGTCTCGATGTTCGATCATGTTTATGATCAGTTGAATAACGTCTGGGACGCATCGAACAGGTTACCGCTCAATGCGGGATGGTTTCACGGTCTCCTTCCGGCTGTTCTCATGAATGCGCTGAAGAACAACGGCTACCCGTTTACGGAAAAGGATGTCAAAGAGGCGTTTATGCGCGGGTTGAAATTGCCGGCCGCCGGATGTGGTTTTTGCGGCATATGCGGCGCTACCGCGGGGCCAGGCATCATCGTGAGCATGGTCTTGAAATCGACGCCGTTTCACTCCGATGAGCGAGCAAAGAGCTTCGAGGCCAGTCTAGCGGCGACTCAAAAGCTAAGAGAGATCGGCGGCGTTCGATGCTGCCGGCTCAGCTCCTATGTTGCCATCCATGAAGCGATTGAAATACTGAAAAATTACAATTATATTCTGCCGACGAAAGGCGCAAATGAAAATTGTCCGGTCAACGCGGTCAATGATGAATGCAACGGGGCTATCTGTCCTTTTTTCCCAAAAAATTAGCAGAAAGAAGATTTGAGGATTGAAGATGAATGAAATCAAAATCGTCAACGCCGCGGGGCTTGCCTGCCCGCAGCCGGTGGTGCTGGCCAAGGAAGCGATTGAAAAAAACGAACAAGTCAAAGTGATTGTCGATAACGAAACGGCGCTGGAAAACGTCAAGCGCCTGGGGAACAAACTGGGCTGTGACGTGTCGAGTGAAACCAAAGCCGGCGGCGGCATTTTCGAAATCATGCTGACACGCAGGACGGGTGCGCCCGTCCCTTCAGAAAACATGGCCGTTTCATGCAATACCACTCCCGCAACCGCCGGGCCTTTCGTCATCGTCTGCGCCGAAGATAAAATGGGCCGCGGCAATGATGAACTCGGGAGCGTCCTGATGCGCGCCTTTTTGCATACGATCTGTCTGGAAAAGGCAAAGCCGGATGTCATGATTTTCTATAATACCGGCGTCAAGCTGACGATCGAGGGCTCCAACGTACTCGACGATTTAAAGGAGCTGGCCGCAGCTGGCGTGGAGATTCTGGTGTGTGGAACCTGTCTGAATTTCTTTGAGATCAAAGACAAGCTCGCCGTCGGCATCGTCTCCAACATGTACGACATTGCCTCTACCATGAGCCGCGCCGGACGCCTGCTGACCCCATGAGCGAATCCACATCGTATTACGTGATGCTTTTCAAGGCGGTCAGCTACGCCCTGAAAGCGGAGAAAATTCTCAAGGCCGAGAAACTGCCGCACAAGCTGATTCCCGTCCCCAAGGAAATCAGCTCGGATTGTGGCATTTGTTTACGTTACGATGAAGTCGCGCAAAGCGACATTGAACAAGCGCTCTGCGAGCGGGTGGATTTTGAAGAAATCCGGCAGATCGTCTCCTGAGCATGCCCCAGTCTTTTTTTGCACAAAACCATCCTTCTTAAACCTTCCGAAACGCGTTTGACAGAAAGTGACTCTTTGTTATAAGAAGGAAGGCAGTAAAACGGTATTGCGCGGAATTGAAGCCATCTGACAGTCAACCCTGCCACCCAACCCAACATGGGCATTTTGCCGAAGGAGAAAAAAGAATGAACCAGGAAGAATACAAAAGCATTATTTCCCTTGCCATTGAACGTGAAGTTGGCGCCTACACCTTTTATCGCGCCGTAGCCGACAAGGCAAATAACGCCGATATTAAGGCGACTTTTAATGATCTTGCCCGGGAAGAGCAAAGCCATAAAGAGACCCTGGAGGCGTTTTTGAAAAAGGATCCGGGCAGCATGAAGTTTTCCGAGTCTAAAGACTACAAAGTCGCAGACGCACTGCCAACGCCGCCGCTGACCATTGATCTCAAGCCGGTCGAAGGGATTGTCATCGCCATCAAGAGTGAACTCGAAGCCATGCAGATGTACACGCAGCTGGCCCATGCCAGCGCTGATCAGGCGCAGAAGAATCTCTTTCTGGAACTGGCCAGCATGGAACGCGGCCATAAAAGCAAGCTCGAAGATATTTACACCAATATGGCCTTTCCCGAAGTCTGGTAAAGTAATATTCGCAAAGAGAATTAACCCCGAACAAGCGGGGAATGGGCCAAAACCCCTTCCCTGCTTTTATTTTCATCTTCAGGCCATCTACGCCTAATTCCGAAAAGATAAATACGAAGAAGAAATGCCTCTCCCCCCCATGACCACTTCATTGACTTCCCCAAACATCCGTTTTTACGGCTGGACCACTCTGGCCGGCGCCATGCTGGCCTACGGCGCCATCTGCGGAAATGTCACCTACGCCTACGGCGTCTTTTTGCCCGCGATGAGCACGGATTTCGGGGTGACCCGATCCATCCTGTCCGGCCCCTATACGCTTTTTCTGATGATCGGCGGCCTCTTGGGGCCGCTGGCGGGCTGGAGCGTCAGCCGGTACGGCGCGCGCAGCAACATTGTGATGGGCAATATCCTGGCGGCAGGCGGGCTTTTCGGTCTGGCGTGGTCAACGCAGATCTGGCAGGTGTATCTTTTTTTCGGCCTCCTGGGCGGGCTGGCCCTGACGTTTGCCGAGTATCTTTCCGCCACCACCGTGATTAATTCGTGGTTTATCTCCAAGCGATCCCTGGCGCTGGGCTTTCTTTTCGCCTCCGGGGGCATCGGCGGATTTTTCCTGCCGCCGGCCATCAGCTTGCTCATTGGCGAAATGGGCTGGCGGTGGACCTGGGGCATTGTGGCCGGACTCCACCTTCTTCTGGGCGTGGGCCTCGCCGGGTGGCTCATTCGCAATTCACCGGAAGAAGAAGGCCAGCTTCCGGATGGGTATCCGACGGCGACGCTTAAAAGCGCAAATGCCTTGCAGGACGAATCGACGAGTCACAACCGCAAGGACTGGCCTCTTAGCGAGGCCTTGCGCTCGAAGGCTTTATGGTTGTTGATGGCGCTATTTTCCGCATTGCTTTTCGCTCACAATATGATGGCGGCGCATCAGGTCGCTTACCTGCAGGACTTGAATTATTCTCCCACCGTTTCGGCCACGGCGCTTGGCCTGATGCTGGGCATGAGCATCCTCGGACGGATGCTCAGCGGTGTTCTGGGAATGAAAATTTCCAGCCGTTATCTTGCGGCTTTTTTTCTGACGTGCACCGGCGCGGGCATCGTGTCGCTTCTTTACGCGGGGCAGGTTTTCTTCGTTTATCTTTATTCGGTTCTGACGGGCGTCGGGGTGGGTGGCATGATCGTCCTTATACCGCATGCCACGGGCGCCTACTTCGGGCGGAAACCTTTTTCCCGGATCGTCGGCTGGACCACACCGGTCGTCACGCTGGCGAGCGCAGCAAGCCCGCTCTTTGCCGGATTTCTATATGACCGCACCGGTGGCTACACACTGCCCTTTGCCATCGCAGCAGGCCTGGTCTTTGCCTGCGCGATTCTGGCGCTTCGCCTGCGACCGCCGCAAAAGCCGCAATCCCTGCCGTAGGGCGTCTCCGGCTACGCCGGAACACATTAAAAAGTAGGGCGCGTTCCCCGAACGCGCCGCAAAATATACAAACACCAAGGGCGCTTTCGGAGAGATTACCGAATGAGCGCGGCGCAATCGGGGATTGCGCCCTACATCCGCCAATACAGTTAACGGTTAGTCGGTTAACAGTTACCGGTTGACGGTTTTCTTTATTTATTATTACTGGTAACCGGAAAACGTTTCTAAACAGAGGCCATTTATGACCATCGATAAAACTATTCATTTACCTGAGCTTTCCGAAATGCTTGATGCGCGTCGTGTGTCGGCGGGCGTCTCCGTCCGGGATCTGCATGCTCACGACGAATCCTTTCACGCCCCGCACCGGCCGGACGTTGTCGTCTGGCCGCACACGACGGACGAGGTCAGCCGCCTGATGGCGTGGGCGTATCGCCATCGGGTTCCCGTCACGGCGTGGGGCGCGGGGACGAGCCTGGAGGGAAACCCGATTCCCGTCCGGGGTGGCATGGTGATTGATTTTTCTCAAATGAATCGCGTACTGGCCGTGCGGCCGGATGATTTTCAGGTGGATGTGCAGGCGGGCGTCATTTACAAGGAACTCAATCAGACGCTTGCCCGCGACGGCCTGTTGTTTCCGCCCGATCCGGGCGCAGCGGCCACCATCGGCGGGATGATCGCCAACAATGCCAGCGGCATCCGCTCGGTGCGCTACGGTGCGACGAAAGACTATGTGTTGCGTCTGACGGTCGTGCTGCCGGGCGGCGAGATCATCCACACGGGAACGCGCGCGCGCAAAACCTCGGCCGGATACAATCTGCCCGCGCTCTTTGCCGGGTCGGAAGGGACGCTGGGCCTGATCACGGAGGCCACGCTCAAGCTGGTGGGAATCCCCGCCAATTTCATGGCCGTGCGTGCGACGTTTCCTTCCATCCGTAACGCCACCGACACGGTCTATGCCGTCATGCGCGCGGGGCTTTCGCCTTCCGCCATGGAGTTTCTCGACGCCAATGTCGTGCAGGCGCTAAACGCCGACCGGGGGCTGACACTTGACGAGCGCCCGACACTGCTTGCGGAATTTACGGGCTACAGCCTTCAGGGCCTGGCCGAAGAAATGGCGTTTGTGCAGGAGATTTGCCGGGATAACGGCGCAGCGTCCGTCGATTGCGGCATCGGCGCCTCGGAACGGGGGCGCCTGTGGGAGATTCGCCATCAGACGTATGAATCGATCAAGCGCCGGCATATCGGGCTTTCGCCGCTGATCATGGATGTGGCGGTGCCGCTTTCGCGCTACGGCGATATGGTGGAATTTTGCAAAAACACGGTGCGGGAGCTTACGGCCTATCTGTTCGGGCACGCAGGCGACGGCAATCTCCATGTTCACGTTATGGATGATCCCGCCGATCCGGTGCGCTGGGCGCGCGTGGAGGAGGCCAGCCGGATCATTGTCACAAAGGCGCTGGAGTTTGAAGGCACCTGCACCGGCGAACACGGGGTGGGCATCGGCAAGCGCTGTTTCATGGAGGCCGAGCACGGCGAGAGTTTTACGCTCATGAAACGGATCAAGAATCTGCTCGATCCGGAGGGTCTTTTAAATCCCGGAAAGATTTTTTAGCGCACCCCTCTCCCGAAAGATGCGCTTTACGGATATTCAAACTGGAGCGGCAGGTGCCGGGCGGCCAGATAATACAGGAGTTTCCCTGCCTCCGTGACGAAGTCGCGCCTCTGGCCCGGATCTTCCCACCACACATCGGAGTGGTTCTCGGTAAAGCAGGCCAGCGGATATATTTTGATCTGCCGGGCCTGCGCGCTGTAGGCATAGGCCAGATAGCTTCGCCTCGTGTGAAATGAGGGGGCCACTAAAATGGCGCTCGATATTTTCTCGCCCTCAAGCGCTTTCAGGACAAATTGGGCTTCTTTGAGGGTGACCGGATGGCGGATCGGCGAGACGATGATCTGAAACTGTTCGGGCGTCAGACCACGCTCCAGCAATTTCCGGCGCACGGCTTCCGGATAGGTCCCGTCAATGCCAAACGGCCGGTGCGCGGGCGCGATCCGGTGGAGCACGACGACCAGACGTTGAATTTTCCCTTCCTGTAACAAAGACATTCCCAGGTCGATGAAGCCTGAGCGGATGTAATCGTTGCCTTCGAGAATGACAACATCCGCCGCATAGTCCCCCTGTGGGGCCATAAAGTGCCCGGCCCGCGACAAAAGCGGATTCCGAAGCACCCATCCGATTACCGCTGCAAAAAGGATAAGCGCCAGCAGGCTGCCGCATGTCCATTTAAGAAATGATTTCATTTTTCCCCGCGCATTTATTTTTTCGAATTGCCCGCTTTGTAACCGAGACAGGCCGGAAAATCCAGTGAAAATCTGAAAAGCCCCGGAGCCAAAAAGGAACATTTATGTTGCTTTTCGCTCCAAGGCTTGTTCTAATCTGACACACTCATCAATCAGGAGGAAGACAGATGGACGATGTTTTGACGGCCTGCACGGTCACAATGAATATCCCCGTGGCGTGGGGAGAAATGGACGCCATGGGGCATGTCAACAATATTATTTATTTCCGCTATTTTGAAAGCATCCGCATCGAATACTTCAACCGCCTGGGGCTGACCGAATACACAAAACGCACGGGCATCGGCATCATTCTGGCCTCCACAGAATGCCGCTTCAAAATGCCCCTGCAATATCCGGATTCCGTCATTGTCGGCTCAAAAATCCTGACCCTCGAGGACGACCGGTTTATCATGGGCTACGAGGTCTTCAGCATCAAAGCCAAGCGTCTCGCCGCCGACGGCGAAGGTGTCGTTGTCACTTACGATTACCGGAACAACACAAAAGTGTCGATTCCCGAAGAGCTGCGGATGAAAATTGCGACACTGGAACACCTGTAAGAGAGGAAGCTGCCCTCCATGTCCGAAATACCAACCTATGATGAACTGCTCGAAAAAATCCGGGCGCTCGAGGAAGCCCTGCGCCTTTCGACCGAACGGGAGGCCACCCTGCGCGTCGATCAGGAAAACTATCGTTTCCTGACGGAGCATATGCGCGATGTGCTCTGGACGCTGGATATGAACATGATGCCCACATATATCAGCCCCGGCAGTCAAAAAATTCTGGGGTTTTCTCCGGAAGAAAGAATGATTCAGCACCTTTCCGACATGGTGACGCCAGACACCTACGCCGTAACCATGGAATGCCTGGCGCGCGAACTGGAAAAAGACGCGGAACCGGGAGCAAATCCGGACAGGACCATTACTTTGGAGATGGAGCATTATCATAAGGACGGCCATACCGTGTGGATCGAGGATATCATCGGGGCGATCCGCGACGCAAAGGGCCGGATCATCGGCCTTCACGGCGTTTCCCGCGACATCAGCGAACGCAAGCGGGTGGAACAGGAACTCAGAGAGAGCCGGGAATTGTACGCGAAACTCGTCGATGCCATGCAGGACATCGTCATCGGGGGAAACCTTGAAGGCACGATTCTGTTCGTCAACGCGTATGCGCTGCAGATTGGAGGCTACCAGCGCGATGAATTGCTGGGCCGCAAAATTTATAATTTCGCCTCTCCGAAAGATCGCGATCGTATGATACGGGACCTCGCTGAGGCCGCAAACGGCGATTTAAGCCTGCGGGAATACCTGATGCTGACAAAAGACGGACGGGAAATCCCCTTCGAGATTAACGGGAACCTCCTGCGCCGCGAAGACGCAACGCCTTACGGGTTTGTTTCGGTCAGCCGCGACATTCGCGAGCGCAGGCAGGCGGAGCAGGAGCGCGAGCGGCTGATCGCCGAGCTTCAGCAGGCTCTCTCGGAGGTCAAGACCCTAAGCGGCCTGCTGCCGATTTGCGCCTCGTGTAAAAAAATCCGCGATGACCGGGGCTACTGGAATTCAATTGAAGACTATATTGAAAAGCGCTCCGACGCCCAATTCACGCACGGCATCTGTCCCGAGTGCACTCGGAAACTTTATCCGCAGCATACGCCAAAAACGCAGATGGAGAAATAGCCTGTGATGCGCGAAGACGTCATTTATTCAGATAAGCTTGTTGAAATGACGAACGAGTCTATTCTCTTCAGAGCCTACTATTTTCCTTTTGGTCAAAAACGTATCCCCTGGTCTGAAATAGAAAGCTTCGAAGTGAAACAACCAACCTTACTAAACGGCAAATATCGCCTTCATGGGTCCGGGGATTTCAAAACCTGGTTTGCGCGCGATTTAAAAAGACCCAGCCGGAATGTGATATTTATTCTTCATCTGTATCATCAGCAAAGACGTATCGGCTTTACGGTAGAGAGTTCGGAGAAGGCCTTGCACCTTCTGAAAACAAAATTAGCGATAAAAAACGTTTAGGCCGGGTCACGGGCCCAATCCCAGCCAGCTCACCAGTTGATACGCGCCCATGCCGCCCAGGTAGGACACAGCCAGCGTCAGGGCGAGCGCGCCGAAAAACCATTTATTGCTGTTCATTTCCTTATACAGCACGGCAATCGTGGCCACGCATGGAATAAAGAGCATCATGACCACTAAAAAAGCGGCCGCCGACGCATGGCTCATCACGCCGGGCAATACCGCCGAAAGGCCTTCCGCGCCGACGGAATATAAAACACCCAGCGTCGCCACCACGGTTTCTTTGGCCACCAACCCCGTCAAAAGCGCTGTGATCATTTTCCAGTCGAGTCCCAAGGGAACGCCCAGGGGGGCCAGTAGCCGGCCAAACGCGGCCAGCCAGCTTTGCTCAATGGAGCCGCCCGGAAAATAAGACAAAAACCAGATGATGACGGAGATGCCCAGAATCACCGTTCCGGCCTTGCGGATAAAAGCCAGAAGCCTGTTCCAGATTACAAGCGCAATCGTCCGCGCGTCGGGCCGGTGATAAATCGGCAGCTCCATGATAAAGGGCGCATCCTGCTTCCAGAGCGTCTTGTTGACGAAAATACCGGCCAGGCCCAGAACCGCGATATTGAGCGCCAGAATACTCCAGGAGACATAGACGGCATAAGAACCGAAAACGGCGGCCGACACCAGGGTCAGCACGGCCAGGCGCGCCGTGCAGGGAACAAAGGGAATCAAGAGGAGCGTAATCATCCGCGCCTTACGCGTCTCGATGATGCGCGCGCCCAGAACGGCAGGCACGTTGCAGCCAAATCCCAGACACATGGGAATAAAGCTTTTGCCGTGGAGGCCGACCAGATGCATGATGCGATCCATGACAAACGCGGCACGCGCCATGTAGCCCACGTCTTCGAGAAACGCCATGATGGCGAAAAAGATGAGCAAAATGGGTAGAAAGGTCAGAACCGATCCCGCACCGCCGATGACGCCATCGAGAATGAGTCCGGAAACCCAATCGGGCGCGCCGGCAAGCATCGGCGCCAGCCACTGGCCGAAGCGGTCAATGCCGCGGGCCATCCATTCCTGAAGCGGCACGCCCACGCTGTAGGTCAAAAAGAAAACTCCCGCCATGACGGCCAGAAGAATCGGAATGCCGAAAATGGGACGCGTGAGGATGTGATCGATGCGATCGGTCAGCACCACCTGCCCCATGCGAAACCGCGACATCGTCGCGCGCGTCATTTTTTCAATCCAGTCATAGCGCCCGTTCACAACCGCATGGAGCGCGTCTTCGTGTTTGCTCAAAAGCGTCGTAATCCGCCCCCACGCGTCTTTATCGGCGATGCGCTCTACCATGCCCGAGGCTTCCGGATCGCCCTCCATAATTTTAACGGCGGTCCACTCGGGTGTGTAGGGTTCGGAAACCAGCGGCCGCACTTCGCTGATGATGGCTTCGTAAATGGCCCGATGATCTTCAGACACTTCCGGCAGATAGGGGCGCGGCAATATCTTGCCCTCGGCAAAGGCAACCATCTGATCGACCAGCTCCCGAATGCCGCTGTTTCGTTTGGCGACCATCGGAATCACGGGAAGCCCCAGCGCGTCCGAGAGCGCGCGCGAATCGACCTGCGTGCCCTGATCGGCCGCCACATCGAGCATGTTGACCGCAACGATCACGGCATGTGTCAGAAGCAAAACCTCCGAGAGCAGATAGAGGCTTCGCTCCAGCGCCGCGGCGTTGAGCACCAGAATCACCAGGTCCGGCTTTTCGCGGATAATGTAGTCGCGCGTGACGCGCTCTTCTTCGGAAAACGCTGTCAGGCTGTAAGTTCCCGGCAAATCGACCATCCGGATTCGGACGTGGTCCGCGCGATGTTCGCCCTCTTTTTTTTCGACGGTTTTTCCCGGCCAGTTGCCCACATGCTGTGAAAGTCCGGTGAGAATATTAAACAGGGTGGATTTACCCACGTTGGGCTGGCCGACCAAAGCGACGGAAATTTCTTTGGCAATGGGCGCCGAACAGACCGCGTCATCCGGATCAATTTTATAGACGGTCATTTTGGAAGCCTCGCCCTGACCCAGCGCAATGCGCGTGCCGGCGACCTGAATGACGATTAATCCGCCGCTGACCTGAGCGATGCGAAACCGCGCGCCCGTTACCAGCCCCATTCCGGCCAGGCGGCTCGTGAGAGATGCGCCACCGTCAATGGCGGCAATAATGCCCTGATCGCCTTCCTGCAACGAGGTAATGATCTCGGGAGGGGTCATCGTTTTGCCGCTTTCGCATCTTGGTGCGCCAGGCCGACGCGGTATTTTTTAATCATCCGCTCCGGTCCATAAGAGGTTTTGGTTTTTCTCAAATTCTTATTGCCCATGTCTTCTTCCATATTCAAAAACCGGTAACTCTCGGCCAGCTTTTTGGCCGTATCGTTGAATAGAAATTCATAAATGCCGTGGAAGCGCTTGGAGGCTTTGGCGAAATGCAGGCAAAACATGTCGCGGTTGAGCGCCTCACCAATGATGAAGCCGGCCGGTTTGCCGTCTATGTAGTATATTGTGCCCCACAGCGCAAGCTCGGAGAATTGCCGAAGCGCTTCTTCGCACACGGAAAAATCGGTCTCTTCAAGCGAAAGGCCCGACTCGGTCTGCCATTCATGAAGGACCGCCAGAGCGTCGGAAACATTGTCCGGTCGAAGCGGCCTGCCTTCCGGACGGTACAATCCCAGAAACTGGTTGAGATGGTTGCGGTGACGATGAAAGGTTTTTCCCGAAAAAGAAGCCAGATTCTCGGTTCGATAAATATAGTCCGATTCGCTGTCGTCATACGTGACTAAAAACGTGTCCTGAGGGAAAAAGTCCAGCCACGCTTCGGGAACAGGAAAAAAAAATTTCCCGTCGTCCAGCAAACCTTTGAGCATCTCCAGACCGCAAATCCGCAAATCATCCAGCGGCAGAATGTAGTTTTGTTCCTGCCGGTTGAAGGCGGAAATAAATTCGCCACAGTCCTTCTTGAGGACTTCATAGCGGCTGACCTGCCGAAACAGATAGATGTTGGCAAACGTGTAGTCGGAAATATCGAGGTTGAGTTGATGAAATTGATCCGTCAGAAACTCCCGGTGAGACAGATCGATGTTTTCCTTAATATCCATGGTCAAAGCCGACTCAATGCCTTTTTAAGCGTTTATAAATCAAAGAGGCCCTGAGCATCGCGAAGCCAGCGCCGTGAAATTTCATATTGCGGCATGGCTTCTACCACCTGCCGCCAGAATTTTGAAGAGTGATTTTTCTCCCGGATGTGCATCAGTTCATGAATGACCACGTAATCGATGGCCGCAGGCGTTGCCAGAATCAGGCGAAACGTAAAGGCCAGACGGTTATCCGCTGAACACGAGCCCCAGCGGCTTTGAGCCCGGGTGATTCTTACACCGCCGGGCGCAAGCTGGTGCAGCCAGCTGAAATGCGCCACGCGCTCGGGAAGATACGCTTCCGCCTTTTTAAAATACCATTTTTCGAAATAATACCGGCGCATCTCCCGGTTTTCCGGACAGTTGAGCAAAAAACGGCCGTTTCCCAACCAGAGCCCCTGATGCTCAAGCGGATCAAATTTCGCCTCCAGGGGATACGCCTGCCCCAGATAATAGAAGGTTTCGCCTGTCACATAGGACTTTGGCGCTTTCGACGCCTTAAGCAGGGTTTGTTTGCGAATGGTTTTGTCTATCCAGGCGCGCTTTGCATCGATGAAACGGTCGATCTCGGCGGGAGGCGTTAACCAGGGCGCATAAACGGTGATCTCGGCATTTTTCCCGATCGAAAGCGAAAGCGTTTTCTTTCTTTTTCGGCTGAGCCGAAGTGTATAGGGTATTGTCATAATGTCCTTGCGCTGTTATATAGAACGCAACACTATTTACGTCAAGAAAAAGGGTTTTAGTCTTATTTAACCGTGACGCCATAGATCTAAAAGGAGAGGAGAAAATGAATAAGCGATATACATTTTTTCTGTCGGTCGCCGTTATGTATTTTGCTTTTGTCTTCCCGGTGGCCGCCAATGGCTGGCAGCCCACGGATATGGGCATCGGCATTTATGACGATGCCGCCTACGATACCGAACTGCGTATCGTGGAAAAGCGCAACACCTGGTCGATCAAAGAGCTCCAAGGCCGCGGAGCGCTGACCGGACGCGGAAAAGTGTTCGGCGCCTGGCTTGTCGGGCCGCCGGTCAGTACGTATCTCAATGCCAACGGCCAGGCGGAATATCTTTACAAATACCGCCTGACCGATCCTAAGGGGCAGGTCACGGTGTCCGGGCCGCACGGCTTTTATATGCCGGGATTTACAACGATATTTATTAACCCCTCAATAGCGGGAAACTGGAAAATTGAGTTTATGATCTTCTCGCGCTCAAGCGGCCAGGAAAGACCGGTTGGGGCCATGAATTTTACAATGACGGAAACGGATGCACCCAAACCCGCCCTCGCGGACTGGCAGCTCAGGGATATGGGCATCGGCATTTACGATGATGCCGCCTATGATACCGAGCTTCGCATTGTGGAGAAACGAAACACCTGGTCGTTAAAGGAGCTGCAAAACCGCGGAGCGCTGACCGGACGCGGAAAAGTTTTCGGCGCCTGGCTTGTCGGGCCGCCGGTGAAAGACTATTTGAATTCAAACGGCGTGGCCAAGTATTTATACAAATACCGCCTGACGGATCCCAGGGGGCAGGTCACGGTATACGGGCCACACGGCTTTTATATGCCGGGATTCACTATTCTTTCCATTAATCCAGGGATAACCGGAGACTGGAGAATTGACTTTATGATCTGGTCCCGAACCAGCGAGCAGGAAACGCCTGTGGGAAGCATCGATTTTAAAATTACGGATTAGAGGCAGGGCGAAAATGGATCACGAAGGTAAACGTCCCTGGGGATATTTTGAAGTGCTGGCCGATGCGGCGGATCATAAGGTGAAACGGATTGTGGTGTCGCCCGGCGGGTGTTTAAGTCTTCAGCGCCATTCAAAGCGGGCGGAACACTGGTATGCCGTTTCGGGCAAAGGCCTCGCGAGCATTGACGGAAGGCCACATCCCTTAAATACCGGATGCGCGGTGGATATTCCGGTGGGCGCGACGCACCGTCTGGAAAATACCACTTCCGATGATCTGGTGATCATCGAGGTGCAAACCGGGAGCTATTTCGGCGAAGATGATATCGAACGGCTGGAAGACAAATACGGCAGAGTGTAAACCATCAGACATCGGGAAAAGACGTCACGCAATGACGATTTTCCCCGGGTGATCGGAGACCACCTCTCCTACGATGGCGGCATCCGTCACGCCCGCGTCGCGCAGCTTTTCCACCAGGGATTGGGCCTTGAAGGCGGGCAGGCTGAAAAACAGGCCGCCTGCGGTTTGTGGATCGAAACAAAGATCATAAATCCAGTCCGGACAAGACGGCGCTTTTTCAATAAAGGCAATGCGGAAATTCCGGTTGCGGTACAGACCGCCGGGAATCATGCCCGTCTCGATCAGATCCTGCACGCCATCAAGCACGGGAAGCGCGGAAGCCGCAATATTCAGCCCCACCTCAGCGCCTTCGATGGTTTCACAGGCGTGACCGAAAAATCCGAATCCGGTAATATCCGTGCAGGAGTGAATGTCGCCTGCCGTAAGCATCAGCTCGGAGGCGGTCTTGTTGAGCCTGGCCATGACGGAGGCCGCCTGACGGATCATCTCGGGGCTGGCCACGCCCGCCTTGATGGCCGTGCTGATAATCCCCGTGCCCAGGGGCTTGGTCAGAATCAGCTTATCGCCCGGTTTTGCGCCCCGGTTGAAAAGAACTTTTTTCGGATCAATCAGACCGGTGACGGACAGGCCGTATTTGAGTTCATCATCCTCCACGGAGTGGCCACCCAGAAGCAGCACACCCGCCTCGCGCATTTTGTCGAGTCCTCCGCGAAGCACGTCGCGCAGGATGGCCTTGTCCATGGTTTTGATGGGGAAGCAGACAATGTTCATCGCCGTGACGGGCTTGCCGCCCATTGCATAGACGTCATTGATGGAGTTGGTCGCGGCGATCTGCCCGAACAGGTAGGGATCATCCACAATCGGCGTAAAAAAATCGAGCGTCTGCACCAGCGCGAGATCGTCGGAAAGTTGATACACGCCCGCATCTTCCGCGTATTCATATCCGGTCAATAAATGCGGATCGGAGATCAGCGGCAAATCGCGCAGAATATCAGACAGGTCGCCCGGACCGATTTTACAGGCTCAACCCGCGCCCTTGACGGTTTCAGTCAAGCGCAATTTTTTGTCTTCCATGGGCCTCAAAATCCTTCGTCATCATCCGCGTTGTTTTGGCTTCCGTTAAGACAGAAACCCCTCCGCGCCAAACCCTTCGCCACCTGTCTCAACGGGTAAAAAGGGGAATCAGGGGGTTTGAAAGGGAATGGATATTTTATAGACGCCCTCGGATAAAACGGTTTTCACCGGGAAGGGCGCCTTTTCATACACTTTCAGCATCGCCCGGTTGTTTTCCAGAACGTCCGCCTTGAATCCGGGAACGCCATCCTCCCTGGCCGCCTTGATGAGCAGGTTGAACAGGTAGGTGGAGATGCCCCGGCCCTGATAGTTTTCATCCACGATGAACGCGGTATCCGCGAATGCCTCGGTCTGAGAGCGCACATACCGGCCCTCGCCGATGATTTTTTCAACGCCGGAATCATCAATGATCGCCACAATCGACATGGCGTGACGATAATCGACGTTGACATATTCCTGCATTTTTTTATGCGGCATGGTCTTGATCGGGCTGAAATAGCGGTAATAGACGGCCTGATCGGAAAACCGGTAAAACAGCCTGCGCATTTCTTCCTCGTCGGAGGGCTTGATGGCCCGAAACCGCACGGTCATCCCGTCTTTGAACTTGTGCGAACAGGCGATTTTCTCGGGATAGAGATTGCCCGAATCGGCAAAATAAATCTGATCGGCGTAGATCATCTTCGCTTCCTTGGCCTGGCGCACCAGCTCGGCGCGATCGTCGGGATGGGCAATTTCAATGAGCGCCTGCGCGCGCTCGCGCAGCGTCTTGCCCATCAGGAAGGCCACGCCGAATTCCGTCACCACCAGATCCATGGATTCACGGTTGTTGAACTGAAACGGATATTTGTCCACGGACAAGAGGATGTTGGGCCGCCCCTTGCGGTTGCGGCTCGGGAGCGCAAAAACAGTGCGCCCGTGCCGGGAGAGCCCCGCGCCCCAGAAAAGCTCCTGCACATTGCCGGGCCCGGCGGTCACGTTGCCTTTGCCCATATGCAGGGCAATGTCGCCGGTCAGATCGACTTTGCGCGCCGGAAAAATGGCCACCATGTTGTCATTGAGGCCGATGGCGCGCGGATCCATGACGATATCCTGCGGCTGGAATTCCACCAGCGGGTTTAAGTCCAGCCACGTCATCAGCTCTTTCGTGCCGATCACGTAGGAGGCGCAGCATTTTCCGCGGAACACGCCCTTGTTGCGGTTGGTCACCGCGCCGCTTTTGACCAGATCCATAAGCGCGTCGGTGAAGAAGGGCGAATGAACGCCCAGATGCCGCCGCATCGAAAGCGTCTTGGCCAGGGCTTCGTAAAGTGGCCCGATGCCGTATGAAATACAACTGCCGTCTTCAATGACGGAGGCGACATTGGCGGCAATCTTCAGATAAACGTCCTGCAACGGCCAGCGTCCGACGTAAAGCGGCTCTTCCGTGGCTTCGACCAGATAGTGAAAATCGGACATGTTCACCAGCGTATCCCCCATGGTGCGGGGAACATTGGCGTTAATTTCGCCCACGACAATTTCGGCGGCTTCCATGGCCTGCCGCTCGGCGGAGGCGCCAACGAGGTACGAATAGCCGTTGTCGTCGGGCGGCGTGATCTGGATAAAGGCCACGTCGATATTAATCGCACCGGTTTTGAAAAGCCAGGGAATGCGTGAAAACCGGCTGGGAATTAAATCCACCCGCCCGGCGCTGATGGCCTCGGAGGCCAGCCATCCGGAAAAGAACGTCTTGAGCCGGAATTTGCGCGCATAGCGCTCGTCAATGGCCACGGCATCACCCAGGCTGACCAGCTGAATGAGTTCCAGATCCTGAAGATTGGGCTGCCGCGATTCCATCAGATGCTTGACGAGCGTGCGCGGCTCCGACATCCCCGAACCTAAAAAGATGCTCATGCCCGGCTCGATTTTCGATAATACGGCTTCCGGGGCAGCAAGTTTTTGTTTCCACATGGTGTTGTTATACCCTTCCTGGACGTGATCGCCACAGCCGCCCACCGCCGGGCGCTTCCTTTTTGACCGGAACATCCCTCGAATCGAACGTCGAATTGTTTTTCTTACGCGGCCCTTCGCTGTCACAACGTTACTCAAAAAATTCTTTTTCCCGCCGGTACCAGTAATCGGGAATCACGCGATACATCATGCGGGAAAAAGGTCCGATGTATTCGTTTTTGCGCTTATCAAACTGACAGGCGGCAATGATCATATCCCGAATGGCGTCTTTATGGCCACCCTTGTTGAAGATATTGTAGGCACAGGAAAAAAGCGGCGAGTACATATTTTTCTTTTCCAGGTATTTATACACGTTGCGGATTGTATTGGGCCCCTCCGGCGTTCCATCGATTTTGGACAACACGCGCAGATTGGTCTCAATGGGATTGCCCGTGTAGAGTTCGTAGAAATATTTCCCGTAGCGGTAATTTTTGCTGGCGAGCGATGAAATGGTGACATACAGGTCGCCCACACCCGCCTGGGAATGGAAGGCTTGAAAATGCCCGCCCAGCACCCGAGAGAGAGACCGGATTTCCACACCGGCGCGGGCGAAAATGGTGCCGGGCATCGAGTCGCCCAGATCCAGGGAATCCGCCAGGCCCTTGATATTGGCCACGATGTTTTTCAGCGCGCCGCAGGCTTCCACGCCAATCACGTCAAAATTGTAATAGGCGTTGAGCTCCTTGCGGTTGAACATCAGCAGATAGTCCCGGATGATATTGGCGGTGCGGCGCTTACCCGCAACCGTGACGCACACGGGTTTTCCCAGCGCGATATCCACATCGAAGAAGGGTCCGCCGATACAGGCCACCTGATATTTATGTTCCAGATGATACAGATGGTGGGCGATCAGCTGCGAGGGCGTGATGAGCTCCTTCGTTCTTTCGTCGGCGATGAGCCCCTTGATGGGGGAGATCAGGCAGGTGTCGCCGTTTTTGCGTTCAATCATCGGCTTGAGATAATTGAGCAGTTCCGGCAGCCGGTTCATGGTCACGGCCAGAATGATGAAGTCGTTGTTCTCAACGATATGCTCCAGGTCGTTGGTGGCGTAAACCTTCGGCGACAGCCTGGGAACCGCCTCCATGCCCCCCGTGCGGCGGGCCAGATCATCGGTCAGATGAATGGGATTTAAGTGATCGCGGTTGATCGCCTTGCACACATCCGAGTTATGGTAATAAATCGCCACGCGCTTGCCGTCTCGCCCCATTTTGTAGGCAAACGAAGTGCCGAGCCGCCCGGGACCGATAATGGCCACTCTTGTGGTGTCTAAATTGGCAACGATCATGAATAACGCTTCTTAAATATATAGTATTTTACCGGTCAATAGAATCGCGTCTCCGGCGCATCAAACCCTAATTCCGTTTTTAAAAAAAGTAAACCCTTTTTGTCGGCAGACGGGAATTTTGGTTGCAATATCCCGCAGAATTGTTTAAAAAATCAGTATATTTCGTATTCTGAAAACCGCGAGGTGAAAAAATCCCATGACAAAAAACATCCGCACAGGCATGGCCGTCTTTTTTGTGCTGACATTGATCCTTTCTGCGAACGTTTGGGCGGAACCAAAAAGCCCCTCCCCGGCGAGCGTTGCCTCCGATGAGGAAAACGCGCAGGCTAACGACATCGTTTCGGCCGAAGAGCCGGCGCTTGACCTGACAAACCGACGCTATGGAACCATCACCAACGAGCGCTTCTCGGTTTGGGTGGCAGCGGGACACAAGTTCGGCCACAACGCCTATCAGATCGGCGGCAAATTCACGGACTTTTCACAAGGCACGTCCGGAGAGCTGCATTTTCCGATCAGCGAACTGAAGTGGCCCATCAACGCCATTATGGGTGAAGTCGGCGGCGAGGTTCATCTGGGGCGCCGCTTTGCGCTTCGCGGCTCAGTGATGCGCAATCTCACCAATAATTTGAGCGGCAAAATGGAGGATTCCGATTGGGACTACGACCCGGAGCTTTACGGGAACAAACCGGACGTTTATTCGGAAAGCGCAACGGATTTTCAGGGCCATGGCGCGGATCTGTCCGCGCGCTACTGGATTTTCGAACGCCAGTTTCGCAACCGGTCCTCTTTCGCCATGGGCGTCGGGGCGGGCTTTCTGTATCAGGACTACTTCTGGGTGGCCAGCAACCTCGATCAATGGTATCCGCGGGATCCCCAGCTGGGTCACGACTACGCGGGCGGCCCGGTGTGCACCTACCGGTCGTGGCTTTACATGCCTTATGCGGAGTTTCTGCTCAAATCCAAATTAGGCCGGTTTGATGTGTCGGCCAGCCTTGGCGGATCGCCTTATCTGTGGGCCAAGGATGAAGACAATCATCTGCTTCGCAACCGCATCATGACCACGGATGCGACAGGTTACGCGGTCAAATTCGGGCTTGAAGGAAATTACGCCTTTACGCAAAATATATTTGCGGGCCTGCGCGTCAATTTGTTGTACTACTCCGCTAAAGGCACACAGGATAGCCACATTTATGCGGATATCTATGAAGGCGAGCAGTGGTACTACGCGGGACACCGCTGGGAAATCGAACATGAAATCGAAAGCGTGCAAATCGACGGCCTGCTGACACTGGGCGTTCGCTTCTAACTATTTTATTCAAACGGATTGGACGGATTATGGCCGAAGAAAAAATTCTTCATTACCCCAATGGTGCGATCAAGGAAAAAAAATATCTTGAGGAAGGCAAGCTCGAAGGAGAATATCTTTCCTGCTTTTCCAATGGTCAGGTCATGGCGCGCCTGAACTTTGTGTCCGGCAAAAAAGACGGCCCGGCGGAAAGCTTCTACGCCCATGGCCAGCTGCGTGAAAAAGTCCGGTTTGTCAACGGCCTCAAAGACGGCCCGTATGTGTGCTACTTTGAAAGCGGACATGTGCGGGAAGAAGAGCATTATAAAAACGGCAAGCTCGACGGCGTTTATCGCCGCTACTACAAGTCCGGCGAACTGCGCGAAGAAGAACATTTCTCCATGGGAAAGTTCGATGGCCCCTATACCTGCTATTTCAAGAACGGCGCCGTTAAGGAACAGGGATTTTTCAAAAATGACCGGCGTGACGGCGACTATATCGCCTACTATAAAAACGGCCAGGTGAAAGAAAAAGCAACGCATAAAAACGGCAAGCTCGCTGGAAAATTTCTGGCCTACAAGGAAAACGGCGCCTCCGCTGACGACGAGGGTATCGAAGAGGACGAGTCCAGCCGCGTGTGGTCGGAAAAAGACGTGGCGGGTCTGCTCGATGACCTGAAGCATTTCGAAAAAAAGTCCAAATAACATCATCTTCCCGGCCGGAAGGAGAACGCGATGAGTCAAACGATCCTGATCCCAGTGGACGGTTCCGACAACAGCAACACCGCCGTCCAATACGGCTTGTATATCGCCCCAAAAATCGACGCAACGCTGGCCGCGTTGCATGTCATCGACATCTTTATGCTCCAGGGGCCGGTCATGACCGATATTTCCGCCACGGTCGGCATTCCCCCCTACGACGGCTACTATGAAACACTGGAAAAATCGCTTCAGGAGAAAGCGGACGCCATTCTCAAGGACTTCGAAGCGCGCTGCAAAGAAGCGGGCATGACCTCAACCAGCGCCAAGACCATCGGTAAAATCAGCGATGCGATTATCGACGGGGCTAAGCAGGCGGATACGATTCTGATGGCGCGAAAAGGCGAACACTTTCATCTGCCGGGGGGTGAACTCTTAGGCTCCGTCGCCGAAGCGGTGGTGCGCCGCGCCGGGAAACCCGTCTGGATCATGCCGGAGAGCTTTCGCGAAATCGAAAGCATGGGGTTGGGTTACGACGGAAGCGAACCGGCGAAAAAGGCGCTGAAACTCTCGCTGGAAATTTCCCGCCGGGCCAAATGGCCTCTCACCGTCATTATCGTCACGCCCGACACAGAAAAGGCGACGGCCCTGACGGCGGAAGTGGAAGACATGAACGACATCGACGAAACTTCCGGGCAGGCGGACTGCGAGGTGGTCATCCTGCCGGGGCGGGAGCCGGAGGACATTTTGAGCTTTATCGAGCAGGGTTCGGTCGAGCTCATGGTCATGGGCGCCTACGGCCACAACCGGCTGCGCGAATGGCTCCTCGGCAGCACCACCTCCTGCATCATTAAAAAAAGCCCGATTCCGGTGCTTTTAATTCGTTAAATTCATTTTATTAAGGAGATTTTTATGACGCAATCTGTTTCCATCAGTCCCGACGGCATCAAGTATCCACTCCCCAAAAAAGAAGATTACAAAAAAGAAATCGCGCGCATCGATAAGCTTGTGGCGGCCGCCCGCAAAAAAGGGCAGGAAGTGGTCGTGGTCATGGGCGTAGGCTTTGTGGGCTCCGTCATGGCGGCCATCATCGCCGACACAACGGATGAGAGCGGGAAGTCCGGAAAATTTGTCATTGGCATGCAACGGCCCAGCACGCGAAGCTACTGGAAAATTCCCAAGCTCAATGAAGGCATCTCGCCGGTCAAGGCGGAAGACCCCGAAGTCGATCCGATGATCCGGCGCTGCGTACTGAAAAAGAAAACGCTGGTCGCCACGTTTGTCTATGATGTCCTGAAACACGCAGACGTGGTCGTGGTGGATGTGCAGCTCGACTACGCCAAAAACGAACTGGGCAATGTCCGAAACGGACACGTGGAAATGTCAGCGCTGGAAGAATCGTTTGACATCATTGCCCGGCACATTCCCGCGCATTGCCTGGTGCTCATTGAAACCACCGTTGCGCCCGGCACCACCGAGCAGGTGGCGCTTCCGGCCATGCGCAAAGTCTTCCGCGCGCGGGGCATCGCCACCGATCCGCTCATCGCCCACAGCTATGAGCGCGTCATGCCGGGCCGCGACTACGTCGCCTCCATCCGCGACTTCTGGCGCGTCTGCTCCGGCGTGAATGAAGAGGCCAAAAAACGGGTGGTGAAATTTTTAAACGAAGTGCTCAACACGAAAAAATTCCCGCTCACCGTTCTGGATCGGCCCATCGAATCCGAAACCGCCAAAGTCGTGGAAAACAGTTACCGCGCCACGATTCTGGCGTTTCTGGATGAATGGAGCCTCTTTGCCGAGCGAAACGGCGTGGACCTGGTGAAGGTCATAAAAGCCATCAAGGTGCGTCCGACGCATTCCAACATGATTTTTCCCGGCCCCGGCATCGGCGGCTATTGCCTGCCGAAAGACGGGGGTCTGGGCGTCTGGGCCAACCGCCACATTCTGGGCTTTGAAGACGACACGTTTAAAATGACGCCCATGGCCATCGACATCAACGACACGCGCTCGCTGCACGCAGCGCAGCTGGTGCGCGACGCGCTTCGCAACATGAGCCTGCCCATCGCCAGCGCCGAGGTGCTGATCCTGGGCGCGTCCTACCGCGAAGACGTGGGCGACACACGTTACAGCGGCTCCGAAATCCTTATCCGCCGTTTAACCGAAATGGGCGCGGAAATCCGCGTGCACGACCCCTACGTCGATCACTGGTTCGAGTTTGAAAATCAGGACGACTATCCCAATAACGGCAAGGCGGTCTTTTTCCGCAACCAGAAAAAGCTCAAAGACCTGCGCGTCCAGAAGGATCTCAATGCGTCGCTCAAAAACATTGACGCACTGGTTTTGGCCGTCCGGCATGAGGCCTATTTAAACCTCGATCCGGAAAAAATCGTCAAGGCGGCCGGACACCCCATCGCCGTCATTGACTGCTTCGGCATTCTCGATGATGATCGCATCCGTCAATATCTGAAACTCGGCTGTGAAGTGAAGGGCCTGGGCCGCGGCCATATCAAGCGGCTCAAGGATCAAGTCAGTAAAAAGTAATTCCACCTCACGAAAGCGCAGGGCAACGCCCTGCGCTTTCGTGAGGTGACTCAATACATGGACCAACCGGCTGTAAGGACATTGCAAGGAAATCCTATCAAGACGCACGGGTATCGTCCTGTGTTTCATCTTTTCCGTCTTGCGATCCAACTAAAAAGCGACGGATCCACTCCAGCGACGGTGGCCACGAAATGGCAAAGACACTGAAGAACATGACGTAGATGACAAAGATCAGGCTGTAGATATAGCGGCGCTCGGTATGGAAGAAAAACGCCATAACGAAGGTCAGGAACATAAAACTCCAGAAGACCCATAATATTTTTTGCCGCGAGCGGTCGTATTTTCTCACCCAGAGAACCGGCCAGATGAAAAATGACAAAATCGCCGTAACTGTAATAATCACCGTAAAAATGGGAATAAAGAACAAGACGCCAAACGCCGACGGCACAATGGGAAACAACTGCCCCACGAACAGAAATTTGATTTTGTCGATATTCTCCCAGATCACGCCATCTCTTTCTTTGAGGCATTTTTTTCCTAAATCATAAAAATAATCCTGATCATACATGGGATGGGTGGTATTGAACACACGTTTGCCATAGTATTCCTCATAGCCGGGCGGGCCGATGATATAATACCAGTTGTCAAACCGGGAATTCACCTCGCTCACTTTGCACTGGCCCAGAAAGAAATTAAGGCCGCCGTTTGCGCCCAGGCCCTTCACCGCGCCGTTGGAGATGCGGTAGTTTTCCAGAGAAACGGCCGAAAAAATGAGCGTGAAGGCGATGCCGAAGGCCACGGCGTTTCCCCAGGCCCACCCTTTGTGCCGATAGGCAAAAATATAGAAATTCACCGGAAGAACAAACAGCACAAAAGCGGGCCGCACACCAATGGAGATGCCGAAGAGGAGCCCAGCGATAAAAAGATATTTCTTCTGGTCCGTATGGCAAAACACCAGACTCAGCGCGATGATAAACAGCGGCAGCGCAATATTTTCGGAAAAGACAAAAGCATACAGATACACAACCGGATAGGTGAAAACATAGAAGAGGGTAACATCGAAACTTAATTTTTTATTATGAAAAATCCGGACCAGCAGTTGATACAGAAAGTAGATGCTGACGCTGCCCAAGAGAATCTGCAAAAAGATGATGATGCTCAGGTTGTGTTCCCAGAGCCCGAGAAACTTGATCGGATAGAAAAGCCACGACAGGATAATGTGATACAGCGGCGGCCAGATGACCCACTGATCGACGGAGAACTGCTCGCCTTCAAACCGGGCAATGGCTCGAAACCAGTAACCGCCCGCGTCGCTGTCGTCGTTGTAGGTCCAGTATTCCGTAAAGCAAAATACATAGACCACAGTAACGGCGAAGGACAAAAGGCACAGAAACCAGCCTGGATGGGCCGAAATGAACCGGGAAAGCTTCCCCCACAGGGATCGGATCATAGGATGACCTTCGGGAAAGCCACAGGCGGCCCTGCCCCGCTTCGTTTCATGCGCTTTCCGGAACTTCGGTCATGAGCAGACCTCGGCCGTAAAGCTCTTTTTTGTTTGCCAAGAAAATCCATTTTCTTTTACCCTCGATTTGAGCGGCAATCGAGCAAACCCTTCCGTTTTCAGTTGGTGGCTAAAGAAAACGCCACAAATATATGTCAAACGAGAAGCCTGATTAGCCGCATCTGTTGTTTTTGTCAATTTTTATTTACCGGGGATACGCAAAGAATGGAAAGAATTTCAAGGGAGGCTACCCTAAGAGGTATGACGCTGGCGGGCGATCATGCTCAGGTATTTTCGGCCGCGCCGGATGAAGCCCCACAGGTTGGTGGCGGTTTTTGATTCGCCACGCTCACGCGGGACCAGAATGTAGGGCACTTCAACCACCCGGGCCTTGCGCGTCTTGATTAAATAAACAATGAGCGCGATGAAATATTCGCCGTAATCGCCGCTGAGGCGGTAGCCCTCCAGAAACTCACGCTTCATCACGATAAAGCCGCTGGACCAGTCGCGAAAACGGCACCCCAGCGCCCAGCCGCTTAAGATGCTCAGGATTTTGCTCAAAAGCCAGTGGATCGACAACAGAGGATTGACGGCGCGCGCGTCGCCGCCACCGGGGACGTAGCGGGAGCCCACCGCCACGTCCGCGCCTGCTTCGATGGCCCGCAACAGCTCAGGGATCTTTTGCGGCGGCATGGACAGATCAACATCCATCCACATCACCAATTTTCCCTGCGCGAGCGCCAGACCATCGTTTAGCGCGCTGGTGAGGCCGCGAATATTTTTGCGGTGCAAAAGCCGGATATTTTTACGCGTGGCGGCAAATTCCGACACCGCCCGCCAGGTTTCATCAGGCGAGTCGTCATCGACCACAATGGCCTCCCAAGGCAGCGCAAGCACTTGCTCCAGCTCAGACAACAAAACGATAATGTTATCCTTTTCATTGTAGGTCGGCAGCACGATGCTCAGCGCAACCGGCGGGGACGTCGTCGTGTCTGGGTTCACGGGGCGGCTCCTTTTGGCAAATGAAAACTCACCGGACCGGAGTTGACACCCACCATTTTACGGTGCAGCCATCCGTCGGGTCCGGGATAGTTATAATTAATGGCATAGCCGCCTTCCAGCCGGTCAAAATCAAAAACCATCTCCAGCGTGTGGCGCCCCGGTTTCAGCGTGATGAACGCCTTGCGCTCCAAACCCTTGTCGGCATCGGGCGGCGCTTTTGGCCCATCGACATAATAGGGGTTCTCGTCGGCAATCAGCGGCTGGCCATCGATCAGAACAATAAAAGGCCAGGTGCTGACGATATCAAAATCCATCTTCAGGGGAACTAAACCGGCAATCTCCATCTCCGTGCGTGCGGAAACCCGGACAGGGTCTTTCAGACGATACCCTGTTTCATGATGGGCAATCCCTCCCAGGCGCGCAAACGGGAAAAACAGGCGCGAAATGTCCTGGGTCAGTTTCACTTCCCCACCCGGGGCCGTCGCAAGCGGACGGATATCCATTCTCATCGTCGCGGGATAAGAATCCAGCCAATAGACAATGGCAATAATGCCGCCGGCGGCAAGCAAAACCCCCACGGCATACATCAGCAATACCTTTATCCAGCGCTTAAAGTTGGCGAAAAGCATTTCGGCCAGTTTGAAGAAAAGAAGATAAAAAACAAAAATGATCGCATAGCCATAGCGGGGCTCGCCGGAAAACAGATAACTCACCAGGAGCGTCAGGCCCATCACGCTCATCAGAAAGCCGAAAAGCGGGCGCTCATCCGGCAAAAGACGCCTGGCAAACCACAGGTAAAGGCCCATCGACAGAAACATCAGAAATTTAAAGATATCCCACGCCGGACGGAAAAACTTGTAGCCGGGGGTTTCTCTGGAAGGCAGCATCGGCGAAAAAAACAGGTCCCAGACATGTTCAAAATTCTTGATCAGCCGCGAGGGGTTATGCCGGATATGCTCCCAGCCGAGCCGATAGTAATACGCCTGATCCCAAAACGGCACATTCGTTTTGAAATAACCTTTTTCCGGCTTGAAAGCCAGGGCCGGCAATCCAATTGTGCAATGATACCCCTGATAAAACATATCGACGCGATGATGGCGTGAATTCGACAGCATAAAATCCAGGCCACCATTGGCGGACAGGCCTGACACCCGCCCCCCGGAGATGCGGGACACCTCGGCCATGCCCAGGGCAATCAGCGCAAAAAATATGGCGGAAAAGACGGCGGCGCGGGCGATAAAGGCAAAGCTTGGGCGCCAGCGGATGAAAAAATAAATGACGAAGGCCAGACCGAAGGGGGCCACCGACGGACGGACGAAGGACGCCAGGGCAAAAAGAACCGCCGCTAAAACAATCGACAGCCAGTCCTCGCGGCAATAAAGCAGGCAGGCGGCCATGACCAGCAAAGGCAGCGCCAGATTGCCGGAAAGCAAAAACGCATTGAGATACCAGGCCGGAAAGCCGAAAATGTAAAACCCCACGGTGATGGCGCCCCACAGAGGCTTTTTAAACCAGCGCACCGAAATGCGCGTGAGCGCATAGACGGACGCCGCATACAACAGGATATTGATCGCAAGCGGCGTTTCCGGACGGATAAGGCTTTCCAGCCCGAGCCACAGAAAAACCCGAAACAGCTCCGCCAGAAAGATATGGTAGCCGGGCGGCCAGGCCCAGTATTGCGTTATTTCGAAGGTGTTGCCCTTGAGGCGCTCTATCGCCCGCCACCAGAAGCCGCCCATGTCGCTGTAGAGAAAGTCCTGGTAATTCGTAAAGAAGAAGACATAGCATGAAATAAACACAAGCGACACCAGCGCCAGTCCCAGGGCGAAAAGCCTTGAGGAAAAAATCGCTGCAAAGCCCGAGTCCTGAACAGGCGCGTTTCCCGATTCGCTGATTTCCGGCTCATGCTGGCTTTCTTTGCTTTCGTTCATCGACATCTACAACCTTTCTTTTTGATCTGGAACTACAGCGCCTGCAAACAAAAACAGACGCCCCACGTATCAGGACCGATGGGCTTGGCCGACAGCCACTCCTCGGCGCCTAAAATCCGAAACCCGGTTTTATCCGCCCACAGGGCTATTTCCGGTTCGAAGAAATAGCGCATGGCATGCGTTTCGGTAAGCTCGGCCATCGCCTTCGTCTCGAGATTGCGCACAAAAACCGTATAGTGGACATCCACCCGGTTTTCATTGGGAATCAACACCGGCTCGGCCAGACGGGTGATGGCGGATTTCTCATCCGCCATCCGTTTAATCCGGACGTCCGGACGCTCGGTGAGCACGGCCGGGCCATACCAGAGATCAAACACAAATACCCCGCCCGGTGTCAGATGATGCCTCGCCGTCTCGAATGCAGCCTGGACATCGGCGTTGGTGGTCTGATAGCTCAGAACATGGAAAAGCGAAATCACCGCATCAAAGGTCCTGTCTTGCCTTGTGGTGCGGATATCGCCCAGGAAAAACGACAGACGGTCCTCTCCGGTATCCTTTTGAAAAGACGCGGCCACCTCTTGCGACCGGGCCAGCATCTCCGCGCTTCGCTCGATGCCGCAAACCTCAAAGCCCCGCTCGGCCAGGAGCCTGGCGTGCCTGCCCGTGCCGGAGCCCAGCTCAAGGATTGAGGACGCTTTCGGCAGGTGGCGCCGGATCAGCCCGGCGACATAGTCCGCCTCCGCATTGTAGTCTTTATCGCGGTATAGCAGATCATAATAGCGCGCATACTCGTTGAATACAGTTTGTGTTTTTTCCATTTTGACCTTCCACACGGTTTCAGAGATAATTTCGCGCAAGCCTTTCGGCTTGAATCATCCTGCTTGCGTTGTGTTCACTAATTTTTGCGATGTTCAGCCAGAACCGCTTTCACGGCGCCGGCAACTTGTTCAATTTGTTCTTCCGTAATGGTGAGCCCGCTGGGAAGATAAAACCCCTGACGGGCGATCCGTTCCGTCACCGGATAGCGTTCGTTCTGGAAAAGCCCCAAATCGGAAAATGCGGGTTGCTCATGCATCCCCAGAAAAAACGGACGGGTGTCAATGCCCTTTGCCTTGAGCTTTGCGGCAAACGTGGCGGCATCGAGGCCTACGCCATCGTGAATCACCACGCTGTACATCCAGTAAACCTGCCTGGCCCAGGATTTTTCGCAGGGCAGTTGCAGCGCGTCGATATCTTGCAAGTATTTCGTGTAAGTCTGCCCCATCCAACGCTTGGCCGCAACGATTTCATCAATACGTTCCATCTGCGCAAGCCCGATGGCCGCCTGCACATTCGTCAGGCGGAAGTTATGCCCCAGTTCGGTGTGCAAGAACCGCTTTTCGGGCTTGAAGCACAGATTGCGCAGACTTCGCGCCTTTTCGGCATACGCCGGATCATTGGTGAGGATCATGCCGCCTTCGCCGGTGGTGATCAGTTTGTTGGCGTAAAAACTGAAAACACTGATATCGCCCAGCGAGCCGCAGCGACGCCAGAGCGGATGGGCCGTGTTTCGTCCGGTCAAATATTCTGCGCCATGAACTTCAGCCGCGTCTTCAATGATTTTGAGCTGATATTTTACGGCCATCTCCCGCACCGGATCCATGTCCACCGGGTGCCCGTAAATATGCACCGGCATAATCGCCTTGAGCTTGCCATCCCCTTTCCCGATTTCCCGCTCCACCGTCCGGCGAAGCGCATCGACATCCATGCACCAGGTCTCCGGATCGCAATCCACCAAAACGGGAATGCCGCCTGCATACACCACTGCCTGCGCGCAGGAAATAATCGTGAAGCTCGGCAGTATCACGCGATCGCCCGGCGTGAGGCCAAGGCAGCCGACAGCCGCCTGAAGGGCCGTGGTGCCGTTGGACATGGCCACGCCGTATTTCATGTCGCAATAGGCGGCCCAGCGGTTTTCAAATTCCTCGATAAACCGGCCGGCGGACGATATCCAGCCGGTACGCAGGCATTCATTGACATAGTCCACTTCCTTTTGTCCCAGAAGCGGCTCGTTGACGGGGATCATGGGCAAACCTCGTCAAAGCGCGTTTTGTCTCCGTCTCCCGCGTATGGCCCCTGCTTGACCTCGATCATCGTTGTTTCTTCAAGCATTTCCACCGAGTGGCCTCCGCCGCAAAGCAAAATCACATCGCCGGTTTCCAAAATTTTGGCCTCGATAAATTCGCGCTCGGAAGTAAACAGGTTCACCTTCACTTTTCCCTTTTTGATGATGAGCACTTCCTGTGTATATAGCACCTGCCGCGCCAGAAAATTATGAACGTGCGCGGCAATTTTGTGGCCGGCCGGGTGCGTCATAGCCGCCAGCTGCTGGGAAAATGTTGAAGGGGTGAAAAAATGAATGCCGGGTTCATTGAATTTATCCCGAATGATCAGGGCAATGGGTTCGATGCCGGAAATAACGGTTTCAACATGCTTTTCTTTCATCATCTGCGCACCCCCGGGAATTTATTTTTGTCAGTTAGGTGATTAATAAAGCACAATATATGCCACTCATACAATCTAAATCTTTAACGTAGGCATATAATTATTTATTTGATCTTATAGGGAAATACGCGAAATATGGCTTATTAACAATATGTTTCATGCATGTTTCACACTGTCCCGTCGTGGGACAAGAAAACGGGACAGATGTGAGTCATTGCCACAGTCTTCACGGCAAAGATGTTTTTCTATTGGAATCTATTCAATATTTTTTTCGATCAGGTTTTTTAAGGAGTCCAGAAGATCATACCGCGTGAGATCATAGTGAATGGGCGTCAGAGTCACAAAGCCCTCGGCAAGCGCCCCGATGTCCGTTTCAGTATCATGGCCCGCCGTCACCTTCTCGCCCGACATCCAGTAATACACATTGTCGCGCGGGTCCACGCGCTTCTCGAACGATTCAATAGTTCGAGCCCTGCCCTGACGGACCACCCTCACGCCCCGGATCTGATCCTCCGGCAGGCAGGGAATGTTGACATTAAACGCGCCGCCCGAGAGCGCGGAATTCTCAGAAAGAAAGTGAACCAGCTTGCGGGCGGTTTTGGCGGCAAAGGAAAAATCCGCTTCCTGATGGGTATCCAGCGATATGGCCAGCGACGTAACCCCCATCATGGCCGCTTCCGTTGCGGCGGAAACCGTTCCCGAATAAATCACATTGTTGCCGCAGTTGGCGCCACGGTTGATGCCGGAGATGACCATGTCCGGCAGCTGTCCCGCCAGTTCCTTGATGCCGATCTTCACGCAATCGGCGGGCGTTCCGTAAACCGCGTATCCCAAAAAATGCCCGCCCTTGGTTGCGCTTCGCACCATCAGGGGACGAAACAGCGTAATGGCGTGCCCCACCGCGCTTTGCTCAATTTCCGGCGCAACGATCAGGCACTGGGCCTCCTGAGACAGTTCTTCATATAAAGCCGAAAGCCCTCTCGCATAAATCCCGTCATCATTCGTCAGTAATATTCTCATGCCCCTAACCCCGCATCCTGTTTTTCTATTTTCCCAATCCCTGCTTCTTTTCCTTGGTCAGCTTCTCTAAATCTTTCGCGACGATGTAGTCGTGGAATGTATCAAATTTGTCGGCATCTTCTCCCATGATTGATCGTTGCGCTACCTTTGTGAGTTCCCAACGATGAAGCTTGCTGTCTGACCCGACAAAGCTGATGGGGTTGGTTGTCCAGGCGCAGTTTTTGGGATTAAAATAATCTTTCATCAACAGGATCGGCGATCCCAGATAATTAGGGTATTTTTCGGAGATGGGCATGATATAGGTTCTTTCCTGCTGTGAGTTGATGTACTTTCGGAAAGATACCCACTTGCCGTCGGGAGAAAATGAAACCTGATCGATACCACTGATTAACAATTTTGGCGTTTTGTCTCTGCCATCCCCCCAGCTTATATATGTTGAACCATAGTCGCCGCCATATAGTATGGCAAAGGGCAACATCGCGGGAAGCGCAAACCGTGAAAAATCAACTTTATCCTTGACGCGTTTGATAGCATCCACCAAAGGATGATTCGATGCCGCCAAGTTCATATCAAGAACCTGCATTTCCTGTTTTTTAAAATACCACAAGAAAACTCTGTCATATGCTGTTGCCCATGTTGATCCGACACCAATGTCTATTTTCTTCAGCAGTTTAATTTCTTTAGTGAACAAGTCAATCAACTGTAATTTGTTAGTAAAGTCCCATGCATCTACCGAACCTCTTTTATTTTCCTGTATCTCAAAAATAAAGCGCCTGCTCTGGGCATCCGCAATGGCGATTTGTTCTATGGTTTCCTCAATCGAATAAACAATCCGGTATTCCTCAGCTGCTTTGGTTTTGAAATTGAAAAGATAAAATACCCGCGTCTGGCCGAAACCGATCAGGTCTTGCGCAATCACCGGCAGATACGTTCCACCACCCTGAATATCGTCTAAGGCTCTGCGGAAATAATTATTTTGGCCCAGCTTCCCGCCGGGAAAACTGAAGATAGTGACGGCATTGGCAATATCGTTAGTGCCCACGGCATTGTCAAAAGGCACGGGAAACAGGGACAGGCTTGAACTTGAGTTCATTTTGTAAACCTGCGGGATTAATGTTATTGCATCATTGACATCATACAGATATTCCATTTTATTCTTTCCTCCCCCGTAAACGGTAGATGTTAACAACAAACTGACGACGGCCAACATAAAAAGAGCGTACCAGAAAAACTTTTTCGGCCGCTTCATAACCATTTTTTCTTTCATTATGATTCCTCATATTTTACATAAGGCTTATTGGCTATTCTAATGAAGGCAGCTTCTCGTTCGATTTCGGAGATTTGTTCTTTGTCTAGTCTTTTCAATGTTTGTTGGACCTTCTCATTATTCTGCCTTCTGTCAATAATATTTTCCTTTATCCGGTCAATCTGGTTT
This sequence comes from uncultured Smithella sp., assembly GCA_964608995.1. Taxonomy (GTDB): domain Bacteria; phylum Desulfobacterota; class Syntrophia; order Syntrophales; family Smithellaceae; genus UBA8904. Next base: position 45,030 of record CAZSQS010000001.1, on the reverse strand, counting down.
GCCTCATCCAGCCGGTAGAATCGGTAGGGATTGGCCTGTGTGAAGCGCAACCAAAGACTGGTGTCGAGATCGTCCAGAAATTTCTTGGTCTCTCTAAAATACTCCAGATATTCCACACGGTCCAGAAGCGTCATATACCAGTCCGACCCGAATAATATCCGGTGACGAAGCGTCTGTTTAAATTCCGGGTCATGAAAAACGACGTCCCGAAAATGTTTTTTAAATCTGTCCCGGTTTTTTTCTTTCGTTTTGGGATGCTTTGATTCGTCAGCCATCGACGAGGAAATGTCCGCATAGACGTTGTCATAGTCTTTCATTAATTGAATAATCTGTTTGCACCATGCAAGTCCGTCGTCCGTCCCACCACCGAAATGCGCCAGGCACAGGCGCAGTCCGGACAGCCTGGTTCCTCCGACTTTAGCGTCCAGCACTTTTCGCCAGGCGTCAGGTGCGACAAAGTTATCGTTAAAGTATTTCAAGGTGTCGCCGCCGCAGTCTGCTTTTTCCTGATTTGCATAGGAATCATCTGCATCATTCTGGTGCAAAAATTCATAATACAGTTCCCGGTCAAAACTGTAGGCACCCCCTGGCGTACAGTGATTCAGAATAGGGATATTGCCCGTACGGCAGCGGCGGTAGAAATCTCTCAAAACCGGCAAACGCATATCCCAGGGACGGTATCCCTGCGCAGTGTAAAGCTTGAACCCCAAATAAAGACCGCTGCCGCTGACCTGAGTAAAAGGATTATCGTTGTAAGTGTCAGCCACCTGCCAGCGCCTCGGGTCGTAGTGAAACAGAGGAAAAAGCTTCAGGGGGTTGGCCAGCATTGCCAGTTCCGTATTTTGCAATTGTTTTTCCCATGATTCGTATCGCCGGGTTTCGGAATCGGGCAAAATGCAGGGGGTTGCTTTGACGTTAATTCTGACCCTGTTTAGTATCTCATCCTTCTCTTCACAATAAATGCCCGGCAAGCCATATTTTTTAATGTTTTTTAAGTTTTTATCAAATTCGTCCGTGAGTTGCGCGTCAATTTTCACGTTCTGCAGCGGATTTGGATCATGGCTTTGATCATATATTTTTTCGTCACGTTTTTTCTTGAAGAAGCGACCATGCAGGGGCATCCAGTAATGGGCGACCCTGCTTTCCTGCCGCACCTTGTCATATTTTAAAACCGCATTATAGATTTTAAGACCATAGTAGCCGTCCAGATGGGCAAACTCCATGTCCATCGGCATGATCACACAAAGCAAAAAAGGCATCCGTCCGGTTTCATCATCTGCTTGCAGCGTTTGGTGGAATGGTTCGCTTCGGAGATAATGGCAAGCGTCCTTGAACCGGGTCTTTATAAAATCATCACCGATTTCTTTCGTTGACTTTCTGCTCTCTGGAATGGATTGCCGGAATGAATGCCGCCGGTATTGTGTTTCTTCGCCTGCAGAACCGGGAACGTCCACCTGATCGCCTGTAAGCGGTTGCAGCGTGACCATATCCGCCGTCACCCCAATCATCAGTCCCGCGCCTTCTATGGTCTCTCGAGACAAATGGGCGGTTTCAATAACGCAGACGGTTTTATCGGCGAGCTGTTTCCATAAAAACGGCAGGGGAGAACAACCGCCGCTCATCACGTGCATGTGACTATCCATCACAACCGACGGTTGATAGATGCTGATCTGATAATCCACACCCGGCAACATGACCGGCAGGTGAGACTTCAGAATGCAGCCTTTGGGGTCGTTTTGTTCGTTTTTATTCTTTGCCATATGATGTCCTCAATCTTTCGTAGCTGACCTGCTGCCTATTCCAGAATCTTTGCCAGCGGGGTGATTGCATGATGGAATAGATAGTATTTGTTATTGAGACGTGCGTCTTCCGGTTCAAAAATGACTTCAAATTTGGAGTGCACATCCTGATCTTTCAGTTCAATAATCCCTTCATCATCCGTGGTTTCTTCGCGAATGCTGCCGTCGGAGAACCGAATTTTGAATTTTCTGTTTTGGATGGGATTGTTGTTTGCGTCGCCCGGCTTGAAGCATTTTGCGTCTGGATCGTAATTTTCCCATGAGATGTGCTCCAACACCTTGAAGCGGAATGTTGTTTTAGGGGGCGGAGGGTTTTTGGGGGGCGGGGGATCGGCAGAGGAATCCGAATTCATGCCAATCGTATTTCTGTTGTTGTGCATCGTAAGGTCGGTGTTGCGGCATACGCCTTTGCCTTCGATTTTTACATCAAAGGAGTAGTTGCCGAATTCCGCCTTGTCGCCTTTTGTGCCGGAAATAATCCCCTTTTTGTTACCCGCCTCGTCACCGGTGCTCTTGCTGTAGGAGCAGCCGTCAATCGCAGCGGACGCTTTGTCAACATGAACGGTTTTGCTGCCGTCTTTAAGATCGGAAGATTGGGCGGTGTTGGAATACGGAATCGGCACAACGGCGTTGCCTATCTGCGTGAGACATACATCCGGCAAGGTGTTTGAGGCAGTAGCGCCGCTATTGGCGCTGGATACGCCCTGCTTGTTTGCAAATACAGTTGATTTTCCCAATGTCAATTGATCACCTTTCTTGTACGCGTTCATGGCGCGGTTGCCGGTTGCCAGATCAAGTTCTTATCATTGAATTTACGTTTGTCATGCCAATAAAGTCTGTAATTTAAATATTGTTTGAACGGGTTCCTTGGGCCTTCAACAGACTTCGGCACGGATGTTTATCCAGCATATGCCAGACCGGGAAGACAACAGAAAATTTAATTATATTCAAGCGAGAATGTTATTTTGACACCGTGGATAAACACTTATTTTTATCTTTTACGTCCCTCTTACCTCTTACCTCTTACCCTCGTCCTCATCTCACCTGTTCAAGCTTGCCGTTTAGAATTTTAATTAAAAAGGCGTTTTTCTGGGCCACTGAGCTTCCGCGAAAATAGACGCTGCCGGTCGCGCCCTGGAAGAGCTCAACGGCCCGAAGCGTCCCGATAAAATCTTCCCGGCTTTTCACGTTTTCATCTTCGAGAATCCCCAGCACAATCTCCATCGTGTCGTAAGCAAGCGCCTCGATTTTTTCCGGTTCCCGACGGTGAGCGGTGTAATAGATATCGACAAAATCGTTGGTCTCCGGGAGAAATCCGTTTCGGAGAAAACTGTCGGTAAACACGGCGCCCTCAATATATTCCACGCCTTTTTGGGTGAGTTCCGGCGCCTGCCACAGGCTGGTCCCCAAAAACTGAAACCCTTTGACATCATAAAACGCCAGCTGAGAGGCGATCATCTTGACCCGAAGGGGCGAGTCCGGAATGAACAGGCCTTCAAAATCCACAGAAATCTTTGCCTTGGCTTCTTCGGTTGTCGCGTAGCTCTTCTTCGACGTATCGAGTTTCCGGCCGATTAACTGACTGATCTGTTCTGAAAAATCCGTCTGTGTTTTTTCATAAGGAACGGCTTTGTTGATTTTTCCGCCCACTCTTTCGATTTCCCGGGTAAAGGCGCGAAGCATTTCTTCGCCATAGTCATCCCGCGGATATAAAATGGAAAAGATGGCAATGTTCAATTGGTCCAGTGCATATCTGGACAGCGCCTGCATCTGCTGCGTCGGCGTCAGAAAATGCTGAAACACATAGCTTCGCCCCTCAGTCAGGCCCTCTTTCGATGAAATCAGAATCAGGGGAATCTTGCGCTTTTCGGCTTCCCGCGCTGCGCCTTCGGCGTCGGCTGACCCGGCCACGGCAAGAATGCCCATGACATTGGCCGAATCGGCCAGATAGGCCATGGCTTTTTGCATCCCCTCGGGAGATTCGCCGGAATCGGCCACAACGATTCTCCAGGGCGTGGAATAGCGCACGTTAAACGTCTCCGCTGAGAGCAACAGCGCATCGAGCGCCTTGTTACCTTCCTCGGCAAAACGGCCGGTCAGGGGAAGAATACAACCGACCGCCCATCGGTCCGGCAAGGGGCCGGTGGGTAAAACGGCCTTTTCTTCTTCGTCATCGTCGGCCTTGTCGCCTTCGGCCGCCTGGTCTTTCTGGGGGGCGGCCTCGCCTTTCTCCCCCGGCTGAGGCGTCGAAATTTCCGGTTTTGCAACCGCCTGGTCCCGGGATTCGGAAGGGGCAGGCGTGATGACTTGTGTGCGGGAGTGCATCGTGGCGCAACTGCATAATGACACCATCAAAAACAGAAAAAAGATAGCGCGGCAAAAACGGCAGGATCTCATTTGGCCTCCTTAATGATTTTCAGCATATAATCGCGGATATTTTGCGCAAGCTGTGGCTGTTCAATTAAAACGGATAGTTCATGATTATGCTTGAGCGCCGAAGAGGTAAAATTATGGCTGCCCAAAAAAACTTTTTTTTGATCCACGACCATGGCTTTGGTGTGGGTGGTTTTCTTCGGCGAATCCAGATAGACGCAAATGCCGCCTTCCTCCAACAGCGCTTTGGTTTTCAGATTCTGCGCCGTGAGTGAATTTTTCGGATCATCAGCCACCTCAAGAATGACGAAGACCTCCACGCCGCGGCTTACCGCCTTTTTCAGATGGGCTAAGATCCGATCCGGGTAACTTCGGGGATGGACCCCCGCCTTGAAGGAAAAAATGGAAATGTATATTTCCCGCTCGGCCCCGTCAATGGCGTCAAGGAGCGCCGGAAAGAAATCTTTATCCGTCAGCAGCGTCACCGCCGGACAACCAGGCGCGGCGCTATTTAGAGCCTTGACGTCGCTGGCCGGAGCGGGTGCATTGCACGCCGCCAGCACCAACCCCATGACTGCAAAAACGATATAACTTTTGTGCGATAAGCGAATATGCCTCATGCCCCCCCCCAATGGACGGGGATTGTATAATATTTTGCCCAACGGGTCGATACATAAAAAAGCCCGAAACCGTTTGGATGGTTTCGGGCTTGAAAAACAGACAGCCTTACTTTTTCACTTCTTCAAAATCCGCATCGACAACATCGTCGTCTTTTTTGCCTGCGGCCTGCTCGTCTGATCCCGGCTGAGCACCGCCTGCGGCGCCCGGTCCGCCCGGTCCGCCTGCGGTCTTGGCATACATGGCCTCGGCCAGTTTGTGCGAGACATTCATCAGCTCTTCCTGTGCCTTCTTGATGGCGTCGAGATCATCGCCCTCAAGCGCTTTTTTGACTTTCGCAATCGCTTCTTCGATTTTTGCCTTCTCCGCCGCATCCACCTTGTCGCCGAATTCCTTCACGTTCTTTTCAACGGAATACACCAGCGAGTCTGCCGAGTTTCGGGCTTCAATGAGCTCCTTGCGGCGTTTGTCATCTTCGGCGTGCATTTCCGCGTCTTTGACAAGCTTTTCAATTTCCGATTCGCTCAAGCCGCTTGACGCCGTGATCTTGATGCTCTGCTCTTTGCCTGTACCCAGATCCTTGGCATTGACGTGCACGATACCGTTGGCATCGATGTCGAAGCCCACTTCAATTTGCGGTACGCCACGGGGCGCAGGCGGAATGCCCACCAGTTCAAAACGGCCCAGCGTGCGGTTATCCGCCGCCATCTGGCGCTCGCCCTGGAGCACATGGATGCTCACGGCCGGCTGATTGTCGGCTGCCGTCGAGAAGATCTGGCTCTTCTTGGTCGGAATCGTCGTATTCTTTTCGATGAGCCGCGTCATCACGCCGCCCAGTGTTTCGATACCCAGCGACAGAGGCGTCACATCGAGCAGGAGGACATCTTTAACGTCGCCGGCCAGCACGCCGCCCTGAATGGCCGCGCCCACCGCCACGACTTCATCGGGATTGACGCCCCGGTGCGGCTCCTTGCCGAAGAGCTCCTTCACTTTCTGCTGAACGCGCGGCATGCGGGTCATGCCACCCACCAGAATGACTTCATCAATTTCTTTAGCCGAAAGGCCCGCGTCTTTGATCGCCGTCAGGCAGGGGCCCGCGACTTTTTCAATGAGTTCCTCAACCAGCGATTCGAGCTTGGCGCGGCTGAGCTTGATGTTCATGTGCTTTGGACCTGAGGCATCCGCCGTGATGAACGGCAGGTTGATGTCCGTCTCCATCGTGGTGGACAGTTCCATCTTGGCCTTTTCCGCCGCTTCCTTGAGGCGCTGGAGCGCCATTTTATCGCTCCTTAAATCGATCCCCTGGTCTTTCTTGAATTCATTGACCAGATAATCCATCACGCGCTGATCGAAGTCCTCGCCGCCCAAGTGCGTGTCGCCGTTGGTCGATTTGACTTCAAAGACGCCTTCTCCCAGTTCCAGAATGGAGATATCAAACGTTCCGCCGCCCAGATCGAACACGGCAATTTTTTCATCTTTCTTTTTATCCAGGCCGTAGGCCAGCGCGGCTGCGGTCGGCTCGTTGATGATGCGCAGCACGTTTAAGCCCGCAATGCGACCCGCGTCTTTGGTGGCCTGTCGCTGGGAATCGTTAAAGTAGGCCGGAACGGTGATGACCGCATCCGATACCTTTTCGCCCAGGTAGTCTTCGGCGGTCTGTTTCATTTTTGTCAGAATCATCGCCGAAATTTCCGCCGGCGAATAATTCTTGCCGCGGACCGTCAGCTGTCCGTCGCCATTGGTCGCCTCGGTAATCTTATAGGGCGAAATCTTCACGTCGTACTGCACTTCTTTTGAACTATATTTCCGGCCGATCAATCGTTTAACGGCGTAAACGGTATTTTCCGAGTTCGTGATCGCCTGACGTTTGGCCACCTGACCCACCAGACGCTCGCCGCTTTCCGTGATAGCAACCACCGACGGCGTGGTGCGGTTCCCCTCCTGATTGGCGATAACCGTGGGGTCTCCGCCTTCCATAATGGCCACGCACGAATTGGTCGTGCCCAAATCAATTCCAATAATCTTTCCCATATGTATTTCCTCCTATTCTCCTGTCTCCTCATTGATATTACTTTTCTGGTTATTGATGTCCGGCTTTTTACAGACGCAAACCCGCGATGGGCGAATCAGTCTGCCGTTTAGCAAATAGCCTTTTTCCACTTCCGTCACGACCTGATTTTCATCATGACGGTCGCTTTCCACCTGCATGAGCGCCTCGTGGAAGTTGGGGTCGAAGTCTTTTCCCTCGCTGTCAATCCTTTCCACACCATGCTTCTTCAGACAGCACAACAGCTGATCCTGCATGAGCGCCATGCCCTCCTTGAACGCCTCCGCGTCCGCGCTGTCCTTATGCTCCAGCGCCCGGTCCAGACTGTCTAAAAAAGGCAGGATGTCGCGAATGATCTCTTCTTTGCCATACTTGATCGTATCGGCCCGGTCCCGTGCGGCTCTTTTTTTGTAATTGTCCAGTTCCGCCGCCAGGCGCAAAGAGCGCTCGTAATGCTCCCTGGCTTCCTGCGTTTTAGCGTCAAGCGCGTCTTCGAGGCCCTGAGCGTCTTCCCGGGCTTCGTCCGCTCCCGCCTCAGCGTGCTCATCCGTTGCGTTTTCGGGTGTTTGAACTTTTATTTTTTTCTCTGAATCTTTTTTCGTTTTCACATCTTCTCCCGCGAATACTTATTTGAGATCCGGCTTCTGAAAAAGCCTGATATCGACCAGCTCACAGATCGCGTGACCGGCCGTGATATGCGCCTCCTGAATGCGCGCGGTGCTCGAAGCGGCCACGTTGAGCGTATAGTCCGCCATGGGGGCAATTGCCCCGCCATCCTTGCCGGTAAAGGCCAGCGTGGTCAGCCCCATTTTTTTGGCCGTTTCCAGGGCTTTGAGCACATTGGGCGAATTACCGCTGGTGCTGATGCCCCAGGCCACGTCGCCTGGCTGCCCGAACGCCCGAATTTGTTTGGCAAATATTTCCGAAAAGTCGTAATCGTTTCCAATACTCGTCAAAACGGAGGTATCGGTGGAAAGCGCGATTGCCGGAAGGGGCGGCCTTTCAATAATAAAGCGATTTACAAATTCCGCCGCCAGATGCTGGGCATCCGCCGCAGACCCGCCATTGCCGAAAATCAAAATCTTGTTTCCGGCTTTAAGCGCACCTGTCAGCATCTCGATGACCTCCGCCAGCTTACCAAGATTGTCGTTGATAAACGCCTCTTTGACCCGGCAGCTTTCCCGGAATATTTTAACCAGATGATCTTTCATAGTCATTTCCCGTAGTTCTGTAAAAAACGCTTTAAAAACGCGGCTAATATAAGAACGGGGCCAAGACGTGTCAAGGGATGAAGGCGATAATCTCGTCTTTTTTCCAAGATGTAGTGATGAAATCCCCTTGCCTTCTCGTCAAGGGGATTTATCCGCCCTTGACAAGCGGTTTTTTGTTTATATATTTGCGATGAATGATAAAAATAATGAATGAGAGCAAGTGCTTGCACAAAAAACCCAAGTGATAAAGGAGGAAAGTTTATGTTCAGCCCAAGTTTATGGAGAGTTCGGAAGCTTTCCGGTGTCGTGCCGGAAATGTTACAACTGCAGCGGGAGATGAACCGGCTTTTTTCCAGCGTAGGAGAAAAGGCGCCTCAGGAATACCCCGCCATCAACATCTGGGAAAAAGGCCCCTGTGCCATCGTTACCGCGGAACTTCCGGGTTTTGATCCGGAAAAGTTGGATATATCCGTCACCGGAGACATCTTAACCCTTGCCGCACAAAAGAAACAAGACGCGCTTTTGGAAGGAGAGGTCTATCTGCGACAGGAACGAGGCATCGGTTCTTTCAAGAGAAACGTGCAACTCCCTTTCCCGATCGATCAGCAGGCCGTGGAAGCCCGCTATGACAAAGGCGTACTCGTCATTACGCTGCCTCGGATCAAAGAAGACCTGCCCAAAAAGATTCAGATTAAATAAGAAAGGAGGCCATGCGCCATGATTGAAAAAGATATACAGAAAACCGAAAATGTGTCGGCCGCGGAGCGCGTGCGCAACGTCAAAACCTTTGTGCCGCGCGTCGATATTTACGAAAACAAAAACGCGCTGTATCTGATTGCCGACATGCCGGGGGTGGACGAAAAAACGGTCGATATCGCGTTGGAAAAAAATATTCTGACCCTGACCGGCCGGGTGGAGGAGGAACGGATTGCAGGGGCGAATCTCATGTATTCCGAATATGAGATCGGCGATTATGAGAGAGTTTTTACGCTTTCGGATGAAATTGACCGCGATAAAATCGCGGCCACCGTGAAAAACGGCGTTTTGCGCCTGGAATTGCCGAAAGCGGAAAAAGTAAAACCGAAAAAAATTCCAATCCAGGCGGCGTAAGAAGGTTCAAGGTGCAAGGTGCAAGGCAATCAAAGAAAGGAGGTTTTGGTCATGAGGATAAAAAACTTTTTGCCGATCGCGTCAAGAGCTGCCAGAAGTGATGATGATCATCCCTTCTACGCTCTGCAGCGACAGATGAACAGTTTGTTTGACGATTTTTTTTCAGGGGTTGATGCCGCGCCGCGATCGCTGACCGCAGGTGGTGGGGGATCGTTTCTGCCGTCTGTGGACGTCAAGGAAAGTGATAAGGACTACGTCATTCGCGCCGAACTTCCCGGCGTTGATGAGTTGGATATTGATGTAACGGTATCCGCCGACGGCGTGACCATCAAGGGTGAAAAAAAGGAAGAAAAAGAGGATAAGGGCAAAAACTATTACTACATGGAGCGCTCTTACGGCTCTTTCGAGCGGTTCATCCCGCTTGCTGTCGAAGCCGGCGAGGACAAGGCCCGGGCCAGCTTCAAAAACGGTGTGCTGAATATTACCGTTGCCAAAAGCGCAGCCTCGCAATCCCGTGCAACAAAAATCCTCATAAAATCCTCATAAAAACCAACCTCCCCGCCGCCTTTCCAGACAGGCGGCGGGGAGGTTCTATTCCCGGAGTCGTTTTATCCCACGCAGACACGATTGCGGCCGTTTTGCTTGGCCTGGTAAAGCGCCTGATCGGCACGGAAAATTACGTATTCATGCGTTTCCTGGGGCAGGTATTGCGCCACGCCAAAGCTCAGGGTGACCTTGATTTCCACGCCCCCGGAAAGCGTGATGGACATTTCCTCAACGATGAGGCGAAGCCTTTCGGCCAGACGCTTCACGTTATCGAGGTCCGTTTCCGTTGCCAGAATCAGGAATTCCTCTCCGCCGTAACGGCAGAGCATATCGGAGGCCCGCAGAGCGTTTTTCAGAGTGGACGCCACGCGCTTGAGCACTTCGTCTCCGACCTGATGCCCGTGGGTGTCGTTGATGTTTTTAAAATGATCGATGTCCGCCATCATCACACTAAGCGGCGTTTTCGCGCGGGAGGCGCGCAGGGCTTCGGCTTCAAGCCTCCGGAATCCTTCGCGCCGGTTGTAAACCCCCGTCAGCGCATCGGTGGTGGCCATATCAAACAGTTTGCGCTCGGCCAATCGCAGATCCTTGATGAAATAGGTTGCAATAAAATAAACCATGAAAACAATAAAGAGAATAACACCCATTACGGCGGCCGCCAGATAAAGGCTGTGAATCCGCATCTGCCGGAGCGTCTGCCCGGCGGGAAGGGTAACGCTGATTCCGCCGCGGACATCGCCTGCCCGATAGCCCTGGGCTTCGTGACAGCGAAGACACGACACTTCGGTGACAAGCGGCGCCATATAGCGAAACACCTGCCCCTGATCGGTTTTCTCAAAAGTAGAGTCTTCCCGCTCCCCTTTGGCAAAGGCCCCCAGCGCACGCCTTTCAAATGCGTCCGGCGCATTGGACGGGTTAACGGGATTGAGACTGGTGATATGAAACCTCAAAACCCCCTTGCCTTCGGCGATTTGAGAAATCTCTCGCGTCACCAGGGCCGGATTTTTTAAAATATAGAGTTGCCCGTCGGCATCCCGAAGCGTTAATTTGAGCCCTGGAATGGCCGCAAGGTAGGGATTGACCTCCGTCCCGGGCGTTTTGCGGATGTAAACGCCTTCGTGGGAAGCCAGCCACAGGCGGGTCATGACGATCCCTTCGAAAAAAGAGCGGCCATTGTTCACCAGCTGCTCGCGAAAAAGATTTTCTGTGCGGAGATAAAAACCGCCGAAAACGGCCAGAATGACCAGCGTGACAACCAGACAAATGCTGATCAGATATTTTCGAACCGCCCGGCGGGAGGTTTCAAACGATAAATTTTCTATAGCCATGGCCACCCCAATGAAGCGATTCGGATTCAGATCAGCGTGCCTTTCATACGGCAGGGTCTCGGAGGAACGCCAGATTCATTTTCAAAAAAGATAGCCTGATGAATAAGGGATATGCTTCCGGAATTCAAGTTATTTCTGCTTGATTTTGCGCCGCTGGGTTGGTAAGTCCCGGCACGGCGATTCAGAAGGGAGCGCAAGTATCCGGTGACACCCAAATATCCTCACATCAATTCGGCGACGGATCAGGAGCGCATCCGGATGGTTCGGGACATCTTTTCGACCATCACCGGCTCGTACGATTTTCTAAACCGCTTTCTGAGCCTGAGACGCGATGTTTACTGGCGCAACTTCACCGCAAAGAAAATGGTTTTTTTTCGCACCCACCGCTATCTCGATGTCGCCTGCGGCACGGGGGATCTGGCAATTGCCGCGGCCTTGACGCATCCGGACATTTCGGTCACCGGCCTTGACTTTGTGCCTCAGATGGTTGAAGCCGCCCAGAAAAAAATAGTTTCAAAAGGGCTCACCGGACGCATTGCCTTTATGCAGGGCGACGCGCTGAATCTGCCCTTTGAAGACAATGCCTTTGACGCCACCGGCATCGCCTTTGGCATCCGCAACATTCCCGACCGTGCGCGCGCCCTGTCGGAAATGCTGCGCGTCACGGCCCCCGGCGGACAGGTGATGGTGCTGGAGATGACGTTTGTGCAAAACCGCTTTTTCAAATTTCTCTACTATGTCTATCTGAATTATCTGCTGCCGACCTTTGCAAGGCTTTTTTCTTCAAATCCAGCCGCCTATCACTATCTGGCTGACTCGATCATGAATTTTCCGTCGCCTGATGAATTTTCACGGATTATGGAAAAGGCGGGCATGGTCCGCGTCGAAAAATTCCCGTTGACCTTCGGGATCACCTGGCTGCATATTGGCTGCAAGAAAACTTAACGCAGAGCGCTTTTTTTATTTGCCTCCAGCCCTTTACAACGCCCCATGCACCCTTTTTGCTTGTCCCTTGCGCCAAAAGGACCAATATGCTAAGCCAATCGCCGAATTATTGAATTTATTTGGGAGCCTACCATCATCATGAAATACGATCCGATCACCATTGAAGAAAAATGGCAGAAAAAATGGGAAGACGAAAAAACGTTTGCGGTCACTGAAGACCCGGATAAAAAGAAATACTACCTGCTGGAAATGTTTCCCTACCCCTCCGGCAAAATCCATATCGGCCATGTGCGCAACTACACCATCGGCGATGTCGTGGCCCGCTATAAACGGATGAAAGGATTCAACGTCCTGCATCCGATCGGCTGGGACGCTTTCGGCATGCCCGCGGAAAACGCCGCCATCGAACATAAAATTCATCCGTCGAAATGGACGCATGAAAACATCGACCACATGAAAAAGCAGCTCAAGCGCATGGGTTTCAGCTACGACTGGGACCGGGAAGTCGCCACCTGCGAACCTGAGTATTACCGCTGGGAGCAGCTCTTCTTTATCTGGATGGTCGAAAAAGGCCTGGCCTATAAAAAACGCTCCAGCGTTAATTTTTGCGCCAAGTGCGACACGGTGCTGGCCAATGAGCAGGTCGAAGGCGGGCTTTGCTGGCGCTGCGGCACGGAAGTTACGGAAAAAGTGCTCGATCAGTGGTTTTTCAAAATCACCGCCTATATCGAAGAACTCCTCGATTATTGCGACAAGCTCCCCGGCTGGCCCGAGCGCGTCATGACGATGCAGAAAAACTGGATCGGCAAAAGCACCGGCTGCCTGGTCGATTTCCCCAGAGTTGACGGGAAAGGCGCCATTTCGGTTTTCACCACCCGCCAGGACACGCTCTTTGGCGCGACCTTCATGCTGGTGGCCGCCGAGCATCCGCTGGTGATGGAACTGGCCAAAGGAAAGCCCTGCGAAAGCAACGTCCGCACATTTGTCGAAAAAGTCAAAAAGCAAGACAAGCTGATGCGGACTTCGGAGTACTATGAAAAGGAAGGTCTGTTTCTCGATTCCTACTGCCTCAATCCGCTCACCGGATGCGAAATGCCCATCTACGCCGCCAACTTCGTATTGGCCGATTACGGCACCGGTTGCGTCATGGCGGTTCCCACACACGATCAGCGCGATTTCGAATTTGCCAAAAAGTTCAATCTGCCGCTGATTGTCGTCATCCAACCGAAAGACAAACAACTGGACGCGGCCACGATGACCGAAGCCTATGTCGATGAAGGCGTGCTGGTTAATTCCGGCCAATTTAACGGCATGGAAAACACGAAAGTGCTCGATGCCATCGCCGAATTTCTGGAAGCCGAAGGCAAAGGCAAACGCACGGTGCAATACCGTCTTCGCGACTGGGGCATTTCCCGCCAGCGTTACTGGGGCGCGCCCATTCCCATGATTACCTGCGATAAGTGCGGCATCGTACCGGTGCCGGAAAAAGACCTGCCGGTGGTGCTGCCGGAAAATGTCACGTTCAGCCCGGAGGGCGGCTCGCCGCTGGCGGCGCTTTCCGAATTTGTCAATACGACCTGCCCTCAATGCGGCGGCGCGGCCAAACGCGAAACCGACACAATGGATACGTTTGTCGAATCCTCGTGGTATTTCGAACGCTACTGCTCGCCGCATTGCGACACAAAGCCCGGCCTTGATCGCAAGGCGGTGGACTACTGGATGCCGGTGGATCAGTACATCGGCGGCATCGAACACGCCATTTTGCATCTGCTGTATGCACGCTTCTATACCAAGATGCTGCGCGATTTCGGCGTGGTCGGCGTGGATGAACCGTTTACGAATCTGCTCACGCAGGGCATGGTCTGCAAAGAAACCATGAAATGCCCGGAACACGGCTACCTCTTCCCCGAGCAGGGAGCGGGCGGCAAATGTTCTCTTTGCGGCAAAGACGTGATCGTCGGCAAGACTGAAAAAATGTCCAAGTCGCTCAAAAATGTCATCGATCCGGATTTTCTGGTTAAAACCTACGGCGCCGACACAGCGCGCATGTTCTGTCTGTTTGCCGCGCCGCCCGAAAAAGATCTGGAATGGAGCGAGCAGGGCGTCGATGGCTCCTTCCGGTTTTTGGGCCGCCTGTGGCGCATCTTTGACGATTATCTGGAGGACATTCAATCCGTCGCGGCGGCAAGCGGCTCTCTGGAGCTTAACGACGAGTTCAAGGCGCTTCGCCGAAAAACGCACCAGACCATTGCCAAGGTCACGCAGGACATCGAAGACCGCTTCCATTTCAACACGGCCATCAGCGCGGTGATGGAACTGGTCAACGTTCTGTATGGCGTGAAACGCCCGGAAAAAGAGGATAAGACAGCGCTGTCCGTCGTGCGCGAAGCGCTCGAAGCGGCGATATTGCTTTTAACACCCATCGTTCCGCACATCACCGAAGAGCTCTGGCAGATACTGGGGCAACCAAAATCCGCAGCCGACATGCCCTGGCCTGTTTTCGATCCGGCCATTGCCAGTGAAGATGAAATGACGATTGTTCTCCAGATCAATGGAAAACTCCGCAGTCGGTTGACCGTCCCGGTGGACGAACCGGAAGACAAGATCAAGGCCGATGCCCTCGCGGATGAAAAGATTATCTCCTTCCTGGGCAATGCCAAAGTTCTGAAGGTGATTTACGTGCCCAAAAAGCTTGTCAACATCGTGGCCAAATAGGAAGCCCTCATGACGCCTGCCTTGCTTCGCAAAAGTTTTCTTGCCTTTGCCGCCATGGGTTTCATGGTGGCCGTTCTCGGCTGCGGGTACGCGTTTTCGCCGCAGGGCGAGCATATCGGAGCCAACATCCGCACAATTTACGTGGCGCCGTTTGGCAATATGACGGCGCAGGCCCAGCTGGAAAATGATCTGCGCACGGCGTTTATTGACCAGATCCTGTCAAACAGCCGTTTTAAAACCGTCTCCAGCGCAGGCGAGGCGGACGCCATCCTTGCCGGCAATGTGCTGAGCTTCACCACGACGGCTCTGTCCTACCGCCGATCGATTCTGGCGGCCGAAGAGCGGGCCGTGGTGACCATGGAAGTAACCCTCCGCGAGACAGCCAGCGGGAAAACCCTCTGGTCATCGCGGGGCGTCACCGGCTCGGTGGACTATAAACTCGATGACGATATCAATTTGCTGCCTTCGGCTCGCAAAAATTCTCTGGCCAAACTCGCGCGCGATACGGCGGAGCGGGCCTGGACACTGATGATGTCGAATTTCTAAGCGCCTCTGAAAAAGAGCCTCATGAAACCTGTCCTTTATCGATTGGGAACATCTCTTCTTTATCATCTCCCCGAGGATGATCAGACCTTGTTGTGCCCGCCGGATTCCACACAGCGTTCCATCATGTCCGGCACACCCGTCGAGATCCACAGGCCCGCCGGATTTTTTAAAAAATTAACGAGCGGCTATCTGCTGGTCTCCGATGAGGCCTTTGATATTGCCTGCGACGCGCTTTCGCTTGACCGGTTCAGAACACTCGCCCGCGAAACGGGCGCGGGGCTGGTCTTTGCAGATTTTCTGGTGGATGCGGGAGGCGCTCTCACGCCGCATCCGCTCAACGACTACCAGACGGGCGCAATTCGCGACGATTTTAACTTCGGCCCTTTTTATATCCTCTGCGCGAAAGCCATCTTCGTGGCGATTCAACGATACGGCGCGCTGCCCAACGACCCCTCTACGGCGCTGTATGATCTGCGCCTGAAGCTCTCAATCGATCACAAACTGATTCATCTTCCGGAATACTTGTATCGTGCGTCGGCCAGGAAAATACGCAAGTCAAAGCACGCAGGCATCAAGTCAGAGGCGCACTTTGCCTATGTGGCCAAAGAAAACGCCGCACGCCAGAAAAAGCTCGAAAAGATTGCCACGGCTTACCTGAAGCGCATTTCGGCCTGGCTGCCGCAGCGCACACGCACAACGCTTGCGCCGCCAAAAGACGAGCAGTGGAAGGCCAGTATCATCATTCCTGTTTTCAATCGCAAAAAGACCATTGGCGAGGCGCTCGACAGCGCGCTGTCGCAAGAGACGGATTTTCCGTTCAACATTCTGGTCGTGGACAACTTCTCTACGGACGGCACCGCCTGCGTGCTGAAAAAATATAGCGCCCGTTCCCCGCATGTTCATGTCCTTGTGCCGTCAAGGCGCGATCTGGGCATTGGCGGATGCTGGAATGAAGCCGTTTACTCTTCTTTGTGCGGCCGCTATGCCGTTCAGCTCGACTCCGACGATCTTTACAGCTCGCCCAAGACTCTGCAAAAAATCGTGGACAAGCTCCGCCGCGGGCCTTACGCCATGATCGTCGGGTCTTATACACTCGTCAATGAGCAGCTTCAGCCGATCCCGCCGGGGCTCATCGACCACCGGGAATGGACAAAAGCCAACGGTCATAACAACCTGCTTCGGATCAACGGCATGGGCGCGCCGCGCGCCTTTGATGTGGCGGCGCTCAGGCAAACCGGTTTTCCCAACGTCAGCTATGGCGAAGATTACGCCGTGGCGCTTAAGTTCACGCGCGAGTATAAAATCGGCCGGATCTACGAAAGCCTCTATCTTTGCCGCCGCTGGTCCGACAACACCGATTCGGCCCTCTGCGTTGAAAAGCAAAACCTCAACGACTATTACAAAGACCGGCTTCGAACACTCGAAATTTCGGTCAGACAAAATCTGTGTAGGGAACGGTTTGAAACCGTTCCCTACGGCGAGACGTCGCAGGCCAGCCTTTTTTCGGAATATCCCGGAAAAAGCGAGACATCCTTGCCCGAGCTGTGCCTGGCTTTTTTCGAATCCCAAAAACGCTCCTGGCCCGCGCTTTTGTCCGCCTGCCAAGCGCTAGATCAAACTCAAACGCGGGAGCTGGATTGCGGAAATTATCGCGTGACATTGCAGTTCAACCCGGCGCGCGCCGTCAGCGCCCGGGCCGCTGTCGATCCGGAATCCATCCGACGTCGCCCCTGTTTTTTATGCGACAAAAACCGGCCGCCCGACCAGCACGCTCTTACCTACCGGGGCGATTTCCTTATCCTTTGCAATCCCGCGCCGATATTTGATCGACACTTCACCGTGGTCAGCCGCGAACACAGATCGCAGGATCTGGCCTCCTCTCTCGGTACGCTTTTACAAATCGCCCGCGACGTCTCACCTGCCTACACCGTATTTTACAACGGCCCGGCGGCAGGCGCATCCGCGCCGGACCATCTGCATTTTCAGATGATTCCCGCAGGCGCGCTCCCATTTATAAAGCAAAGCCCCAAGACCCGATTGAATATAGAGGAGGATTCCGTACAAATTCTTGTACCGGACGCAAATGACCGCGCCATGGTGGTCCTGGAGGCGACCAACGCCAATTCTCTGGCGGAAAGATTTCAGGCCTTCCTCAAAACCGTGAAAAAGACGCTTGCGACAACCGGGGAGCCGCCATGTAATGTTTTTTGTTTTTACGAAAAGGGCCGCTATCGGCTGACGACCTTTCTACGCTCCAAACACCGGCCGGATGCGTATTACGCCGAAGGCGAGGAACGCATTTTTGTCTCTCCTGGCGCCATTGATCTTGCGGGTGTCCTCGTGATTCCGGCGCTGAAAGACTTTAACCGCCTCGATTGCGCCACCGTGCGCGACATCTACCGCGAAGTCTCGTGGGAGAAAAAAGCGCTTCAGGAGAGCCTGAAAAAATTCATCCAGACGGAGAATTCCCATGCCTGAGCCCATTGTCATCGACAGCAATCTGACCTTTGCCGAAACTGTGGAGGGAAGCCCCGCGCCGCTGGAAATTATCGATGCGTTATCGCTTTGCGATATTTTTTACTATTCCTTCGACGGCCTTCGCCACTCGGGTCAAGTTCTCGTCGATTCCAGTCTCGAAGAGGACATCTATGAAATATTTGAACTCATCGAAAAGCTGAAGTTTCCCGTAGGGAAGGTCAAACCGATTGTCGCCTATGACTGGGATGACGAAGCCTCGATGGCCGACAATAACGCCTCGTCGTTTAATTTTCGCGTCATTGCGGGCACGAATAAACTTTCGCTCCATGCCTTCGGACGCGCCTTCGACTTAAACCCCGTTCAAAATCCCGTCATCTACCCCACCGGCCTGATTGCCCCCGAAGGCGCTTCTTACAAACCGCAAAACCCCGGCGTGCTCACCGGCGATCATCCCGTTGTCCGTGAATTTTTAAGGCGCGGCTGGCACTGGGGCGGCAATTTCGATCAGCCGAAGGATTATCACCACTTTGAAAAAGCGTGAGACAAACTACCGGGGCAAACAGGGGGATTCTAAAGACCGGCTGCCTTCCTCATGAGTATTTTGGAGACGTTTGCAGATACTTTTCTGGGGGCCAGGCGGTTCATAAAGGCGATCAGCGCGTTGAGACCGCCAGCTATTTGCGAGATTTTTTTAGAAAACAGGGCGCTTACGCCAATTTCAGCGACCTCGTGCGACGGCATGCGGTTTTTCTTCGCCCAAAATCCCCGCTCCTTTTGCGTCAATCCCTCCACGCCCAGCGCGGCAAAAAAATCCGTGTCCGTGGGGCCGGGTGAAAGACAGGTCACACCCACGTTATAGTCTTTGAGTTCCATGGCCAGCGCTTCGGAAAAATTGAGCAGAAAGCTTTTGGACCCGCCGTAAACCGCGGTATAGGGAACCGGCTGGTAGGCGGCGGTGGAGGCGACATTCAAAATATAGCCTGATTTCTTTTTTTTCATTTGTGCCCCGAATAAAAGACACAGCTCAGTGGGCGTCGTCGTGTTGATCTGAATCAGGTCCGTCACCCGCCTGATATCCTGCTCGACGTGTTCGCCGGCGAGGCCGACACCTGCGTTATTGACGAGAACGTCAACGTCGAGATTTCGCCTTGCAGTTTCCTCAAACACCAACGCCGCCGAGCCGGGCCGCGACAGATCCGCAGGCAGGATTGTGACGGAAACCCCATTGTTTTTTTCAAGTTCGGCCGAAAGGGCTTCAAGCTTTGAAACATTTCGGCTGACCAGCAAGAGGTCATAACCGCGTTTTGCAAAAATGTGCGCAAGCTCATAACCAATGCCGGAGGACGCCCCTGTAATCAACGCTGTTTGTCTTTGGATGCTCATGGAACGCTCTCTAAGGAGCGGTTGACCACAAAATCTGTAACCTCCTGAAACAGCGACCCCTCAGCGTAAAACGGCCAGTCGTTGTGCCCCGCCCCGCGAATCACCCACATTTTCTTTCGGCCGGGGGGAAGATGCACAAAGAGATTTTCCGCATGTTGAATCGGCAGGATTTCATCACGCTCGGCTGCGACCACGGCAATCCGGCGCGGGAACGCCAGCAGATTGCCGATGCTGTCGTATTGGTCGGTTAAAACCAATTTGACGGGCAAAAACGGAAACAGGGATTTGGCCACTGCCGCAAGCGTGTCCCAGGGGGTGATCAAAATAATGCCGGCCACCGGAATCGTTGTTTGCTTCGCCACGGCGGCGGCAACGCCGCAGCCCAGCGATTCTCCAACCAGATACAGCGGATCGCCAAACTTGGCGTGCGCCAGACGAACGGTTTCAAGCGCGTCGGCCACAAACGGCTTTTCGCCGACCTTGCCGGGCCTCCCCCCGTATTTCGGGTATTCCGCCAGCACAACGCGAAACCCCAGCTTTGAAAAAGGCTCCATGTAAAAACTGCGGTCCCACGCTGTTCCGCCGTTTCCGTGAAACAAGACCAGCGTTCCGTTGGGTGCAGGCGCGAGCGAAGCGGCAATCAGGCCCCGGTAGTCCGACGCGCCGGATGGCCACAGCGCCAGATGCTCGGCCTCCAGCATGGCGGGGGTTGGCCATTCATCATTGGGAAAATACAAAAATTGGTTTTGCATGTTGCAACCTCCGCAAAGCGTTGCCGCCAGGAGCACAAGCCACAGGATTTTGCAAAGAAGGGGCGCTAATCGCGGTTTCATAACGTGTGCACCGAGACATCCCTCAGCGAACTTTCGCACCTGTTTTGGGCGGCCGGTCGAACCCCAGAAGCGTCAGACCCTCGATGCCGTCCGTCGCCAGCAGCATCCCGTGCGACTCGACGCCCATGAGCTTGGCGGGTTTGAGATTCGCCACAACCACGATGGATTTTCCGACCAGGTCTTCGGGCTGATAGTCCTTGCCAATGCCTCCGACAATGGTGCGCGTCTCGCCCAGGTCAATGCGCAGCTTGACGAGCTTGTTGGACTTGGGCACCCACTGGGCTTCCAGAATTTTCGCCACGCGCAAATCGACTTTGGCAAAGTCATCATACTCAATGGTAGGTTTGAACTCCAGGGCGGGCTTTTTTTCAGGGGGCGGGGCCGCTTCTTTTTCGGCAACAATACGGGGGAAAAGCGATTCACCGCGCGTGAGTGGCGCACCCGTGGGAAGAGGCGTGCGCTTGCGGATCATCTCTAAGTTCACCGGTTGCGTTTCGTCAAGACCGATCTGGCGCAGAATTTTTTCGGCAGCGCCCGGCATGAAGGGCGATACCAGTATCGCTACGGCGCGAAGCGCCTCCAAAAGACGATACATGATGGCCGAAAGTCTGTCGTGATTCGCCGGATCTTTGGCCAGCGTCCAGGGTTCGTTTTCGACAATGTATTTGTTGGCGGCACTGACAAGTTCCCAGATACTCATCAGCGCCTTGTGCAGCGCCATATCGGCAAAGCAGGCCTCCACGTCGGCTGTGGTCGAAAGCGCCACGGTCACCAGCGCGTCTTCGAGCTCGGACGCGGGTACGGCCGGCACTTTCGAGTCGCAATATTTCATGGCCATCGTCACAGCGCGGCTCGCCAGATTGCCCAGATCATTGGCCAGATCAGCGTTTAGCCTGCCGACAAATGCGTCTTCGGAAAAGGTGGAATCGAGTCCGAAGACCATGTCGCGAAGCAAAAAGTAGCGGAAGGCATCGAGGCCGTATTTATCTTTCAAATCCAGAGGACGAACCACATTGCCCAGGCTTTTGGACATTTTGCCCGTGTCCATGTTCCAGTAGCCGTGCACATTGAGGTGCTGATAAGGCGCGATGTCCGCGGCCATGAGCATGGTTGGCCAGTAAATGCCGTGGGGTTTTAAAATATCCTTGGCAATAAGATGCTGGGCCTGGGGCCAGAATTTTGAAAAATTCGCGCCGCCGGGATAGCCGACTGCGGTTACGTAATTAATGAGCGCGTCAAACCAGACGTAGGTGACGTACTGATTGTCAAATGGCAGTTCAATACCCCACTCCAGACGGGTTTTCGGGCGGGAGATGCACAGGTCTTCGAGTGGCTCGCGCAGAAACGCCAGCACTTCGTTGCGGTAGCGCTCCGGACGGATGAAATCCGGATGGTCCTGAATATGTTTGATAAGCCGGTCCTGATACTTGCTCATCCGGAAAAAGTAATTGCTCTCCTTGCGGTGCTCGGGCGCGCTTTGATGGTCGGGGCACTTGCCGTCCACCAGCTCCTTTTCCGTGTAAAAACGCTCGCAGCCGACACAGTAAAAGCCTTCGTAGGCGCCGAAATAGATATCGCCTGCATCGTAGACTTTTTGCAGGATGGTTCGCACCGTCTCGACGTGATTGGCGTCGGTGGTGCGGATGAAGTAATCGTTGGTGATGGCAAGCTCCGGCCACAGGCCGCGAAACTGCGCGCTGACGCCATCGGCGTATTGCTTGGGACTGATTCCGGCCCGGGCGGCGGCTTCGGCGATCTTATCGCCATGCTCGTCGGTTCCGGTGACAAAAAAAGTGTCGCGGCCCGTCATGCGGGCAAAGCGCGCCACAACGTCGGCGACAATCGTTGTATAGGCATGCCCGATGTGGGGCGAGGCGTTGACGTAATAAATGGGCGTGGTGATGTAGAAGGGGGTGGACATGTTCGGGGCTCCTTTTAGTGATATCAGGGCGTCTTGTTCATGGGTTCTTTCTGCGTATTTTTGGGTCTGGGCCGCCTGGGCGGCCGAGACGAGGCAGGCTGTGCGGGTTTAATCTGGCGGATGGGTTCAACCTCCGTGCGCGCCGCCTCGCAGCGGTTTTCTTTGTCGGCCTTCTTCTGCGCGGCATACCCGTCATGCTCAAAGGAGAGGCAGCACATCAGTCTTCCGCACAGACCGGAGATTTTTTCGGGATTGAGCGACATGCTCTGCTCTTTCGCCATTTTGACTGTGACGCGATCGAGATTTTGCAGGATGCCGGCGCAGCAGACCGTGCGGCCGCAAATGGCCAGTCCCTTGATAATCCGGGATTCCTGGCGCGCGCCAATCTGTTTGAGTTCAATGCGCGTCTTAAAGCGGGCGACCAAATCTTTGACGAGCTCGCGGAAATCCACCCGGGTATCGGCGGAAAAGTAAAAAATCATTTTACTGCGATCGAACAGGCATTCGACCGTAATGAGTTTCATCATCAGGTTGCGCTCGGCAATTCTCTGGATGCAAAACTTGCGCGCCTCCGCTTCCACGGATTCGATTTCCGCCTGAATGCGTTGGTCGTCCGCCGTGACCTTGCGAATCACCTTTTTGAGATTGGGCGGCAGGCTGGACGCCTCCATCCGCTTGATGTCGGTGACCACACTGCCCAGCGCGACGCCGTTTTCCGTTTCGACCAGCACCTGATCATTTTTGTGTAAAATCAGATCGTTGAGATCAAACTGATAGATGCGTCCTTCTTTTTTGAATTTGATGCCGATGATATGGGTTAACAAGGGTTTATATCCTGCTTTGTTTTTTTAGACCTGAAGCTTAAATGCCATTGTCTCCAATGTCAACGATTTGTTCATATTCATTTCGAGCATCGCGCCGGATCGTTCGATGAGCATGAGGTTGTCAAGCAGCTCGCGCGGGCTCAGCCGCGAGGCCAGCGCCGCGACGACGGGCTGTTGATCGGCATTGAAGATGGCGCAGGCGCCGGTCGTCTCCCGCCAGATAAGCGCATCGCGGAAAAGCGTCGTCAGGATGTGCAGTCCCTGGCGGGTTTCCTTTTTATCCTGCCCCAGAAAAAAGGCCAGTGCCAGGCGCGTCATCGGCTTTTCTTTGCGCGTGGCAGCAAGACGGCGGATGATCTCGTCGCGAAGGGCGGTCATCTCCTGTGAGTCCATCGCGTGGGCCCGACCGATGGAGCCGCCGGAAAGCGAGGCCAGAAGCGCGGCCCGCTCCGGATCGATGCGTTTTTTTTCAGACAGAAACGCCGTGACGTCCGCAGGAGACAGAGGTGTAAAACGCAGATGCATGCAGCGCGAAAGAATGGTCTGTGGCAGCCAGTAGGGACGGGCGGAAATCAGAATCAAAAAGTTGCCGTCTTTCGGTTCTTCGAGTGTTTTTAAAAGGGCATTAGCCGCCGATTCATTCATTTTGTCCGCGTCGTCAATAATGACAATCCGCCTGCCGCCGTCGAGCGGCTTGAAGGTCATCATATCCTGGATGCCGCGGATGTCTTCAATCCGGATAAACTGCCGTTGTGTTTCAATGACACTGACGTCCGGATGATTGCCGGAGAGCATTTTGCGACAGGAAGGACAGCCCCCGCAGGCATCATGCAGCGTTTCGCCCTTTTCGCAGTTGAGCGCTTGCGCAAAGGCCAACGCCAGCGTTTTTTTGCCAATGGCGTCAAGACCGCTAAAGATATAGGAACTGCCCAGACGCCCCTGTGTCATGGCTTTTTGCAGCAGACGAATAGATTTTTTATGACCGTAAATACTTGAAAAAGACATAAGTGGCCAACCCGCCGGCGCCCTTAACGGGGCCTGGCGATGAAATCGCAAACGATTTGGCGGACATCCGTTGCGATAGCGTCAACCGGCCGGTCCGCGTCGATCACGGTAATCCTTTCAGGATTTTCGCGCCAAAGCGCCAGATACTTCTGTCGAACGCGGTCGTGAAAATCGCGTTTTTCCTGTTCAAAGCGATCGGCGGCCGCAGGGTCTTTAAGCTGGCTGTCACGTTTGGCGGCGCGAGACAGACCCGTTTCCACGGGAAGATCGAAAAGCAACGTGAGGGAGGGCTGCAACGATTCGGCGCTGTAGTTGTTGAGCTCTTGCACAAAGGCGCTCTCCAGGCCGCGGCCCGCCGCCTGATAGGCAAAGGTTGCGTCGGCATACCGGTCGCACAACACCCATTTTCCCTCGGCCAGCGCCGGCAAAACGACTTCGCGGACGTGCTGCGCGCGCGCCGCGCAAAACAGCAAAAGCTCCGTCTGGGGGAACATGCCCGAGGAGCCGCGATGAAATAAAATATCGCCGATTTTTTGGCCGATCGGCGTGCCCGAAGGCTCCCGCGTCAGCACGTGGGGTAATCCCAGCGACTGCAAATGCGCTCCCAGGAGCTGAATTTGCGTGGACTTGCCGGACCCCTCCACGCCTTCAAAGGTAATGAATGTATTCATTGCATCCTGTTAATCGAAATGGGCGCACGTTTGGAATGAACGATCGGGCTGTAAAAAACTTGAGGGGGAAAATCCACCGGCTGCCGGCGGACATTCCCCTCTCGCAATTGGCCTGTAAAGAATTATTTTTCTTCGCCGGGGACGATGGCTTCCACCGGGCATTGATCACAGCATGCGCCGCAGTCCGTGCAAAGTTTCGGATCGATGACATACTTGTCTTCGCCTTCCGAGATGGCCTCCACCGGACATTCGTCTTCACAGGATCCGCACGCAATGCATTCGTCAGTAATCACATATGACATTTTCCCAAATCTCCTTTGAATAGTTTATTCACTTCACGCCGACGGCGTTTAGACAGAGACGACTTCCTTGACGGAAGGCACCTGCTGTTTGATTATTTTTTCAATCCCCATTTTCAGCGTCATCTGCGCCATGGGGCAACCGTGGCAGGCGCCCGTCAGCCTGACTTTCACCACGCCGTCGTCAGTCACATCCACCAGCTGCACATCACCGCCATCCGCCTGGAGGCCCGGCCTTACTTTTTCAATTGCTTTCTGGACTTCTTCTTTCATTTCCGACTCTCTTTCTGTTTTGATCCGAAACTCAGTGCGGCATTTCATCGATCATTTCCCGAACCACCTTGCGCGCTACTTTGGACAGATCCGGTTTGATCAGGACGTAGCTTTCCGACAGGCGATGACCCGCCTTCCACATGATTTTTCCGGTGGCGGCATCAATCAGCCGCATGCCGATACTGACTTTGGCAAAATTCTTATCTTTTTCAACCGTATAGCTCCAGTAATCCACGGCCGCCAGCAAAAAAGCATCCGCTTTAATCGTTTCGCCGATCTTCCGGCTTAAGCCCGCGTCTGAGAAATTCAGCGTGTTGAGCTTGGATAAATATTCCGTCATCGCTTTGCGAAGCTCTTCATTGGACGAAATTTGCCGGTTGAGGCTGGCCGTGTCCGTGACATCCGCGAACCATTTTGTTTCCATCAAAACGCCGGGCACGATTTGTTCCATCGGCAGGCGCGCTCCTTCATAAGCGGTCACATCCACCGGAAACACGGCAATATGCCGGGGATGAAAATTCTGGGCCGTCGGATCCGCCTGAGAGAAATGTAAGCCGCCACAGGCCAGAACGCTCAATGCGGCAAGCACGATTCCGAATTTGGCGATGATTCTCAGTTTCATTTTTTCACCTTCCGATTTCCCGAAAAACGCTTAAAGAAGAACGTACCAACAGAAAACAGCAAAACCAGCAATGATATAGCTTGTTTCCAGAAGGCCTTCGACCAGCGCCCCCGAAAGCCCCGCCCTTCTATCACAAAGTCTGAAACAAATCCATAGATATAATGCACACAAAACCAGGAAATAACTCACCGGGGAAGCTCCGGCCACAACCGGCGATAGTATTAATATCATTAACAATATGGAAAGAATTAGCTTAAGCAGAAGCTGCGTGTTGGCCTTGCCGAAAACAACGGGAATCGTTTCGTGCCCCAAAAGCTTGTCGCTTTGCATATCCATAATATCCGTGAGCGCCGAACGCGTGAAAACGAGCGAAAACGGCAGAAAAAAAGCGATTGCGACGAGCAACGGGACAGGCTGCCCGGTTTGCAGGGCGGGCAGGACGGCCGTCACCATTCCCCAGGCGGTGGCCATGAAAATGTTTCGGGAGGCGGGAATATCCTTGAGGCGCCGAAAGCGCCATCCCGGCGGTAGAATTTTCATGTTATAAAGGACGCCCGCAAGCGAAATCACCGCCAGAAATAAGAAGGAAAAGACGCTGTGGGTGAGCGCCAGCAAAAGCGCCGTCAGAAGCGATCCCACGGCAATCAGGCGGTAATAATTCGGATAACGCAAATAGGAGGCCTCCCGGAAAGAACCGATCAGGCCCGATTCACCGCGGCTCGACAACCGGTTGAGCACATGCATGGCATACACAAACAATGAAGCGACAATAATTAAAGGAACGGACACGGGGAGGTTTTGCAGGATCATGCACGCCATCGTCAGGCAGCCTGCGCCCAGGGCGGAATACAGATCGGTTCGAACCAGCCACAGCCAGCCTCGCAGAAGAAATCCCATCTTCTGATGCCCGAGCCCCCGCTGCTCCGAGATGCGGCTGATCACCTGATCGATAATCCAGTTGGGGGTGGACGCACCGGCGGAAATGCCGAGCCTGTCATAGTCGGAAAGATCGATGTTTTTTATCTCATCAGCGGTTTCAATGTGAAAGGTGGGCGTGTTTTGTTTTGAAGCCAGATCCGCCAGACGGCAGGTGTTGGCGCTGTTTTTACCGCCAACCACAAACACGGCGTCTGATTCGCGGGCAATCGAAATAATTTCGCCTTGTCTTTTTTCAGTAGAGGTACATATGGTATTAAAAACAATAGCATGCGGACATTTTTCCATAATGATTGAAACAATGCGCTCGAAGCGCTCCGCATCCTGCGTGGTTTGCGCCACGACACAGACCCTCTCCAGGCAGGGGATTTGCCGCGCATCGTCCGGCGTCGAGACGACGAGGCCCTTGCCCCCGGCATAGCCCAGAAGGCCGTTGACTTCCGGATGCTCCCGATCGCCGATGATAATGACGCCGTAGTCCTTTTGCGCATGCTTTTTGATGATGCCCTGCACATAACCGACTTTCGGACAGGTGGCATCCACAATCCGGATACCGCTTTTCCGGATGATTTTTCGCTCGTCAGGCGCAATGCCGTGCGCGCGGATCACCAGAACAGCGCCTTGTTTTTCCGGAATTTCGTCGATACTGGCCACGTCAAGAATGCCGCGGCTTCTCAAAAGGGCAATCGTCTGAGGATTATGAATGAGCGGACCGTAGGTATAGATGCGCAGATCGCCCCGAAAACGGGCGATTTCCAGAACCTTATCCACCGCCCGGCGCACTCCCATGCAAAATCCGGCGGTTTTGGCGAGCTGAATTTCCATCTATTCTCTCTTTTTCGCCAGAATAAAAAACTCTTTGTTGCCCGCGGGACCCAAAAGGGGCGAGGCCGTCGTCCCTGTCACCTCCAGGTTTTGTCCGATACAGAATTGACAGATATCGTCCACCACGCGCGTGTGAACCGCGTCGCTTTTCACCACGCCGCCGGGGCCGATTTCCTCCCTTGCGGCTTCAAACTGCGGCTTGATCAGGGCGAGGATGGCGCCGCCCCTGGCCAGATGCGGCAACACGGCGGGAAGAACTGTTTTGAGAGAAATGAAGGAAGCGTCGATGGTGGCCAGTTCTGGCGGTTCAGTCAGGTCCGCGCCATCGTAATGCCGGATATTGGTGCGTTCAATCACGACCACGCGCGGGTTTTCACGAAGCTTCCAGGCCAGCTGGCCGTAGCCGACATCGAGCGCATAGACCTTGCGCGCCTGGTTTTGTAAAAGACAGTCGGTAAACCCGCCGGTGGACGCGCCGACGTCCAGAACGGCGAGTCCGGAAACATCGAGTGCGAAAGCATCGAGCGCGCCCTGAAGTTTGAGGCCGCCCCGGCTGACATAAGGGGAATTTTCGCCTTTTAGGGCAATGTCCGCATCCGCCGCTACGGGTGTTCCCGCCTTATCGACACAGGTGGTGTTCACTCGAACCGATCCGGCCAGAATCAGCGCCCGGGCCCGCTCGAGCGTTTCGGCCAGGCCCCGGTCAACTAAAAGCTGATCGAGGCGGATTTTTTTAACGCGCTTATTCATGTCAATGCGCCAAAGCCTAGATCAGCTTGGCGATCAGGTCTCCCACCTGCGAGGTCGTGTAGCCCATGTGGCCTGCCGACATGCTTTTGAGCTTTTTGGAGACGACTTTCACGACGGCCTTTTCCACGGCCTGAGCCGCTTCTTCTTCGCCCAGACACTCCAGCATCATCTGGCCCGCCATAATCGACGCCACGGGATTGATGATGTTCTGGCCGGTATATTTGGGCGCCGAGCCGCCGATCGGTTCAAACATGGAGACACCTTTGGGATTGATGTTGCCGCCTGCGGCAATGCCCATGCCGCCTTGAATGATCGCCCCCAGATCCGTGATGATGTCGCCGAACATATTGTCCGTCACGATGACGTCAAACCATTCGGGGTTTTTGACCATCCACATGCAGGTAGCATCGACATTGGCGTAATCCGTTTTAATTTCAGGATATTCTTTGGCGACTTCATAAAACGTCCGTTCCCACATATCGAAGGCGTAGGTCAGAACATTGGTCTTCCCGCACAGGGTGAGCTTCATGGCTTTTTTACGTTTGCGGCAAAGATCGAAGGCATAACGGATGCAGCGCTCTGCGCCTTTTCGGGTGTTGATGGATTCCTGCACCGCCACTTCATCCGGCGTGCCCTTCTTTAAAAAACCGCCCGCGCCTGTATAGAGGCCTTCGCTGTTTTCGCGAACGACGACAAAGTCAATGTCCTTGGGGCCCTTGTCTTTGAGCGGCGTTTCCACGCCGGGATAAAGCTTGACGGGCCTGAGGTTGATGTATTGATCCAGGGCGAAGCGCATGTTGAGTAAAATGCCCTTCTCCAGAATACCGGGTTTGACGTCGGGGTGACCGATCGCGCCTAAGTAAATGGCGGAAAATTTGCGAAGCTCGGCCAAAACGCTATCCGGCAGAATTTCACCCGTGCGTTTATAGCGCTCGCCCCCCAGATCATAAGAGGTCAGGTTTAACTTGAAACCAAATTTCGAAGCGGCGGCCGAAAGAACCTTGAGGCCTTCATTAACGACTTCGGTACCGGTTCCGTCTCCGGGAATGACGGCGATTTTGTATGATTTTGCCATAAGCGTATCCTCCATTATTTTTTATAATGCCTGTGTGAATCAGGCTCATATATCAATCATCCGGATATTGGCAACCCTTTTTATTGGCCTGCCTGTGTGCAAGCACCCTCTTTTTGAATCTTCTGAGCGATGTTGCGGACATTTTGCATGGTTTCCGGCAGACCCAGGGTTTGAAGCGTCCGGTTTTCCATGACGATGCGGCCGTTGATGATGCTGGTCAACACATCCGCGCCACGCGCCGCGTAAACCAGCTGGGAATACGGATTGTAAAGCGGCGTCAGATGGGGCTGGTTCATGTCGATAATGATCAGATCGGCCAGCTTCCCCACCTCCACCGAGCCGATGAGCGAATCGAGCCCCAAAACGCGCGCCCCGCCCAGCGTAGCCATCTGCACCACGGCTTTTGCGCTCATCACGGTCGGGTCGCACCGCATCACCTTGTGAACTTTCGCCGCCAGATCCATTTCCCGGAACATGTCCAGCGTGTTACTGCTGGCCGCGCCGTCCGTGCCCAGACCTACGGGGATGCCCAGACGAAGCATATCCGGCACGGGCGCGACGCCCGCCGCCAGTTTCATGGAGCTTCCGGGATTGGACGAGACGCGAACGCCCCGCGCGGCAAAAATCTCCATATCTTCAGGCGTCAGCCAGTTGCAGTGGACGGCAATTGTCTGCTCGTCGAGCACGCCCAGCGCATCCAGATGCGACACGGGTTTTTTCCCGTAGCGCTTTTCAATAATGCCGGTCTCGTCGGCATTTTCGAGCAGATGCGTCAGATACAAAATGTCGTACTCACGGGCAACGGCTTTGACGTTGGCGAGCGTCTCAGGCGAGCAGGTGTAGGGAGAGTGGCAAAAAAACGCTGGCGTGATCATCGGCGCACACGGCATCCAGCGCGTCACGAAGCGCCTTGCCGCTGCCATCATCTTTTCGAATTTCGGCGCATCCGGCGTGGCGAAATCGGCAAACCCCTGCGACAAGACAGCGCGCATGCCGCAATCGGTCACGGCGCGGGCGATCTCGTTTTCAAAAAAATAACCGTCGCAGCAGGTGGTGGTGCCAGAGCGGATCATTTCCGCCATCGCCAAAATCGTGCTTGAATAAACCATCTCTTTGTTAACAAAGCGCGCCTCAGCCGGAAAAATATGATGATGGAGCCAGTCCATCAGCGTCAGATCATCGGCCATGCCCCGAAAGGCCACCATCGGCAGATGCGTGTGCGTATTGACCAGACCCGGCATCACCAGGCAGCCGTGCGCGTCAATGCGTTTGGCGGCCCGGACGTCGCGGTGCGCCTCCACAAGCGAGATGCGCTCGCCACGGATGCCAATCACCGCATCTTCCAGAACGTCCATGCCCGTTGAGAGCGTTAAAACCGTCGCGCCGACAATGGCAATGTCATAGGGCTCTTCGATCACGGCGGGTAGCACCTCCTTAATTAAATTCCAGTTTGTAGTAGATGTCCGCGCCGCTTTCCTGGCCGGTCTGGCTTTCGATCTGCCAGTGTTTGGACAGATTGTAGCGCAGAAAAAAAAGATTGCTGCCGGAAAACAGTGATCGACCGTAGCTGATGTAGAGTTTGGGCGTCAAGTATTTTCCCACAACCAAAATGGTCTCGGGTGCGCCGGGGGAGGATCCGTCGCCGCCTGGTGCAACACTGAGGCGCTTATAGCCCATATGAGAATCCTGCGTGATGACATCCGCCGAAATATCAAATGCTTCAAAACCAAAACGGTCTTTAATCTGCCGCTGAATGTTTTCGGATTGCCGGGAGGTCAGAAGTGCGCCTGCCGCCATAACCAGGAGGCTCGCCTGCTGGTTGTTGCTCCCCAGGGGGTGCCCCAGGACAATATAGGCCAGAATGTCCATATCCTGCATGGTGGGCTCGGAGTAGAGTTTAAGCAGCGGGGCTTTCAGCGTACCGCTGACGACGACGCCCGCCCGGATCTCGCCGATCTTTCGCCAGGCCAGAATGTCCAGCGTCGGATCGTCAATGGGCCCGCCCGCGAAAATAAGCCGCCCGCGTTCAATGTCCAGGTTCACGCCGTAAGTGCGGAAGCGCCCTTTGGCGACGCGGATCTCTCCTTGTCCGTATATGGCGTCGAGCTCCTGAAACCGCACCTGGATGTGTCCGTCCACCCGGGCGTCGATGCCTCCGGCCTTGAACGTCACCGCATCGCCCGCGATCAGGCGCACATCCACATCCAGATCGATGGGCAGTTGTTTTTCGGGCGACCTTTCGCGCCCCGCGACCACCACATCGGGGCTGGCCTTGAGCGCGCCCTGAGATTGCGCACCGACAATCTGCACTTCGGGCAAAACCACTTCCCCGCGCACGGAGAGCTTGTCCGGGCCGCCGCTGAAGGTGAGTTTTGGGTTGGCCTGAACCTGAAGCTCGGGGAAGTAAATCAGCTGGAACTGCGATCCGCTCAAGCTGCCCTCATAGCTTTTGACCTGCCAGCCAGAAAGCTGGATTTGCGCCGTGCCTTCAATGCGCCCCGGCCCGGAGGCGGCGCTGAAGGCGTCCACATGGATTACCTCACCCTCGAGACGCGCGGAGAGCTTCGCGTCTTTAAGCGTAATACCCGCCGAGGGCAGATACCCGCCCGCCTCTGAAAGCTCGGCCTTTCCGGAAAACGCAGGCTTGTCGAGGCTCCCGGTCAGATTCAGGTCAAAATCGAGATGTCCCAGACTTTCATGAACCAGATCCGGAAAGATAACGCTCAGCGCGCCGCTTTCGCGAATCCGGCCGCTAAGCGTCGCCTGCACGGCTTTATCCCGGCCGATGGATACGGGAAAGGAAGCCGAAACCGGAAGGGTATATTTGCCTTCGACCCGGCCGTATTTGGCCAGCGACAACGTTAAAGCGCCTTGTATCGCATCGTCTTGCCAGGTCCAGTCGAAAAGGGCGTTTCTGAGGTTGACCCGAACATCGCCTCGGTCCCCCTGCCAGGAAACCCGGGACTTGGCCAGCATCATCAGCCCCTTCATAGAGAAACGCCCATTCGGCAGAAGCTTGCCGTAGGCCTCGCCCGCCAGCAGGCCCTCGATACTGGCCTGTCGCGGCAGCCACACCGAATAGGGCGACAGATCCAATTCTCCCCAGGACAGGCGATAATTCCCTTCTTCGGGCCAGGAAAGCGAAGCCGGGGCCTTGGAGGTAAAAGACGCCTCAAGATGCCCGCCGGGGGCCGGATGAATTTTTAAATTCGCTTTTGTTCCCTGCTCGTTGGCAACAATTGCCACTTCAGCGCGTTGAATGATGACACTTTGCCCCTCGAACTGACGGGTGCCATGCACGTAGCCATTGGCCGTAAGCTCCAGGCGGGCGCCCGGCAGAAGCTTCGCACGGAGCTTTCCGCCGCTGAGTCCCGTCAGGAGATTTCGGTCGCCCCAGACATTGATGCGAGACAGATTTAAATCGTCCCAGGAAATTTCCCAGGCGCCCCTGCCCTGGTCAAAATCCGCTTTGCCGGAGAGGTGAATCCTCTCTGTGTCTTGTCCCGCAATTGTCAGGTTGTCTATCGTCAGGTATTGTTTGGTCAGGGTCAAGACTACCGGATCGATCAGACGCCAGGGACCTGCGCCATCGGAGCCGCTTAAGCGCAGGATCTTTCCCTGCCAGCCGTCGGACGCATACGTCCCGGAAACAGAGGCCTTTGCGGAAGCGGCGCCGCTTTGAACGGAAAGGTCGAGCGTGTGCGCTGCCTTCGTCCCCCGGGCGGAAAGGGTTGCGGCATCCACCAGCAGGGACTGATAACGAAGCTTACCAAGCTTCGCCTCCAGGGTAAGCGCCGATTCGTCTCCATGGTCCAAATTCGCCTGGATATTCACTTTCGCAACATCCAGGTCATCCAGTGCCAGATTTCTGCCTGTGGCCGAAAGCGAACCGGCAAGCGAGCCTTTCCGGAAGCTAAGCCAGCCTGCCGCGTCAATACTCCCTTTGGCGTCAGGAATCAGAAGCGATAAATCACTGATGCGGGCGGCATAGACGATTTTTTCCTGAACGCGGCCGGAGGCGGTCATCGAAAATCCCTTTCCCTGCAATGCCAGTTTGGCAATCCGGATGTCGTCCTGTGCAAAGGTGGCGCGAAGGTCGCCTGAGAGCGCTCGGCCATGCAGTCGGCTCGACCCAAGGGCGACGGTGATTTCGCCCGTGAGCGGCTGAGCGTCCAAAACGGCTGCCTTGCCTTTGAGATCAAAATTAATTTCTCCCTGCCAGCGGTGATCGATGAGGCCGGGATCCAGTTTTGAGCCGGAGAGTTCCCCGGAAACTGACAAACCGTTTTGCCAGCCGACAAGCGCATGACCTCTCAGATTCCCCCCCAGCGCCTCGCCCTGCAAGATATTCAGGATCAGGTCTTGCGCGTCTCCCGAATAATCGCCGGCCAGGCTGAGCTTTTTCCAACCCCCGCCGGAGGCGCCAAGCGAATATTTACCAGAATAGCGATCAGCGTTACCGGTAAAGTTCAGCGTGCCGCTGAGGCTTGCATCAACGCCCAGCCAATCGGCAAGCGCCACATCGTTTACCTTTGCCGCAAGCGTGAGATGGGGCTTTTCGCCGTCGAGGGCTAGAAATCCCTGGCCGATAATCTCGCCTTGAGATTTTGGCCGGGTAAGGGAAATGGCCGTAAGCGGCATGCCCCGGGCGGTCAGGCCAGTCTCCAGCGTAAGCTGCCAGAGAGTCTCTTTCTGGCGTAAGGTGGCGATCCTGGCGCTGCCGGAAAGCTCCCGGCGGTTTTTCCCCGGACCGAATTTGCCCTGCAGGTGGAAACCGTCCATGCTACCCAGAGGCTGCGACGGCGCGATGCGCAAATCCATCTCCAGCAATGGACGGCCAAAACCCGCCAGCAGTTGGCCGTAAACAACGCCAGCCTCGGAGGTGATCCGGATATCGTTTACCGATAAGCGCCGATTATGCCAGGAGGCCCAGACGCTTAGACTCGCAAGTGTTACAGGATCCTCCTGGCGCTTGCGGTAGCTGAAGTTTGTTGCCTCCAGGCGATCGATTTTGACATCAAGAAGTTTTGTCCACACGGGAACCTGCGGCCAGGACAGCGTCGGAGGAGTATCGGGGGCATGGTCTTCAATCGCGACATCGGAAAGAGAGATCTTTTCAAAGTCGATCCGACCCGTGATCCAATGGAGCGATTTGGCGCTCCAGGCGAGTTTCCCGATGTGGATTTTTCCCTGCGGCCAGGCCAGCGTAAAGCGCTCAAGAAAGAAATCCCCCGCGAGTCTTCCTTCGATGCGAGAGGCGCTGATCGAGACGGGGGTATGCTTCGAAACGCTCGCGAAAAGAAAGCGCGCGCCAGAGGTGCTGCCCAGAAGCCAGACGGGCAGCATAAGGCCCGCCAGAAGCATCAGCCCCAGAAGGGTGAGAAGAATTATTTTAAAAAGCCGTTTCAAAACTCAAACCCCACGGTCAGATGAAGCCGGTAGCCCGGCTCGTCCACATCGATCTGGCGCGCCAGATACAGATTCAAAGCGCCCACCGGCGTGAAATAATGGATGCCCGCCCCCGCGGCCTGATAAAGCGTCAGGGCCCGAAATGTATCGAAGGCGTTGCCCGCGTTGTAAAAGACGGAAACCGCCCAGTCCTCCCGGATAGCGCGCTGCAGTTGCACACTGGCGCTTAACAGATGCTTGCCGCCCACGACGTTTCCTTTGTCGTCTTTGGGACCGAGCGACTGATAGGCATACCCGCGGACGCTCTGGTCGCCACCGGCAAAAAAGCGAAGCGAAGGCGGAATGTCGCTCACCGGGTCTGAAAAAAAAGTCAGGGCGGATTTGCCGGCGGTGATGAAAGAGAACCGCCACGGCAGGGGCATAACGGCGCTGGCTTCCGTGATCAGCTGAAGACATTCCGTCGTGGATCCCAGGGCCCGGTGCGTCCCGCGCAAATCCAGCGCGTAGCGAACCCCCCGGCTTGGCCGGACGGGATTATTGTAGTAGCTATCCGAAAACCGCACGCCCGGCAACACATAGCGCGATGTCGCGTCCTGATCGCTCACGGTAAAGGCCTCTTCCTGAAACCGGACATACACCGCACCCTGTCGTTGTTCGCCCAGGGCGTGATTTCTGGCCAGCTCAAGCGAGATAATCCGGCTTCGGTAGGTCGTTACATCCTCATGCTGAAGGTTGATCTGCGCCGAGGTAAACGTCCGGACATCCTGATTGCTCGGGATGATATAGCGGGTGGCCAGTCCCTGCAATCGTTCGGAAACAAACAACTGGGAGTCGAGTTCGTGCCCGCGCTGGAAGATATTCAGATCGCGGTAGCGTAGCGAAACCCTCGCTCCCGTATCCGTGCCGTATCCAATGCCGGGTCTCAAACTCCTTCGCGGAATTTGCGAAAGCGTCACGCGAACGGGGATGGTATAATTCAAAGCCTTATCCCTTTCGGCCAGAAGCGTCACATCCCGGAAGCGCTCGGAGTTATGCAGCCGAATCTGACTTTGCGCCAGTTTGCCATAGGAAAAAACGTCGCCAGGAACAAAGGTCAGATACTGGCGGACAAATTCGTCAGGATAGTCGGGCGCGCCTTCAATGACAATATCGGAAAAGAAGTATTTCTCGCCGGTTTCCAAAACCAGCTCAATTGCGGCTGAAGACTTGGCCGGATTCACCCGGATTTCATGAACGCTGTAGCGCGCATCCAGATAACCGATGCTTTCCGCACCGGCCTTCAGATCGTATTTGGCCTGCTCATAGAAACGGTGCCGAAGCACATCACCCGGTTTTAGCGGAAAGGCCTTGCTCATTTCAATGAGCGACGCCTCCGATGCGCCCGGTCCAGTGACACTAACGCTAACGTCTGTTAGAATCGTCTGCGGCCCCGGTTCAATTTGCACACGCAACACATAGAAATTGGCCTTCGGGATTTCGACGGCGATGGTGACACGGGCCCCATAGTAGCCAAACGGTTCGAGCGCGGAAAGGACCCTGCGGTCGGCCTGCGCGGCAAAACGCTCAAGCCACAGAGGCTCCACCTTGCTGTCTTTGACCAGTCCGTAGGGAAGCGTCAGCGCTTCCAGGACGTTTTTACGCGCGTCCCCCTCGACGCCCTCGACGAGAATTTCAACCGGTTCGGCTGCAAAAGCGCCAGCGCCCAGACCCGGCCAGATCGGCAAAATAAGCAAAAGGAGGATCAGACAGCATTTAAGCGCCGCTCGTCCCTTGAGGGGCAGAAGCGGCGCTTGGCTTTGTTGAGGATTTGTCATTGTGTCGGATGTGGAGCATTTCGAAAGCGGCAAAGGGTCACTTCGCCACGGCTCCGACTTTCAGTGTCGCGGTTTTTGCCCCCTGGATATTGCAGCTCACTGAAACATCAAAAAGATCATTTTCAGCGGCCGGAATCTGGAAGGTGTAATCAAACGTTTTTTTACCGGGCTGCGATTTGTAGTCGTGAGTGCTGACGAGCGCGCCATTTTTTTTCACCACAATCTGCTTGACATAATGGACACTGGTAAAGGTGGATTTGTGGGTGACGCTCACCGTCAGCGTCTGCGTATCCATGGCGTAAGCTAACGCCACGTCCTGAGGCGGGTCGGCCAGCGCCGCGCTGGGCGCAAACAGACCAACGGCAAAACACAGAGACAAAATAACTGATGCAATCATTCTCATTTTTTTCATTGGGTTTCCTCCCGGAAAAGGGTTATGGCGCAATGACCAGCGCATCGGACACCTTGTTCTGGCCCTGGTTGCAGGTGGCAACCACCTGGATCATGTCGTCCTCCATGGCCTTGATTTTGTACTGATACGTGAACATGATCTTTTCGGGCTGCGATTTGTAGGAGTTGATACTGACCACTGAACCGTTTTTTTTAATTTCGACAAATTGAATAAAATGATCCTCCCGGCTGTCCGTTCGGTGAATGATGGTGACGGACAGCAGCGTTTTTTCCGTGTCATAGACGATTTTGACCGAGGATGGCGGCGTGGCATAAATCGCTGACGGCGCTGCCGCACTGATCGCGGATAACCCGATTAAAATTGCGAAAACTCCCATCCATCTCAAACAGCGTTTCATGATCATGTCCCCCTCTTACCCCTCGTCTTATCAGGAAGGCGCCATCGACTCTTCATGATGATTCAGCCGGTTTTCAACCCGGAAATTTCGCATCCAGAAGTTTGCCGCCAATCAAGCCTAAACACGCGCAGAATAAAGTCATGACCTGCGCAGAATCCTGCGGAAAATGCACCATTACCGGATGGGTGTGCAAATCCAGTATTCTTCGTCTTTTCAAGGATATAGGAGAATTAAACGGTGCAAACATTTTGGCGGGCACACCGCAGGCCGGACAAACCTCTTTGATTTTATCCGACACGGCCACATCACCGCAGGCCTTACAACGAACCAGCTCTGCCATTGCATCCCCCTCCCGTCAGCTGACATAGCGGTTTTATTCTAATATACTTTTCAAGGAAAGATCAATCAAATAAATGGCGTTTCTTTTCAGGCGCTTGTGATCTGAGGGCGCAAAAACCTAGTTTCCCCCCAACTGTTCGTGAAGTTTCGCGCGGTTTCGAATGGCCTCACTTACGCGGGCAAGTGCAAGCGACAGATCGTCATCGGGCTTGCCCAGAATGCGATCGGACTGCCGGTAAAGATTCAAAGCCGCATCCAAATCGCCGCGGCTTTCTGCGCAGACCGCGAGGTTATACAAAAGCGCAAACGATCCGGGGGCCAGATTGCGCGCCTCGCCCCAAAGCTCGCAGGCCGCATCGAGGCGCCCCTTATCGGCATAGTCCATGCCCCGTTTGAGTTTGTCCTTTGCGTCTTTTGATTCAATGCCGGCGGTGTCATCCTTCAGGCGAATTTCCCGCGTCACATAATATGGCGCAACGTCGCGGCGAAACTGATCTTTGACCTGCGCTCTGGCCTGATCCAATAAAACCATTTCGCTCTGGACGGGCCGGGTATCGGCGCAGCCGGCGGATTGCGTGGTTGCCGACAGCGTGCGGGAATACAACACGCGTCCGGTGGTGACGTCCACGAGTCTCGGCGTGACCGCGAAGGTGGCCACCCTTTTGACACAGCGCACATAGTAATTGCGCCATTGGGCGCACACCGAATAGACATTGCCTTTGTTGTCTTTTTTTTGTTCGTATCGGGCGCATTCCTGACGGGTTTCCTGGTAGCGCGTATCGTCATGCCCGTTTGCGTTGATCAGGCCCGTATAGATCCCCTGCGCCCCAACCAGTTTTCCCAGTTGCGCGGCCGTCTTTTCATCCACGAGACCGCTTTGTGAAAACTTCATCTCGCTGATCACTTTGTCGATGGAGGCCCGATCCACAAGCGTAAAGTAGGCTTTGTCGTCAATGCCGATGCCGGATAAAACCCCCTCCAGCTCCGCGGCGAATTCACGGCCTCCGGGACCTGAAAAGGGGGTCACGGCGACTGCTTTGGTGAGTGAGGCTTCATGATACTGGGCGGGTTGCAGCATATTGACACGGACTTTGGTGGCGCAACCGGACAAAACGAATAAACCGGCCAGCAATAATAAAATTGAAGCGGCGCTTGTGCGAAGAAATCGTTGGGTCCTCATGGTGTGTCCACCTCCTTGGGCTCGCCCTCGGGGGGCGCGCTGACTTTCAGATACGTGAAGCTCAGTGAATAGGGTGAAAAATTAATCAGTTTAAACGGACCTTTCTGCCGGATGCTGTTGGCCAGATAAAGGGTATTTTCCGGATAGCTCACCACATAGACCCCCATCTGTTTTTCTTCAACACCGGACACCCAGACGATGTTTTGCAGTTGCGCTTTAACCGCAAACTGCGTGTCGAGGTCGTCAATGCCCCTGATTTCAACGGTGACTTTCCGGGTCTTGCCTTTGATATACCGGCCAACCTGATCCAGCAGCACCGGAGCCAGTTTTTCCGCAAGCTGTGTCATGGCCCGCTCGGCGGCGTCCGCCACGGCAGGGGCCAGCGCCCTGGCTTCTTCGACGCCAACGGCGAGGATTTCTACCTTGCCGGTTTCGTTATTTTTCGCCAGCATCCGGTAGGTCAGGCGCACCGTTACGGAGTTAAAGGGCATGGACAGTCCGTAGCCAATGTCCTCGCCTTTTCGTGTGGAAAGAACATAATCCACTTTTCCGATAATCATGAGGTTGGACAGAAATTGATACATCAGGCTGCGCACGGACAGGGTGCTGCCGGAGCGCATGGCTTTTTCAATGGCGGCTGCAGAGGCGGCCTGCGTGGGGGCGACATCGATTACCGTGTAGCCCTGCTCGATCAGTCGGGCAATCAGCGTTTCGGAGAGCGCATGGGTTTCTTCAAATTCATCACCGGTGCGACCGGGTTTGCGCGCGGGGATGAACAGGGCGATGGAGTTGTTCAGGGCCAGTTGCGACATGGCGTCCCGGGCTTCAGCCGGCGCCACGCAGGCATGAATTTTCAGGGTGAGAATATCATCGTTATCGATAGTTTCACTGAGGATTTTGTGGCTTTTGACCACGCCGCCTGAGCGCGTTTGAATGACATCTTCAACCAGCGTGAAGTTCTGCACAAAACTGCCGGCCTTGACATGCGCGCCGACCGTCTGTTCAATCGCGTTCCATTTGGCGCGCGCGATGGCTTCCAGCCGGGCCGAAGGGACATCCTGGCCGACAATGGCCGCCTCGCCTGTGGCGTCAATGCATTTAACGTCGGCACTTGCCGCAGGCGCGAGACAAAAAAAGGCAGACAGGGCCAGCACAAGAGAAACGCCCGTTAATTTCATAAGAAAACCTCGCTCACCTGATGAAGATGTTGTTCGGCAAACTGCTGCATGGATCGACGACGTGAAAAACTTTAGCATAAAGCCTGACGATTTTCAAATGACTTGCCCGTTACTTGCCAATGCAGAAATTTGAGAAGATGTGATCCAGAACTTCTTCGGAGATTTTTTCTCCGGTAATGGCGTCGAGCGCATCAATCGCTTCGCGTAGTTCAAAAGCGGCCAGCTCTGGCGAAAAAAACGCGGTGAGGTTGCCGTAGGCGGCCGACAGGTTTTCGAGCGCACGCTCGAGCGCAAGTTTATGGCGAAGCTGTAAGATGAATCCCGTATCGCTGATATCCTCAATGCCGGCCTTTTGCGAAATCCTGTTTTTCAAAGTGTCGAGCCCGACGCCGGATTTGGCGGAAATCGTCGCGAGCGGCGCATGGGGGAAGTACGGCCGAAGCGCGGCCTGTGTCGGCCAGACGGCCGGCAGATCGGCCTTATTGACGGCAAGAATCACCCGATCGGCGCGCGCCGAATTTTCTGTCAGGATATGGCGGTCTTCGTCGGATAAAGGACGGCTGCCATCGAGCAGGATCACAATGATATGCGCCTCTTCCAGATGTTCCCAGACCAGATCAATGCCTTCTTTTTCAATAGCATCCTGAGGGGGCCGAATGCCGGCTGTGTCGGTCAGATGCACCGTAACGCCGTTTAAGAGCGTTGTGGCAACAATGAGATCGCGCGTCGTGCCGGGCATGTCGGTGACGATGGCTTTTTTTGTACCAGCCAGCGCATTGAGCAGGCTGGATTTCCCCACATTGGGTTTTCCGGTAATCACACAGGACAGCCCATCGGCCATCATCTGCGACGAGGCGTAAGTTGAAAGCAACTGGCGGATGGACAGCATGGCATCGAAAAGAGGTGAGGCCATCTGCGATGCATCGGAGGTTACCGCGTCGTCGATAAAGTCAATCGCCGCCTCCAACCCCGCTAGCCCCTCGACCAGCCTTGCGCGGATGCCGCCCAGGGTGCGCCCCAGCTCGCCCTTGCGTTGGGCCAAGCCCATCTGAAAGGCACGGGCCGAACGCGCGGCAATCATGGCGGCCAGCCCTTCAGCCTGCGACAAATCCATACGGCCGGATAAAAAGGCGCGGCGGGAAAATTCCCCCGGTTTTGCCGGACGGCAGCCCAGCTGCATCAACGCTTCAAGAATGGATTGTAAAATAACGGGGTTTCCGTGGCCGGAAATCTCCAGGACATCCTCGCCGGTAAACGAATGCGGCGCGCGCATCAGGATGACCAGAACTTCATCCAGAACGGTTTGTCCATCGGCGCCGAGAAGATCGCCGTAATAGGCGTGGTGGCTTTGCCAGGCGCACACACCGCGCGCGGGCCGAAAAAGACGGCGTCCCGCGTGAGGGGCCAGCGGTCCGCTCACGCGGATGATGCCAATGGCCCCCTGGCCGGAAGGCGTTGCAATGGCTGCGATCGTGTCTGGCAAAGCGTCGCCGGGTGTTTTCATGATCGTTTGGGTGACCCCGGTGCTCGGGTTACTGGCGGTTTCTGGAGCGGGACGGTCCGCCGCCGTTTGCTTTTTTGGCCGGCAAAACGATGACTTTACGGAATTCTCCCTCGCCGCGGCTTTTGGTGACCAGCGTTTCGTCTTCCTGAAGCGCCAGGTGGATAATGCGCCGGTCATGCGCGTTCATGTGGGCAAGCGACAGGGGTTTTTGCGTCTTGTGAACCTTTTCACGAATCCGCTCGGCCATGCTCAAAAGCGATTCCTGACGTCTTTTGCGATAGTCTTCGGAATCGACCACAATCATCTTGCGGCCGGTGTCCGACTTGTTGATGGCCTTGTTGAGAATATACTGCAGCGCGTCGAGATTCTGGCCCCGCCGACCGATGAGCAGGCCGTTTTCATCTCCGATGACGCTCAGGATAATCGTATCGTCTGTTTCTGTCGCCCGAACCTCGCAGGCAAAGGTCATCTTTTCCAAAATCGCAGCCAGCATATCCCTGGCCTGCAACGCGGCGGGTGTGGTGGCAACGAGCGCGGTCGCCTCCGGAATCTTGAGGGGGCGGGGCGCAGACATTTCAGCAGCCGAAGCGTTTTCCTGATTTGTCACTTCATCCGCTATACGGGGCTTTGCGGGCACACGGGACGGCTCCTGCGGGCGCGCTTGACGCTGTGGCGGTTTCTGCCCGTTGTCCGGACGGCGCTGCCTCGGCTCAACCCTAACAGGGGGCTTCGTCTGAAGCTTCGGCCCGGACGGCTCAACACGCCGAAGCTGGGGTCTGGCTTCGGGCGGCATGGGCGGACGCGTCTCCGGCCTGATCTCATTTGGGCATGCACTTGGCCAAACGGGCTTCGGGCTATCCAGCGCAAAATCCATCTCCAGCGACAAAAGCGATGCACGGATTTTGGCTTTTTTGGACATCAGTCCCAGAAAGCCGCTGGAGCCCTCGGAAATAATTTCAATGTTCAATTTTTCGCGCGCAACCCCGAAGCTCTGGCATGCCCTGGCAATGGCAACATCAATGGTTTTTTCTTCAATTTCGAGAACTTTTGAGCTCATTTCAAACTCCGCACACCCCATATCAGGCTAATTTCTTATTAATGTAGTACTGCTGGCCGATACTGAAAATGTTATTGAACAACCAGTAAATGACCAGCCCGGACGGGAAATTCAAAAAGAAAAAGGTAAAGATCACCGGCATCAGCAGCATGACTTTTTGCTGCATGGCATCGCCCATCGCCGGCGTCATTTTTTGCTGAAGAAACTGCGTCGCCCCCATGATAATCGGGGTGATGTAGTAGGGGTCTTTGGCCGATAAGTCGGCAATCCAGAAGAAAAACGGCGAGTGGCGCAATTCAATGGAATACATCAGCGCCTTATACAAGCCGAAAAACACAGGAATCTGAATGAGAATCGGCAGGCAGCCGGAAAACGGATTGACCTTGTGTTCGCGGTACAGCGCCATCGTTTCCTGACCGATTTTAGACTGGTCGTTTTTATGTTTCGCCTTGAGCGCCTCAATTTTAGGTTGCAGCGCCTTCATTGCCTTCATCGACTTGTAACTGATATTCCCCAGCGGCCAGAAGATGAGTTTGATGGCCAGGGTCAGCAGAATAATGGCAATGCCGTAATTGATGACAAAGCCCTGCAGAAAGTTGAGCACATATAAAAAAGGAATGGCCAGCCAGTAAAACCAGCCATAGTCAATAGCGTCTTGCAGCCCGACATTCATGGCCTTGAGCAGATTATACTGCTTGGGACCGAGGTAAAGCGTGTAGGCAAAAATGCTGTTTTGACCGCCGGGAATCAATTCCTTTCGGTCTTTGAGGCTAACGGTCACCAGGTTATCGTTTGACCGTGTCATCACTACGCTGGTCAGTGACGGATTTTCCGGCACAAAAGAGGCGATGAAATATTTGCTCTCAAAAGCGCCCCAGGGCACATTTGGGCCAAGCATTATCTCCGCGTCCATTTTTTTGACCGTCTGGCGTTCAATGCTGCCGCCCACAGAGATAATCGGGCCGTCATGGCCGTAACTGTCATCCACTTTCAGGGGATCGACATACTGATGCCAGCTAAGCCGTGGAATCTGGGTCATCGGTGAGGCCGAAAGGTTGTGCACGTTAACGTCCAGGCCGATCACATACCCCTCGGGATCAAAGGTATAGGTTTTTTCAACCCGGATGTCGCCTGTGATTTTGGAAAAAACAATCTGCTGTTTTTCTTTGACGTTTGTCAGGTCAAGTTTTCCGGCTGAAGTTTCAAATACGGCCTCCGGGCTCAGATCAGCCGTGGAGTCCGGAAACGTCACCGAAAGGGGCAAAGGCATACCGTCATGGACATCGACCAGTTCAACAAAATCGCCGCTTTTGGCTTTGGCCGGCGTCTTACTGGAAACAAACAGATTCTTGATTTTAGGAAAAATATCCTCAGGGCAATCCACGCAATCCTGATGATAATCCTTGAGTTTTAAGGATTTCAACCCCGCGCCGCGGGTGGAAAAAACAGCCGTGTAATGGGTGGTGTCCACGATAATGTCCCGCGCAGGCGCCTCCGGCTTGATGGCCGGGGCTTGCGAGACGATCGGAGGTTGTGCAGGCGTTGCCGCCGGTTGCGTGGGCGCAACGGAGGACGGTTGCGTCTCAGAGGGGGACACAGCCGGTTTGGGTGGC
This sequence comes from uncultured Smithella sp., assembly GCA_964608995.1. GTDB lineage: Bacteria > Desulfobacterota > Syntrophia > Syntrophales > Smithellaceae > UBA8904. The sequence goes on along the minus strand of CAZSQS010000001.1, from coordinate 994 downwards.
GCAGGCGGCTTAATAAAGAACATTTGAAATACAAAAAGAACAGCCAGCGACAGGACAATGGCTAGAATAGTCCTTTTATCCATGAAAATACCTCCGGTTTCATTGTTTTACTTGACAGGATCGTAACCACCGGGGCACCCGGGATGACAACGCAGAATTCTTTTCACGCCGAGCCAGACCCCTTTGGCCGGTCCGTAGATTTTAACCGCATCCATCGCGTATTGCGAACAGGACGGGTAAAAACGACAGCATGGCGCGAAAAAAAACGGAGAAATACAGGCTTGATATAACCGTATGGTGAAAACGAGGACATGAACCAAGGCTTTTCTGAACATGTTTTATCTGCCGGTTTTTCGCGTGGTCAGTTCGGTCAGTTCTCTTCGTGTTTCCGAATACGTGAGAGGCGGGATATTTTTTTTTGCCAGAACGATCGTGTCATGCCCCGCGGGAAACAAATCCTTGTTGCGGCGGAAGAATTCCCGAATGAGTCTTTTCATCCGATTCCGGAAAACTGCATTGCCTGTTTTTTTGGTGACTGTAATCCCCAGGCGTTTGACCCCGTTCGGGTTGCCGCATGTAATCATGGTGAAAAACCGAGAACTTTTCCAGACCCCCTGTTCGTAAATAATCCGATATCTGCTTTTATTGGTAACCCTTTGCGCTCTGGGGTACGATTGCGTTTTCGGCGAAGTCAATTCGCGATCCCCACAGGAAGACAAAGCAATGAGATTATACGGTTAATTTCTTTCTACCCTTGGCCCGGCGGCGGCTGATCACCTGGCGGCCGTTTTTGGTGGCCATGCGCACCAGAAAACCGTGCGTTCTTTTTCTTTTGAGATTGGATTTATTGGTCAGTGTCTTCTTCATATTTCAACCCCTGAAAGTAATAAGGCAATGCGTAAACCACAGTCATCCGTGTTTGTCAAGATGAAAGTGCCTTCTGTTAATTAAGAATTAAAAGTGAACCGTTTTTTACGGATTTAAAATTTAAAAG